>JALBSH010000001.1:0-308673 GCA_022756575.1 Lactobacillus mulieris
ACTTCTTGCTATCTTCTGATGGCTTAGCTTCTTCTGACTTCTTGCTATCTTCTGAAGGCTTAGCTTCTTCTGACTTCTTGCTGTCTTCTGATGACTTAGTGTCGTCTGACTTCTTGCTATCTTCTGATGGCTTAGCTTCTTCTGACTTCTTGCTATCTTCTGATGACTTAGTGTCGTCTGACTTCTTTGCATCTTCTGATGGCTTAGTGTCGTCTGATTTCTTGCTATCTTCTGATGGCTTAGCTTCTTCTGACTTCTTGCTATCTTCTGATGGCTTAGCTTCTTCAGCTTTCTTAGCTTCTTCTGACTTCTTTGCTTCAGTAAGTTTAGCTTGAGCTTCGGCTAAAACTTGTTTAGCAGCAGCTAAATCAGCTTGAGCTTTTTCTAAAGCCTTTTGAGCATCTTGATTGTTAACAGTTGCAATAGCATATGCATCGTGAACACTCTTATTGCTTTCAAGGCGAGCCTTAGCGTCACTAACAGCCTTATTAACCGCATTGATTTGAGCATTCATATTGTCAATTGTAGCTTGAGCTTTAGCAACAACTTTCTTATTAGCTGTCAAAGCTGTATCTGCCTGTTCAAAGAATTGTCTTGCTGCATTTAAAGCAAATCCCGTTATTGCTGAAGCTTGAATAGAAGCTTGATGTGCATCTTGTGCCTCTTTTAAAGCCACTTTGTCTTGTGCATGCTTTGCGTCGTAGTTAGCTAAGGCAGTCTTGGCATCATTTAGCGTGCGACTAGCATCAGCTAATTTAGCGTTAGCAGCGGTTAAAGCGGCGTTTGCAGTAGCCATTTCGTCATTTGCATGATCTAAAGTCTTTTGAGCAGTAGTTAAGGCAGTTTGTGCATCAGCTTGAGCTTTGCTTGCTTTTTGAGCTTGCGTTTGAGCTGACTTTGCATTAGTTTCACTTTCAGCAGCAGTCTTTTCAGCTTCTGACAAAGTGCGTGCAGCGTCATTGGCAGTTGTTACAGCGCCACTTAAACTTCTTTGAGCATTGTCTAAAACAGTTTGTGCAGCAGTTAAATGGTCGCCAGCTTCACTTTGACTAGCCTTAGCAGCATTTAAGTTATCATTAGCAGTCTCCATTGCAGATTTTGCAGCGTTTGTAGCTTGATCAGCATTAGCCTTATCATCGCTAGACTTTTGAGCAACGGCTTGAGCAGCGGTTAAGGCACTAGTTAAGGCTTTCATCTTATCGTTAGCAACTGTTAATTGAGCATTAAGATCAGTTACCTTGGCTGTTTCATTATTGATATCTTCATTAGCAGCGGCGGCGTCACGTTTAGCTTGAGCCTTATCAATTGGTGAAACAAGCTTAGCTTGGAACATTTCTGGATGTTCTAAGTAGCTGTTAGGAGCTGTAATAACGTGCGTAGAAACTTCAGCAGTACCAAGATTGTTAAAGCTTATACCGAAATATTCAGAATTAGCATGATCAGTTTGATAAAGAACACCAAGTAAATCAGACATATGATGCCATTCATCGGGTGTCATGACTAACTCTAAAATATTATAGTAGACATAAGATTTAAGTGAATCCATGCTTATATTATAATTACCTGTGAATACCCACTGTCCGTCTTCATACTTATTGTATTTCTCATATTCATCATCTGATAAAGGATAAAAATTACCTTGTTCATCAGACTTAGGTTGATCACCAAGATACCAATTAGTCATATCTTCATAATATTGGCCACCATCTTTAAATCCGTATTGCCCCATAACAGAAGTGATAACTGGAACATCATGACCTTTGTCGTCAGAAATAATACGGTGATCAGCGGTATAACCAGCTGCAATTTTATCAGCAGCTTCCATAAAGGTTTCACTGACAGTCACTGGCTTAGAGCCAACTTGAGCACGAACTTGGTTAAGTAAATCAGCTGCAAATTGTGCAAGTTCAAGTTTTTGTTCGTGAGTCAAGTTCATCACATTAACAATGCGCAACTTGTCATAGTCATTCGACTTGTAATCATTCATATTACGAGAAATATGAATAGCTGGTACCATGTCAGACTTGAATTGATCACTATTCACTGCCTTAACAGCATATGCCAGTGGGTCATCGCTAGCTTGGGCTAATTGAGTGTACTTCTTAATAACATTAACTTGTTCATCAGACAAAGTTAAGGTATTTTCAAAGTAGCGACTTGCTTCGTAGTAACGCATCTTAGCAGTTTCTAAGTCGGTTTTAGCTGCTTGAAGCTTAGATTGTAAATCGTTAACGGCAGCTTGGGCATTATCAAAATTTGTTTGAGCAGTGGCCACAGCATCATTTGCTTCAGCTAATTTCTTAGCAGCGTCACTAGCGCGATTTGTGGCTTCTTCAGCTGCTTTTTGAGCATCATCAAAAGCTTGTTGAGCAGCACTTACAGCGTCATCCTTAGCAGTCTTGTCAGACTTAGCTTGATCAAGTGCAGCTTGGGCAGTTTGAGTGCCAGCTTGAGCAGTTTTGACAGCAGCTTGCGCCTTGTCATTTTCTGCTTGAGCGGTGGCTACTGCAGCTTTAGCACTAGCAAGTTTAGCTTCAGCATCTTTTTGAGCTTGATTTGACTTTTCAAGTTCAGCATTTGCTTCGTTCACCTTAGTTTGAGCAGCATCCACACCTGCTTGAGCTTGGGAAACAGCTTGCTTTTTAGTGTTGACAACGCCAGTTGCCTCTTCAGCAGCTTTTTGAGCAGCATCAGCAGTTTCTTGAGCCTTGTCAGCTTTTTCTTGGTAACTCGTATCATAAGCTGCTTGCTTACTTCTCAAGTTAGCCCATGTTTTATCAAATTGAGCATTTGCTTTGTCGTCTTCTGCTTGAGCTTTATTAAGTCGTTCCTTGAGCTCATCAGCATTTTGAGTTAATTCAGGAGTTTTAGCAGATTCAGCTGCTTTTGTTTCTTCTGCCTTAGCTAATTCACTCTTAGCTGAAGTAATCTTATCAGGTGCTTCTTTAATAGTTGCATTATCTTCAGCGTCTTGCTTGTTAGCTTCATCATTAGCAGCTTTTGCTTTTTCAAGAGCTGCAGCAGTTTGGTTAGCCTTGTCGACGGCTGTATCTGCGCTTGCTTGAGCAAGTTTTTCATTAGCTTGTGCTAAGTTGACATTAGCAGTAGCTGTATCAACAGATGAGGTAGACTTAGTTTGAGTTTCATTATTATCAGTAGTTTTCACATCAGCTTTTACAGTAGTGGTTTTAGAAGCCATAAGTAGAGCTACTGCAATAGTTGCTGAAGTAATCAATTTATTTGTCTTCATAATATTTCCTCCAAAAGAATTGATAAACTATTTTCCCCTAATAGTTAAATTTAAATACTTTGCACTATGTGAGCCTTGTTGGCAAGAAAAGGCCTAGAACCAGAACTCCATTCCAGTTGAAGACCTTTTCTACGTTTAAAGAAAGAATAAGTATATAAGTTTTTGTAGTTTGAAAAATGTAAGATATTTGGGCATCAATTATTTAATAAGATTTAAATAACTAGCAGGTGCCCATTGTTGATCGGTACCTAAACGATAGTAAGTTCTACCGTTAATGGTCTTTCTGGCAAATACTTTCCAGTTACTATTAGTTGAAATGTATTTGCCAGTGTAATTGCCTTCACCATCAAGTAAGGCAATCATCCAGCCTGGATTGTTGTTAATTACTGGGGCGTGGGCAATTCCTGAAATAGCTTCTTCTGTACTTGAAGGAGTTTCACTCTTAGTTGGAGCTACTGTTTTGGCAGTTTCGCTTGCCTTGAATTGTAAGAATCTTTCTGGAACCCATTGCTTGTCAGTACCCAAACGGTAGTATGTTGTACCGTTAATAGTCTTCTTAGCATATACTTTCCAGTTACTGTTGGTTGGGATGTACTTACCAGTGTAGTTGCCTTCACCATCAAGTAATGCAATCATCCAACCAGGGTTATTGTTAATTACTGGGGCGTATGCAACACCTGATACTGCTTCTTCTTTAGCTGCAGTGGTTTGGGTTGCTGGTGTTTCTTTGCTTTCAGTCTTTGTAGGAGTTGTTGACTTAGCAGATTCAGTTAATTTAACTTCTAAGAACTTACCTGGAACCCATTGTTTATCTGTACCTAAACGGTAGTAATCTTCACCATTAACAGTCTTCTTAGCTAATACCTTCCAGTTACTGTTGGTTGGGATGTATTTGCCAGTGTAATTGCCTTCGCCATCAAGTAACGCAATCATCCAGCCAGCGTTGTTGTTAATTACAGGAGCATATGCAACACCTGATACTGCTTCTTCTTTACTATCCTTAGTTTGAGTTGCAGTTTCCTTTGCTGGTGTTTCTTTAGTTTCTGTCTTTGCAGGAGTTTCAGTCTTAACTGGTTGAGCTGACTTTACAGTTACGAACTTAGCTGGAACCCATTGCTTATCTGTACCTAAGCGGTAGTAATCTTCACCATTCATTGTCTTCTTAGCGAAGATCTTCCAGTTGGAATCAATTGAGATGAATTGACCAGTGTAGTTGCCTTCGCCATCTAATAAAGCAATCTTCCACCCACGATTGTTGTTAATTACTGGGGCGTATACTACACCAGTGTATGCGACTTCTTTGCTGTCCTTAGTTTGTGATGCAGCTTCTTTTGCAGGAGTTTCTTTAGTTTCTGTTTTGGCAGGAGTTTCAGTCTTGGCTTGATCAGCTGACTTTACTGTTACATAATCAGCTGAAATCCATTGTTTGTCTGTCCCTAGGCGGTAGTAGACTTCACCATCAATAGTCTTCTTTGCTAAAATCTTCCAATTAGAATTAGTAGCAATATTCTTACCAGTATAATTTCCTTCACCATCTACCAATGGAAGTTTCCAAAAAGGATTAAAGGCAAATTCCGGAACATATGCAATACCAGCAAAGGATTCTTCTTTAGAAATCTTTTTAGGTTTTTCAGGCTGATTTTCTTTAGCTTCTGTCTTTTTGTGGTCTTTTTTCTCTACTACCATTCCACCAGATTGGTGCAAAGTAACTACACCATCCGCACTGATTGCAGCCCCTTTTCCTCCAGTACGATTGGATTCATTTGAAATTGGCATATGAGTTGAAATAGGAATCTTTAGCCCCTCATCTTGAGCAGTAAGAAACATAGGTAAAAGATAATGTTCATTAATTACATCAACAACAGATCCTGAAATAGATTTTGCATCCTTATCAACGTAAATTTTTAGTGGCTTAGTGATAGGTGTTTTATCATTTTCATCAACAAACTTAACAGTTATAAGTTTTTTATTTTTAAGCTCATCACTCGACATTTTTGAAGCAGTTAATTCTGCAGAATCAGTTTTACCAAAAATTGACGTTTCTAAAACATGTTTGTTTTCTGGGCTGTCATCAAGATTATAACCTAGATAATTTAGATATGTTTTAAGGTAATTTATACCGTATATCATTCCTGGTTCTGTACCAAAATCTTTTAAAGCAATTTCTTCTTTTGTACTCCAATCTGACGAGTTACTATAAAAAACAAATTGCCCAGAATCCTTATCTTTAACAAAAACAGCCATAAAATGATAACCCTTAGGTAAATCATCGGGTCCTGGATATTCTTCAGATTCTGAAGACTTTTCGTCCTTAGCTTCAGTTGATGAGCTCTCCTTGCTCTTATCACTTGTAGCTTTGGCTGCGCTAGAACTAGTTGATTCACTTGCAGATGTCTTGCTTTCACTTGCACTAGTTGAAGTACTTGAGCTAGTAGAGGTTTCCTTGTCTGCTTTAGCTGTTGAAGTGTCTGCCTTAGTTGTTGTGGCTTTTGCCATTTCAGCTTTCACTACATCAACAGCTTTGTTCAATTCATCAAGCTTTGTGTTAACGACGTTAATGTCGCTCCCCTTAACAGCAGCTTCAGCATCTGTGATTGCCTTATCTAATCCTGCTTGCTTCTTTTGTTCATCTGTTACCTTCAAAGCTTTTGCTGAATCTAATGCAGCTTGCAACTTAGTCTTTGCGTCGCTAAGCTTGGCATCAGAACTTGCTTGCGTAGTAGCTGCTTCACTTGTTTCAGCAGCATGAACTTGACTACTTACCCCTGTGCTCATGAATGCAACCGTTGCTAGCAATACAGAAGCGGCCCCAATGCTTAACTTCCGAATACTGAAACGTTGGCATTCTTTTACACTTTGTTCAATATGTTTATGTGCCATAATTTATTCTCCTCCAAGAATAACGATTTCAATCTACCTAGTAGACAAGGCCTATTTTACCCCCCCCGAAAATATTTCAAGTATATATATAAATTATTTTAAAATTATATACGCACATGCCCGCAATATATTTTCACAATATATATTAAAGATTATTTATATATCAGCAATTCTAATTGATTTCAATTTGTGATAATAATTATTTTTTGAATGAATGCGTTTTTTTGCAGCTATTAATATATTGTTATTTTTATTATATTTTTTTAAATAAAAACCCTGAAATTCATATCTGAATTTCAGGGTTCATATTATTTTTACTAATTACGTTATTTCATCTTTTCACTAATTAAGCTTACTAATCTTTTAGCAATTTCTTTTTTGGTCATTTCTGGCCAACTAACTGGTTCAAGGCCCTTTTGTAAGATATATACTTGATTTTTATCACTTCCAAAAACACCAGTACTTACATCATTAGCTACAATCATATCAACATGTTTACGCTCTAGCTTTGTTTGCGCATTAACTAATAAATTCTCTGTTTCAGCCGCAAAACCTACAACAATTTGTCGGTCTTTCTTCTTCCCCATTGTTTTTAAAATATCTGGAGTTTGCGTCAGCTCAAGTATTAAGTTTGTTTGACCTGGTTTTTTCTTAATTTTTTGATTGAAATTATTTTTAATCTTATAGTCAGCTGGAGCGGCTACCATTACCAAACAATCACACGCATCAAATAGCTGCTCTACTTGATTCAGCATATCTTCAGTTGAACTTACTTGGTGGATTTTTATTAATTCATTATTGGGAACAGCTATATCAATATTTCCAACAACCAAGTCAACTTGTGCACCTGCTTTGGCAAATTCGTCTGCAATTGCAATGCCCATCTTACCACTAGAACGATTTCCCAAGTAGCGGACTGGATCAACAGCTTCTCTTGTTCCCCCTGCTGTGACGATTACTCGTTTACCTTGCAAGGTGTTTGGGGTAGACAAGCTATCACAAACAAACTTGGTAATTTCATCTGGTTCTGGCATTCTTCCTCTGCCCTGATAGCCTTCAGCGAGCATCCCCACCTTAGGCTCTAAAATTACCACACCATCAGCTTTAAGTTGCGTTAGATTACGCTTTACCGCCGGATTAGCCAACATATGACTATTCATAGCTGGGACCACAATTTTAGGACAGTTACTTGCTAAAATAGTCGTACTAGCTGCGTCATCAGCTAGCCCCCAAGCCATCTTAGCCAAAAAATCAGCTGTCGCAGGCACAACGAGTGCTAATTCACTCCAATCAGCCAATTCAATATGAGGTATTTTGGCTTCATTCTCTTTTCCCCACAAATCATCAAGCACTTCTTCTTTAGTTAAGGCTGCTAATGTTTGGCTACTTACAAATTTTTCTGCATTTTTTGTCATTACCACTCGAACTTGATGTCCAAGCTTTTGTAAATTTCTTACGACTGATACTGCTTTATATGTTGCAATACCACCTGTTAAGTAAACTGCTATTCTAGCCATTTATTCTTCCAATTTATCTTTAAATTCCAATTATCACTATCAACAATCAATGAATCAATATAGCCCTTTAATTTAGGTCTTACCTCGATAGAACGTCGGTATTCCTCAGAATTGATAATCTGTTCCTTACTCATTCCACCTTTACCGACAAAATAATCCCAGTGCATATCTCCTAAGAATCTAGCTATTTTTGCTTTTTCTTCATCAGCCAATTCCATATTATCCAAATACCGTAAATGGTAGCGATTGTTTTGCTCGAACAAATCCCATAGATATTGCCGATAATTATTTAAATGACCATGCTTTTCAGCTGGAGCCAAATAATCGTCCATATTAAAGCTGTATCTCTTATAACATAATTGCTTATCATTCAAGCTGATTTCTCCATAGCCTTGATCTGTTGAACTAAAGCAAGATGTAACTACTTCATAAGCTGAACAATCTGGAGCCTTTTTGATACTTTGCGCATGAATGTGGCCAGAAAAGACCGCCTGCACATTGTATTTATTAAATAGCCTTTTTACCTGACTAGCATTATCTAAAACAAAATTGTGATAAATAACTGCATTGTGCCGATATAAGTTATGGTGCATGAAAAACAACACATGTTGATGATTAGATTCTGCTTCAATGATTTGCCCTTCAATAAAGGCTAATTCTTCATCATCAATTCGACCATGCGTATGAGGATGGGTTAATGAATACTCCATCGGATAAATATTAGAATCTGCTAAAATCAATCGATAATTCGGACTCAAATTAACACTATATGCTAAAGAACTACCATCTTCCCTAGCCGCATAGCGATAACTACTATCATAAAAAATTTCCTTAAAATCCTGCGGACTAACTTGGTCTGTCCGATATTGAACATCATCTTTAAATTTACGTGCCCAACCATCATAAATATCATGATTTCCAGGCAAGACTAGCAATTTAATTCCATGCCGCCTTAAAGGCGCAAAGATTTCCGCAAAGCGCTGCATTGAAAGACGCTCACCATTAAATGTAATATCACCAGTTACGACCACGACATCTGGTTTTTCTTTTAGAACCTTTCTAGTAAAAGCAAGCAAGGCCTTTTGCTGATAATGTAAGTCTTTACCTACACTGGTATTTTGCATTTTTTGAAAAGCCCAGCCCTTATCATGAAGTTCATTAGCTATCAAATGTGTATCACTAATTACCCAGATTTTAGGATTTTCTTTTTGCGTCAGAAGATTCTTTAGCATTTCCCATCACACTTCATTCTTATCGTTTATTTGCCCAGAACTGGTAGAAATCTACTCGTAAGTTACCGTTAAACAACTTACGTTTTTTAGTAGCTTTTTGACCAAAATATTTTTCAAAATCAGGATCACTAGTTAAATAATACTGGCTAAAGTCTTTATAGCTTCCCAAGACTTGCCCCATTTCTTCATATAACTTGTGAGCTCCATCTCGATCTTTTAGTCTCTTACCATATGGAGGGTTCGAAATAATAATACCGTTTTCAAGGTCAGTCTTAAAGTCCTTGACTGCAACTTGTTTAAATTTAATATCTTGCAAAACCCCTGCATTATGAGCATTTAACTTAGCATACTCCAAAACACTTTGATCAATATCACTAGCCCAGATTGTACTTTCTAGCGGTTTAATTTGTGCTTGAGCTTGCTCTACGCCAGCTTGGTGCAACTTCTTATCAAACCAATCAAAGCCATCAAAACTAAACTCACGCTTCATTCCAGGGGCAATATTTTTGGCAAGCAAGGCTGCCTCAATTGGCAAAGTACCAGAACCACACATTGGATCAACTAAGGGGTGTGTACCATTAAATGGGGTTAATTCTAGTAATCCTGCTGCAAAAGTTTCTTTTAAAGGCGCTCCACCATGTTCAACACGGTAGCCCCTCTTAAATAAACTTGCCCCTGTTGTATCAAGCGACAAGCGGGCAACATCTTTATAAATATGAATATCAAGCGGGAAGGCATTTCCTGTTTCTGGTAAAAAGCCACGACGATGATACTGCTTCACCATCTTGTCAACGATAGCCTTTTTTACAATTGATTGAACATCAGGTTCTGAATGTAACTTACTTCTTACAGCCCGGCCTTGAACAGGAAAAGCTGCATCAACTGGCAAAAGAAGCGCCCAATCATAGTCATAAACTTCATCATAAAGCTGCTCAAAACTAACTGCTTTAAATTCTTTAAGTAAAATTTTTACACGGTCTGCACTTCTCAACCAAAGGTTAGTTTTAACAATATCCTCTTGTCCACCTTCAAAAAAGACCCGACCATTTTCATTGCGTGTCTGATAACCTAATTTTTGTAATTCTTTACTTACAGTGCTTTCAAAACCAGCACCCATTGTTGCATAGAGAGTATATTTTTCTGTCATAGTATCTTTCTAATTCTTAATTTTTCCAATAAAAAAAGTTGAGTCCCTAAAGACTCAACTAGCTTTGCAAACTTCTATAAGCCACGTTCTGTTCCAGTAATAGTTAGCCACACTATTACTTTCAGCAACCATCTATCTTCATGTCGCCATGATCTCGCCTTTAGTTCAATTTCTTAGACGAAGACGCCCCTACCAAATTTGGGTTGCCCGCTCGCAGGGTTTACCTCGTTCCACCAAGCTAGTTTCCCAGCTTGCTACGTCACTGTGGCACTTTCAAGGATATTCACACATAGCCAAAAGGCCTTAGCGTTTTTTCCGCCATAATAATATCTAACATATTATCCTCCAGCTTATTGGGCTGAATACGATCACTACAAGCATCGCAGCTTGTGCGGGCGTGGACTTTCCTCAGCTAACCAAAGTTAACCGCGATTGCTCAAAATTTGCATCGAATTTTATTATACCAAAAGCTTATTGATTTTGCATACCAAATACGCGTTGTTCTAAATTATATACTTTACGTTCTAATGTAGAAACACGTTGAATAAGCTCCATGTTGGTACTAATTTCATTAGTTGGGACTTGATTTTGGACTGGACTAGCCTTAAAGCCTGAAGGGGTATAAGTTTTAACATCATCAGCTGGAGCAGGTGCTACAGTTTGAGTTGCTACTTCAGCTCCCTCTTTAGCTGTCCGTTGACTTTCAAGCAATTCTCTTTGAAGCTTGCCAATCTTACCATACAAATCTTCAATAATACTATTGTAAGTTTCATAATCAGAAATAATTTGATCTAAGAATTTATCAACTTCTTCTTGATCGTAACCTTTCATCTTATGAGCAAACTGCTTTTTAAGAATATCTTGCGATGAAAGTTTAATATCTTTTAAATCTGCCATTTTCTGACAACTCCTTTATCTTGTTTTATTTTAGCAAAAAAAACAAAAATAGAAAAATTTATCCTGACTTGCTTAGCGTATTTTTAATATTTAGTTTTTTTAATTGAAATAATCAGGTCTATGGGCTTCGGCATATTCATTAGCTGCATCTTCTAATGAATAAAAATCAATTAAATCCAAGTCGTAATCTCGCTTTTGTTGGTATTTCTGAATTAATTCAAAATCATACTTCGACTTACCAGGATGCTCTGGATCATAAATCATGATGGCACTATCTGTATGTTGAACCATAAAATTTTGATAATTTCGCAATTGAACAGGACTTTGATAAGGAGAATTGGAGGTTGATCCAAAAAAATCGACCTGCTCTTTTAATGATAGAAAATGATTTTGATTATCTTCATTCCAGCGATTGGAAAATTCTTGATATGGAACCATCATTGAGACATTAACTGGATAATCTTTCTGCAATTCAATCGTTGCTTCCAAGGCCCATTGTTCAACACCAAGTTGTGCACCTGAAATAACCCAATCAAGTTCACCATTTTCAAGCAAAGACCGTAGATGATTTTTTAAACAATATTTAATAACTTTGATTTTGGGATCTTTTTGATTGAATACTCCAAGCTCATAACTTCGATAACCAGTTATCCAAACACGTTTCATATCAACTCACCTTTCTAAAAATAATATATCTCACTTTGATAATTTTGGGCTATTGAAAAGCGTTTATTTTATAGATAAATAGTTATTTAACTATATTAAATCCCACTTTATGCGTATCTTTTTACTATTTTTGCTATAATCATATTCAGGGAGTGAAGAAAAGTTGGTAAAATATCCTTCCGGCTCTTCTGCTCGACTTAATGGTCAGGACTTCCACCGACCGAAGCAGACAAAGAGAGCCAAAAAAGAAATCAGTTTCTCTGATCGAGGGATGACTTTAGAAGAACAAATCAATGAATCCAATAAATATTATCTTGAAAAGAATCTTTGTGTAGTTCATAAAAAGCCTACCCCTATCCAAATTGTTAAAGTAGATTATCCTAAACGCTCTAAAGCAGTAATCCGCGAAGCTTATTTTAGACAAGCTTCCACTACTGATTATAATGGAGTTTACAAGGGTTACTATTTAGATTTTGAAGCAAAAGAGACGAAAAATCATCGCTCTTTTCCTTTAAAGAATTTTCATGACCACCAAATAATTCATCTTTCACGTTGTCTTAAACAAAATGGTATTTGTTTTACAATTATCCGTTTTTCAAGTTTGGGACGGTATTTTATTGTTCCAGCTAGTTTTGTAATCAACGCATATAAAGATCCCGACAAAAGTAGTATCACTTTACAAGAGATAGAAACTGTTTCATACGAAATCCAATCAGGCTTTCGCCCTACTCTCCCTTATTTGGAAGCCGTAGATAAATTTATTGCAGATAGGAGCAAAAGCTAAATGGCAGAGAATAATCATCGTTCAGCAAACAATACTGCACCTAAGAATTCTCGAATGGCTAACTTACATCATGATAATAGCAAACCTAAGAGACGCCTCTGGCTACAAATTCTTAAGTGGTTTTCAATTGTTGTTTTGCTGATACTCGTTTCTGGCGTCGGTTTATTTGCCTATTACGCCAAAGACGCTCCATCAATTAGTCAAGATCAACTACAAAGCGGTGGTTCAAGTAGTTTCTATACTAGTGATGGTAAATTTCTTCTTTCATTAGGTTCAGAAAAAAGAACCTATGTTAAGAATTCTGATATTCCTCAAACTTTGAAAGATGCAGTAGTATCTGTAGAAGATAAAAGATTTTATCAAGAAAATTTAGGAATTGATCCAATCAGAATCTTGGGTTCAATCGTTTCCAACGCAAAATCAAGTGGTATCGCAGCTGGTGGTTCAAGTATTACTCAGCAATTAGTTAAGTTAACTGTTTTCTCCACTGCTGCTTCACAAAGAACTTTGAAACGAAAAGCACAAGAAGCTTGGCTAGCAATCAAGGTTGAACACGATTATACCAAGAATCAGATTTTGGAATACTACATTAATAAGGTATACATGAACTATGGTGTATATGGCATGGGAACAGCTGCTGATTATTACTATGGCAAGTCTTTAAAAGACCTCGACCTAGCACAAACAGCCTTAATTGCTGGTATGCCTAATGCCCCTGTTGCTTACGATCCTTATACCTATCCAAAAGCTGCTAAATATCGTCGTGATATTGTTTTAAATGCAATGTATGCTAATGGCAAAATCACCAAAGCACAACTAAAAGCTGCTAAGGCTGAATCAATTACCCAAGGCCTTAAAACGCAACAAACTAGTTCAGAATCATCGATTAGAAAAATTGATGATCCATATATTAAGGAAGCAATTACTGAAGTTAAATCCAAGGGCTACGATCCTTATAATGACAATTTGAAGATTACCTTAAATATTGATCAAGATGCTCAAAATAAACTTTATGAACTAGCTAATGGTTCAACAATTCCATTTTCATCAAGTAAAATGCAAGTAGGTGCAACCATTATTAATCCAAGCAATGGTCATGTAGTAGCCATAATTGGTGGACGCAATTTACCATCAGTTCAACTAGGGCTAGACCGGGCTGTTCAAACTGGTCGATCAACTGGTTCTTCAATTAAACCCGTTTTAGACTATGCTCCAGCAATTGAATACCTTAACTGGTCTACCGCCCACTACCTTGAAGATACTAAGTATGTATATCCTGGAACTAACATTCAACTTTATGACTGGGATAACAAATATATGGGTAAAATGACAATGCGGTATGCCCTAGAACAATCAAGAAATGTTCCAGCTGTTAAGACTTTAGCTAAGGTTGGTATGAAGAAAGCTTCATTATTTGCAAGAAAGATGAACATTTCTGTTGGGTCAAATCAAGGTCTTTCAGTAGCGATTGGGGCAAACGCATCATCACTACAAATGGCTGGTGCATATGCAGCCTTTGCTAATGAAGGAGTATATTACAAGCCACAATTTGTCTCTCAAATTGAAACAGCTGATGGCGTAGTTCATTCATACTCATCAACTGGAACTCGCGTTATGAAGAAGTCAACAGCCTACATGATTACTGATATGCTTAAAGGTGTATTAACTGAAGGCTCTGGGACAAATGCTAGAACTGGACTTTATGAAGCTGGTAAGACTGGTACTGTTAAGTACTCCGATGATGAACTGGTAAAATATCCTTCATATGCAAGCACCCCTAAAGATGCCTGGTTTGTTGGTTACACTAAGAAATACTCAATTGGGGTTTGGACTGGTTACGACAATTTGAGTGATGGTACTATTACCGGACAAGGACAATATGCTTCACAATATCTCTATAAGTATATGATGAAATACTTAATGAGTGATAAAGAAAACAGCAATTGGACTAAACCAAGTAATGTTGTTCGAAAGCGGATTGTTAAAGGTTCTGACCCACTTGAAGTTACTTCTTCAAAAAGTAATTCAACCTCTGAGTTATTCTTACGTGGTCATACTCCAGATGGCTCAAACGATGATTCAGATGAAAGTTCTTCGTCAACTTCATCATCTAGTTCTTCAAAAGATAATGAAGTAGTTACAAATAGAAGCAGTAGTAGTTCATCATCCAGTTCTTCATCTAGTCAAGGACGTGAAGATGGCTCAACTTCTAATTCAAGTAGTAGTCAAGCAAGTAGTGGTGGTAACCCTAATAATAATCAAGGTACAACTACTAATAATCAAACGAATAATAACAATACTGCTGGCCAAGGACAAAATAACGGTGGCAATAATTAAATATTGATATTATTCATACATAGTAAAATACACTAAGGATTAATTCCGATATTGAATCGGAGTTAATCCTTTTTGTTTTGTCTTGTCTTCATTCTTTCAACGTTATAGTTATAATAGATATTAATTTTATCCTGTTTTGATAATTTAGACATAAAAAAACCCGAAGTTCGTGTCAGAAATTCGAGGTTTATACTATTATTTATTTTGTAAATCTTTTTTTCGATAATAAATTTGTGCGCTGTCAACTAATTGGCGCATTTGAATAATTCGCACAAAACCTTTATAAATTTGGATTTTAACGATTGCTTCTGGATAATGTTCTTCAAAATAAGTGCCAAATTCATTGAAGTCATCATATTTATCAAGCTCATCTACATTTTTAAAAGTTATCCATTCACTCTCGCCTTTTTCGTTCTTAACAGGAGCAGTTTCTTCTAACAATGGACGATCAATCGTAGAATCTGCCAAATGCAAAGCAGTGCAACTTTCAAAATCTGTACCCAGCATGATTACTTTGGCATCTAGCTTGTACAAATCACCGAGCGGACTATCCCAATCAAATGGCATGTCGTATTTGCGATTGCGACAAATATGGTCTGCATCCCTGCCCCAAGCACACATCGAATATAAAGGATGATTAGTTCTCTTAACACCATCACTAGTTCTAAAGTACTCCGGTGTTTTGCCAATATAATGAATTGGCGTTTCCTTCTTATCAAATGGTAGCATATTTTCCTTAATTATCATTTGTGCTTGTTCTGTAGCTGGTGGTTCTCCCCATTCAGCAGGATCACTTAAATCTGCAGTTTGGGCAGCCATCACAATATTTCCTTCAGAAAATATATCCTTCAGTGCCTCAACAATTATTCGTTCACCACCTGGAATATATCCAAAAGCACTTAAAGATGTATGCACAATGCAGCTATCAGTTTTTGCTACGTGTGGTATAAGCAAATTTTTTATATCCTGCATACTGGTAACAGTATCAATAATTTTTTCAGTCATATCTTACCTTTTACTATTTCAAATAATTATAAGGATTAGGATCTTTCGCCCGTGCTGGCATTGTATATCTACCAAAGAAAATCATTGCATGATGAGTTTTTATCCATTGCTCTTTAGGCAAAATTTCTTCTAACCTTTTTTCAATTTCATGTGGCTTAGCATTTTCAGGGACGATCTTGAATTTTTTAGATATCCTTGCAACATGTGTATCCACTGCAATTGCAGGTACACCATACGCCTCTGCTAAAACAACATTAGCTGTTTTCTCTCCTACTCCTGGTAGAGTCATTAACAACTTCTTGTCCTTAGGGACTTCCCCATCAAAATTCTCAACCAAGATTTGCGCCATTTCTTTTAAATGCTTTGCTTTTGAACGAAAGAGGCCAATTTTGCTAATATCAGCTTCTAAGTCTTTAATATCCGCCTGGGCCATATCTGCAGGTGTGGGATAATCACTAAATAGTTTTGGAGTTACACGATTTACCATTTTGTCAGTTGTTTGCGCACTAATAGCCACCGCACAAACTAAATGGAAAACATTATCCCAATTTAATTCGCCCTTAGCATCTGGATACATTGCTAAAATTCGATTTAAAACTTTCAAAGCTTCTTCGTCATTTAATAGTTGTTCATCGTGACTAACTTGTTTATTTTTTGCAGTAGTCATCATCTATCTCCCAAATATGTAGTTACATCACTAGGGGTTTTTAATCCCATCTTTTGCCAATTTAATAATATTCGATCAACATATTTAAAATTATATACTTGACTTAAAATAGCTTCTCTAAGAGCTAATTTAATGACTTCCGGATCATAATGGTCAACAGTTAACCAAGCCGAGATTTCTTCACGTTCAATTGGACTCAACAATCTTCCAAATTCAATTTCAAATTGACGAGCCAATTCATTAACTGGATTAGTAGAAGTGTTAATTTCTTGTTTATTTATATTGGCTTTAGTTTCAACATAGTGATCTTGTAAATACTGGTCTAATTTTATATAAAGTGGTTCTAGGCTATATTCATTATTAATCAGACCTTGCTTGTCTCGATTTTGAACTAGTTCAAGATAACCATTTTCAAGCAAATTTTGCAAAATAGTCGAAACTGTTCCGGCAGTCATATTTGTACGAGCCGCAATTTCATTCTCATTAGGTAAATAATTTTTGGCTTGAGCAAAGCCCTCTAGCTGAACAATAACTAAAAAGGCACTATCTGATAAACCTAATTTTGAATATGATGCTAGCAAGGCATTAGTCAAAGTTGTAAAGCCAAAGGATCGATAATTAAAAAATGACTTCATTACATCCTACTTTCATAACTAGCTAAAAAAAGTTGAACTAAATAGTTCAACTTTTTTAGTGATAATATTAAGGTTCCATTCTGTTAATCATTCTTGGGAATGGAATTGCTTCACGTAAGTGATCCAAGTGACAAATCCAAGTAATTGCTCTTTCGAATCCTAAACCAAATCCTGAGTGTGGAACACTACCATATCTACGTAAGTCAAGGTACCATTCATAATTATCAAGGTTTAAACCTGCTTCTTCAATTTGAGCCTTGAGGACGTCAAAGTTTTCTTCACGTTCACTACCACCCACGATTTCACCATAACCTTCAGGAGCAAGCATATCAGCACATAAGTATTCCTTAGGATTTTCTGGGTCCTTCTTCATGTAGAATGGCTTAATTGAAGTTGGATAATTCATAATAAAGACTGGACGATCAAATTGTTCTGAAATGTAAGCTTCATCAGGTGCACCAAAGTCATCGCCCCACTTAAAGTCACGACCAGCATCTTGTAACATCTTTACTGCATCATCGTACTTAAGACGAGTGTAGTTACCTTCAGCTGCTGGACGAAGTTTTTCAACATCACGTCCCAAAATATTAAGTTCATATTCGCAATTTTCGATTACACGCTTAACAAGGTATGAAATGTATCTTTCTTGAACATCTAAGGATTCATCTTGGTGTGTCCAAGCCATTTCAGGTTCAATCATCCAGAATTCAGTCAAGTGACGACGAGTCTTAGACTTTTCAGCTCTAAATGTCGGACCAAAAGTAAATACTTTACCAAATGCTTCAGCACCTACTTCAGCATATAATTGTCCAGACTGTGAAAGATAAGCATCATTATCAAAGTATTCGATATGGAATAATTCAGTTGTTCCTTCTGGAGCTGAATTCATCAAAATAGGTGCATCAAACTTGATAAAGCCTTCTTTTTTGAAGAAGTCGTAGGTAGCGTTAATCATTTCGTTACGGATTTGCATAATAGCAAAAGGACGACGGCTTCTTAACCATAAATGACGGTGGTCAAGTAAGAAATCAATACCATGTTCCTTGTTACCAATTGGGTAATCTTCAGTATTTGATACTAATTCAAGGTCACTAATCTTGATTTCATAACCAAAGTGTGAACGTTCATCTTCATTAATCACACCAGTAATATAAAAACTTGCTTCCTGACGCAATGACTTAGCTAAATCAAATTTTTCTTCACTAACGTCCTTTTTTAAAAGAACACCTTGGAAAAAGGCTGTACCATCACGTAATTGCAAGAACATAATCTTACCGCTTGAACGTTTATCAGTAAGCCAAACATGCATCTTGACTTCCTTGCCAACATATTCAGGCGCTTGTTTAATTGAAATTAAATCTGTCATAAAATTAACCCCACCTTAGAATTGTACTAAATAAATCATACCAAAGCTTTAATGATTTATCTATATTATTAACAATATTATACGTTATCTATAAATGATAATTCTTTTTCTGTTCTAAATGAATAAATTGCATATCCATATTTACCATTATACTTGCGGTATGCAATTTCCCAAACAGCTTCATTATTATACCATCCCAAATTAAGACCATTAGCCTTGGTATCAGAATGCTGCTTACTAAATTTTTTAGTTACTTGACTTGCACTATAGCCTTTTTTAGCTAAGAGATAGTGGCCCTTTTTTTGTTTAGTTAGGTAAATATAATAAGCAGTCTTGCCTTTAGCAGTTTGTCCTTTAACAGCATAAGAATTAACACCCCGATTTAAATGATAATAAGCTGTTACCTTTTTTATTGCAGTATATTTTACTGCCCGGTTGGCAGCCTGAACTTTTCCTGCTGCTTGGCCATGTGCTGCTAATCCCAAAACAGTATAAAAAGCAATTATCAAAACTACTACTGCAGCTACTGCCGCAAAAACATATTTCCAAATTCTATTTCCCAGATACATTATCCTTATCGTATCCTTTTCTGATATTTTCTTCTAGTTCATCTAAATTTACTTGCACCAGTTGAACTGGCAAACTCTTTAAAAATTCCGGTCCATAATTACTGGTCCAGATTCTTTGATCAAGCAAGGCAAAAATGCCGCTATCTTTGGGACTTCTAATAAGCCGCCCCATCCCTTGTTTAAGTCGTAAAATAGCCCTTGGTAAACTATCTTCATTAAAAACATCTATTCCCTGTCTAGCCAAGTTAGTCTGTCTTAATTTCACTTCAATTTGATCTGGAGATTCAAATGGCAACTTAGTAGCAATTACTAAGTTGACTTTTGTCTGACCGAAATCAACACCTTCCCAAAAACTATTAGCTCCTAAAATAATGGCCCTTTTAGCTACATTAAATCGCTTGACAATCTTTTCGTTAGAACCAGTCACACCTTGAGCTAATAGCTCAAAATCTTTAAATTCTGGTCGTGTAACAATTGCTGAATACACATCAGAGATTGCTTCGAGATTAGTAAATAAGACTAATACTTTATCTTGCTTCCTAATAGAATTAAGTAAAAGCGGTGCCACAAAATCGCCATATGATTCATCTGATGGATATGATGGAGCAGCTGGATCAGTTAAAGATAAGGCTAATACTTGCTTTTCTAACTTAAAATTATAGTTACTATAAACTTCAGCACAATCTACTTTAGTTAAACTTAGATTTTTCTTACTAAATGAAAAGTCACCATTATTGGACAAGGTTGCTGAAATAAAGACTATTTTTTTGAAACCAGAATAAATTTTTTCAAGTTCAAACTTGGAATCTAGTAGCATCCAGTTTAAGTTAGTAGCTAGCGAATCTGCTGGATTAGTTACATCAAGTACCAATCCACAATTACTAAACTGCTCATGATCATTGAGCAAATCACTTAATAAATAAGCTTGTTCAGAATAATAATCAAGCAAATCAACCTGCTCCGATAATTCATTTAACCTTGCTTCTTCTCTTGGTAAAAAACTGTCACTAATTTGATATAAAACTCCTAACAATCGATTAACAATTGTCCGAATTTCCTCAATTTTATTTTGCAAATTAGTCAATAACTGAAGAAACTTATCTAAATCAGTAAATGCTTCTGACTCAACTGCTACTTGTAAATGTCCATTAGGAAGGATTTTCCTAGCAATAGCATTGTCTTTTTTGTCATATAAATAAACTTGCAAATCATTTATTGCATGAACAACATCCCCAATTACTCCATCTGCTTTAGTTGCAAGATCGGTAATAACCGGACTATTTTTGTAATCTTGAGCAATATTGTCTTCACCAAATAAGATAATATTCCTTAAATGGCTAAGCATCCCCCAAAAAGATTCAAATTGTAGACTGTTGTTACGAGAATTCATCACAATGTCACTAAAGCGATGAGCTTCATCAACAATCAAATAAGGATTTTGTCCCCAAATTGAATCTTGATAATGGTTCGCTAAATAGGCTTGATTTGTTATTAAAATATCAGCTTGTTCTTGACGATAGCGGGCTAGATTCCAAAAATCATATGGTGCAAAAACTGTTCCTACACGAGCATCACCTGGATGCTGAACTTGTGCAAAATATGGTGCAGCAAAGTTCGTTGTATGCAATTCATCTAAATCACCTGTCGAAGTTTCAGTTAACCAAATCAAGATTTTCATTTTCAAAATTAAAGTTTCTTGATTGTCAGTTTTCTGTTTTAGGCTTTGTTCAAACCCATCCAAATCAAGATAATGTCTAGAAGCCTTGACCACTTGACTACTTAAATCTAATCCAGAGACTTGCAAAGCAAGGGGCAAGTCTTTTTCAATTAGTTGGTTTTGCAAAATCATAGTTGGCGTAGCAATTACTAATTTTTGCCCGCGATATAGATTATAAAAACAGCTAAAGAGATAACTAAATGATTTCCCTGTCCCACTTGGTGCTTCAACCAAAATTGCCTTACGCTCGTTATTAAAGAATGCATGCAACTTATTAATTAAATTAACTTGAGCTGGCCGAAATTCTATTTTTCCCTTAAATAAACGCTTTTTTTCTTCATCAGTTTTAGGAAAAATCGCTTTTTTTGCTGTTTCAGAATGTAGTAAATGTTCTTGCTTTTTTAACACTAATGAGTGAATTTGTAAGTATTTTTTAGAAAGTGGCCTTTTTTCTTGCCTTGTAAATTCACTGATTTCTTTAAAAATAAACTGTGTATCGCGCAATAATCCCTTACTTAAACTAGTTAGAGTATTTAAGGTTGATTGTGGTAAGCTTTCTAACTTATCAAGAATTTTCAATAATAAACTAGCTGTTGCATAGGCATCAGAATCAGCTTGATGTGGATTGGTATGTTTTAAATTAAGAGAATGGGTTAAATCACTCAAACGATATGATGGCAAAGTTGGAAAGGCAATTTTGGATAATTCAACCGTGTCAATTGCCCGATTACGTAACTTGGGAAAACCATTAGCTGCTAATTCCGCATTTAAAAATGGTAAGTCAAAGTTGATATTATGCGCTACAAAAACTGTGTCTTGCAAAATATCTTCAATCTGAGTCGCAAAATTTTTAAACACTGGCTGATTAACAACATCAGCTGGTTTAATACCAGTTAGATTTTGGACTGCTTGTGGAATATCAGCTTTAGGGTTAATCAAGAAAGAATAAGTCTTAATTATTTGTCGGTTTTTGATAATCGCACAGCCAAATTGAATAATACGATCTTGGCCACGTCTTGTTCCTGTCGTTTCTAAATCAACAACAGCAAAAACCTGATCAGAAAGTGCCTGACTCACCCTGATCGACTCCTTTCATTAAATTTGATCAAAAATCTACTTATTTATATTACCATTTATCGCTTTTAATTCACCATTAAATCTAATCAACTTCTACAATCTCTTGTGCATCTAGCAAAATTAAATATTTACTTTTGACTTTTTCTTTTCCTAGTTGGTTAAGCGCCCGTTCATATAGTCTTAATTGCCCAGTATATTTATCTTTTATTTTGGCTATTGATTGAGCAAGCTGGTTTTTATTTACATAATCTGTTTTATAGTCAAATAATATAATTCCATCATCATCAAGATAATAACCGTCAATTGTCCCATGAACTAAAATTTTAGCGTTAGGATCCGAAAACGGCTTAAAAACATCCGCTGCTGGTAACAAACTTGAAAATGATACTTCACGTTTTAACTTAGTTGGATCATTCCAAAACTTCTTTGCAAAATTGCTATTTACGAACCAAGAAATTTCAGTAATTGGCAGATGTGGGACTATTTTAGGATTTAATTTCCCTGATTGAACAAGTTTTTCAATTTCTGCTTCCACGCTAGTCTTTCCTTGATAATCGAAAAATTGCAAGATTAAGTGCATGGCCGTTCCGATTTCTGCCCCAGTAAATCCATCTTCAAATAAAAAGCCCGGTCTAGTATCAATATCTTGCAAATAGCGGTTAGCAGACTTGATAAATCGTGAATTTGCTAATTCATCATCAATTGGATCATTAAAAGCTTTTTTCAATTCACTAACTGATTGGTATGCTGTGGTGGTGGTGGCATCTTGAAATGGATATGTAGCTTCAAAAAGTTTTTTTACATTTTTAACGATGAATTCACTTACTTTACCCTCTTCATTAACATCTTGTTTTTCAACAAGTTCGACAGCTTCCGCATCCCCTGTCACTACCAAAAAATCTTGTTTGCTTTCCACTTCTGGTCGCAAATCAGTAACCTGGTTAATAAATTGTCTGTTTAAAGCAAGCTGTGGTAAAAGTAAATCTGCTGGCTTTTGTGCTGCCAATTCACTGGTTAATGTTAATGAACCATCATTAGCTAAACTAGCCCCCATATTTTCTGTATCTTTAGAGAATTCTTTAAAATTGGTCACTAAAATTAGTTTCTGTCTTGCTCTAGTCACTGCAACATACATAATTCTAGCTTCTTCTTCAAGTAACTGCTTTTGTTTAGTTACATTGCCCATAGCTTTAACTAAAGAATCAATTCGCCAATCGGACCGGACAACGGTAATTCCGCAACTATCACCACTAATTATATAATTACCTGACAAGTCACTTTTTTGGAATTGATGTTCTAATCCCAAATAAAAAACAATTGGAAATTCTAGCCCTTTAGAAGCATGAATTGTCATTAATTGAACACTATTTTCTGCTTCTTTACTAAGCAAAGGTTGTGCTAAATCTTTTTGATTTTTGCGCATTCGATTAATAAAGTTAATAAACTGATAAAGTCCTTTGAAGCCAGCACTTTCATAAGAATTTGCTCTTTCATAAAGGTTTTCTAAGTTAATTCGCCTTTGCTTACCATTAGGTAAACTAGTTACTATTTCTAACAAACTTGTTCGAGCATAAATACTCCAAATAGTTTCACTAATTCGATGATTAAGGGCAAAATCACGCAAGTCAGCAAGTTGATTCAAGAAGTCCTTGATTCTTTTACTCAATTCATCATTTTCAGAAACATAATTAATCAAAGCAGAATAAAAACTCGTATTAGGGGATTTTATTCGAATTTTAGCAAGGTCTGTCTCTTTAAAGTTAAAAATAGGCGATCGAAGAACCGCAGCTAATGGAATATCTTGATCGGGATTATCTACAATTTTTAAGTAGTTCATAATGATAGTCAATTCAAAAGTTTGGAAATAATTGGCTACATCTGAAACAAACAAAGGAATATTATTTTGCGCAAATTGTTTTAGCAAATCTAAATTTTGGCTACGACTTCGAGTTAAGATTGCGATATCAGAAAACTCAATTGGCCGCTTTAAGCCAGTTTTGACATCAAACACCTCAAAACCTTCATCTATTAACTGCTTAATTCGGTTAATTACAAGTTGAATTTGATTACTTTCTTCACTACCTTCACTTTTATCATAAAAAAGCAATTCACTTGCAGTAGGCAAATCATCAGGATAATAACTTGCTCCAAATTTCAGTTGTCCCTCACTTTGATAATCTATTCCACCAAAATCTGGTGTCAATAGCGGATTGAAAAGCTTGTTGACTAGCTTAGTAACGGGCTTGGTCGAACGGAAATTATCCGCCAAAACAATTCGCTCAGCTGCTTCTTCTTTAGCAAAAGCTCGATACTTATTAAGAAATAAGCTTGGATCTGCTTGTCGAAATCCATAAATTGACTGCTTAACATCCCCGACCATAAATAAGTTATTATGCTCACATTTCATTAATTGAATAATGCGCTCTTGCAATTTATTAATATCTTGATACTCATCAACTAAAATTTCTGTAAATTTATTTTGATAAAATTGTCTAGCTAAATGACCAGCTGTTGTATCACTAGTCAAAATTTGATAAGCCAGCTGCTCCATATCACTATAATCAAGCAAGTTTTGCTTTCGCTTCAATGAATTAAAGCTAGCAATTAATTCTTTTTCAGCCAAACAAACTGCTTTAATAATTGAACTAGATTGTTTCATTACAGCAGTTTGTTCTTCATTATCCGCAACAAAAAAGGCTGCAAATAATGATTTAATCTGATCTTTTAGTTCAGCTCTGGTTTGGCTTAAACTTGCATATCGATCAAGTAGGTCTTCATCCCACTTAGAACTTTTTCGAGGATTTTCAGTAAATTGACAATTCTGTAAACTAGCCCTAATTTGATCAAAAGTATCACTTTCTAAACTAGCCTCAACTCGAGTCAATCTTTTACTAAAACCAGAAAAATCTTTTATGATTTTTTCTAATTCAGTTGCTTCATTGAATGGATCAGACAAAATCTTATCCACTTTATTTGACATTTCCAGCAAAATTTTAGACAAGTATGGCTTTATGGCCTTCACAAAAAAGGGGGCCTCACTTAAATCATCAGCAAATTCATAATCCTTAGCAAGTCCATCAAGCCATAAATCATAATCTGGGCGTGCCATTGCATAATTATACAAATCAAGCAGCAATTCTCTGGCCCCATTTGCATCCCGATCTCCAGCAAAATTATCATAAAAAACTCGATATGGATTATCTGGACTAGCAAAGGCCTTTTTTTCAAGCTCACGTAAAGCCTTTTCTTTTAATAAGGCGGCTTGAGTTTCATCAGTTAAAACTGAAAAACTAGGATCAAGGCCAATTACATAATAAAAGCGATGTACTACATCTAAACAAAAAGAGTCAATTGTTGAAATATTGGCAACTTCTGCTCGCAAAAGTTCCCGCTTTAGCTTACGACTATTATTTTTAGCAATTTCATCGTTTAAAACTCGCTTGATTCGCTCCTTCATTTCATTTGCGGCCGCTTTTGTAAAAGTAATAACTAATAAATTATCTAAACTAGTACCATTTTTTATTAGCTTGATTACTCTTTCAGCCAGAACCATTGTTTTACCTGAACCAGCTGATGCTGAAACCAGAATATCCTTTCCTCGTGTATTAATGGCGGCTTCTTGCTCTTTTGTATAATTAACCATTATCTTCTTCCTTTTCTAGTATTTCCTTAATGTATTGCATAAAACTCGCCTTATCTAAACTACTAATTTTGCGATAATTGTTTTCGGCAAGTTTTGCATCAAAAAAGAAAATATCTTGATAATTAGAATATTTTAGCCCATTTTCTTGTCCATATTGATATGGATTAAGAGCCAGATCACCTGTTAAAATCGCCTTACCAGCTTTTTTAATCAAATATTCGTTATAACGTAAAACTAACTTTAATTCATCTTCCGTAAAATGGCGATCCCTTGGTAAAGTTAGCCCGCCACGTGCCTTTGAGCGTACTGACTTATATAGTTTGGAACTAACTTTAGGCTCTTTTAGTTCAGGGTCAGCTGTCAAAATGTAATCTTCATTATTTACAAGTAATCCTGAATAAACTAATCGTTGCTTTGCCTGTGCTAACGCCTTTTTAGGTAATAAATTGGCATCAAGTTGATCTGGCTTATTCAATCTTTCAACTTGCTTGGTAATTGTTTGGTAAAAGGCCCCCAATAAGTCAAGTGAATCATTTCCGAAAAAGCTAGCATTTTTTGCTAAAACATCAAGATAGGAAACCATTTGTAAACTAATTCCACTTGCAAACAGCGCCAAATCAAAGTTTTTACTTGAAGACTTATAATCAATTACTTGGCCTAATAGCTCATTTTTGTATGGAGCTAAATCAACCCGGTCAATTTTTCCTCGTAAGTCTATTTCTCTTGTCTGATCTAACTTAAATTTTAATCCAGCCAACTTATTTCCACTACCAAAAGCTAATTCAGAATATGCTGGTCTAAATGGTGTTTGCGCCATGCGCTTTTTCCAATTAAAGGCTACTGTATTAACTGTCTTATCCAAACTAGTAAATAAATATTGATTAAATGGATCGGATAATAATTGTTCATAACTACCCTCTTGGTGAATTTGATTTCTAACTTCAGTTAAGGCTGCTAGAACTTGCTCATCAGACAAAGCAGCTAAATCATATTGATGAGCTTGCGCATATTTAACTAAATAATCAAAGGTTTGGTGGAAATAATTTCCTGCTTGAATTACATCAAGTTCATTTTCTGCTCTTGGCTTTAATCGCAAACCATAATTAAAGAAATATTCCAAGGAGTTTTGGTAGTAGGTTTCAAGTTGAGACACAGATGAGGTTAATTTCAATCCATATAATTCTTTTGCTAGCTTCTGCCCCAAATTAACAGGTTGATTATTGAAATTACGACCTTGAATTAGCTGCGTGTATTTTTGTGGAGCATAATTCTTAGCTAAATCTAAAAGTGTATTTTGATAAGATGGTAACAAACTAGTTAAGTACCCTAAACTAGCACTAGCATTAGTTGTAAAACTTAAAATATCGCTAGCATCTTCTTTAGGTAAATCTGCTTGTTCTAACTCTCTAGCTCCTAATTTTTGCAATTTTGTGTAATAAGTTGATGGCTCTATTGATTCATTAGCTGTGTTTAAAAATGGATATGAAATATATACCCAATTGCTTGCTAGTGTTAGGCAGGCTCCAAATTGATAATCTTGATCTAAATTAGCTAATTCTTGGCGATCTTCTAATGCATTATCACCATCAGCACTGCTAATCTGCGCTAAATTTTCACTTGTTAAAAAGCCAGGGGTATTGCTAATTTGAGGTAAATTATTGCTACTTGCACCAATAATAAAAACATTTTTATAATTTTTTGCTTGAACCATTCCCATTTCAGATAAAGAAACTGCATCAAGACTAGCAGGAATTTGTGCAAAGTTAGCTTCTTTAAACCCTGAAATCAAAATTCTTAAAAAGTCACTAGCTGAAAACTGATCCTCAGGCTTATTTATTAACAAAAAGTCATTTAACAAGTTAAGCAATAAATCCCATATCTGCTTTGGTTCTTGACTTGCCTGCAAATCATTCTTATCAACAGCCTGTTTACGCCATGATTCTAAGCGCTTAGTTAGCCCAATCTTTACTAAGAAGTCAAAAAAGAACTTAACTCCTGCCTTAACTTCTTCTGCCTTCTTAAATTGTTCTATAAAATTATTTAGCTCTTTAAATACTACTTGACGAAGTTTTTCCAATCGCTCTACTTCATTATTTCTTTTATCAAGAGCAATAATTGGTCGTTTTATCTTTACAAAACTAGTTAATGGTCGATTCCACAAATAATAATTAATTCCATGTGCTAATGCAAAATTTTCTAACTCATCAACATCACGCAAAAAAGCCGCTTCATCTTGATAAAAAGATGGAATAAATAATCTTGTCTTGAGTAAAGAAAATAAACTTGCCGATTCAAAACCTGTTTCAAGGAAAGTTTGCAAACTTTCAATAAAGATAACTAAGGGATGATATTTCATTTCTTTTTGTAAATCATTGAAAAATGGAATACCATTTTGACGCAAAATTGGGGTTAAATAAGTTTCATATTCGTGTAAATTAGGTGCTAAAACTAAAAAGTCCTGATACCTAAACTTATTCAAACTTACTTGCTGATATATTGTTCGAGCCACAAAATATGCTTCATCATAACGAGAATCAGCCTTAATTAGTTGGACATTGGGCTTATTTTGTTCATCATAGTCTAAATCACCTGTCCAATAATGATCTAGTCGCTGCTTGGCAGTTAAATCTTTCACTGGACTTGCATACTGCTCATAAGTAAAACTTAATCGTCTTTGTAATTTCTTGATAGTTTTTTGAACAACATAGTCATAATCCCCTGCTTCAGGACTGGCTTTAATGGTTCCATCTTCAGTAGCAAAAGCCAGAACAACTTGTTTAGCCTTTTGGGCAAAAAGTTCAATAGCTACTTGCTCCGTGCCATTAAACTGTGAAAAATCCACAAAATAAAAACTACAATCCTTTAGTCGATTACTGCCAGCAAGGAAAATATTCATTTCCGTCAAGAAATCTTGTTTGGTAATAAAACGATCAACAATTGCTTCATCAAAAGCCGTTTTGATAATTGCTAAATCATGTAATTTATTTTTAGTTTCTTCATCAGTGACATGGCTTTGTGCATCAAGCAAGTCAAAGTCACTACTACTTACTTCATTAATCGACTGGTAAATCTGCTTAATAAGCCCCGAATTTTGAGAAAATTGGTTAAATAAAACTAATTCATTCTTTTTTTCTGTTACTATTTTTTCCAAAAGCATGCTACTAGCAGCTTCATCAATAACAGGTTTTAACACTTCCGGACGATCTTGCAAAAAGAACCAAGCCAAACGAGAAAAAGACAGAATGTGTAAATTCTTAACAGAAGCTTCAGATTTACGACGTAAACCTGCTAATTTAGTTATTGCTTCAATTTCTGTGGTAAACTTAATATGATTAGGAACGATAATAAAAGTTTCCAATTCTGGATTTTGCTCGTAATTGTTTACAGCTTCAGCCAGAATTTTTTCATGTAGTGGGTCACTTTGACGCCCAGTTAAAATTTTTAACATTGTTCAAACTCCTTATGGTCTTAATTTTACCATAAGCATTTATTGGAGGAATTCTTTTGCAAACAAGTTATTTAGCCCATGGTAAAGTAATTTTGATTGGTGAGCATTCAGTAGTTTATGGTTATAATGCTTTAAGTATGCCTATTCAAAGTTTAAATATTAAAACTACTGTCAGTGAAAATAATGATAACTATCACTATATGGATACTGATCGTTATCATGGAGATTTTTTCAAGGCACCAGCTGAATATGCCGGACTTAAATATATTTTGCAATATTTTTTAAATCTTAAACCATCCAGCCCTTATTTAAAGATCAGTTATCGAGGCTTAATTCCAATTGAGCGTGGTTTAGGTTCTAGTGCTACTGTATCGCTTGGAACAACTAAGGCTTTAAATGAGTTTTTCAAGCTTAAGTTAAGTGATAAAGAAATTATGGCAATTACTAATCATGCCGAAACTATTAATCACGGAAAGGCATCAGGACTTGATAGTGCTACTGTTAACTCTGACTATTTAGTATTTTTCAATAAAAAAACCGGCGTTCAAATATTGAAGCAAAAATTAAATGCGACTTTGCTAATTATGGATACTGGAGATTTAGGTAATACTAAAGAGGCTGTAGAACTAGTAAAAAATGAAGTCACTAGCTCAAAAAAGCAAGCTAATAATTTAGAAAATTTAGGCAACTTAACTGACCAAGTTAAGCAAGCCTGGATAAGTCAAGATGCTAAACAAGTTGGCCAAGCATTTACAAAATCTCAAAAATATCTAGCAGAACTCAAAGTTTCAACTCCTAAAATTGACCACTTGTGTCAACTAGCTATTGATACTGGAGCTTACGGTGCCAAACTATCTGGTGGAGGTTTAGGAGGAATAGTTATTGCTCTTTGCCCTAATCAAGAACTGGCTCAAACAATTGCCAATAAATGTCACAAGTTAATAAGTAATTACTGGATTGAGGAAATTTAATGAAGAATACCGCACGCGCACATACAAATATTGCTTTAATTAAATATTGGGGTAAAAAAGATGCTGATTTACGTTTACCATTAATGTCGAGCATCTCAATGACTTTAGATGCCTTTTATACAGATACTAGTCTATTGATTGACACAGAAGATAAAAAATTCATTTTAAATGGCCAAGAAGTAACTGGCCCTGCAGCTAATCGTGTTTTTGATTATGTTGAGCGTCTGCAAAAACTCTTCAATGTTGCTGGTAATTTTCATGTTATCAGTGACAATCACGTACCTACTGCCGCTGGACTAGCCTCTTCGAGTTCTGCTTTTGCTGCCTTAGCGGCTAGTTTTGTAAAAGCTTATAATTTATCAATCTCTCCAAAGGGGCTTTCAATTTTAGCACGTTTAGGCTCAGGAAGTGCAACCAGATCAATATATGGTGGATTTGTCAAATGGAATAAAGGGACTAACAGCGCAAATTCATTTGCTGAAGTAATTGATGAAAAACCACAAATGGATTTAAAATTGCTTGCTGTTGAAATCAGCGAAGCTGAAAAAAAGCTTTCATCAACTAAAGGCATGAAACTAGCCCAAACTTCCCCATTCTTTAAACCATGGATAGCACGCAATGATGAAGAAATTGCTCAAATGGAAGCTGCAATTAAAAGCAATGATTTTACCAAATTGGGCCAACTTGCTGAACTTAGTGCTAGTGAAATGCACGCCATAAACTTAGCCGCTCAACCTGGTTTTACATATTTTGCAAACGAAACTTTAGAAATTATTAAACTAATTCAAGAACTTCGTAACAAGGGGCTTGAATGCTACTACACAATTGATGCTGGGCCTAATGTTAAAATCCTTTGTCAGAAAAATTCTTGCTCTAATATAAAAAAATATGTTAAAAATATCTTACCTAATGTTAAAATAGTCGAAGCTGGTTTTGGACCAGGAATCACATATTTAGATTAAATTCAAAAATTAATTTATAAAGATTCGAGGAAGATAATTTGATTACAGAAAAAGCACCTGGCAAGCTTTATATTGCTGGTGAATATGCTGTTTTAGAACAAAATTGTCCAGCGATTATCGTCGCCCTTAATCAATTTGTACGTGTATCTATTTCAGCTGCAGTTGGGAATACTGGAATAATTCATTCTAAGCAATATTCACAAGATTCAATTCATTGGCGCCGTCAAGGTAATAAAATGGTAATTGATAATCGTGATAACCCCTTTGAATATATCTTGGCTGCAATTCGCTTTACTGAACAATACTTACTTGAAAATGGAATTTCACTTAAAGTATATGATTTGCATGTTAATTCAGATTTAGATAGCAAAGATGGTCGTAAATATGGGTTAGGATCTTCAGCTGCTGTTACTGTAGCAACTGTTAAAGCAATTTTGGCCTTTTATGGAATTGAACGTAAGCACGACTTAGTTTATAAGTTAGCCGCAATTAGTCACTACTCCGTTCAAGGAAATGGCTCAGCTGGCGATATTGCCGCAAGCGTTTATGGTGGATGGTTAGCTTATCAAACATTTGACAAAAAATGGCTTAAACGTGAACTAACAACTAAAAAACTCAGCGAAGTTCTAAGTGAGGCATGGCCTGGTTTACAAGTTCAATTATTAACTCCACCTGCTGGAATGGAATTAGTCATTGGTTGGAGCCAAAAACCAGCATCAACTTCTCGTCTAGTTGATGAAACGAATGCTCAAAAAGAGAATTTTCAAAGAGAATATGAAGCATTTTTAGCAAATTCACGTCAATGTGTTCTAAAAATGATTGCTGGTTTTAAAGAACAAAATATCAATCTTATCCAGGAACAAATTCGTGTGAACAGAAAATTGCTAGCTCATTTTGCAAAATTAAATCATATTGCAATTGAAATTCCGCGTTTAACAGAATTAATTGAAATTGCTGAGAAATTAGGCTTTGCTGCCAAAACTTCTGGTGCTGGAAACGGTGATTGTGGAATTGTTATTACCAATCATAGTGGGAAAATTTCCGATCTAAAAGCAGCTTGGCGAAAAGTTGGTATTTTGCCACTTGATTTTCGAGTTCATGTTTTAAAGCAAACTAAGGAAAAATAATGTCAAATCACTCAAAAAGAAAAGAAGAACATTTAGCTTTAGCTAAAAAATATTTCACCATAAAAGACAATGATTTTGATCGTATTGAATTGGTACGCCCTGCCCTTCCAGAAAGCCGGGTTTCATCAGCCGCAATTGCTTGTGAGATTTTAGGTAAAAAGGTCAAGGCGCCTTTTTATATCAACGCAATGACAGGCGGATCTGAAAAATCAAAAGAAATTAATCGAGCAATTGGTAAGGCAAGTAGAATTGGACAAATCCCCTTTGCTACTGGGTCAAGCAGCATCTTGGCAAAAGAGAAAGATCAACTTGCTAGTTTCTATGTTGCAAGAGAAGAAAATCCTGATGGGCTATTTTTTGCCAATGTTAATCCAAATACGCCCGCTAATACAGCTAAAAATATTGTACAAGAATTACAAGCTGACGCTCTTCAAATTCATATAAATACTGTTCAAGAATTAGCAATGCCTGAGGGAGATCGGGACTTTGTTTGGATTGATAAATTAAAAGCAATCAGAGATGTCGTCGATGTCCCTGTAATTATTAAAGAGGTTGGCTTTGGATTTGATAAAGCAAGCATTGAATTACTACAAAAGAATAATTTTAACCTTATAGATCTTGGTGGCGCTGGTGGAACTAACTTTGCTCAAATTGAAAATGCTCGCTCAAGTCATCCGCTCCCCTATTTAGATGAGCTAGGCCTGTCAACTGTTAAATCAGCACTTATCGCAGAAGAATGTGGCATTGACTTCTTTGCCTCGGGAGGTATAAGGAATGCTTTAGATATTTTGAAATGTCTTGTTTTGGGTGCCAAATCTGTTGGTATTGCCAACTTATTCTTGCAGGCCTATGAAAATAGTGGCGAAGACGGATTGGTTGAAACGGTATTACGTTTCGAAGATGAACTAGCTGGTCTATTTGCTCTCTTTGGAATTAATAATGTAAACGAAGCTAAAAAGATAAAATATGCTTTAACTAAGGGGTTATGGAAAGAATTGATTCAAATCATTGTTGATGATTAAATAGCGGCTGGAATATAAAAGAAAAGAGGTAAAAAATGATTACTTTATATTTTATGTCAGTTGATTTATTAGAAGATAATTCAACTGAATGGGTATATAAAATTACTACAGATTATCAAGAAGGACATTAACAAAAGTAATTTTGATGCAAAACTTACTTCTTTTGAAAAAACTAGCAAGGCTGTTAATGTTAAAAAAGAAACATTGGAATACGAAATTTACTATAGAATTGTTAAATTGATGAAAACTAAGCCGGGGATAAAAAAATACTATTGGCTGCATTCAACTAAGAAAATGGAACCGTTAGTATGATATTGCCCTAAGAACAAAATGTTTTATAAAAAAGAAAAAATGTTGATATATCAAGGTTTTATATAACCAAGATTATCAACATTTTTTGTATTACTGTATTTTTCTCTAGGAAGTTATATGTTTATTCTTACTACTTTACATAATTTAAAGTATGTCTTAAATTCTCAACCCTTTAGGATAAAAATTTTTAACTACTTGCCCTGTTACTTTACCAAAACTGAAAATTTTATCTTGATAACTAATTAATACAAAGCCTTTTAACTTCGCCTCTGTCCGTACTGTTTCTCCATGCAAATATTTCTCAAATTCAGCTTGATTCTGTAACTCAACAACTTTTTCTTGTCGCACTTGTCCTAAATATTGTGCCAATTGCTGACTAGGTTCAAAACGACCTTTTTTCAAAACTCCTAGTTCCAACCCATTGTTTAATACTTTTATTTGAGAAACATCCTCAACAGCTGGAATATATACATGATCCTTACTTTTAACTGCTTTACTAAAGTCAAAATTATTCGGTAAATTAAAATCGGCCAGTAATTCTTGTACTAATTCTTTTTCCGCCTTTGTAAAGACTTCTAATCTCTTATTAGCTTTTTTTCCTCTTTTTTTACTTTTCTGCTTAGAGTTAGTAACTGCTTCTTCATTATTAATCTCAGGCAAGATAAACTTGGCCAAAAATTGCCCTTCACCTATCTCATCTTCTGGCCAAAATCTTCTTGCATACTCAATTCCATCAAGATTTTCTCCCCAAGCAGGGACTCCTTGGCTAGCCACACTAACTTTAGTTTCAACCAATTTGAAGCCTAATTCATTAACCAAATAAGCACAAATTTCTTCATCTTCTTCTGGTGCATATGTACAAGTTGAATATAAAAGACTACCACCTGGTTTTAACATTTTAACTGCTTCATTTAAAATTTCCTTTTGCCGATTGCTACATTCAAGAACATATTCTTGACTCCAATAAGTTACTGCATCATGATTTTTTCTGAACATCCCTTCACCACTACATGGTGCATCAACTAAAATCGCATCAAAAAAGCGGGGGAATTTTTGGGCTAGATGACTGGTATCTTCATTAGTAACTAAGCAATTGTCAGCTCCCCAACGTTCGATATTTTCTCGTAAGTTCTTTGCTCGACTAGTTGAAATTTCATTGGCAACTAATAAGCCTTTATTTTTTAAAGCGGATAATAAAGCAGTTGATTTTCCACCTGGAGCTGCACAAAGATCTAAAACCTTCTGACCAGGCTTAACACCAAGTGCTTCAGCTGGATACATTGCCGAAGGATCTTGAGAATACACATAACCACTAACCCACTCAATATCTCGACCACTTATTTCCCCATAATAAGCATCTGCTACCCCATCAACAGGTTTAGATAAATCATAACTTACTTCTTGGTAATCAGCCTTTAATGGGTTCAAACGAAAGGCCTTCTTAGGTTCTGCTTCAAGTGCAGTAAAAAAGCTATCAGCTTTTTTAGCCAATAGTTTTTGATATTTATCTTTAAATTCTTTAGGTAAAACTAATTTATCCAATTTTTCCTTTCTGTTCAAGAAAAATACAACCAACATATATATCACAACATTTAATGTCATCATTAATACAAATAAAATTATCAAATAACTCAAACTAGTAAAATATAATCGCCAAGTTAAAAAGAAATATGCTGCCAAGCCCATAAGAATATTAATAAAAACAAATCTTCCCAACTTACTTGCAATAAAATACTTTTTCAATGGTCGTTCAATTTTATCCATTTGACTATGAATGTGATTAATAATCGCACAAGCACCCGCAACTAATCCTGCAAATAGCACTATGATTCCTAATAAAATCGAAAAAGCCATTGCTCGAATGAAGTGAGTCCTACGGTGAGTAGAAACTAATTCTGAAAAAGTTACTTGTCCATTCAGATATTTACTTACGCCCTGAACCACTCTGTTAGATGGAGTATCAATAATAATATCAAAATTATTAAGACGTGCTTTGGAATTGCCTTGATTAATTCCAGTGGTCAAATAATATTTGGTTTGAATATTATCACTAACTTCTTTTAAAGTCCCTACTACAGAAATATAACGGTTATTTAAGACAATATATTTATTATCCTGTGTATTCAAAAGTTGAATATTAGAAGTTGGCGATACAATACCAAAGCTTACTACCCCTTCGAATTCTTCTGGATTAAAATAACGTCCCTTAGCAACTGGTAATAATTCATTTTGATAGTTTGACCAAATTAATACTTGATCTTGATCATATTTATTATTCAGTTCTAAAGTTATCTTTTCATTAGGATACTTTTTAGTAAGGTATTTCAAAAGTGTCCTAATCTCAACTTTGCTATTAGTTTTTAAGTTTCTAGAATAGCTTGATAGCCCACTAGCAGTTAAAACTTGATCTGCACTTATACTTTGAATATTTGAAACTAACACTCCTGCTACTAAAAAACAAGCAAATAAAAAAATCCCTAAAAATATCTTCTTAATCTTCATCTATCTCAAAAAATCTTTCCTCAATAAAGTCAAAGCTTGAAAAACTAGCATTAACTGAAGCTAATTCTGGCTTTTTAATAAATGATACTGTTTGCCAAAATTCTTCTGAATTCGTTACCCCAAATTCTTCACCGACAAACAACAACTTGGGTCTATGCTCTAGCTTTTTCCATACTTTTATTAAATCAATATCAGCATGACCAAAATTAGGCGCCCAAGAGCAAATAATTAAATCACAATTTTGATATTTGATTATCGCTGAACTTGCGTCTAAGTTCTCGACTGGATAAAACAAATCTCCACCTGTTTTGGAAGTTTTAGACCATACCAAATTATCACTAGCATAGACTTTTACTCCTGCCATACTTAAAGCTTTAGACCACGCTGCATTGCCAGCCATAACTTCAACTGCACTAGTTATATTATACTTTTCTTTGATTATTCGTGCTGTCTGGACATTGGGCAAAGACCACAATCCATAATGTAAAGATAAATATTGCCGAAAGCTATTAAGTAAATTATTAGCTACTTGTATTTTTTTAGCTGCACTTTTTTGCGCGGTAATAGGACCTAAATTCATAATTTGGCAGTTAGGCACTTCTTTTTTATCTAATACTGAACAAACACGTTTAACTTCACAAACTTCTTGATGAAGCCTTGGAATATTCAATTCATTATCTATTTTAATTAATTTTGTTAAAAAATCAGTCATATTTCCTTATCCTTAATAGGATTTTACCATTCAATCAGGTTAAAATCAGTTATAATTGAAAATAGATTAATAAAGGAGACGTTTTAATGGGAAAAAATATATCGAATAAAGCGGCTGAAAACGAAAGCTTAGGTAAATGGCTACTTCAAGTTTTTGTTATGGCTGCAATTTTGTTGGGGATTTATTACTTAATCTTTAGTTTTGTATTATCAAATGAAACTGTATCAGGTCCATCAATGCAACCAACATTTGAAAATGGTGACCGAATTATTGCTTTGCGTCATACCAGTTTAAAACGTGGTGATATTGTCATTTTAAATGCTCCCGATGAACCAGGAGCATTATATATTAAGCGTATTGTGGGAATGCCTGGTGACAGTATTACTTACAAAAATGATCAACTATACTTAAATGGGAAGAAATATTCCGAACCATACTTAACTGAAGGTAAAAAGCTTTACTCAGGTGGGCAACTTTATACAGAAAACTTTAGTTTAAAGAGTAAATTTGGTGTTAATAAAGTTCCAAGTGGTGAATACTTCGTAATGGGTGATCACCGTAATGTTTCGAAAGACTCCCGATACTTCGGCTTTGTAAAACGAAGCGCAATTGTCGGCAAGGTGATTTTCCGGTATTGGCCATTAACCAAGTGGTCTACCTTTTAATAAGGCCTTATTTCAACTACAATAGATGTAGAGATAAATAGTGGATTTATTTTAAAGGAGCCAAGCTAATATGAACCAAGAAGAACTTTCAGATGTAATTATAACTTACCAAGTAAAACATCACGTTAATGATACTGAGTTAGCCTTTGCTAGCCATCTTTCAGTAGAAAAAATTCATGCTATGAAAACTGGTGATGGATCATTTACAGGTGAAGAAATTAATCAAATCTTGGAATATATTCAGAGTCAAGATTAATCAAATTAAAAGAGTAGCACTTAAATAAAAAAGTGCTACTCTTTTTTGTTTAATGCATCCCAAAGATTAATGGTAATGCAGCAATAGTATTATTAAGCATATGAGTTACAAATGAATATCTTAAATCTTTGGTATTTAAATATGTTGTCGCTAAAATTGCCCCCATTACCCAATAAGTAATGATATGAATTGAGAAATTTGGATCATGCAACCAAGCAAAGAATAGACCATTGATTACAATCCCTAACCAGTAATTCAACTTATTTTCTTTAGTAAAAGCAATATTGAAAAATTGACCACGTAAGATTATTTCTTCAAACATTGGTGCTAAGAAAATAATAAAGACAATAAAATGCCAATCCGTTCCCTTTGCTAATTGATCAATTGCTTTTTGATTAGCAGAATTGGATGAAGAGGATAAAAACATATTTATTAAAACTTGGGCAGCAATCATTACCACAAAAGCTAAACCACTATATCCTAATTTTGACCACTTAAAATGTGGCTTCTCATTGAAATGCCATTCATTCTCTTGCTCTAACTGTTTTTTATAGATATGATACACGAGCATCACTAACGCAATGGTTGCCACATAGAGTACAAAATGATATTTTCCAATCATTTCTTTGTTACTATTTAATGATTTGGGAATGACATATGAACTCATTAACAATTCATATAATAAAAATGAAACTATAAAAAGACCTATTTTTTTCAAATATGAAATAATCTTCACTAAATTTCCTCCTTTTCATGTGAATGTTTTTAGTATAATACATTTTTTTAGACTATACTTTTATTCTGCCTTACTTTCACCAATTCGATTGAATAATGGTTGAACAATTAACCACAGAATTACAGATGTAATTATCATAAAAATTGTTCCTGCTTCTTCTGTTGTACCAACATTAAAAAACATAAAGTTAAAACCGTTAATAGCAATTATTAACCCAATTATAACAAGAATTATTTCAATAATATTTTCAAAAATTTTGTTTCCAGAAAAAGGTAATAGAGAAATAATTCCATATTTACAGATTTCAACTAATGCAGTGAATAAAAGCCATGCTAAACAAAAGAATGTCAAAAATACTAAATCATTGAGAAATTCAAATTTTGCATCAAAAAGTAATCTTAAACCATTTAAGACCTGGTTACTTGCCCATAAATAAGATACAACATAAGAAATAAAAGTTAACAATAATTGCCCAATAAATAGATAGGCACAAGCTAGCAATGTACTCAACCACTGTGCAGTAAATATTTTGGTACTTGATAAAGGAACCAATTGCCAAGTTTGCTTTCTTAAATCTTTAGCAAAGTAATATATACACCATACAAAAAAGAGTAAATCAAATTTATAAAGTGTTGATGAAAAACTCATAACTAGTGGTAGACCTTTATCTTCAGGAACAAGTGAAAAATCTACGAAGCTCCAAGCTCTACCTGTAATTAAAAATACAGCTAAAATTAAGCTTATTAAAAAATACCCCAATAAGGTGATTTTGGCTTGATTTTTTTTAGTCTGAAAAAGAGAATCCGTTAAAGCTAACACCTTAGCTCCCTCCTTTATACAGCCTTGGCTTCAAAGAATTTTTGATAAATCCAAGTATCAACAATAGACCCTATTAATACAAAAATTCCAGTTTCTGCAACACTGAGCCACAATACCAATAAATTGACTTGTCGATCAATAATGCCCTTTTCGAAAACATTTGAAAAAGTATTAATAAAGTATGTAAGAATTGCGTAAAGCACTATTGCGAAAATAAAACGTAATAAGCCAACTAATTTCTTACTCTTAAAGCCCGGCAACAAATTAACAATTGTTTTTGAAGAAAAGCTCAAGAAATTAATCATCAAAGAAAAACTAATTAATCCTAAAGCTATTAATAAAGCTATGCCCAATCCATATAGAGCAATTTCACCAATAGGTAGCTGTCCTAGGGTTTTACCTACCGAAATATCTTTTAATTCTGGCTTACTTGCCGCAAATGCTACTGATATTAAAATTGCGCAAGTTCCTAAATCAAGTAATGCCATATAAAAAAGTGTTACATAAGTTGTCAAAATATTAGCTAAAAAGAATTTTTTAGAACTAATTGGCAAAAGTTGCCATGTTTGTGACTCATACATTTTTATTTCATCAATAAATAAAATGCACCAACTAATTAACAACGCAAAGAAACTTGTAGTTAAAGCAATAACTTCATAGCTAACAAAAATTGATTGAAATTCTTTTGCATTTACCAAATACAAATATGTTCCAATTGCCATAATCGCTGCTAATTGAATCAGGTAAATCATTAAAATCTTTTTAGCTTTTTTTGCTTGAAGTAGCTTAAATACTGTACTAAAACTCGTCATTTTATCCTCCATTTCTAATTAGCCTTGGCTTCAAAGAATCTCTTTAAAAGATATAAGTTGACTGCTGTAATGACTAAAATAAACAATAAAGAAATTCCATTACTTGTCCATAAAGCACTTAATCCAGAACTTGATAAAGCTGCCAAAGGATTATCCTTTATTTTTAAAAGTGATTCAAAGGCAAAACTAGAAACATTACCAATAATCAAATAACCAATTATTCCAATAATTATTCGAACTAAATTTACTAAGTTCTTACTCTTAAATCCTGGTAATAAATTGACAATCACTTGCGATACCATTACTAAAAAGATAATTATTACCATGAAACTAATTGCTGATAGTACAAATAAACATCCTAATGAAATCATGTAGACTGCCATTTGCCCTAATACAGAAGTTGATGTAGGGTTATTAAGAGCTTTCGATATTTCAGAAAAATTTATTGGATAAGAAACTGCAAATGCTCCCAAAATTAGCCCAAAATTTATAACTTGAAATACTAAAAATAATGCTATTGCTAAATAAGTAGTTAATTGATTTGTTAAATATAACTTAATTGACGAAACTGGCATTAGTTGCCAAGTTTGACTTTTATAGCTTTTTATTTCTTTATTGAGCAAATAAAAGTATAAAAACAAACCAGCTAAAACAAGTGTGATAGCTTCAGCTAAAAACGCACTTTCATAAGGTAGCCTAACACTATTAGAAAATTGAAAGTATAGTCCAATTGCAATCATTCCAACTAATTGCACTAAATATATCCAACTTGCAATTTTTAACTTAGGTAGCTGCATTACCTTAAATAACTTACTAAAAGAGGTCATTTATTCTTCCCCCTCATAAAAGGCTTGGTAGAAGGATTCAATACTGGTATTCTCACTTCTAATTTGATCAGCACTTTGATGAGTTAAAATTCTGTTATCTTTCAAAATAATAACTTCATCAAGCAAAGTTGCAATTTCATTAACAAAATGGTCAGAAATCAAAATAGTAGCATTGTCATCTTTCCACAAAATAATAGAATTAATAATCTTCTTTCTTGCCATTGGGTCAATTCCTGAAAATGGTTCATCTAAAAGATACAAATCTGCTTTTCTAGCAAATGTTAAAGCAATTACCAACTTTTCACGCATCCCCCGTGAAAGTTGACCTAAACGCATATCAGGTGATAACTTCATGAATTCACGTAATTTAGTAAATTCTTCTAAATCAAAATCAGAATAAATAGTTTCATAAAACTTAATTACATGTTTAATTTTGGTTGAATCTGAAAAACCAGTTAGTTTATCTGTAAATGCTAATTTAGCTTTTTTCTCTGCTTCACCACTTTTTCCTGCCACTTTAATACTACCGGACCAATTCTTGGCAACGCCAGCAATGCAACGCATTAAAGTAGTCTTACCTGCACCATTTTCTCCTAACAAGGCAACAATTTTTCCTTGGGCGAGATCTAAATTAATATTATCCAGAATTACTTTTTGATTTTTCTTGTAAGTTAAATTTTGAATTTCTAATGCTTTGTTCATTACTTTTCTCCTAAACTCTCTAAATATTCTGATAGTGTTGGAACAAGTTCGTCATTCTTGATGCCTAAACGATGCATGTTTTCGACAAAATCATCTAATTCTCGCGTTAATAACTCTTTTTTGGTCTTTTCTAAAAGAGCAGTATCTTCAGTAACAAAATTACCTTCTCCACGTTTGGTAAATAAAATCCCCTGATTATTCATCTCTTGCAATGCTCTTTGAACTGTATTGACGTTAACCGTTAAATCAACAGCTAGCTGTCTAACAGATGGAATTCTTTGACCAGCTGGTAATTCTCCTTGCACTATGAGCCGATATAAATATTGCTCAATTTGAATATAAATAGGCACATTGTCTTTAAATTCCATATTCTCGCCTCATTTATTGTGTTAGTCGTGTAATACACTATTATGTTATCTTAACTTATACTTTTTTGCAAGTAGATAGTTTTTATGTTTCACAATTTTTCATTTATTGATATTTTCCAAAAAAATAAGCCAACAAATACCTATATATCAGTATTTATCAGCTATATTTTTTATTAATTAGTATTAGTGCATAACTTTTTCTTAATTTTTTATTATCAAAGAAGCTTTATATATCAATAATAAAAAATTATTCATTAAAGCAAAGTAAAAATATTTATATTAATTTTGTTTCACTACTTGCTTCTTTCTGCGTGTAATTCTGCCATTTTAACCATTACATCGACAGCTTTCCACATAGATTCAAGCACAGTATATTCAAAGCGACCATGCATGTTTTCTTCACCAGCAAATAAGTTTGGACAAGGAAGCCCCATGTAAGTTAATTGAGAACCATCAGTACCACCACGTACTGGATCTTCATTGATTGTCAAGCCTTCAGCCTTGTAAGCATCACGAGCCAAATCTACAACTTCCATGTGCTTCTTAAGTTCATCAGCCATGTTGTAGTATTGGTCCCACATCTTGAGCTTAAGACGTTCTTCGCCAAATTCATCGTTCATTTTCTTTACAATTGATTTAACCAAGTTCTTACGAGCTTCAAGGCCATCACGTTCAAAGTCACGAATAATGTAGTCAAGGTGAGCATTATCAACGGTACCTTGGAAGTTCATCAAGTGGTAGAATCCTTCTCTACCTTCAGTTTGTTCTGGGACTTCATTTTGTGGCAATGAGTTTTGGAAGTTAATACCAACTTGAATAGCATTAATCATTTGGCCTTTAGCAACAGCTGGGTGAACATTAACTCCTTGAATGTCGAGTCCAAATTGTGCAGCTGAAAAAGTACCCCAGTCAAGTTTACCAGGTGCTTCACCATCAACAGTGTAAGCAAAATCAGCTCCAAAATCTTCAACATCAAAGTGTCCAGCACCAGTACCGATTTCTTCATCTGGAGTAAAGCCTAAGCGAATACGACCGTGCTTAATTTCAGGATGAGCAAGCAGATATTCAGCAAATGTTACTAATTCACTAACACCACACTTGTCATCCCCACCAAGTAAGGTATCACCTGAGGCAGAAATAATAGTTTGACCTTTATATTTCTTCATATTAGGGAAAACTGCTGGATCTAAGTAAAATTCACTATCACCTAATTGAATCTTACTTTCTCCATCATAGTTTTCTGTGATTTGAGGTTTAATGTTTTCACTATTAAAATCAGCTGTATCACAGTGTGCTAAAAAGCCCATAACTGGCATATCGTAGTCAACATTTGATGGAATTTCAGCAATTAAAACACCAGCTTTTTCATTATAATGAATGTCTGATAGGCCTAGTTCTTCCAAATCTTTCTTGATAACCATTTGGAAATCAACTTCACGTTGAGTTGATGGGAAACGGTCAGCGTGTTCATCAGAACGAGAATTGATTTTTACATATTTCAAAAAACGTGGTAGTAAATTTGGATATTCCATAATTATTTCTTCTTTCTTACATTAAATCTTGGAATGGATCAGTTGATTCTTGGGAGATTACAATCTCAACTGGCCAATTTTCACTAGCCTTGAAATCATCAAGCACTTCAGCACATTTTGTCTTGAAAAGACTTTCGGTGTAGTGACCAGGGTCAACTACTGTTAAACCACTAGAAATCATATCATGACCAACGTGGTAGTAGACGTCCCCAGTGATATATGCATCTAAGTTATCTTTCAGAGCATCACGCCAGAACTTGCCACCATCACCACATACAAAACCAACTGTTGATATTATTTTATCATTATTAGCTGTGATTAGGCGAACAAAGTCAACATTCATTTGCTTTTTGGTGTAATAAGCAAAATCAATTGCTTTCATCGGTTTGGGTAGTTTCCCCTTTCGGCCAACTGCAATCCCATCATCATCAATTGCAAAAGGCTCAATATTAGTTAAACCTAATTCCTCTGCTTGCCAATCACTTGAACCATTTTCGGCCTTATCTGAATTAGTATGGATAGAATAAACGGTAATTCCGTGAGCAATAATTTTTCCATACATTGCATTTTGTGGATCACTGAAGTCTAAATTTCTAGCAGGTCTAAACATTACTGGGTGGTGAGAAATAATTAAATCGACACCTTTTTTTATTGCTTCGTCAACCACATTTGGGCGCACATCAAGTGTAGTCATAATTTTAGTAACTTCTGCATCAACTGAGCCAATTTGAAGTCCAACAGGATCTCCGCTGCTCGCAATATTTTCAGGAAAACGTTCATTTAATTTAGCAATTATATCTTTAACTTTAGTCATTTTCTAGCTCTCCTTCAATAAACTTAATTCTTTGTTCAACTTCAGAAATGCGGGCCATATCTTTATTTTTAGCCTTATTTAAATTGAGTAACAATTGCTTTTGATAAGCTAGTTGATTAGTCCATTTTTTTGTAAAAACAGCAGTTTTTTCCTTTAACAAAAATGGACCAAAGAGAAGTTCCTTATCAGTTAGTGAATGTTTGCTAGTAGTTAATGTAGCTTTAATCAATTCATAGATATGCCCAGCTGTATCAATTATCTCTTCTTGAATAATCTGGTAATTATTTTCCATTAACCATTTTCTAACACGTGGTTCACCAATATTTGGTTCCAAGATTAAAGTAGGATATAAGTTTCCATTTACTTTAGCTGTTTCAAGCAAATCAGACATTAACTTTCCACCCATTCCAGCGATAACAACTGTCTGGATATTGTCTTCTGGTCTTAACGTTTCTAAACCACTACCAAGTCTTGTTTCTATATTTTTACTTAAACCTGCTGCAAGAATGTCAGTTTTGGCATTATCTAGTGGCCCTTCAGCAACATCTGAAGCAATTGCAAAGTCAATTTTCCCTGATTTAACCAAATCAATTGGTAAGTATGCATGATCCGTTCCTATATCAGCTAAACGTGTATTTTCGTCTACCATTGCCGCCAAATGGGCAAGTCTTGTTTCAAGCATGCTATCCCTCCTATTAATTGATTGTATCAAAAAAGCTCTTGCTAATGGGGAAATAATATTAAGTAAAAAAAACAGATAGCAAATGCTATCTGTTATTTCTTTATTAATCTAAGAAATCCTTTAATTGGTTTGATCTACTTGGGTGACGTAATTTACGTAAAGCCTTTGCTTCAATCTGACGAATACGTTCACGAGTAACTCCAAACACCTTACCAACTTCTTCCAAGGTTCTAGTCCGGCCATCATCTAAACCGAAACGTAAGCGAAGAACGTTTTCTTCACGATCAGTTAATGTATCAAGTACTTCTTCAAGTTGTTCCTTAAGCATTTCATATGAAGCATGTTGTTCAGGACTAGTTGCATCCTTATCTTCAATAAAGTCACCTAAGTGTGAATCGTCTTCTTCACCAATTGGTGTTTCAAGAGAAACTGGTTCTTGGGCAATCTTTAAGATATCACGTACCTTATCTGTTCCCATGTCCATTTCTGCACCAATTTCTTCAGGCGTTGGTTCACGTCCTAAATCTTGTAAAAGTTGACGTTGAATTCTGATTAACTTGTTAATTGTTTCAACCATGTGAACTGGAATTCTAATTGTTCTAGCCTGGTCTGCAATTGCACGTGTAATTGCTTGACGAATCCACCAAGTAGCATAAGTTGAAAACTTGAAACCAAGCTTATAGTTAAACTTGTCAACAGCCTTCATTAACCCCATATTACCTTCTTGGATTAAGTCTAGGAATTGCATTCCACGACCAACATAACGTTTAGCAATTGAAACAACTAATCTCAAGTTAGCTTCTGCAAGTTCTTGCTTTGCTTCTTCATCACCATCTTGAATTCTCTTAGCAAGAGCAATTTCTTCATCAGCATTCAAAAGAGGAACCCGACCAATTTCCTTTAAGTACATTCTAACTGGGTCATTCATTCGCACACTTGCAGGTGCAGATAAATCTTTAAGTTCTTCTTTTTCAACATCTTTCTGCTTCTTTAAGGCTAAGTTTGATGGTTCACCGTTTGCATCAACGATACTGATTCCATTATCTTCGAATTCTTGAACCAGTTGGTCAACAGCCTTGCCCTCAAGCTTGTATGGCTTGATTAACTTTTCAGTAAAGTCGGTTTCAGTAATCTCTTTACTCTTTTTGACTTCTTTGACAAGTTCTTTAACTTTTTTGTCTAAAGTCATATCTGCCATTAATAAGCCTCCCTAATTGTTATTGCGTTTTGCATTAATAATCATTTCTAAAGTTTTAAGCACTTGATCTTCATCTTGTCTACGTTGAGCATCCTGCAATTGCATTTGCAAATTGCTAATTTTCCGTTGAGTGTCAAGCTTTTTGAGTGATGCCAACAATCCATCGACTTCTTCTTTAGAAAAGTCTTCAGGCATTGTCATCATTTCCATGTTATCTATTATACCCTTTAAATCATCAGGAATAAAATCATAGAAACTGTTAATTGTAGCATTATCATGTGTTTCTTCAAAATCAAGCCAAGATTCAGCCAATTTGGCATAGCTTTCATCTGGAAAGAGAAAATGTAAGTCCAGCAAATAATTTCTAACCTTTTCAGAGTGAACAAATAAATAAAACAGTCTAACAAGAGCTGGATTAGCATTATGCAGTGTTGCTACTTGAGTCTTACTTTGTTCTTCAGGTTCAAAATCATATTGTTTTTTTCTTCTTTCAGCTACTCGAAGTTTGCGTCCTTCTCTCAGCAAACTCACTTTCAATGAGTCTTCTGAAACACCTACCTTTTTGGCAAGCTTAGTAACATAAAGATCCCGTTCAACAGGATTATTGAGCGGTGCAATCAATTTAACTGCTTCATCTAAATAAGCTAATTTTTCACGATCATTTGAAAAATTATACTTTAATTCCAACCGTTTTAAGAAAAAGTCAGTTGGCGTAATCGCACCTTTAACTTCATCTTGGTAGCGCTCAGGGCCATATTTTTTTACATATTCGTCTGGATCAAGCCCTTCTGGCAAGGAAACTACGCCAACTTGAAAGCCACCAACTGTTTCAAACATATGACTTGCTCTCTCAATTGCGTGCTGTCCAGGCTCATCACCATCATAGTTAATAATGATATTGCGACTAATACGTTTAAGTAAATATACCTGATCATCAGTCAAGCTAGTTCCCATCGAAGCAATCCCTGTCTTAATCCCAGCCTTATAGGCTGCAATTACATCCATATATCCTTCATATAAAACAAGGTGCTTTTCAGTTCGCGCTGCCTTTTTAGCTTCTTTTAAGTGAAATAGGACCTTAGATTTATTAAAAATTTCAGTTTCCGGACTATTTAAGTATTTCGCTAATTCTTTATTATTAGAAATTCTTCGTCCAGAAAAACCGACTATATACCCTACTTCATCTGCTAAAGGAAACATCAATCGATCACGAAAACGATCAAATAATTGTCCATTTTCATTTTGAGAAAAGAGCCCGCTTTTAGCAAGCACTGTATCATCGTATCCTTTACCACGTAAAAAAGTTAATAATAGATGATCACTATTTGGTGCATATCCGATTTGGAAGTGTTCAAGTAAATCTTCAGATAATTCACGCTCTTTAGCATAATTTAGAGCTCGCTCACCTGCTTTACTAGTTAGTAATACTTGATGAAAAAAATCACAGGCATCTTGATGAACTTTTTTCAAAGGACTTAATGGCTTCATCTCAGATTGATAGCCACTTGGCATTGCTAAATTGGCCATTTTTGCTACTTCAGCCACTGCTTCTGGAAAGCTTAAGCCTTCCTTATACTGCATAAAACTAAAGACATTACCACCCTTACCACATCCAAAGCACTTAAAAAACTGCTTATCTTCACTAACAGTAAATGATGGGGTCTTTTCTTGATGAAAAGGACAAAGGCCTACGTAGTCTTTGCCCCTTTTTTCAAGTGATACATACTGACTTATTACGTCAACAATATTGATACTATTTCGTACCTCATTGATAAAATCTTCTGGGATGCGTCCTGCCAATTGTATCACCTCTTTCAATAGACACTTGTCTTTATTTTATAACAAAGCATTTTATTTAATAACTAACTTGCTTAATGCACCTAAACGAGTAGCTAATTCATTGATTTGGCTTAATTGTGCCAAGCGATTATTTTTAACTGCTTCATCTTTAGCCATAATCATATTTACTTCAAAGTATCTGTCAATTACTTTTTGCATTGAAACAAATGCTTCATACAATTCTGTAAAGTTATCAATTGCTTGCAAGTTTTGACTAGCTAAATATAATTCGTTTTCTGAATTATCTTCAAATAAATCGCTCTTAACTACACTATCGCCTTTATATTTAGCCTTCTTCAAAATATTTTCGATTCGAATTAAACTTTCAACTACAGGCTTAAATTCTGGTGAATCGTGATGTGCTTGCAATACTTTAGCTGCTGCTAAAATTCGACTTGGATCCTTTTGACTAGAATGAAGAACTGCATCAATTACATCATACTTGTAATTATTTGTTTGCAAAAATTGTTTAATTCTATCACGAATGAAGAGTGAAATTTCTTCATCTTCTTGGCCAGTCTTAGGCATCTTAGCCTTTGTCTTACCATCAAGCAATTCAACCATTTCTGGCAAAGCCTTATCAATTGCTAGTGACCAATTTTGGTTAAGTAAAATTCTAACGATTCCATATGCATATCTTCTAAGAGCATATGGATCATTTGATGATGTTGGAATCATACCAGCAGCGAAGAAAGTAATAATATTATCAAATTTATCTGCAACTGACAATAATGCACCAACTTCACTAGTTGGTAATTCGCCTTCTGCAGTAAGAGGCATATAGTGTTCCTTAATTGCAAGAGCAACATCTTTATTTTCACCAGCAAGCTCTGCATAGTGCATCCCCATTACCCCTTGAAGTTCAGCAAACTCACCAACCATTTGAGTAACTAAATCAAATTTATAAAGTTCACTAGCACGATCAAAGTTCTTAATAACTCCATCACTTAATCCAAATTTCTTGGCCAAGTATTCACCAATGATACGTACACGTACTAATTTCTCAGCCATTGAACCAATTTTATCGTGGAATGAAACTTTATCAAGTCTTGAAACAAAATGACTAAGTGGGTATTTCTTATCTTCATCATAGAAGAACTTAGCATCATCTAAACGAGCAACTAATACCTTTTCATTTCCGCTAATAACATTTTCAAGGAATTCTTTATTACCATTACGAACTGAAATGAAGTGGTTAATTAATTTGCCATCTTGATCATAAACTTCAAAGTATCTTTGATTATCTTTCATAGATGTAATCAAAACTTCATCTGGAATATTTAAGTAACTTTCATCAAAGCTACCTGCAAATACAGTTGGATATTCAACCAAGTTCGTTACTTCTTCCAATAAGCTGGCATCAAGCTTAACTTTCCAATTGTTTTCAGCAACTAATTGATCAATTTGGTTAACAATCATTGTCTTGCGTTCAGCAGCATCGGCAATTACGAATTGGCCTTTCAAAGCTTCTTCATAATCATCACTATTTGCTAAAATAACGCTATCACCTAAAAAGCGGTGGCCCATTGTTTTACGTCCAGCTGTGATGTCTAAAATTTTAACAGGTACTACTTCACTACCGAATAATGAAACTAACCAATGAATTGGACGTACAAATTCAAAGTCATTGCTGCCCCAGCGCATTTTAGTTGGGAAAGTCATCGCCTTAATAATGTCGCTCATGCCCAGTAAAATATCAGTGGCAAGTTTGCCTGCTTTTTGAACATGAACATAAGCATATTCAGTTCCCTTTAATTCCTCAAAGTAAATATCATCAGTCGTCATTCCTTGACCACGAACAAAACCTTGAGCAGCTTTAGTAAAATTACCCTCACTATCTAAAGCAATCTTCTTTGCAGGGCCTTTTTTTATTTCATCAATATCTGCTTGCTTTTCAGCTAAATCTTGCACCAAAATCGTTAAACGGCGAGGAGTTGAAAAAGTCTTAATTGCTTTAAATTCCAAGCCATTATCTTTCAAGAACTTACTAGTACGATCTGCTAATTGTTTTACACTTCTAGAAACAACATGAGCTGGCATTTCTTCAGTGCCAATTTCAAATAAATAATCTTTAGTCATTTTCACTCTCCGCCTTTTCTACTTCTGCGCTCTTAAGTAAAGGGAATCCTCTCTTTTCACGTTCTTCAACAAAGCATTGAGCAACTTCATGGGCCATATTTCTAATTCTTGCTAAGTAACCAGCTCTTTCAGTAACAGAAACAGCACCACGTGCATCAAGCAAGTTGAATGTGTGACTACACTTCAAGATATAGTCATATGCTGGGTGAACTAAGTTCTTGCCAAGCAATTCTTTAGCTGTTGCTTCATAAGTGTCAAAGAATTGTAACAATTCTTCTTGATTACTTTCTTCAAATGCATATTTAGAATGTTCATATTCTGGTTCTTTGAAGATATCACGGTATAAAATTCCATTACCCCATTCAAGATCAAAGACACTGTTAACATCTTGAATATATGAAGCCAATCTTTCAACACCATAAGTAATTTCACTCATAGTTGGCTTAACATCTAATTCACCAACAACTTGGAAGTAAGTGAATTGTGAAACTTCCATCCCATCAAGCCATACTTCCCAACCAACACCGGCACAACCCATTGATGGGTTTTCCCAGTTATCTTCAACAAAACGAATATCATGTTCTAAAGGTTCAATTCCCAAAACACGAAGACTATCTAAATAATATTGTTGAATATCAATTGGTGCAGGTTTAATAACAGCTTGGAATTGGTGGTGTTGGAATAACCGGTTAGGGTTGTCACCGTATCTACCGTCAGCTGGTCTTCTTGATGGCTCAACATAACATGCAGCCCAAGGTTCTGGACCTACTGCACGTAAAAAAGTATACGGACTCATAGTTCCTGCCCCTTTTTCAACATCGTAAGAAGGCATAATCATGCAACCTTTAGAAGCCCAAAATTGTTCTAATTTAAAAATCATATCTTGGACATTTAATTTCTTATTTGTCATCTAATTTCCTCCTGTGCAAAGGCATAAAAAAAGCCTATGCAAAATTTTGCATAGGGACGATTGAATCGCGGTTCCACCCTAATTCAGGAAGCTATCGTTTCCTGCTCTTAATTAAGTTGACTAGAGGTGCCTTTTCCTAGGTGCTCTCCCATCAAACAGCACTCGCTTAACTAGTACTTTTCTTATCCTCATCTTTGTCAGTATACTTTAACATTTTACCATATTTTTATTTAAATTGTGCAATTAAATCTCAAGTCTACGCATCTCATCTAAAAATTTCTTCGTCTTGAGATTCAAATCAACTGTTTGAAAATAAATTCGATCAATTGCTCTTCTAATTGCTTTTTTAGTATCAGGTTTCACATTTATTTGTCCTAAACGATTGATATTAACTAACCCCAACGTTCTAATCATGGCGACTTGCTTGGCATCCAAATGCATTCGAGCTACTTCATTAAAATGTTTTTGACAGATCACTCCACCTGCACTAATCGAATAATCAAAAGGGCCGTGTATTTCACCACAAATAGCACACTGCTTGAATTGTGGTCTTACTCCATATGCAGCTAGCATCTGAAGTTCAACTAATTGACAAATAATTTCAGGATCTTGTCCAGCATTTAACTTGGTCAAAGCCACTAATATCAAATTATAAAATTCACCTAAAGATTGGTATTCTACAAATGCATGATCCACCAAATCACAAAGATAACAAGCATAGCTATTTAAAGTTAAATCACTATATAAATTAGAAAATTGTTTAATATCTTTATAGGTTTTTAGGGGGCTCAAGCCCTTCTGGCTTGTCAAAACTTGATAATTTCCATAAGAAAATGCCAACACACTAGCACTTAATTTAGACTTAGGTCTAAGAGCTCCTCTCACCAGCATAGTAAAAATGCCCATGTCCTTACTAATTATCTTAGCTAAGACATCGGCTTCTTTATATCTTTGACGTTTAAATACAATCCCTGTTACTTCAACGACTTCTCTAGTCATTAAAACAAGTCCTTACTGTCATAACCAATTTGCTTTAAGAAGCTTGGATCAGTTCGCCAATTCTTTTGAACTTTTACCCATAAATGAAGATTAATTTTTTCACCTAATAAAGCTTCAACTTGCTTACGTGATTGAATTCCAATCTTTTTAAGCATACTACCACCCTTACCGATGATAATCTTCTTTTGGCCATCACGTTCCACATAAATTGTGGCTTCAACTTGCAATTTGCCATTAATTCTTTGATTCATTCTTTCAACTACAACTGCAGTAGCATGTGGAATTTCTTGTTGCGTTAAGCGCAAAATTTGTTCTCGAATTAATTCTGCAACAACAAAATATTCCGGACGATCAGTAACTTCATCACTACCATAAAATTGTGGTCCTTCTGGCAAATATTTGTATAAAGTAGCAACTAAATCTTCCATATTATTGCCGTTGGTTGCAGAAATTGGAACAATTTCTGCAAATTTTCCTAATTTTTGATATGACTCGATAACAGGAAGCAAGCTATCCGGATGAACCTGGTCAATTTTATTAATGATTAAGAAAATTGGAACTTTAACTTTGCTAAGTAAGTCAGCAATGTATTCATCACCTTTACCAACTTTTTCCGGTTCAACCATGAAAAAAACTAAATCAACATCATTTAATGATGAAAGACTAGCTTTATCCATATAATCATCTAATTTATTTTGTGGCTTATGAATGCCTGGAGTATCAACAAAAACAGCTTGTAAATTTTCAGTAGTGAAAATACCTGAAATTTTATTACGAGTTGTTTGAGATTTATTAGATGTAATAACAACTTTTTGTCCAATTAAATGGTTCATCAAAGTTGATTTACCTACATTTGGGCGCCCAATTAGCGCAACAAAACCAGATTTAAATTTACTTGTTTCTACCATCTGCTAAATCTCCATCTGTAAAGTAATAAGGTAAAATATCAGCTAAAGTTGTCATTTTATAGTCACCTTGAGCATTAGTTAAGATAATTTTACTATCAGCTTTCATAAATTCTGCCATAACTTGACGGCAAGAACCACATGGGGAAATTGGCCGACTAGTATTGCCAGTAATTAATAAGCATTTGATTGGATCATCCTTCAAACCTTGATTAACATAATTAAAAAGTGCTACTCGCTCTGCACAAATAGTTGAGCCATAAGCTGCATTTTCAATATTAACACCAGTAGTAATTTTTCCTGATTCTGTTAAAAGCGCTGCTGAAACATGAAATTTAGAATAAGGAGCATAAGCAGTATTCAAATGTGCAACTGCAAGTTCATATAACTTCTTTTCTTCAGTATTCATTACTTTCCACGTCCTTCATCTAATTGATCTGGATAAAGAGGAAGACCATATTCTTCTAGAACTTTCCCCTGAATGCCAAACATTTCCTTAGCTTCAGCAGGTTCAATATGATCATACCCATTCAAGTGTAAAAAGCCATGAACTAAAGTATAACCAAATTCTCTATCGAATCCTGTCCCATATTCTTCAGCATGCCGCTTAATCACACTGATGCACATGAACAAGTCACCTATATCTTCTGTGAAATCTGGATCTTCAATAAAGCTAGAAAGATCCACGCCTTCTTCTCCATCTTCAATTGCAAATGAAATTACATCTGTTGGGCGATCTTTACCTCGATAATCACGATTAATTTGGTGACTTTTATCTTCATCTACGAAGTTAATACTCATTTCTAAATTATTATCTTTACTAATTTCTTTCTTAGCCATGAGGAGTAAATCCATAATCCATTTGCGCCAATCACGACTTGTGTCAGCTAAGAAATTGGTTTCATCGTTATAAGTAATATCAATAGCGTCCATTAATGTCCTTCTTCTTCATAAGCTCTAATAATCTTGGCTACAACAGGGTGCCGCACAACGTCATTAAATGTAAAGTTAACAAACTTAACTTGATCTACATCTTTTAAAATATGCATTGCATCAAGTAAACCACTATGTTGTTTCCCTGGTAAGTCAACCTGGGTAACATCCCCGTTGACAATCATTTTAGAATTAAATCCAAGTCTCGTTAAAAACATTTTCATTTGGGCATCAGTTGTATTCTGAGCTTCATCCAAAATAACATATGCTTCATCTAAAGTACGACCTCTCATATATGCAAGAGGAGCTACTTCAATTACTCCTCGTTCCATCAACCTATTAGTCGTTTCAGTACCAAGGACGGCATACAATGAATCATAAATTGGGCGCAAATATGGATCAACTTTTTCTTTCAAATCACCTGGTAAAAATCCCAAACTTTCACCAGCTTCAACAGCTGGTCTAGTCAAAATAATTCGAGAAACTTCACCATTTTTAAAAGCACTAACTGCCATTACAACCGCTAGAAAAGTTTTACCAGTACCTGCTGGTCCAATTCCAAAAACAATATCACTTTTTTGAATAGCTGCAATATAAGCTTGTTGCCCAGCATTTTTCGGACGAATTGGACGCCCCTTGGCATCTCTAATCAAGATTTTATTATATAAATCACCAAAAAATTCAACTGTTCCTTTTTCAGCCATCTTCATAGCACTAACTACGTCTGGAGCTGCAATACTTACTCCAGAATTGACAACTTTTTCTAAGGCAGCTAATACTTTAATGACAAGTTTGACTTTCTTTTCGTCTGGCGAATCTATCAAGATGCCATCACCAGTATCGGCAACAGTTAAATCATAACCATCAGCCAATAATTTTAAATTAGAGTCATTAACTCCCACTAAACTCATAATATTTGCGGGATTTTGTGGCGTAAATGTAAATTGAGGCATTTCATCATCCTTTTAGTAAATTATTTAGAAAGTGCTGCTCCAACTAATTTAGAAACTTCTTTACCATCTGCTCGACCGGTAATCTTAGGTACAATTGCCTTCATTACTTTACCAAAATCAGCCTTGCTACTTGCACCAACTTCAGCAATTGTTTCATCTACTAGCTGACTTAATTCTGCTTCAGTAAATGGTTTTGGCATGTAACTTTCAACAATTTCAAGTTCTTTTTCAGTGGCAGCTACTAAGTCGTCACGACCTGCTTTTTTAAAGTCAGCAATTGATTCTTCACGTTGCTTCTTTTCCTTACCTAAAACGGCAAGTTCTTGTTCACGTGATAATTCATTATCTGAGAGCTTACCTTCATCCTTAATAGTGGCATACATTAAAGCTGACTTAAGCATTCTAATTGTTGCTAGTCTTTCCTTATCTTTAGCCTTCATAGCTTCTTTCATATCAGCCATGAGTTGATCCATTAATGACATTTGAAAAATCCTTCTTTCTTGGTGCAAAAAAGCTCCCGACAAAAACTATTCGTCGAGAGCTTTCTATTAATTAATAATGTCTACGCTTGCGAGCAGCTTCAGATTTCAACTTTCTGCGGACGCTTGGTTTTTCGTAGAATTCACGCTTGCGGTATTCTTGCAAAGTACCACTTCTAGAAACGGAACGCTTAAAACGACGAAGAGCATCATCAATTGACTCGTTTTCGTGAACAATAGTCTTGGCCATGTGAGATCCCTCCTTCCATTTCTTGGCAGTACTGCCATAACAATATAGTTAAATTATAGCCAAAAAGGTCCTTATACGTCAATAGTTCTTTTAGAAAAAATTTCAGAGTATAATAGAATTGAAAATATAAATGAGGTAAAAAGTTATGGAAAAAAGCAAAATTGTTAACATTATAATCATTTCCGACAGTGTTGGTGATACTGCCTTTAACTTAATGAAAGCTGCTGCAGCACAATATCCTGATGCTGAAGTAAACTACCGTCGTTATCCATTCATCACAACAATGGAAAAATTAGAAAAAGTTTTTGATGAACTTGATAGCTGTGAGCATATGTTAATTGGCTATACTCTTGTAAACAGTGATTTACAATTAGCGACTATTAAGTTTGCCCGTGAACATGGTGCAAAACCAGTCGATATTTTTTCAAGTGTCGTTGATGATATTCATGCAATGACAGGGCTTGAACCTTCAGGTCAAATTGGAGCTAGTCACCAATTAACCAAAAATTATTTTGATCGTATTTCAGCTATGGAATTTGCTGTCATGTATGATGATGGAAAAGACCCCAAGGGCTTTTTGGAAGCTGATGTTGTGTTACTTGGTGTTTCAAGAACAAGTAAGACTCCCCTTTCATTATTCTTGGCTAATAAAAATCTAAAAGTAGCCAATCTTCCACTAGTACCACAAACCCATATTCCAGATGAAATTTATCAAATTGATCCTAAAAAGATTATCGGTTTAACAAATGATCCGCAAGTTTTAAATGAAATTAGAGTTGCTCGGCTTAAGAGTTATGGACTTGATCCTGAAACTTCTTATTCAAATATGGACGCAATTAATAAGGAATTAGCTTCCGCACAAGCGCTCTTTACTAAGTTAGGTTGCTATGTTGTTAATGTTGCCCACCGTTCAATTGAAGAAACTGCAGCATTGATTTTACGTCATTTGGGAATTGAAGATGAAATGTAAAAATTAAAAAATCGCATCTCTTTTGAGGTGCGATTTTATTTTATATTTATTTAAACTAGTTCTTGTTCCTTAAAACGACCATAAACCTTTGCCACTTCACTTACACTAACAAAGGCATACGGATCGCAAGCAACAATAATATTATGAATATCATACATGTCATAGCGGTCAATAATGGTAAATAAAATTGTCTTTTCCGTATGACCATAAGCTCCTTCAACATCATGAATTATCGTAATCCCACGATGCATCTTTTCTTGAATACCATCAATAATTTTTTTAGGATGTTCAGTTACAATCATGACTTGCATCTTTTGATGCTGGGTATAAACAGTGTCAATTACCCGGCCGTTAATAAAAATGTTCAAAGCTGTATAAAGTGACCGGGTCCAGCCAAAGACAAAACCAGCCGCAATCACAATTAAAAGATTAATTGCAATATTAATTGATCCAAAACTTTGGCCCGTCTTTTTACGTAAAATGATACCTACAATATCTAACCCACCAGTTGAAATACCACTTTTCAAAGCTAATCCGGTACCAACACCATTGATTACGCCACCAAAAATAGCACAAATAAGCGGATCTAGCTTCCATTCTGGAGCAGGTAAACTATGCATCATAATCGAAGCAAGAAATACTGCAATAATCGTAAAAATAGTGAATTTCTTACCAATCTTAAACCAGCCTAAAATAAATAATGGCACATTTAAAGCAAAATAAAGCGTCGAAGTGGTCAAAGTGAATGGTAAGTATCTCTCTGATAAGGTATTAATCAGCTGAGCAAATCCTGTTACTCCTGAAGAATACATATGACCAGGTTGCCAGAAAAAATTCAAAGCCACAGCAACAGCAATTGCATATAAAAATGCTGCTGAAATTTTCGATAATAAATTATAACGTCGTGAGAGTCCTTCTAGTGATTCCATAAAAAAACCTTCTTAAATTAGTAACACAACTAGTTTACCAAATTTAGAAAGATTTTGTTTGTTATTTATATATTTTATTAATTATTTTTTGACCAGTGTTTTTCGATAAAAGCAGCACGTCCACCGGCTTCTTCCATCATGTACCGAAGTGGATTCTTTTGGTAGAAATATTGATGATAGTCTTCAGCTGGCCAGAACTTTTGCACCGGTTCAATTGCAACGACAATTTGCTTGTCAAATTTTCCAGAGTCAGCTAGTTCTTGCTTTGACTTTTCAGCTAAGGATTTTTCTTCTTCATCACTATAGTAAATTACTGGACGATACGTTTCACCACGATCTTGGAATTGTCCCATTTCATCAGTTGGGTCAACTACTTGCCAATAATATGACAAGAGCTTTTCATAAGACATTTTTTCTGGGTCATAAGTGATTTCAACAGCTTCTAAATGCCCTGTTGTATGATTACATACTTCTTCATAGGTTGGATTTTCTTTATGTCCTCCTGTATAACCAGAAATTACACTTTTAACTCCAGGTAAGGTATCAAATGGTGCTACCATGCACCAAAAACAACCACCAGCAAAAATCGCCTTTTTATATTCTGTCATTATTTTGCTCCTTCAAATAAAGCTAAATACTTTCCGTAACCCTCTTTTTCCAAATCTGCCTTAGGAATGAAACGCAAAGCAGCTGAATTAATGCAGTAACGCATTCCGCCTTGATCAACTGGACCATCATTAAATACATGGCCTAAGTGAGAATCGGCATCTTTACTTCTTACCTCAGTTCGCTCCATATTATGGCTACTATCACGTTTATAAACCACTTTTTCGATTGGTTTAGTAAATGCAGGCCAGCCACAACCTGAATTGTACTTATCTAAACTAGAAAAAAGTGGCTCACCGCTAACAACATCAACATAGATTCCCTCTTCAAAAAAGTCATCATACTTACCAGAGAATGGGTATTCTGTTGCAGCATGTTGTGTAACTTCATATTGCTCTTTACTTAGCTTTTTCAATGCAGCTTGTTTTTCACTTAAATCCATAAGAACACTTCCTTTTAATTAGTAGGATACTCAAAAATGACAAAAAAGACCAAGATTTTGCTCATCTTAGTCTTTGAAAAAATTATTCATTTTTAGAGTAAAATTTCTTTCTAAAAAATCCTATTATATAAACTAAAATAATAAGAAACTGCAAGCCTACAACAATGACTACTTCTGTCCAGAAAAACCAAATCAAACTTTCCTGAACAGAAGAACCTACTAAAATTGGGCCAATATTCATTGTAATATTCCAGATTGTTCCCAAACCGATAATGTGTTTTTTATAATCACACATAAAACAGCAAAAGTGAGAATTGCATCATATGACCAATCTTGCTTTTTTTCGTACTTCATCAAAGATATCCATTGGTAACATTTCTACAAATTGCCACTGACGATGGTTAAAATCAAATGCCTTAATCTGTTCCACATAGATAGTTCCATCAACTTGAGTCCTTGCATCCAGTTGAACGTGTAATGGATAGTCTTCTCCATTAAATGAATCATGTGATATTGGCACTACCCATGCAAAAGGTGATGTTTTTGCTAAAATATCGTTACTAATGACCACTGCTGGTCTACGCTTTTGAATTTCAGCTCCAATTGAAGGATCAAAATTAATATAGATAATACTACCACTCTGGGGATACTCTACCATAATTCTTCTCCTTCTGGCTTTACATTCTGCCATTCCTTTAAGTCATCAGGCACTTGGTATTCACCATGCCAATCTTTAAATAGTTCTTCAATCGAAGATGGCACTCTCTTAGCCGGTGTTAATGTAAGAACTCCACCTTTGCCTTTAGTAAATCGGTACTCAGTGCCGGGCTTTACATTAAAAGATTTGGGAATTGTTACTACTGTTGCATTACCTTGTATTCTTGCTTTTACAGTATCCATAAAATGCACCGCCTTTATTTAACTTAATGATAAACATATAATATCATAAGTAATTACAAAAGTAATCACATTTACTTATTTTTCGGTAAAAAATAATAGTGCTCTCAGAAGCCAGAAATAAAAAAGTTAAGATTACTTCACCAGTTGGTTGTCTAATATGGTATTCAATTTCAATATTTCTTTTTATCATTTTAATTCTCCAAAAAAAGACACTATAATGTCTTTCTAGTGTCTGCTATCATCTATCGTTCAAAACCTCTGCTCATAGCTAATTTTTTTGCTCTGAGTTTTGCTTTTGATTCAAACTTCTTTCTCATATTTTCTCTAATGCTTGCATTCTGCCATGATTCTCTCAAATTCTGTATTGCAGATGTTTTTAGCTTTAATTGCTTGTCATAAACTTTTTCTTGAGCAATTTCTTTTTTCATTTGCTTCAATATTAATGTTTAAAAACAGAATATAAGAATGACGAGAAAGTAGTTATAAATAGCACAATTGCTAGCAAAAAAAGAGGCCATAGTCCCTCTACTTACAATAAAATTCAACACGACTCAAATTTTAATAGATTGAGCGTACTGCTTATGGTTATTCAAATTACATTAATTTACTAACAAGAATTAGGTTAGAAGAAAAAAACAAGCAACTTCTTCATTGCTTGATTCTTTAAATCATTCTTCATCAACAGGATTTGACAAAGAGCTCTTTTAAATTAGTAGGATACTCAAAAATAGCAAAAAAGACCAAGATTTTGCTCATCTTAGTCTTTGAAAAAATTATTTACTAAACTTAACAATCTTCGTAAACATTGCGCGCTCTTCATCAGTAACCTTATGCGCAACTTCAATTACAGCAGCTTGGTTTTGCTCTAAAATCGTCTTGTGAATTGCTAAAGATAATTTTGGATCAAGTGAACTTGTAGCCTCATCAGCTAAAATGATTGGTCTTTCAGCTAATAAATCTCTCGCAATTTCAATTCTCTGAATTTGTCCGCCTGATAACTTATTACCTTTTTCACCCACTTGATAATTTAAACCTTTTTCTTCAACCAAGTCTTTTAAGCCAGCTTGATTAATGGCATAGTTTAATTTTTCTGAGCTAACCTTTCTCCCCAACGTAACGTTGTATTCTAAACTATCATCAAAAATAAATGGTTTTTGGTTAATATATGAAAAGTACGAATGTAGCTTTTTCCAGTTTCCAGTCTCATCTACTTGATTAATTTCAACTTTACCCGAACTTGGGGCAATTCTTCCTAACAGAATACCCAGTAAAGTTGTCTTACCCCAACCACTCGGAGCCATTAACAAAACTTTATCTTTAGGTTTAACGTCAAAATTAACATTATCAAACAATTGTTTATTTGGCACTTCATAAGAAAGGTTTGATACTTTTAATGAATTGAAATCTGATATTACTTCATTGACACTGTCATCGATCTTAAAGTTAAGTGCATCACTGACTTTACCCCAAATAGAATCAGTTGATTTAATAGCATTATATCTTTGGAAAATATCAACTACAGGATTGATAAAATCATTTGAAAGTTGAATTATCATTACCAATGTACCGGCGCCAATTTGATTATTAAACATTAAAATAGCCCCAATCAAAAATGGAATAATAAAGCTGAAAACATTAGCAATAGCTAGAATAAGTTCACCCACTGCTCCTTGTGTATAATTAAATTTCTTAAGAGCAACTTCCATATTCGTAGCACTATTGATAATTTTCTTAATTAAAACTGGTTGTACATCATAAAGAGCAACAGTTTTCGCGCCATTTAAACCATCGTTTACCTTTTGCGTATAAATAGCATTATTATCTTCCCAGATTTTTGATTTTTCTTGAATATTCTTAGTAAAGAACTTCTGAATGAAGCCTGGAATTAAGGTGGTAACCATGAAAATTAAAGTCAACAGCCAAGAATTGATTAAACCAACAGAAACAGCAATGACAAAAGTTATCCCCTGATAAATAACTAACAATTCATTTTGAATCTTTGCAGTTTCCACTTGCTTCATGTCATTCGTCAGCAAGCTCATACCATCTTTTTGAGAATCTTTTTGATTGTAAATTAAATATGTCACGATACGCTTCTTCAAACTCAAATTAATATCTTGGACAATATCATTTCGTAAATACCGGAATCCAAAATTAATAAACATAATAGCAATTAATGTAAGCGAGCCAATAGTGGCCGTTACAACAATCAATTGCACTGATCCTTGATGATTTTGAGCGGAATTTAACATAATTTTTGTTACGTAAGCTATAACAACATTACCAAGCGAACTAATAATTGCTAACAGCGAATATAGAACTAACTTCCACTTTGGTGCATATTTCAATGAAGTATTCATACTACCCCCCCTTTTTTATTACATGCATCCCTACTTAAATTTTACTATCTCAAACCATATTCATACAAAGAATGTATCTCGCAAATTTAAGTTAATTATTTCAATCAAAAAACAAGCAAAATTACTTGCTTGTTTTTCTATTATTCAAATTACTTTTGTTTTCTTTTAATAAAGTTGAAGAGTCCTAATTTATCATTATCTGTCAATTTTCCAATTGGTTGTTGCCTAAAAATCCATTTTTGGGGAAGCTTATACAATTTGTGAATATCTACATATGATTGTTTCTTTAGACCTGCTTGGTTCCACTCTTCAATTGGGTAATATAAATTTTTAATCTGAATTGATTTATTTTTAAACTGACTAGTTATTTTAAAAACCATAACACTATCTTGACTAATTTCAATTACGAGAGCTGGCCGAACTTTGCTTCTATTATTCTCGTCAAATGGGACATTGGCAATATAAATATCCATTGGTTCCATCAACCATTAACCATCCAATCATGGAATTCTGGAGATTTCTTAGGATTATAATGCCCTTCTTTATCAATTTCTACATTTTCAACAGGAATTTGTTTTACTAGATTAGCCCAATCTAATGCTGTTGGTAATTTTTTTATTGTAATTTCGTCGCCTTCTACCTTAAAAGATAATTCTGTTCCTTTGGTTAAGCCTAAAGCTTTACGAATTGATGCCGGAATAACAATTTGGCCTTTTTGTGACATTCTTCCTGTCATTACATTATCCATAATTTGCCTCCATTTCTTACATCTTACGTCTTACTAATTTTATCACATATTTATTTTGCAAAAAAGAAAAACACTTCGTACTAAAGAAATAAGATTTAGTTAAATTATTGAACTCATTTTAAAACTTTCCCCCAAAAAATACAAAAATAGCCTAGTTCCATTTCGAACTAGACTATTTTCTTAATTATTCATGATCCTTAATATCAGCTTCAGCTTCTTTTTCAAGTTCTTTTTGGTTGTCATCACGTACACTTCTTGCAGAAGCAGTAACTTCGATTCCAAGTTCAGCCATTTGTTCATCTGAAACAGGAGATGGAGCCTTCATCATTGGTTCACTTGCACTTGCAGTCTTAGGGAAGGCAATAACGTCACGAATGTTATCCTTACCAGTTAAGAGCATTGCAAATCTATCAAGACCAATTGCTAAACCTGCATGTGGTGGGAATCCCATGTCTAAAGCATCAAGTAAGAAGCCAAATTGTTCGTAAGCCTTTTCCTTAGTAAAGCCAAGAGCCTTAAGCATCTTAAGTTGGATGTCCTTCTTATGGATACGGATTGAACCACCACCAAGTTCGTAACCGTTCAAGATGATATCGTAACTTCTTGCGTGAGCTTTGTGTGGTTCAGTTTCAAGAAGCTTGATACCTTCATCATCTGGCATAGTGAATGGGTGGTGAGCTGCAATCCATTGATCATCGCCTTCATCATATTCAAACAATGGCCAATCAACAACCCATTCAAAGTGGTAATCATCCTTAGATACCATGTTAAGTTCAATGGCAATTGAACGTCTTAAGTAACCTAAAGCATCACAACATACCTTCCACTTGTCAGCAACAAAGAGTAACAATTCGCCACCCTTTAAGTTGTAGATCTTCTTAAGTTGTTCAGCTTCATTATCAGTAATAAAGCGACTAACTGGACCTGAGAATTCACCATCTTCAAACTTAGCCCAAGCCAAGCCCTTAGCGTGGAAGCGCTTGATGTATTCTTGCTTTTCTTCAATCTTCTTACGGCTATATGCCTTTGCCCCGCCTTCAACAGCAATAGCCTTAACAAAACCACCATCAGCAATAGCACCTGAGAAGACTTTAAAGTCAGAATCCTTGAAGACTTCATTTAAGTCTTGAATCTTCATATCAAAACGCATATCTGGTTTGTCACTACCGTAGTAGTTCATAGCATCGTTCCAAGTAATTCTTGGAAGTGGTAACTTAATATCTACTCCTTTAACATCATGCATTACCTTTTGCAAAAGACGTTCAGTGATGTCTTGAACACCCTTTTCATCAAGGAATGAAGTTTCCATATCAATTTGAGTAAATTCTGGTTGACGGTCACCACGTAAGTCTTCATCACGGAAACAACGTGCAATTTGATAATATTTGTCAAAACCAGCACCCATTAATAATTGCTTAAACAATTGAGGTGATTGTGGTAATGCATAGAAACTACCTGGGTAAACACGTGAAGGTACTAAGTAGTCACGTGCACCTTCTGGTGTTGACTTACCTAAATCAGGAGTTTCAATATCAATGAAGCCTTCACTATCAAAGAATTCGTGAACAGCTGTAGTAATCTTTGAACGAGTGATTAAAGCTCTTTGTAAAGTTGAACGACGTAAGTCAAGGTAACGGCACTTAAGCTTAGTTTGTTCATTTGCACTTAAGTCATCCTTGATTTCAAATGGTGGGTTCTTAGCTTCGTTTAGGATGGTAATTGTAGTAGCATCAACTTCAACTTCACCAGTTTTCATTTCTGGATTAACGCTACTTCTCTTAACTACCTTACCCTTAACTTCAATAACATATTCGTTACCTAAGCTGTCAGCTTTATCCATTAAATCCTTACCAGAATCATGGTTAACCACAACTTGAACGATACCTTCACGGTCACGTAAATCAATAAAAATTAAGTTACCCAAGTTACGGACTCTTTGTACCCAGCCGTACAAAGTTACTTCTTGATCTAAATATTGGCTGGTAATGTTACCACAATAATCAGTTCTCTTGTCCATTGTTAGTTTTTATCTCCCTAAAAGTTTTTCATAGCTTCGCTAATGTTATTCATTTCATCCCAGCTAAACTTGATTTGCTTGCCGTCGGCTAAACGTTTAATTGAAACATTTCCTTCGGCAAGTTCTTTTTCACCCAAAGTAATTACAAATTCGGCATGAACACGGTCAGCTTTCTTGAATTGGTTTTTAAGCTTCTTTTGATCTACATCATATTGAACTTTTTTACCTTGCTTACGTAAAGTTCTGGCAAGTTCAACGCTCTTCATCGCAGTTCCTTCACCAATGTTAGCAATGAAGAAGTCAATTCCAGTATCAGCAAACAATTCTGGGTTTTGCTTTTCAAGTACAAGCATCAAACGCTCTTCACCAATACCAAAACCAACAGCTGGTGTTTCAGGTCCACCAAATTCTTCAACTAAGTGATTATATCTTCCCCCACCTAATACAGTAGTTGGAGAAGCCCACAAATCAGTATCAGCAACCATAAATTCAAAAATCACACCAGTATAGTAATCAAGCCCACGAACTAAGTCATCATCTAAAACATATTTAATGCCTAACTTATCCAAAGCGTCAGTTATATATTTGAAATTAGCTTTTGATTCATCATCTAAATAATCCACAATTCTTGGCGCATTTGGTAAAAATTGCTTATCTTGTTCTTCTTTAGAATCAAGAATTCTTAGTGGGTTTTTACCCAAGCGTCTTTGAGAATCTTCTGATAATTGATCTTTTACTGGAGTAAAGTAATCAACTAAAGCATCATGATACTTTTGGCGAACATCTTCATTACCAAGTGAATTGATATGAAGTTCAAAATTCTTAACACCTAACTTATTAAGTAAGTCGTTCCCCATCATAATTGTTTCAATATCAGCTAATGGATTATTTGAGCCAAAGCTTTCACAACCAATTTGGTGAAATTCACGTTGACGGCCTGCTTGTGGTCTTTCATATCGGAACATAGATTCAATGTAATAAACATTAAATGGTTTTACGACATCTGGACCATACATCTTATTTTCAACAAATGATCTAACTACCCCAGCAGTTCCTTCTGGACGCAAGGCAATATGACGACCACCTTTATCGTTAAAGTCATACATTTCCTTTTCAACGACATCACTAGTTTCACCGGATGAACGAGAAAAGACTTCATAACTTTCAAAGCTAGGAGTTCTAATTTCACGGTAATTTGCTTGTTTGAAAAAGTCACGTGCAATTTGTTCAACTTTTTCCCAATTTCCTGAAACTTCAGGCAAAATATCAACTGTACCTTTTGGCTTTTGTACCTTCATTAACTACACCCTTTTTATGTTTAAATTTTGCAACTAAAAAGAGCGCCCGGGAATATATCCAAGGGCGCTCAAATAGCACGGTACCACCTTTTGCTTGCTACGATTAACGCTCGCCACACGAACCATTATCTGCTAAAGGGGTCACAGATTGCTACTCTATGTCCTTTCACCCAAACGGACACTCTCTGAAAATAAGTTTCAATCTTCAATTCTTCGTCATTGATAATTCTTTTATAGCTTACTTTTTTCTTTCATTAAAGTCAATACTAATCAAGATCTAAAACGATTGTGAAAGGGCCATCATTTTCAAGTTCAACTTTCATATCTGCCCCAAAGTGACCTGTTTCCACGTGGAAGCCAAGTTGCTTTAACTCTTGATTGAAATCTTGCCATAATTCATCAGCCTTGGGTGGTCGCATAGCATTGACAAAGCTAGGCCGATTTCCCCTTTTAGTATCTGCCAATAAGGTAAACTGACTAACACTTAAGATTTGGCCTTTTACATCAGCCAAACTTAAGTTTGTTTTTCCTTCTTCATCCTCAAAAATGCGCATTTTAGCTATTTTTTGAGCTGCCTTGGCAATTACTTTCTCATTATCATCTTGTCCAATACCAACTAATAACAAAAAGCCACGCTTAATCTTACCTACAACTTCATCATCGATTTTCACTTGTGCGTGATTAACTCTTTGAATAACAACTCTCATTAATTATCAGACCTCTTTGTTGAATATACATCTGGTATATCGCGCAAGCGACTCAAAGCTTCATTTAGCTGCTGAGAGTCCTTAACAGTAATCGTAACGTAAATATGGGCAATATTTTCTTCATTTACTTTACCAGAAATATTTTTAATATTTTTAGTTAAACTATTTAACTTATTAATTACATCACTAAGTAAGCTAGAACGATTGTAACCAAAAATTTCAATGTTGGCATTGAATGTTTCTGAGCGTTCTCCGACATTTTCCCAATCAACATCAATCAAACGCCCCTCTTTAGCTGCTTCATCAGTCACATTGCGGCAATCTGTCCGGTGAATAGTTACACCACGGCCTTTTGTAACATAGCCAATAATTTCATCACCAGGAACTGGATTGCAACATTTAGCTAAGTGCAACATTAAGTCACTTACGCCTTGAATAACGACACCATTATTATGTTTTACATGCATAACTGCACGATTTGGAGTAATATTTTTAGTTTCTTCAGTTGCCGTTTGCCCAGCATTCAGAATTTTTTCTTCTAATTCTTTTTGCTTTTTATTTTCTTCTTTACGTAAATCTTCAGTTAAACGATTAACAATTCCAATTGCAGAAACTTCACCGTAACCAACTTGTGAGAACATCTCATCTTCAGAATGATAATTTAATTGGTCAAGTAATTTTTGAATGTGCTCTTTATCAAGATATTCCTTTGCATTCAAGCCACGTTCTCTAAGTAAATTAGCAACGTCACTACGGCCTTTCTCAATGTTTTCATCCTTGCGTTGCTCTTTTAGAAAACGTCTAATTTTGTTACGAGCCCGTGATGTTTTGACCATATTCATCCAATCTGGTGATGGTTCGGCATTAGACTGTGTCAAAATTGAGACAACATCACCATTTTTAAGACGATAATCAAGTGGGACTAACTTGTCATTAACTTTTGCACCAACAGCATGACTTCCAACTTGAGTGTGGATTGCATAGGCAAAATCCAGTGGGACAGAACCCTTTGCTAATTCATAAACATCCCCTTTTGGAGTAAAGACATAAACTGAATCTGAAAAGATATCAGATTTCACACTCTTCATAAACTCATCAGCATTACTAGTTTCATCTTTTAATTCCAAAATTTCTCGAAACATATCTAATTTGCGACCAGCACTAGTTGCTTCAACAGCTTGAGTGTCACCTTTTTTATATGCCCAGTGTGCGGCAACCCCATATTCAGCCACTTCATGCATTTGTTGAGTTCTAATTTGAATTTCAAGAGGTTTCCCACCTGGTCCAATAATCGTAGTATGCAATGATTGATAGCCATTAGCCTTTGGAACAGCAATATAATCTTTAAACCTTCCAGGCATTGGCTTCCACTTAGTATGAACAGCACCAAGCACGGCATAACAATCGCGCACATTTTGAACTATCACACGAACAGCAAGTAAATCAAAGATTTCACTAAAATCTTTATGCTTATTCACCATCTTTTTGTAAATAGAGTAAATATGCTTAGGTCGACCATAAATATCATATTTAATATGCAAACTATCTAAGGTATCTTTTAAATAAGCAATTGCCGTTTCAATATAGCCTTCGCGCTCACTACGCTTAGAGTTCATCTGGTTGACAATATTGTAGTAGGCTTCAGGGTTTAGATAATGCAAGCTCATATCTTCAAGCTCCCATTTAATTGTCCCAATACCTAAACGATCTGCCAGCGGCGCATAAATATCTAAAGTTTCTGATGCAATTCGGCGTTGCTTATCGGGGCGTAAATGGTCAAGGGTATGCATATTATGCAAACGGTCTGCCAATTTAACCATAATTACCCGCAAATCTTTTGCCATAGCAATCAGCATTTTTCGGTGATTTTCAGCTAAAAATTCTTCATGTGACTTATATTCATACTTGTTTAGCTTTGTTACCCCATCAACAATAAAAGCTACATCTTCACCAAATTCACGCTTTATATCATCATTAGTAACTGAAGTATCTTCAACTGTGTCATGTAAAAATCCCGCAGCAACAGTATCTGGATCTAGTCCTAAATTTGCTAAAGTCCCAGCAACTTGAGTTGGGTGAATAATATATGGCTGTCCGCTTGCTCTTTTTTGACCTGAATGTGCTTTATCTGCATATTCATAAGCTCTTTCTACAAAAGCAAGTTGTTCTTTATTCATATATTTTTTACATGCAGAGATAACCTCTTCATGGGTCATTTCAATGTATTTAGACATCTTACTCACCTACTCCAAAATTTAGTTTTTATAAATATTGCCCTTCAATGAGCCAAAAAATTCCATAATTAAATAAATAATAATTAAAACTAAATTATACTTAGCATATCGTGATAATACAACTAATAAAAACACAATTGGCAAAAATAACAGCCAATACTTCTTAAGATTCCTATCATTTATTACTTTTCCTACCTGATAACTAATCAAACTATTTAAAATAATAAAAATAAATCCTACTCGCCAAGTTAATTTTATTTGTAATAAACTTGAGCCATATGCTAAAAGAACCAATAATAGTGTCCACCAAATTACTGGCATAAAGGAATAACTATTTAATTTTTTAATCCAGCTTGCTTCTAATATTTTCTTTTTGGCTAGCTGTAATTTTGCCATATTATCCAACTCTTTCTGTTTTAATTTCTTTTAATTCTAGCACTTTATTCTGGTTTACGTTCAATTAATAGGCAAACCCAACGTCCTTCTTGCATAGTGGTTTTTACAGAAAAACCATTTTCTGCTAAACTTTGTTTAACTTTTTCTGCTTGTAAATAATCAATCCCAGAAAAAATAATTTTACCATTAGGAGCAAGGTGATCATTCAGTTCAGGAATTAGATCAAATAAGATTTCAGCTAAAATATTAGCTAAAATTAAGTCAAATTTACCATTTATATTTTTTAACAAGTTAGCTTTAATAACTTTAATATTGTTAAGTTTATTAAGTGCAATATTCTCGTTAGCTGCTGTAACTGCCTCATCGGAAATATCCGTAGCAAGAACACTTTCTGCTCCTAATTTGCTAGCCGCAATCGCTAAAATCCCCGAACCAGTTCCAACATCTAAAACCTTAGCAGGTTTTGTCATACTACGTTCAAGTGCCATCATTACCAACTGAGTAGTAGTATGTCCCCCGGTCCCAAAAGCTAGTCCTGGATCTAGAGTAATAACTTTTTGGTCTGGGAACTCAGGTTGATAATCTTCCCATTCAGGAACGATTGCCAAGTGACGAGAGAAATTAAGAACGTGATAATATTTCTGCCAAACTTTATTCCAATCTTTATCTTGAACATAGTCATAACTAATTTCTTTTTTGCCAGTATCAAGACCATAAGATTCTAATTCTGTTAATTTATCCTTATATTGTTCAATTAGTTCCTGAGGGTCACGTTCTTGATCAAAATAAGCGATAAATTCCATATCATCAGGCAAGTTTTCTATATCATCGAAATCAACTACCGTAGAATCATTAGCCCAGCCTGCTTGTTCAAAATCACTGCGCTTTCTTGCTTCAACTCCTAAAGCCTTAACTTGTTCTTGACTAAAATAAGTTAGCGCATCTTCAATTTCATGGCTAGTTTGCAATTTTATCAATAATAATTTCATTAATCAGACTCCAATCTATTTTTGACACTACGTTTGACCATGATATGATGGTAAAGGTGATAAAAATGTCAAAGAAACGTAAAAAAGATAAACTCGAAAAAACATTAGTAGAAAAGATTCTCGATCGAGAAAAAATTCCTTACGAGCAAAAAGAATTTGAAACCCATGAAGAACATGGTGTTTTTCAAATGGATACTTCTATTTTAGAACAAGACCAACGTCTGGTCTACAAGACGCTTGCTTGTGAAGGAAATAAAACAGGTCCACTTGTTGCTGTTTTACCTATTACTGAACATTTAGATTTAAAAAAATTAGCTAAAGTTTCTGGTAATAAAAAATGTGAAATGTTGCCACTAAAGAAGTTGGAAAAAACAACTGGCTATGTTCATGGTGCTAATACTCCGATTGGTATTCATTTTAATGACCATTATCCGATTTATCTTGACAACAGTATGAAAAATGAAGAAAAAATCATTGTTTCCTCTGGGAAAGTCGGGCGAAGTGTCCAATTGGCCCCTCTAGACTTACAAAAAGTGGTTGAAGGGACTTTTGGTGATTTGTTAGAAAAATAACCACTAATATTTAATTATAAAAAAACAAGAGTTATCGTGAAGATGAACTCTTGTTTTTTTGAATAGTCTTTAACTTTATGAAGCATGGCGCCATTTACTATCTGTCAAAATTCTAGCTGCAATCAAACCAAGTGGTAATGCAATAACAATCATAATTGCTTCAGTAGCCCAATAAGCCCCTAGGCTTATTCGAGTCAAACCTAAATTGAAAACAGCTCGATACATATAAAGTCCCGGCACCATGATAACTACTGACGGAACTGTAATAGCTATTCTTGGGTAACCAACTTTTTCACGTATAAATGAAGCAAGTAATCCGGAAAGAAGCACACCTATAAAAGCAGCCAATGCTGGTGGCATATGACCATAATCTACTAAACTTAAACGTAAAGTATTGGAAATTGCTCCAATAACAGCAGTTAAGGCCGCATAATTAACTTTAGAGTTAAACATTAAACTGAAGCCAAAAACTCCACAAAAACTGGCAATTAACCTAAAAATCGTTAAGTTAACAGGATTTAAGCCTAATTTGGTCATATCTCCAGGGTGAATCCCAATTAACAAGGCAGTTGCCCAACCTACAGTCGTAGCTACAATAATAATTAATAATGCATATGCCATTCTTTCAAGGCCGGATCTCATATCTAACTTCGATAAGTCAAGGCCTGCAGTAATAAATGGGAAGCCAGGAATTACGAACAGCATCGAACCAATATAACCAAAAATATGACTAGACCGAATATTAAAAATAAAATGTAATAATTGGAAAGCTAAAAAATACGTTACACAAGCCACAAAAACAGCGGTAGCAACTTTAGCAACCATTGTTATATGCCTTTGTCCCATTTTCATTCGAGTGTAATTACCACATCCCGCCCCAAAGAATGCACATACAATTTCAGGTATACCGCCACCAAGCAAAAAGATAAAACCTGCACAAGCAATTGCCGCAGCTAAGCCCGCAATTACTGGTGTATAACGGCTTTTTAAATGTTCAATTTCCCCTAATCGACGGTGAATTTGACCAATATTCCAGTTGCCATCTCCTGCTTCAAATTGTCTAACAAAACGCTCTAATTCATTAAGTTTAGTCATATTAATACCGGTTGAAGGTAAAGTTAAAGTTTGACTATATGACTGGTTATTTACATCAAAACATGTGCAATCAATTGTTAATAAGCCAATATCTGCTGAACATGTAATATCTAATGCACGAGCAATTGTATTCATCGAATCGCGCACTCTCCATGATCCAGTACCACAGCTCAAAATCATTAATCCAACACGTCCAACAATACTTGCTTTTTCGACAAGTGTTGCCTTCTTAGCCGGAGTTTCATCTTTACTTTTAAAAAATTCCTCCCATTGTATTTTCATGTGGTGAGAATTTGATAAATGATGTCCCATATCTATTTTGTCTATTTCCTTTACCATTAAATTGTTCCCTCTTCCAAGGCCAGAAAAATTGTTATAATCAACAAATCTGCACAGCCACCAAGACTGTAGTTTTTTTCAGAAAAAAGGTTATCAAGCCTTGATAAATAAGCTAATGCTTCAGCTTCTTTGGCTCCTCCCAAATCAAGAAAATGCTTGCTCCATTTTTTTAGCTCATCTAATTTCTCTATACTACCGGCGCGCTTAATAAAATTTGAATCTTCTGTTACACTTGCTATTTTCATCAATGTATCTAGCAGCTTTTCATTAAGAGTTCCTGTAGCTTGTCTTAAAAATGGGAGTGAAATTTGATTTACTATTGGGTATCCGGCTTCAGCCTGGCCACGAATACCGGCTTTGCCATATTTTTGATATTCAATTTCACCTGCAGTTTTTGGATTTTTAATGTTTGCTAAATCACGTTCAACTAGTCCCTGTGTCATTGATTGAACAATTTTAAAAACATCACAATTATTACTTTTTGCATAACTACAAGCGCAAACAAAAATACCAAGCGAAAAAATTGCCCCTTTATGAGTATTTATACCTTTAGTGCTAGCAAACATCCTTTGCTCAGCCTTTATTCCATGCTTTCGAAGTTTTTCAAACATATCTGACAATTTTCCATCATAATTACGTCCCAATTCTTCGGCTTTTTCAAAATAAGTACGTAAACTCAGGGTACTATCAATAAAAGTATAAATATCCATATCAGGATGAGAGCCGTGAGTTGCAGGATCAACCAATCCTGGCTTAGGCAAAGTTACTACCTCATAAAGCAACGCCTTAATAGCTAAATCAGCATGTAGATATTTCACTTGTATCCCTTCTTTTAATTAAATAACTTTATCATTTTACCATATTTTACTAGCTATACATTTTAAAATTTAACTAGAACAAAAAAATAGGCTTCAAAGAAGCCTATTTTGTACGGATATTTAATTATTTTCAATATTAAGCATTTTAAAATATTTTTTTCTTTAATGCAAGCTTAATCTCTAACTTCTTTGATAGTGTCAATTACAGTACCATCACGGTATTCAATAACTGCAACTGTTCTATCAGTATATTTAAGTTTATTAGGAACACCAACTTGCTTTTCAGCTAATTTTTGTAATTCATCCATTGTAACTAGATGAATACTTGGAACCTTCTTGAAGCAATCAATTAAATCTTGCCGCTTAGGGTTGACAGCAACACCTCGTTCGGTAACAACAACATCAATTGAGTCACCTGGAGTAACTACGGTTTCAACATTCTTAACAACAGTAGCATTTCTACCTCTAACAAGTGGGGCAGTAATAATTGTCATCTTGGCATTTGCAGCATCTTGGTGACCACCAATCGCACCACGAATAACACCGTCTGAACCAGTCATAACGTTGACGTGGAAGTTAGTGTCAATTTGAAGGGCTGATAAAATTGCTACATCAAGGTTGTTAACTACAGCTCCCTTATTATGTGGATCAGCATACCATGAAGCATCAATTTCTTGTTGATTACGGTTCTTAGCCATTGAAGCAGCAGCACCCTTATCAAAGTCTTGAACGTCCATAACTTTCTTGACTAAACCTTCTTCAAGCAAGTCACAAGTTGGCTTGGTAATACCACCCAAAGCAAATGAAGCGGTAATTCCCTTGTCAAGCATTGATTGACGCAAGTATCTAGTAACTGCAAGAGCAGCACCACCAGAACCAGTTTGGAATGAAAATCCTTCCTTGAAGTATGGTGAGTTAACGATTACATCATTAACCATTTGAGCAATCATTAATTCTTTAGGGTCTTTAGTGAAACGAGTAGCACCTGAACCAATCTTATTAGGGTCCCCAATTTCATCTACTTTAACAACATAATCAACTTGAGTTTGCTTAATTGATGCAGGAGTGTTTGGATATGGTACCACGTTATCAGTCAATAACACAACCTTATCAGCATATTGAGCATCCATTAGGGCATAACCTAGTGAACCGAAAACTGCCTTGCCATCTTGTCCATTTGCATTACCTGCTGGATCAGAAACAGGAACTCCCAAAAAGGCAACGTCAATCTTGATTTCGCCGTCTTCAATTGAACGAGCACGGTTACCATGTGAACGGAAAATTACTGGGTTTTTTAAACCACCATGAGAAACAAAGTCACCAAGTGAACCACGCATTCCAGATGAAGTAATATTAGTTATAACACCCTTTTTAATAGCTTCAATTACCTTGTCATTCATGACACCAGTTAATGATGAAGGTGCTAAAGTTAAATCTTTATAACCTAGTTTAATAATGACATCCATTACTTTATTAAAAGCATAATCACCATTTCTAAAATGGTGGTGGAAAGAAATAGTCATTCCATCTTTCAAGGTTTCTTTAACTACATCTTCAATTGAGTCTACCACCTTGTTTTCACCAGCAGTAACGTGAACCTTAGGTGCAACTCTTTGAATATCAGGATGACCAATTTCAACTGATTCAAAAGGTTTTAAGTTTAATTTTTCTAACACATCTGCAGGCATTTCGCGATTAATACTATTCTCCAATGTAGTTGCCCTCCTCATCAATTAAGTTAGAAGCTTTAGCAGTTTCTAATACTCTATTTGCCTTGTCCACGATAGGCTTATCAACCATTTTACCATTCATTGAAATAACACCACTACCCTTGGCACGGGCTTCACGAATGGCATTTTGAACATTCTTAGCATTTTCAATTTCTTCTTTACTTGGGTTAAATACCTTATTAACCATTTGGATTTGTCTAGGGTTAACCAAACTCTTACCATCAAATCCGAGTTGGTGAATGTAGTTGGTTTCGCGATAAAAGCCTTCAGTATCCTTCATGTTTGAGAAGACTGAATCAAAGGCATAGATACCAGCAGCACGACATGAATGTAAAACCATGTTACGAGCAAATTCCATTTCGCGTCCATCTGGATAACGGTGCGTATGCATATCTGAAGTGTAGTCTTCGCCAGATAAAGCCATACCCATCATCAAGTCAGTTGAAGTAGCAATACTTGGTGCATTTAAAACACCTTGGGCACTTTCAATCGCAGCCATAACACCAATTGAACCCTTTTCAATGCCATATTCTTCTTCAGCTTTTTCCATATCAGCAATTAATTTCTTAATCATATCTGCAGATTCAGTCTTAGGCAAACGAATAACATCAACGCCAGCCTTAACCATTGCCTTAACGTCTTCTTCATAAAATGGAGTATCTTGGCCATTAATTCTAACAACCACTTCACTGCCGCCAAAGTCTACAGTCTTGATTGCCTCATAAACAAGTAAACGAGCAGCATCCTTTTCTGTTAAAGAAACTGAGTCTTCCAGGTCAAGCATGATTGAATCAGCACCATAAATACCTGCATCCTTAATCATAGCTGGGTTATTACCAGGGACGAACATCATAGTCCGACGCAAACGATTTTTGATATAAGTCATTTATAGCACCTCCAATGCAGGTTTATCAGTAGTTTGAGTAGCTCTTTGAGCAGCTGCTAAGGTCCGGGCCTTAATTACACAGTCAAGTGCCCCTTTGTCGACTGCCTTAACTTTTGCATTTGTCAAACCAAATGATTTCAAAGTATCAGTAATAACGCTCTTAATTTGATCACCATATGCTTTAGCAACATCTGATTCAAGGGTAATCTCAATACCATTGTTACCATTCATAATCATAATTTGAATGTCAGATGATTCTAAAGTGCCAGCTACTGCTGTTGTCTTAATTTCCATCTATTTTCATTCCTTCCCGGATACGTCTTTGTAATTCTTTTTTATTTGCTTTGATAAATTCCGCTGTGGATGCCGGAACCAAGTCTTCGATAGCGGCAAGGTCGTCTGCTTTAATTAATTGTCTTACCTTGGTTGCTGTTACAGTTGTTTTACCTTTTTCAAGACGCGGAATTAAATGTACTTCAATGTCAGGCTCTAATTCACGCTGCAAGCTGTCATTATAAATACTCGTTGCATGAGAAAAAGGTTCTGTTCCAACATAGCGCCGCTTAATTGATAACGCAGGGGCAATTACGTTTTTAAAAACTCTTGCATCAATCGTCGTCTGATTTTCAATTAAGCTATCTGCGCTCTTCAAAAAATAGGCAGGAAATGTAGCTGCTGATACCATATAACTATCTCCACTAACCACGACTACATTTTTAAACTCGCTACAGCCACAGCCTTTTCTAACTAGTTCAAAACGCTCTTGAGAGTTAAATAATGACAAGTCAGTTGCAACCACAAAAACATAAACTAAATCATTTTCTTGGCTTGCCTTTTCAACTAAGTAGCGATGCCCCAAAGTAAAGGGATTGGCATTCATAACAATGCCAGCAACTTTCTTATCTATTTGCCCATCAATTCGCGGTAAACTGCTCAAATAGTCATTTACATCAGGACTACCGTTTTCTAAAAAAGCAGCCTCATCTGTTCTAGCCAATTCACTAAAACCTAAATGCTTAAAACTATCGGCATATTTAACCTTGGTAAAAACAAACATATGAAAAATTTGCTGAGTAAAGAGATATTGGCTTAACGCCGTAACAATCTTGTTAAATCGTTGTCCAGGTTCACTATCTTTGTTGCAAACGGCAATATACTTCAGCACATTGCCGGCCACACTACCTGTTCCAACTAATTTTCCCTCTTCATCAACCAAACCTAAAGTATGGTCAATCACAGCAACTTCTCTTTCAGAAAAATTATGCAAATCTAGCTTTTCCAAGAAGCTCATCCAGCGTTTTTTAGTTGTGGGGTCATTTAAATAAAGATCAACAACTTTATCCAAAATTCTGCCTCCTTTCTTTGTGTAACAATTAACTAAGTTACCTTTTTAGTATAATTCTTTATTTTAAATATTTCAAATTAAACCGTTAAATTTCAAAAATTGTAAATAGTCTGATACAATAAAATAAATTAAAAGAGCTAATTTTCTGTAATTAGAGATATAATAAAATTAGTAAATAATTGTGAGGTTCTTTATGGTAGAAAGCTATGACAATTCCCAACTTGCAGAAATTGCACGCGATTATTACTTAAGCAAGTTGCCGATTACACAAATATCAAAGAAATATAACTTATCGCGTTACCTAATTGCAAAGGCTTTTGAAGAAGCTGAAGCTAGTGGGGTTGTTCATATTAGTATCAAGTCAAATGTTAAGAGAAATAATAGTCTTGAAACAAAATTGCGTAATTTGTTCGGTCTAAAAGAAGCTTTTGTTTTAAAAGATCAAGACACTACTAGCCATGACAATGAACAAATTGTCGACTTTGCAGCTCATCAAATTCAAAATTATTCAAAAGCTGCTAAAGAAATCGGCTTAACTTGGGGGACCACGGTCTTAGATACGATCGTTCATTTTGATGAAATTAAACGACCTGATTTATCCTTTGTGCAAATTGCTGGGATGAGCCTACGAACAGATACTCCACATGCCAACTACTCTTTAATACAAAGAGCCGCTGAGAAGTTTGATGCTAAGTCATATATTTTACCAGCTCCGTTGTATATTCTTAATCAAACTGCCCACGATTTAATGGAACAAGAACCAGCAATTGCTGAAGTACAAAAGAAATACCAACACCTTGATTTAATCTTCACTGGTGTTGGTACCCTCGCAAGCATGGAATCCAATCGCGTCTGGGGTAAGTTGCAAGATCAAATATTTGATGGTATTGACCAAAATAAAGTAGCGGGGATGATTTTTGGTCGAGCCTATGATATCAATGGTAAAATTTTTGAAAGTGTTGAAAATAAATTTACTGGAATTCAACGCGAAGATATTATGAAGACACCCATTCGTTTTGCTATTGTAAAAAATAAGTTCAAAACCCACTCATTATTAGGTGGACTCCGAACTCATTTAATTACTCATTTAGTTGTTAATGAAGCAATCGCCAATAAACTTTTACAAGAAGTTGAAAAATATCACTAATTACAGGCCATGTCTTTCTAAAAACGAAAGAATGGCTTTTGTTGTTTCTTCAGGTCTTTCGGCTTGCAAAATATGACCACATTCGGCAAGCACTTGACTTTCAATTTTTTCATTAATATATTGCATTGCTTGTGCAAATTCACAGTTAAAGTATGGTGACTTTTCACCTGCTAAAACAAGTAGTGGCACCGGTAAATCCATCACCACATCGCGCCAATCTTGAAAGGCGTGGTCGCACAAGAAGTTGTAGTTAGAACTTTCATCATAGGGATGTTCTTGTCGCTCCAATTTAACTGGGACTGCAATTTCAGGATCAACACGTACATAATTGGCATGAACTGTATCATGATACTTTAAAGAAATGGGGAAATTATCCCAAGTCAAATCTTTATAGCCAAAATTCCAACTATCATCATTAATCATCTTAGGAGGCTGATCAAGGTCAATCATTGCTGCGAAACGTCCTTTTCCAAATAATGAAGCATATGCAAACAAAGTACTTGCTCCCATTGAATTTCCAATTACGATGACATTAGTTAATTTTAATTCTGCTAAAAACTCTTCCAAATCAAGTGCATGACGACTCATTCGTTGTCCCTTATAAGTACGTTGACTTAAGCCTTGATTTCTAGGATCTAATACTAAAACGCGATATTTATCTTTTAAAAGGTCAACCATTTTATTAAATAATTTCCCACTAGCTCCGATTCCAGGTAAGCAAATAATTGCTGGTAAATCCGTTTGAGTATCAGTATAGTGCAAAAGAACATGATCACTTGTTTTAAATTCCATAATTACCTCACAAAAAAATGACTAGGATTACTAGTCATTTTATCATTTATTCTTCAACGCCAGCTAAAACTTCTTGCATTTTATCAGCTGAATTTTGCATCTTAGCTAATTCTTTGCTTGATAGTTCTGCTTCAATTACGTGGCTAATACCATTAGCATTAATTACAGCTGGAGTACCTAAGTATAAATCATGCTTAATTCCATATTGACCAGTAATTGGAGCTGAAAGTGGCAAGCAGATTTCCTTATTTTCAAGTACTGCCTTAACGATTTGCGCAAGCATCATTGCTACACCATAGAAGGTTGCACCCTTTTTAGCGATGATTTCGCCACCCTTTTTACGAACATCACTTTCAATTGCAGTTAAAACATCAGCTGACATAGCAGAGTATGAAGTCAAAGTTTTACCTGCAACAGTCGCTTCATCAAAGTTTTCAAAAGAAGTGTCGCCGTGTTCACCTAAAACATAAGCATTAACATCTTCAACCTTTACATTGAGCTTCTTAGCCAATTCAACTCTTAAACGAGCTGAATCAAGTGAGGTACCAGTACCGATTACCTTATTCTTAGGGAAGCCTGAAAGCTTTTGCGTTAAAGTAGTTAAAATATCTACCGGATTGGCACTAACTACGAAAATACCATTAAAGCCAGAATCAACAACTGGTTTAACAATACTCTTTAGAATTTTAACGTTCTTATTAACTAGGTCTAGTCTGGTTTCACCAGGCTTACGAGGAATACCTGCAGTAATAACAACCACATCAGCATCTTTTGCATCACTATATTCACCGGCATGAACATTAGTGCTACCAGTAAATGGAGTAATATCTTCTAAGTCCATTGAATCGCCAAGTGGTCGCTCTTTAACAACATCGCAAATCACTAATTCATCAAGCTTAGTATTTTGTAATAAGTCGTTAGCAAAAGTAGAACCTACTGCACCGTCACCAACTAATAAAACTTTACTCATTTTCAAAAACCTCTTTTAATTTGAATTTCTAATAGTTACCTGTAAACATTCCATCTGCCTTAGGTGGAACATAATCACCAAAGTACTTACTAAAGTCTAAATCTAAGTATTGACACAAATCGTAAACTTCAGTCATAGTCTTATCAATGACTGGAATGCCATTAGCTTCACGATCTTTAATTGCAGCCATTTCTTTTTCACCATGAGTATAAATTCGCTCCTGACCTACAGCCTTTGGAGCATCTCGTAATGCTTGTAAGTAGTCCGAAAAATGCTGCTTAATTGCTTCAGGATTGCCAAAACTTGATAAGTTAATAGCCATGAAGCCATGACAGGTGCCAGCCTTACCATCCTTCATAACTAAGTCACTAGTTAAACCTTGTGACAAAATAGATGAAAAGATTTCAGCAACCATTCCATTGCCATAGCCTTTATGAGAACCCAATTCTTCAGTATTACCACCAAGTGGCATAATACCGCCACCAACGTGACCAACAATATTTGAAAGAACTTCACCAGCATTATTAGTAGGTTGCCCATTTTTATCTAAAGCCCAGCCATCAGGTAACTTTTTACCCAACTTGTTGTACATTTCAAGTTTACCTCTAGTAACAACAGTAGTTGAGGCATCAAATAAAAAGTCATATGGATTTGCTGGAACGCACCAAGCTTGTGGGTTTGAACCAATCATGGCCTTGGAAGCATAGGTTGGCACCATAATGGCTTCGCTATTAGTACATGAAAAACCAAGCATGTTTTCTTTAGCAGCCATTTTAGCGTAATAACCGGCAATACCATAGTGGTTAGAGTTACGGACAGAAACAATTCCAACCCCAACTTCTTTAGCCTTTTTAATTGCTAATTCCATGGCAAAGTGACCATTAAGTTGTCCCATACCACTGTGACCATCAATCACGGCTGAAATTGGTGTTTCAAAAACCACTTCGGGTTCTGCATTCACTTTCATAGTCCCTTTTTGAATACCTTTATAATAGCGAACCATTCGTTGCATACCATGGCTTTGAATTCCATATAAGTCAGCTGTTAATAACACATCAGTAATAATGCGAGCTTTTTCTTCGCTAAAGCCAAACTTTTGAAAAGCGTCCATACAAAGCATGTTTAATTTATCGTAGGAAAATTTTACTTTCTTTCCTTCAGCCATAATAAAGCCTCTTTCTTTTACTTACAATTTCTCTCACATGCTAAATACTAGCACTTATTTTTAAAATTTACAAATAAGTGCTGAATTTTTAAAATATTTAAAAATCGATATCTTGATTAATTAATTTAGAAACTTCTTCTTGCAATTGCTCTACGGAATGTTTTCTTGCACGTGCACATTCCTTAGCTGGACTTCCACAAATAAAACAGCTTCTACCAGATATTCCTAATTGATTGCGGCTTAAGTCTTTCACTTGCCCTTTTTCGAAATAATGAACATCTAAGTCAAATAGCCTTGTTGCTTGGTTAGTTTGCTCAAATTTAATGCAATACTTTTTTACATTAATTGGCTTATCCATTGCTAAATAAAAATATTCAGGTCCTGTCTTTTTTTCTAACCAATCTTCTTTAAGCGTTAGCAAAAAAGGGGCGTTCTTTTCAAAGTTGATTAATTCCCGTTTGAAAAATTTTTCTATGACTAAGTTATTCTTTATTGGCCCTGGAATATTTAGTTTAGCACCAATTATTGTCCATGTTTTATTTTCAAGCACTAATCTATTTTGCAATTCAACTCGCCGATCTTTATCTATAAGTACGTCTAAAATTGTTACAGGTTCACCTATTTTAAAAATATTCATTTTACTAACTTTCTATCTATTCATAATAAAAAAGGATTCAGCGAATCCTTTTATTTTTTCTGTAAGTTTATCTTTACTGAACTATGATTATCAAGTTTATAAATCAAGCTTGCAACTATACTGCCTTTTTTGAGCTTATTTTGCTTTTTAACTTCTAATTTAGGAGATAAATTTGCAAGTTTTTGGTCCTTAGCAAGCCAAAGGGCAGAATCTGTTTCAGGTACAACTGAAATTTTCTTTTTTTGTTTTTTGCTAGTAATTGTTATCTTTTGATACTTTTTTGGCAAGTTATTTTTATTAATCTTAACTAACTGATATTTGTCAAATACTGTATCAATCATGTTATTAGTTTGAATAAATTGATTACTATATTCTCCTGGCACATCTAAAACTACTGTGATTACCCTACGATTATCAAAAGTTCCTGTTCCTACATAACAATAGCCAGCTGCATCCGTTTTCCCAGTCTTTAGTCCATCCATAGTACCTTTTTTAGGACCATAACCCATTCCTTCTAGCATATAAATGATATTTTCCATCTTGATTTCATTATCTTGACTAATTTTGAAGTTGGCATACTTAGTTTTAGTAATATTTAGAACTTCAGGATACTTATCTATCAAATATTTGGAAATCAAGGCCATATCTTTAGCTGAAAATTGATTTTCTTGATTATCATCAATCTTGGGTAGCTTTAAGTTACCTAATTCCCCATTTGATAAACCAATCATGTTATAAATTTCAGGATTTTTGACACCTGCTCTTTTTGCGACAACTTTCATTTTGTAATTAAAAGCAGCTACACTACCAGCGTCTGCTAGTGCCAATGCCTCAGTACTACCATCAGCTGAAACAATCATCATAGATTCAATAAGTGAGCGAACAGTATAACGTTCATTATAAATTAACGGAACATTTGAAAAACGCCAATCATCTGCTACTTTTGCTACATCTTTACTTATTTGAATTTCTTGATCCCAGTCAAGCTTATGCTTATGAATATCTTCCATGATTACTGCCAATGTTAAAATTTTTGTCAATGAAGCTACGGCATATTTCCTAGTTGCATTTTTTTGATAAAGAATCTGTCCTGTCTTTTCATCCATCATAAAAGCCGCTTTGACATTAACAGGCTTCTCGTCAGCTTTTACTACATTGAAAAAAGTTAAATTAATTATTCCAATAATGCAAAGGGCTACTAGCCAAGCAATTTTCAATTTATCCCTAAATCTTCTCATTATCATTCTCTTTCTTTGCAATACATATCATAGTAACTAATTTTACTATATTTTTACTTATTTGAACAAAAAAAGTAAGCCATACCCAAGTATGTCTTACTTAAAAATCAATTAATCACTAACTACCATAAGCCAATAATCTTCATCCAGCCTAAACCAAAGACGATAAAGAAAACGATGTAGAACAAACCGAGAATGAAGTTCATCTTCCACCATTCTCCTTGTTCAACATAACCACTACCTGCTAAAACTGAGGCTGGTCCATTTGCATAGTGGGTAGTTGAAGCCATAATAGCTGAAAAGATTGCTAAAAACATTGCTGCTGCCATCTTTGGGGCACCTGCACTTAAGGCAACTGCTAAAAATGGGCCATACATTGCAGTGTTGTGAGCAGTAGCACTAGCAAATAAGTAATGTGTATAGAATAGTAATACACCTAAAATAATTAAAACAATTATCCAGTTATCATGACCAAATGATTTAGAAATAGTTTCAGATAACCACTTAATAAAGCCAAATTTAGTTAAACGATTGGCCATATAAACTAGAATTGATAGCCATACTAAAACATTCCAGCCACCCTTTTCTGAAAGGAAGTCATCATTTGATAAAACACCAGTAAGTAAAAGAAGTGACATAGAAATGAAAGCAATTAAAGTTGCATCAAGTGAAATTGAACTTGATAACATCCAAAGAACCAAAGTTAATAAGAAAATACCAGCCATCCACATTTCAGGTACAGATAATTTTCCCATCTTCTTTAATTCAGCACTTGCCCATTCTTTTGCATTAGGAGTTTCCTTAATATCTGGGCCATACATTTTATAAATAATAAATGGCACAATAAGTAATGCTAATAAAGCAGGAACGCAAGTTGCTTCAAACCAACCAATCCAAGTAATATTTACTCCAAGTGACTTAGCCAATTCTACAGCAACTAAATTAGGAGCCATAGCAGTCAAAAAGAGCATTGATGTAATTAAATTGGCATGAAATTCAACAAAGGTCAAAAATGAACCCATTTTTTTACGACTTGGATCATTGGGCTTTGAATCAAAGTTTTCGGCTAAAGATTCTACCAATGGGAAAACAATACCACCAGCGCGTGCCGTATTTGATGGTGTTGCTGGACTAACTACTAAATCGATTGCTGCTACAGAATAACCTAAACCTAATGACTTGTGTCCAAACCATTCAATAAAATAAAAAGCAATTCTTCTTCCAAGGCCTGTCTTAATAATTCCTCTAGACAACATAAATGCCATTGCAATTAGCCAAGCAGCCGAATTGGAGAAAGCTGACAAAGCAGATAAATCAACTGTATGCCCTTTAACTACAACGTCCTTAATTGGAGCTAAACCAAGAAAAATAGTCAAAGTATATCCAATTAAAGTTGTAGCAGCAATTGGCAAGGGCTTAAAAATACACCCCATAATTGTCGCTAAAAAAATCGCCAACATATGCCATGCTTGTACAGTAACTCCTGCTGGTCTAACAGGTGTCGTGAACCAGAAAATCAATCCAACAATAATTGGAATGATGAAGCCTTTATAGTTCACCTTTTCCAAATGTTTCATAAAAAATCCTCCTGGGATTACTTCCCGCTAACAAACTCGCAAAGTAGTAAGTGATTCTGCGCTTGCTAAGCATTGCACAATAATTATACACTATTTTTCGGCGATATTTTATAAAATTTCAAAAAATATGCTGTTTTTTCAATAAGTTAAACGCTTCCAGTAAAAAGACATGTCTGCGCTTTCTTAAAGTTAACTAATTCACATTGTTAAAATAAATAAAAGCAATCCAACTTATAAAAAGTGAATTGCTCTTATTTTAAATATTCAAATAAACTTAAAGGCCAATAATTTTCATCCAAATGCCACCAATTACACCATAAAGGACAAGATAAAACAATCCCAAAACAAAACTCATTTTCCACCAATCTGTTTGTTTAACATAACCAGATGCAAACAAAGCTGTAGCAGGACCACAAGAATAATGCGTTGTTGATTGGTAAATGGCACCAGTAATTCCAAGCATGATAGCTGCAAACATTACTGGAACACCCTCACCTTGTGCAATAAGTAAAAATGGAGCATACATTGCAACAACATGAGCTGTTCCACTAGCAAAAAAGTAATGTGTATAGAAATATACTAATACCAAGATAGCCATTACTAGCATGGGATTCATCCCTTTAATGGAATGCTTAATAAACAATTGTAACCAATGAATAACCCCACCATGGACACTCAATTGACTAGCCATAAAAATTAAAATCGAGAACCAAACAACAACATTCCAAGCACCTGTTTCATGCAACAAATCATCTGTTGTTAAAATTCCAGAAAGTAGTAGCAAGGCGACTGCCAAGAAAGCAACTAAAGTTGCATCTAATCCAATAAAACTTGATACCATCCATAAAACTAAAGCAAGCACAAAAATTGTCAGCATCAGCTTTTCAGCTATTGTCATCTTACCCATTTTTTCAAGCTCATGATCCGCCCACTGCTTAGCATTAGGGGTTTCTTTAATTTCTGGTGGATACATCTTATAAATAATGAATGGAACAACTAAAAATGCTATCAACCCAGGAACAAGTGCTGCAAATAACCATTCAAACCATGAAATATGAACGCCATTTGCTTCTGCAAGTCCGACTGCTGCAACATTTGGAGCCGAAGCTGTCATAAAAAGAGAGGATGAAATTGTATTGGCATGAAATTCATTATAAACCAGATATGAACCAATTTTCTTTTCTGTACCATCCCCAACCTTTGAGCCAAAAGTTTCAGATAACGATTGAATAATTGGTAATACAATACCACCTGACCGAGCTGTATTGCTAGGAGTTGCGGGAGCAACTAATAAATCAATTAATGAAAGTGAATAGCCTAATCCCAATGTTTTTTTACCAAAATTACGTACAAAAATTAAGGCAATTCTTCTTCCCAAACCAGTCTTTACAAAACCACGTGCAATCATGTATGCCATGGCAATCATCCACGGAGTTGAATCTGCAAACGCAGTAAGTGCAAATTTCATCTTGACTAAGCCAGTTAGCAAAATTAAGACATAACTAATAATAGCGACTCCGACAATGGGGAGAGGTTTAGTGATACATGCAATAATTGTTGCTAAAAATATTGCAAACAAATGCCAACCAGAAACACTAATTCCAGTTGGTCTAACTGCTGTTAGAAGCCAAAGTAAGACTCCAACAACAACTGGCACGATAAACCCACGGTAGTTTACCTTAGCCAAATTTTTCATAAAAATTCCCTCCTGATAGGCAAATGCCTATTTTCAAGTACGAGCCTTATTCGGGTTCGCCAGTATTGATTATCCTCTTTATTTTACTTTTTTCAAATTTATCTTTATTTTTTAACTTTTATAAAAATAAGAGGCGTCTAAAATAGACTCCTCTTATAAAATATGATTTTTAATTTTCACGTGCAAATTTAGCCATTTGCATACCAGCTTGACGACCGAAAATAACTGTTTCAGCGATTGAGTTACCACCAATTCGGTTATTGCCGTGAAGTCCGCCTGATACTTCACCAGCAGCGTAAAGGCCTTTAATCACATTACCATTGGTATCAAGAACTTTAGTTTCTGGAGTGATGTGAATCCCACCCATCGTGTAGTGAATAGCTGGGTGAATGTGAATTGCAAAGAATGGACCTTTTTCAATGCCACGATCCATACCTGTACTTCTACCAAATTCAGTATCATTTGAAGCTTTAACAGCTTCATTCCAAGTTTTAACTGTTGCTTCTAAGTTAGCTGCATCAACACCAATTTCATTAGCCAATTCAGCAAGACCTGCGCCATGCTTAACCAAGCCAATAGCATCATAAAATTCAACAGCCTTAACGTGATCACGAATTCCTTGGTCAAAGATTAGGTAAGCTCCATCTTCATTTAAACCAGTAATTGCATTTGAAACAATCTTTCGAGTATTAAGTTCATTAACAAATCTCTTACCCGCACGGTTAACTAAGATTGCACCTTCACCGCGAACAGCTTCACCGATTAAGAAAGTACGAGCCCCATCAGTTTGAGCAGTTGGGTGAACTTGAACATATTCCATTTGCATAAGTTGAGCATCAACTGCTTCAGCTAACTTCAAGCCATCACCTGTTGCACCAGCTTGGTTAGTAGTCTTGTAATCTACTAAGTCTGGACGATATTTTTTCATCATTTCCTTTGAAGCACCAAATCCACCAGAAGCAAGTAAAACTGCCTTAGCTGAAACTTTCTTAAGACCGGATTCAGTTTCTACTTCAATTCCAGTAACGCTCTTATCTGCTTCAACAAGTTTAGTAACTTTTGCCTTGTTAAAGACTGGAATATCTTCTTCTTGAATCTTTTTAAGTAAGCCGGTAATCAAGTAACCACCAACTGGAGCCATTGAAGCTGGGCGGTGGGCCCGCTTTTTGCTCATACCACCAGTAATGGTTAAATCAGTTAAATCAATACCATGTTCTTCAAGCCATGAAATAGCAATTGCAGAGTGATCAACAAAATATCTCAACATGTCACGGTCGTTTAACAAACCGCCACCTTTTAAAGTTTCTTTGTAAAAATCTTCTTTATTGTCAATAATACCTTGAGCATATTGAACATTTGATTCAGAAGCATTCATCCCACTAGAAGCTTTATTAGTGTTACCACCTAAACCTTCATTTTTTTCAAAAACAGCAACTTTAAGTCCCAATTCGTGTGCTTGCATTGCAGCAGTTAGGCCAGTACCACCAGCACCAACAATCACTGCATCATAACTTGCAGCAATTTCAGAACTTTCTTTTGGTGTGAAAACGAATTTCGCCATCAAGAACTCTCCTTTAATTAGTCTTCTGGCTTACTACGATCAATATTGGTCATTTTAAGTAAGTCCATCCATTCATTATATTGTTCTTCTGTAACTTTTCCAGACTTAAGTGCAGCTTCACGCAAAGTTGTGCCTTCTTTGTCAGCTGTTTGAGCGATTGTTGCAGCTTCGTGGTAACCAATATGTGGTGACAAAGCTGTAACAGTCATCAAGGAATTTTCAAGTAAATCATCCATACGATCAGCATTTACAGTTAAGCCATGAATCATCTTATCAGCAAAGCCGGTAATAGTACCAGTTAAGATATCACAAGAGTCAAGGAAGGCTGCAATCATAACTGTCTTGTAAACATTCATTTCAAAGTTACCTTGTGAAGCAGTGAAAGTAATAGTAGTGTCGTTACCAAACACCTTAGCTGCAGCCATCGTTACAGCTTCTGCTTGAGTTGGGTTAACCTTACCAGGCATAATAGATGAACCTGGTTCATTTGCTGGAATATTTAATTCATTGTAACCAGCTCTAGGACCTGATGCTAAGAAACGAATGTCTTGAGCAATCTTGAACATATCAGCTGCTAAAGTCTTAAGTGCACCATGCATTACGTCAATACCAGAGTGGTGAGCTAAGCCCCAGAACTTGTTAGTATCAACCTTAAATTCATGACCATAAACTTCTGAAAGTTTACCTGCAATCTTTTCAGTCATACCAGGTGCAGCATTCAAACCAGTACCTACTGCAGTACCACCAATAGCCAATTCATATAAAGTTGGCTTCAATTGGCGAATGTATTCTAAGTCATGCTTAAGTGCTGAAATGTAACCTGAAACTTCTTGACCAAATGTCAAAGGAGTTGCATCTTGAAGGTGGGTACGTCCAACTTTAACAGTCTTCCAATATTTATTTTGTTTTTCCTTTAATTCACTAATCAAGTGTTCAATTGCTGGTTCAAGCTTATCAATTGCTTCAACTGCAACAATGTTCATAGCAGTTGGATATGTGTCGTTTGATGATTGACCACGGTTAACATCATCGTTTGGCAAAATGTTAAGGCCTGGGTGTAACTTATTAGCAAGGTTGGCAACAACTTCATTAACGTTCATGTTACTTTGAGTACCTGAACCAGTCTGTAAAACGTGAAGTGGAAAGTCTTTACGTAAGTCTTCATCGCTTAATGCAAGTAAGTGTTCAATTGCATCTTCAATTGCCTTACCCTTTTCTTCTGGTTCATCTCCAACTTCAACATTAGATTGAGCAGCAGCCTTCTTTAAGTGAAGGAATGCACGAATAATTTGGAGTGGCATTAATTCACCACTTGGAAAGTTATTACGACTTCTTTCAGTTTGAGGACCCCATAATGCATCCTTAGGAATCTTTACAGGACCAATAGTATCGCTTTCAATTCTGTATTCTTGTTCAGCCATTTTAAATAATCTCCTTACTGAAATTTAGCATTTGATAGCGCTAACAGCTTTATTATACACCTATCTTATTTAAATATTCAAAAAAACTAGATAAATTTTCAAATATTTGAACTTAGCTATATATCTATTAAAAAAGTCCTTGTATAAAAATACAAGGACTTTGAGAAAAAATTAACGAACTTGATGATTAAATTTATTTGCTAAAAAGTCACCAACAACTTGAGTAATAAAAATTAAAATAATGACTAATATTGTTGCTACCAAAGTAACATCATTATTGAAGCGGTTATAACCATATGAAATTGCTGTATTACCTAATCCTCCAGCGCCTACAGCTCCAGCCATTGCAGTTAATCCAATAAGCGAAATAACAGTTACAGTAGAAACACGAATTAATTCACTTCTGGCTTCTTTTAAGTAAATTTCAAAAATAATATCTTTAGTTGTAGCACCCAGTGATAAAGCAGCTTCAATCTTACCTGGATCAATCCCTTTTAAAGCCACTTGAACTTGTCGTGCATAAAATGGGAAAACTCCCAAAGTCAATGGAACAAGAGCGGCTTTTATACCAATCTGTGTACCAACAATTTTTTGAGTCACTGGTGCAATAAATGCCAGCAATATTACAAATGGGATTGCTCTAAAGATTGAAACAATTTTATCAGCCAAATTATACCAAAATTTATTTGCTAAAATTCCACCTTCTTCAGTTAAAACCAAAATCACACCAAAAATAAGTCCTAAAAAACCACCAAAAATAGCTGACCAAAATGTCATAAAGAGTGTTTGAAAGATTGCAGTTCCCCAACCTGCATCCCCACTCCAACCTAAAGAAAAGACATTTGGTAAATATTGTTGTAATAATTTAAGCATTTATTTGTCCCCTTTCATCAAGCTCTGTTACTAAAACATTTTCTTTTGCTAGAAATTCTCGAGCAGCTTTTTGCTTTTCGAAATCACCTTTTAATAAGACAACTAACGTACCAATTGGTTCTTCATTTAAAAGCTCTACATTTCCATAAAGCATACTTACCTCAACACCAAGTTTTGAATACAATTCAATAATAATTGACTTGGTTACGTTACTTAAAGAATATGTAAGCTGATAAATTGCTTCATTTTCAGATAATTTATCCAAATTAAGCTTATTAAGAGTTGAAATAGCAGCAGAAGAACCACCTACAAAGTTTCTAGTTAATTCTTTCTTAGGTTCTAAGAAGATTTGTTTTAAACTACCTTCTTCAATTAAATGTCCATGTTCCATAACCGCCACACGATTGGCAATTTTCTTTACGGCTTCCATTTGGTGCGTAATTAAAACAATAGTTAAGCCAAGTTCCTTGTTTAACTTTTTCAATAGATCTAAAATTTGGTTAGTATTTTGTGGATCAAGAGCACTTGTAGCTTCATCAGATAATAAAATTTCTGGATCGTTAGCTAAAGCACGAGCAATAGCCACACGTTGTTTTTGCCCACCAGATAATTGGCTGGGATAAAAGTCAGCCTTTTCTTTTAAATCAACTAGTTCAAGTAAACGTAAACTTTTTTCTTCGATTTCTTCATCAGATAAGTTACTGTGTCGCAGTGCAAAAGCAACATTTTCTAGCACACTAGTTTCATTTAAAAGATTAAAACTTTGGAAAATCATACCAATTTTTCGACGATGCTTTTGTAATTCTTTCCCAGAAATAGCAACTTGGCCATTCTTAACAAATGTTGTGCCTTGAACTACAACATCACCTGCACTTGGTTTTTGTAGCAAGTTTATTGTTCTAACTAAAGTTGACTTCCCTGCTCCAGAGAAACCCAAAATTCCAAAAATATCACCTTTTTGAATTTTTAAAGTTACACCATCAACAGCTTTAACAACTTCTTTCTTTTGCTTAAAGGTAACTGAGATATTATTTAATTCGATAATGCTCATATTTGCCTCCTACTTAATTTTGATATCCCAACCGGTTAATTCAGTATTTCCATAATATTTTTTAACTAATTCTTTTGTTTTCTTTGTTTGGTAAGCTTTAACAACATCAAGATAAATTTGCTTGTTTTTATCATTCTTTCTTGCTGCAATCAAGTTAATCCATTGCTCACTATCTTTATTAACTGGTTCAACATAAATTGTTTGCTTATCGCCTAAACCAGCTGGAGCAGCATATGAGTTATTAACTACTGCAGCGTCAACAGATTTTATTATTCTTCCTGCTTGATCTGCCGCAACTTCTTTAATTTGCAAGTTCTTTGGATTGGAAGTAATATCTGCTACACTAACAATCTTCTTCCCACTTTTGAGTTTAATTAACCCTGCATTTTTGAGAACATAAAGCGCACGTGATTCGTTTGAAGCATCATTAGGTACTGCAATAGTTGCACCATCAGGTAAGGAGTTAATTGATTTATATTTCAATGAGTATAATCTAATCGGAGCAATGATAGTTTTACCAATTGAAACGATATCAGCTTTATTTGCTTTATTCCAAGCATCTAAAAATGCAAAATGCTGAAAAGCATTTAAATCAATATCGCCATTTAACAAGGCTTTATTTGGTTGATTGTAATCAGTAAAATTCTTAATCTGAATGGTAATTCCATATTTTGCTTTTGCAGTTTTGGCTACACTATCCCAAATTTGGGCATCTTCTTTAGTTTGGCCCACAACTCCAATAGTGACTGTTTTACTACTTTCTTTTGGAGCCTGATATACAAAACTAAAATATCCTGCAACTAGTAAAAATATTGCAAATACACTAGCAATAATTCGATTCTTTCTCCGCTTTTTTCTCATTTACAAAACCTCTTTCTTCAAACAAAAAAGCACTCATCCTAAAAGGACGAGTGCTCGTGTTACCACCTTTAATTTGTTTATTACTTGCATAATAAACCTCACTAAGTATCTCTAGAAATACCTTGCTTTGTTAACGAGAGCAACCCCGCTAATGACTAAATATCGCCATTAGTGATCATTCCTAGCCCATGTTCATCAAAGATTCAAGTCTCCCTTTCACCTAACGGAGCTCTCTAAATCATGAATTACTTCAACTACTCTGCTATTCAAGATCAAGATTAATTAATTAAATTTGTTGATACTAGATTATAATGTTTCTCTCATTGTGTCAAGCGAAATTTGTTTGAAATATAAATTTATTTTGACTATCATATTTAAAGTAGGAGGTATATATGATTAAAGAATTTAAAGATTTTATTTCAAGAGGAAATGTTTTAGACTTAGCTGTTGGTGTTATTATTGGATCTGCTTTTACTTCAATTGTTAATTCCTTAGTAACTAACTTATTAAACCCATTTTTAGGATTATTTTTAGGTAAAATTGATTTATCTAACCTTATTCTGAAAGTTGGCGGAGCTAGTTTTAAATTTGGTAGCTTTATCAATTCTATAATTAATTTCTTAATTATTGCATTTGTAGTATTCTTAATTGTAAAGAGTGTTAACAAGCTAATGCCCAAACCAGAACAAAAGCCAGCTGGTCCCACTCCAGAGCAAGAATACTTACGAGAAATTCGCGATTTATTAAAAAATAAATAATCAAATATTTAAAGGCCCTTGAGGCCTTTTTATTTTGCCAAAAAATATTGCAATAATTTCTAAAATTCGGGAAAATTATTTTTGTGCTTAATTTAGAAAAAAGGGAGTTTAATTATGGGAAATTTTTTCTTATGGATATTTTTGTCCATTATTGGCTATTTCATAGCCAAAAAGTGGTTGTTTAAAGCTCAACCACATTCTATTAGAATTTATGCGGTGGTTTTTAGTATTTCAGCATTAGGGTTGGCTGTTACTACCCACCCTACCACTAAACCGGCAACACATTATCTTGTGAAAAAGGTTAAAGCAGATAATTTTTCCAGCAATAAGGCTACTAATGAAAGTTTAAACGCTGAAAAGTCTAGCTTACAAAAACAAGCAGATCAACTAAAAGAACAAGTTTCTAGCGCTGAAGAAGAATCTGAAGCAATCGCAAGTTCAAAAGAAACTCAATCTAGTAAAGCTGCAGCAGAAAGTAGCTCAATTGCTCAGGCTAAGGCTCAAGAACAAAGACAAAGCACAACAAAGATCAATCAAGGCGATTTTAATACTGCAACTACTGGAAGAATAGTTGGTAATGCACGCTCTAAAATTTATCATGTTCCTGGTCAAGCTGGTTACAACATGAATAGCGCAAATGCAGTATTTTTTAATTCTGAACAAGAAGCTATTGCAGCTGGATATAGAAGGGCTAAAAGATAATGAAAAATAAAAAATTATTAATTTCTATCTTACTCACCATTTTATTTTTTGGAGCTGGAATTAATGGCAACCTTAGTTCTGTACAAGAAAGTCAAAAGCCAAAAGTTATTACTAAAGTTAAATATGATAAAAGTGAAGTAAAAAAATCAGAACAACTGTCTGATGAAAATGCTGAACTATCTGATGAAATTCAAGAGTTAAAAACTCAAATCAAGGATTATAAAAAGGCCCTCAAAAAGTTAGGGAAAGCATCCCCAACTGATTTACCTCAATCAGAAAAAAACAATGCTAACTTGGCAAGCTTAAATTATAATGGTGAAGATGTAATTACCGTAAACAATAACAATCCTTCATTTACTAAATCGGATTTATCAACAGCTAATGGGGCTTGGCAAAGCTATGGAGATTTAGATAATTTGAATCGAGCTACATCTGCAAATGCTTTGCTCAATATAAGTTTAATGCCAAAAGCCAAGCGTGAACCGCTACACGTTAATCCAACTGGCTGGCACAATAAGAGAATTAGTGGTGGATGGTTATATAATCGTTGCCATTTAATCGGCTATCAACTTACCGGTCAAAATAACAATTGGAAAAACTTAATTACTGGCACTCGCCAACTAAATGATCCAGATATGCTGAAATATGAAAATGAAGTTGCTGGCTATATAAAAGAGTCTAGCAACCACTTTGTTCGATATCGTGTAACACCAATTTTTAGAGGAAATGAACTACTTGCACGTGGAGTTCAGATGGAAGCACAATCTACTGGGGAAAATACGATACGGTTCAATGTATATATTTTCAATGTACAACCCGGCTATAATTTAAATTATAATGATGGTACGAGTAGTGCCGCATAAAAAAGGTATTTAGTATGAGATTTATATACTCAACTAAATACCTTTTTCTTTACTTAGCAAAAGACGAAAACAGTCCTGCAACTGATATTCCAACAAATACTGTAAAAGTAATTGCTAACCAAATATTACTTCTAAAAATAAAAAGTAGAGCTGCAGAAATGACCAAACTAATTAAAAAAGCAGTTATTTTTTTCATAATACTACTCCTTTACTACAAAATGATATTATGGCTCTACAGTTATTGTAACCGCTTTTATTTTTTTACAAACGATATGCATTTTATACTTTGTTAAATAAAAAGATTTCTCACTTTAAAGTAAGAAATCTTTTGGTTATTTTTTCTCTTTAACAATATAAATTGGACGATGTTTTACTTGTAAATAAATTCTGCCAATATACTTGCCAACAATCCCAATGCATAGCAATTGAATTCCACCTAAGAATAAAATGATTGAAACCATTGATGCCCAACCAAAAATACTACTCATAGGTGACATAATCTTTCTAATAATAACAAAAATTATACTAATTACAGAAATCGCTGAAGTAACTGAACCAGTCCAAACAGCTAAACTCAAAGGTGCTTGTGAAAAATCACTAATTCCATCCATAGCATATTTAAATAATTGCCAAGTAGACCAATCGCTTTCTCCTGCGACTCTTTCTACATTATGGTAATCAAGATATTTGGTCTTAAATCCTACCCAAGAGAAAATTCCTTTAGAAAATCTACTATATTCTCTCATTGAAAGAACTGCATCTACCATTTGGCGAGTCATCATTCTAAAATCACGTGCACCTGGAACAATTTCTGTATTGGAAATTTTATTAATACATTTATAGAACATATCACTTAAAAATGATTTGATCTTTGCTTCACCTGTTCGGTCAACTCGGCGTGTTCCGATACAGTCATACTCACCACTCTGTAACTCCTTATACATTTCTGGTAGAAATTCCGGAGGATCTTGCAAATCAACATCCATCACAACTACATAATCACCTGTTGCAGCATCTAAACCTGCAAGCAAGCCAGCTTCTTTACCAAAATTTCTAGAAAAAGAAATATAGTGGACATGCTTTTCATCTTTTTCATGCAAAGCTCTCATTTCCGCAAGCGAATTATCATGAGAACCATCGTTTACAAACCAATATTCTGGTTCAATGTCCATTTTAGTTACGACTTTTTGAACTGCCTCATAAAATAAAGGAATTGATTCTTCCTCATTGTAACAAGGAACAATAATTGAAAGTTTATCCATTTTTATCCTTCTTTAAGTAAATTTCACTATTCAATTATACCAATAAAATGAGCATAATATCCATAGCCATCTCCGTCAATAATCAAAAAAAGAAGCTCATCACAGCTTCTTATAATTCATTCTTTTTAAAAGTAAATACCTTATTAACTACAAATTGTAACATCGTTGCTAAAAACGTTGAAATTACCTTAACAATCATTTCATTTTGATGCATTAAAGTAACAAAAATAAACAAGCAAGTAGTTGTAATCAAAGTAGTGATTTGACCAATAATATAATATTTAATAAATCGGCTTAATAAATGATCACGCACATGGAAATTTAGATATGTATTCATATAAAAGTTATTAACCAATGCACAACTTGAACTAATAAAATTAGCAATTTCTACTGGTAAAGATGTAAATTTGGTTAACAACCAAAATAAGCCAAAATCAATAAAAAGGCCAAAAACACCGATAAAACCATAAATCACAAATTCGCGAAAATCATCAGACTTGATTAAGCTAGTAATTTTTTCTTTCATATTGCTTCCTACTTTCTAAGATAAGTTAAAAAGCTGTAATCATATGGATTCTTTTTATCAGCAGTAAAACTTTCTTTTTTTATTAATTTAAAAGCTGAATAGTCAATTTTGGGCATAATAGTATCTGCTTTAAATTCTCCATCAATTTCTGTCTTTTCAAGACAATCTACGATATCCTTTAACCCCTCAAAAACACTTACTCCACCAATAACCGCAACTTCATCTTCTTTATGACTTAATAAATACTTCCTTAACTGTTCCATAGAAGTGACAAAATTTACTTGATTATTAGTTTTATATTTTTGAATTAGTGCTTCATCATGAGTTAATACTAAGTGCTTTCGTTTGGGCAAAACAAATGGCAAACTAAGAAAAGTCTTTTTTCCCATTACCATCGTTTTTCCCATAGTTTTTTCTTTAAAATGTGCTAAATCAGCTGGTAAATGCCATGGGAGATGTCCTTTATAACCAATTTGATGTTTATTATCTTCTGCCCATACAAAACTTAACATTATTATCTCCTATACAGCTACTGGTGCCTTAATAACACCATGATGTTTATAGTCTACTACCTTAATATCTTCCATTTCAAAATCAGAAATATCTTTTTTAGCTGGATTAAGCCAAAGCTTTGGACTATCAAAAGGATCACGCGATAATTGCTTTTCAACTTGGTCAAAGTGATTTTTATAAATATGTGCATCCCCAAGTGTATGAACAAATTCGCCAACTTCTAGTCCTGTTTGTCTTGCAACTAAGCTTAGGAGTAAAGAATAAGATGCAATATTAAACGGAACACCTAAAAACATATCCCCACTTCGTTGATATAGCTGCAAACTCAACTTATTATCAGCAACATAAAATTGGAATAATGTATGACATGGTGGCAAAGCACTAGTTGGCACATCTTCTGGATTCCAAGCTGAAACAATCATTCTTCGAGAATCAGGATGGATAGTTAATTGATTTAATACTTCTTGAATTTGATCAATACTACCACCAGACCTTTTTTTCCAATGACGCCATTGTGCCCCATAAACATCACCCAAGTTACCAAATTTTTTAGCAAAATCTGCATCTTCTAAAATACGCTTGGTAAATATTTGCATTTGTTCATCATATTGCTTTTTAAATTCACTATCAGCCTGACTTCTAAGTCCAAAGTCTGTCATATCTGGACCATGATAATCATCAGAATTAACCCACTTTTTAAAGGCCCATTCATCCCAAATATGATTATTGTGTTCTAATAAGAACTTAATATTGGTATCTCCTCTTAAAAACCAAAGAAGTTCGCTTTTAATTAACCCAAATGGCACTTTTTTTGTTGTTAACAGAGGAAATCCTTCTGATAAATCGAAACGCATTTGAGCGCCAAATCTTGAACGTGTTCCTGTTCCTGTTCGATCAGTTTTATCATGACCAGTTTCCATGATGTTTTTTAATAAGTCTAGGTATGGTTGCTCTAAAACTGCCATAAAATCGCTCCTTATATTTACAATGTTTCTAGCTTATCATATTTCAGACTATTTGATATCTAAATTAAAGCAAATATAATAAAATACTCATAAGGAGGAATAAAAAATGCTATTTTCAATCTCAACCCTATTAATTACAATTATAATTGTCGCATTAATTATCTTTTCTTGTTCAATTGTGCCACAAAATTATGAAGGTTTAGTGGAGACTTTGGGAAAATATTCTAAAACTGAAAGAGCCGGACTAATTTTTATTATTCCATTTGTTCAGAGAATTCGTAAAGTGTCATTAGCCCTTCAACCACTCGAAATTAGTAAGTATTCAATTATTACCAAAGATAATGCTGAAGTTTCAACTAGTTTAACCTTGAATTACCAAGTAACTGATTCATTCAAGTATTTCTACAACAATACCGATTCAGTTGAGTCAATGGTGCAACTAGTTCGGGGACACTTGCGTGATATCATTGGTCGAATGGATTTAAATGATGCTTTAGGTTCAACTAGCCAAATTAACGCCCAGCTTGCTGAAGCAATTGGTGATTTGACCAATGTTTATGGTATTCGAGTAATTCGGGTAAACGTTGATGAATTACTTCCAAGTAAAGAAATCCAACGTGCAATGGATAAGCAATTGACAGCTGATCGTGAAAAAACTGCTACAATTGCTAAAGCTGAAGGGGAAGCACGAAATATCGAATTGACCACCAAGGCAAAAAATGATGCCTTAGTTGCTACGGCAAAAGCTCAAGCCGAAGCGATTAAAACCCAAGCTGATGCAGAAAAATACCGGATTGAACAACTGAAAGCTGCTTTAGCAAATGCCCCTGAAGACTACTTTAAGAATCAAAGTATTGCTGCTTTCAAGGATTTAGCTAATGGTGAAAATAACTTAATTGTGATGGATAAGGATAACTTAACGCAATTAGGTAACATCCCTGCTGTTAAAGAAATTTGGAAAAAGCAAGATTAAGATTAGTTAGCTACAACTAAAATGCATAAAAAAGCCATCTCTAATTGAGATGGCTTTTATTTACTTATTCTTTTTATGCATTCTTCTGAAATAGTATTCCGTTGCACTTGCTAATAATACTAATGCACCAACTGTAACTGAAATTCTTGTTTCATCATTTAAAAACATAAAAATTACAATTAACACTAAAACAGCAAAAGCAAAAAAGTTAGAGTACGGATATAAGGGTAATTTGAATGGATGGTCTTTCATAATTTCCGGATTATTTTTTCTAAACTTATATTCAGCCATTAAAATTACAAACCAAGCCACCATTCCTGGTAAAACTGACGAACTATAGACAATAACAAATATTTCATCCATTGTTTTGTTAACAGTTGAAAGAATAAAGTTCAATACAAATCCAATTAAAATTCCGGAAGTAATCCCAACAATAGCCTTACTTGGAACAATTTTCTTAGAAATCTGTCCAAAAATCTTTGGAGCATCGCCCTCATTCGCTAATTTAAAGAGCATTCTACTTGAAGAATATATCCCACTATTGGCACCTGATAAAGCAGCAGTTAAAACAACAAAGTTAATAATTGAAGCAGCACCAGTAATCCCTACTTTAGTAAAAGTTTCCACAAATGGTGAGCCAATTGCTGAAAGTTGATTCCAAGGATAGATTGAAACAATAACAAAAATCGCACCAACGTAGAAAATCAGAATTCTCCATAGAACGGACTTAACACTTTTAACAACGGCTTGCTTAGGATTAGCAACTTCACCAGCACTAATTCCAATTAATTCAATTCCTTGATATGAACCAACAATAATTGACATTGAAAAAATGAAGCCCTTTAAACCACCAGTAAAGAAGCCGCCGTGACTCCATAAGTTGCTAAAGCCGACAGGTTTCCAATTATTACCAAACCCAAGCAAAATTACTAAAAGTCCAATGATAATCATCAAAACAATCGTTACAACTTTAATCATTGAAAACCAAAATTCAAGACTAGCATAAGCTTTGGCACTTGCTAAATTCGCCAATAGTAAGAACCCTATAATAATTATCCCTACTAAAAGAGCTGGAGTTTTTGGCCACCAAAACTTCAAATATTCAGTTGCCGCTACAACTTCACTAATTCCAACCACGATATATTGAAAAACCGCAGCCCATTCAGCCATATTTCCGGCTAATGGGTGAACATATTCAGTTGCATAATCAGCAAATGACCCTGTTCCAGGGTTAACATAGAGCATTTCACCTAACGCTCTCATAACAATATAAAGAATAAGTCCAACAAAAATATATGCCAAAAGCACAGAAGGTCCTGTCCATTTAATGGTTGAGGTTGATCCCATAAAAAGTCCAACACCAATTGCACCACCAAGGGAAATCATTTCCATTTGGCCGGCAGTCATTGATCTCTTTAACTTTGGAGCCTTATTTTCAGCCATGACTATCTCCTCCCACTTTTAATCCATGTCTTAAAACATATACAACAGCAGCCACTATTAAAACTAACAATCCTGCTATAACTGAAACTCTCGTTTCACTATTAATAAACATAAATCCAACAATAACAAGTAACATTGCAAAAGCAAAGTAATTAGAATATGGATATAATGGCAACTTAAATGGGTGATCTTTCAATAGTTCTGGATTATTTTTTCTGAATCTTAATTCTGCAAGCAAAATTACAAACCAAGGTATCATACCTGGAAGAACTGATGAACTAAATACAATTACAAATAAGTCCTCAGTTGATTTGCTAAATTGAGATGCAAAAACATTCAAAACAAAGCCTAAGAAAATACCAGAAGAAATTCCCATAATTGCTCTACTTGGAACTACATGTTTTGACAAATAGCCAAACACCTTAGGTGCATCGCCTTCATGAGCTAACTTGAATAACATTCTACTTGAAGAATAAATTCCACTATTTGCACCAGATAAAGCTGCTGTTAAAACAACAAAGTTAATAATTGAAGCAGCTGCAGTAATTCCCACCTTAGCAAAAGTAGTTACAAATGGAGAACCAAGACTAGATAACTGATTCCATGGATAAATTGTTACAATTACAAAAATTGCCCCTACATAGAAAATTAAAATTCTAAATAAAACAGACTTGACACTCTTAACAACAGCTTCTTGTGGATTTTCAACTTCACCTGCACTAATTCCAAGTAACTCAATTCCTTCATAAGAGCCAACAATAATTGACATTGAAAAAAAGAAGCCTTGTACACCACCAGTAAAGAAGCCACCATGACTCCACAAATTACTAAAACCAGTTGGGTGTCCACCATTACCGAATCCAAAGAAAATTACTAAAAAGCCTAAAATAATCATCAAAATAATAGTAACGACTTTAATCATTGCAAACCAAAACTCTAAGTTTGCATAAGCTTTCGCACTTGCTAAATTTGCAAGTAATAGGAAAGCAATGATAATTACCCCAGACCAAAAAACATTTACTTGTGGCCACCAAAATTTCAAATATTCAGTTGCTGCAACAACCTCACTCATTCCAACAACGATGTATTCAAAAACATTAGCCCATTCAGCCATATACCCTGCCATTGGGTGAACATATTCAGTTGCATAATCTGCAAAAGAACCAGTTCCTGGATTAACATAGAGCATTTCACCTAATGCTCGCATAACAATGTATAAAATTAATCCAACAAACATATATGCTAATAAAACGGATGGTCCTGTCCACTTGATAGTTGAAGTTGATCCCATAAAAAGTCCAACACCAATTGCACCACCAAGGGAAATCATTTCCATATGCCCAGCAGACATCGAACGCTTTAACTGCGGAGCAGAACTAGTTTTTTTATCCATAAAAATCCTCTCACTCTGAACAAGTTAGCTTAGTAACTTATTCAGCAAATTTCTTTTCTTATTGTAAGTTATCTATTTGTCTATAGCAAATTCAGGTTTATTAATAATGAAAAATCATTTTACCTAAAAAATAGAAAATAGGCACCAATAAACTTGGCAATAAATCCAAACTTTTAATTTCACGAATTTTTAACAAGCTAATTCCACTTGCTGTAATCAGAAAGCCACCAACAAGACAAAGCTCATTAACTAATTCCATACTAAAGAAATTTGCAAAGCCTACTTTAACAAGACAAAAGATCAAGAAAAACCAGCCTAATAAAATAGGTGTTTCCAAAAGCATCCCCCAACCAAAACTAGCACCAAAAATAATAGCACATACAAAAGTTAAAGATGCATTAGTCAATAAAAAAGTTAAATCACCAGTCTTAGCTGCATTTATTGGCCCCAATAAACTAAGTGCCCCAATACAATCTAAAAAAGTAGCGGTTGCGACACCTTTTGCCAATTCACTGGTAAACTTGGTTTCAAGTAAACTTTCAACATGTTGGTCAACTTCAAAGAATTTACCTATTAAAGCCCCTAAAGTTAAGCTCACAACAAATAAGAGGGGGAAATTTGACTTATTCATGTAGTTAACCACAGTATTAACTCCAACTCCCAATGCGGCCAAGCCCAGAGCAAGCCAGAGAGCATCAATATATTTCTCTTTTAAATGCTGCTTAAACAGACATCCGATTGCTGTTCCAATCACTACAGCCAATCCGTTAATTAAAATACCAATCAAAATTTCACGTCCCACAAATCAATTTAACTTATTTTTTATCTTTATCATTTTATATAAAATGATTTCATTTTTCCAATCAAAACATTTACTTTTTCTAAAATTGGTAACACTAACTTATTTTTTTCATCAAAGAAAAGTCATATTTGTCAGTTAAATTATAGCCAGTGAATGAAAGGAGTTCTACACTTATGAAAAGAAAGAAATTAAAGCTCATTAGCATTCCTTTAATAGCATTAACAATTGCTGGTGAAACAGCAATTATCACTAATCAAAATGTGAGTGCTGCTAATACTACCCCACCCTCAATGCCTTCTGGTTCAAAAAAAGGTGGTGCTAATACCCAAAGTTATGATTATACTGGTAGTTTATCCGCTTCAGTCTTAGCAAATTCAACTAGTCGCAAATTACTCAATAAAACCTTATCTAGTTCAAGCAAAGATAAAAACGTTGCGTTAATAGAAAATGCCGGCACATTAACTTTAAATCGCGTTACCTTAAACAAAACAGGTTCTTCATCTAATGATGATAATAACAACTTTTATGGAACCAATTCTGTCTTACTAGCAACTGGAAAAAAGTCTACTGCATATATTAAGAATTCAAAAATCAAAAGTAATGCAACTGGCGCTAATGGAATTTTTGCTTCAAATAAAGCAACTATTTATGCAAATAACACCTCTATCACAACAACTGGTTCGGCCAATTCACGTGGTTTAGATGCAACTTATGGTGGTACAATTATTGCCAATAAATTAAGCATTTCTACTAAGGGAGATCATTCTGCAGCCTTAGCAACTGACCGTGGAGGCGGAAACGTAAGTGTCACTAACTCTAAACTAAAAACCGCTGGTAGTGGCTCTCCATTAATTTATTCAACTGGAAATATTGAAGTAAATAACGTAACTGGGACCGCTACTGGCTCTCAAATTGCTGGTATGGAAGGTTACAACAACATTTATATTTCTAATTCTAAGTTATCATCTACTAACAACAAAAAAACGGGCTCTGATCCAATTAAAAATGGTGTAATTCTCTACCAGTCAATGTCAGGTGACGCTGATACTTCAACTAGTGAATCCGCAAAATTTCAAGCTGTAAATTCTAGCTTGTCAACTTCAATTGATTCTGGCGCAATGTTTTATGTTACTAACACTAGCGCCAATGTAGTACTCAAAAATACTAAGTTAAATTTCAATTCAAATAAAGTGAACTTATTAACCATTGAAGGTAATAACTCAAACTTTTGGGGCAGTGCTGGTTCAAATGGTGGTAAAGTAACTTTCACTGGCATTAAGCAAAAATTGAACGGTAACATCTCAGTTGATAATATTTCTAGTCTTAAGCTTTATTTGTTAAAGAATTCAACTTATACTGGTAAAACTTCAATCACAACCAATTCCAAGGCAACAAGTTCTAGCAAAACTTCTGCTCCAATTACAATCAATCTTACTAAAGGCTCCAAATGGGTAGTAACTGGCAATTCAACTGTAAGTAATTTAAATGTTGAAGCAGGTGCAAAAATTGTTGATAATTCAGGTAAAACTGTTACTATTGTCAATTCAGCTGGTAAAACCTTAGTTAAAGGAACCAGTAAATATAAAATTACTGTAAATGGAAGCTATAGTAAAAAAGTAACAACTAGTTCTGCTAACAAATTAAGTAAAAGTAGTGTTTCAAGAACAGCTTTTGACAAATATTTCAACACTAAGACTGAATTTTCATATTAAAAAATAAAAAGAAGCAGCTAACGTACTAAACACATTGAACATTTAGCAGTTAATTGCTTCTTTTATTTTTGTTTTTTTCTTTCAAAAAGCACTTTTTAGCTTAAAAACATTGATATACCAACATTCTTAGTCCCATATAAGGAGTGTACAGGATTTGAACCTGCGCGCCGAAAAAATCGGTTCGCCGGATTTCGAGTCCGGTGCATTACCACTCTGCCAACACTCCATGACTAGACTCCATTATAGCGAAAAATAACTTTTAAGTCTAAAACTTTTACAAAAAATATACCTCTTTTTCTAATATCTGTTAAAATAACTAAATGAATGCGAGGTAGTTATCGTGAATTTATCTTGGTTAATTGCCCTTATATTGAGTGCAACGATTTTGTTTATTTTGATTTATAAACTTGAAAATTCAAAAAAGTTTCGCCATCTCGACAGTAGTTGGCACCAACGGTTAATCCACCCAGTTCAAGGTAGTTTTTGGTCAATAATTGAATTTTTAAATGAGCCAAAGCTAATAGCTTTTTGGGACACCTTGCTTGCAGCAGTTTTACTATTCAATGGTGAAATAAAGAAAGCAATATGGGTTTTAGTTACTTTGGCTATTACAGATATTATAGGTATTTTGTTAAAGCATACGATTAAAAGAAAAAGGCCTAGTGAAAACACTCGTCAATCATATTCTTTTCCTAGTGGTCATGTTTTAAGTATTACTAGTTTAAGCTTAATTATTTGGCAGATTTATGGCGGGATTCTCGGAGTTAGTTTATTCTTTGTCTTATTTTCACTTTGGTGTTTAGTTGTTTTTTCAAGAATTATTTTGAAAGCACATTATCCTTCTGATATTGTCGGCGCAACTGCTCTTTCTATCTTTTGTTTTCTGCTAACAATGCCGTTTATTGCTTAAATATTAAATAAAAAAGCTCCGTTAAATAACGGAGCTTTTTCTTTAGGTTTTTATCTAGCAGTCTGTACCTCATAGTAAAAATAATCTTTTAGGAAAGAATGTAGTTAAACTAAATTAGTGGGAGAAAAGCCTAACTACAAATTAGAAATGTTTCGAATAAATACTAGCATATTAGGGGGGGGAGCTAGTGTGGGTAGAATAATTGCTTCTAATTGGAGTTGTGGGAGTTCTTTCCATCAATGAATAAGATTAATGATGAATATTTTGACTATTAATCCAGTTTTTACCTCATCGTTTAAAAACTGTTATTTAACTAACTAGAATAAATTGTTTCATTTTTCAAGCTAAAAAGCCTGTTTTTCTTGAAACTATAGTATAGTTTAACAAGTTTTCTTATTTTAAACAAGTAAAATATTGATAGAATTTTGCTATTCTTTTCAATGATAGATATAGTTTTACTATCAAGTGTTATTTATTTAGTTATTTTATTAATTAATAAAAAAGGCGGCTTAATTTTCAAAGCCAACCATTAATCCACCCTTTTCGGCATAAAAACTACAAAGACCATGACAAATGCCAATTTCTATTTGCGCTTCAGGATACTTCTCACTAATTTTTTCTTTTAAACTTTCGGCATCCTTCAAATTATCAACATGATCAATATAGACTTTGCCACCTGAATAATTTTGCTTTTCCATATTTTTAAAAAGCTCTAAAACTGTTTTCTTACTCCCTCGCGCTTTACCCAAAGGCTCAAGAGTTCCCTCAGCACTTGCCTCACCAATCATCCGAATATGTAACATACCAGCAATTCTAGCAGCTGCTGAACTAATTCTGCCATTTACTGCTAAATTATGAAGTGATTCCAAACTAAATAATAAGTGTGTACTAGCTTGATAAGTTTTAATACTTTCACCAATAGAATTAAAACTAGTATTTTGAACCAATTCTATTAATTTATCTACCAATAATTTAAGTTCTGGTCCAGCTGATTTAGAATCAAGTACTAGAACCTCACTATCTGGATTTTCTTCTTGATAGATTTCTACAGCCTGTTTTGCGGATGAATATGTACCACTTAAACCACTAGTAACTGTTAAAATAATCGCCTTCTTACTGCCAGCCAAAGCATCAAGCCATTCTTGCAAATTAGGACATGAAGTACCTGACTTTTCTTTATTTTCATAAATTTTATCTAAAAAAGCTGAATAATCCATTTGATCATTATCTAAAAAAGTTTGATTACCTAAATTAATTGTTAATGGTACAACCGTTAAATTGCTTTTTGAATCTGACTTCAAGTTACTACTTGAATCAACTATTAATTTAATTTCTTCCATAGTTCTCTCTTTTTTGTTTACTTTCGTTAATAAAAATCTCTTTATCAGTTTTTTAATAACCGATAGTGCTATGATAATGTTTATTAAATATAAAAGTCAAGTCAAAGGAGTTATTTATGGAAAATTCATCAATCTTAAACCAGATTCAATCTGACGTTGCAAAATTTTCACTCCCCGCTTTTAGTGAAATTCCCGATATCGGACTATATCTTGAGCAAACCTGCCAATTTATCAATCAAAGCTTAGCACCCTTTTCTGAACTATATTTAACTAATTCTATGATTAGCAACTACGTAAAAAAGGGAATCATTGAAAAACCAATCAAGAAACGTTATAGTCGACAGCAAATTGCGCGTCTAATTTTTATTGCATTTGCTAAGCCAGTCCTTTCACTTGATAATTTAAAGGTTGCCATAAAAATGCAAGATAACAGCTATAATATTGATGTCGCTTATCAATATTTAAGAGAAGAAAGTATTAACTGTTTAGAATACGTTTATCAGTTAAAAACTCAACTTGATAATATTGGAAAAACTCAAACTACAGAAAAAGAAATTTTGCGCAACATAATTTTAGCGGCAGTTCATGAAATTTATTTAAATTCTTATTTTTCAGTAACGAAATAGTTAATTAGATTATTTTTTTGATAAACTATTTTAAAGAAACTATTGTAGACATGGGGGAAATGTATGGAAACACAATTACATGGCCTTACTTCTGCTGAAGCAGAAAAACGGCTGAAAAAGGATGGTCCAAATGAAGTACCAGAACCTGAATTTAATTTTTGGAAAGCTTTCTTATCTAAGTTATGGAATCTATCTGCTTGGATTTTAGAGGCTGCTTTACTACTTGAATTAGTTTTAGGAAAAGGTATTCAAGCTGGATTCGTCTTATTAATGCTGTTATTTGCAGCATACAATGGAGCTACTCAAAAGAAAAAGTCTCGCAGAGTTTTAAATGATATTTCTCATGAGCTAACCCCTACTGTAGCTGTAGAACGTGATGGTAAGTGGATTAAATTAAATTCCAAACAATTAGTTGTTGGAGATTTAATAAATTTAAAGCGCGGAGATGTTTTAGCTGCCGATGTTAGTTTAAAAGATGGTAAAATCACTTGCGATGAAAGCTCTATAACTGGTGAATCCGCACCAGTTAATAAGCAATTAAATGATACTGCTTATGCTGGAACAACTGTTGTAGATGGTTCTGGTTTAGCAATTGTCACAGCAACTGGTGCTAATTCCCGTTCAGGTAAAACTATTAATCTGATTAATCAATCAGCTGCTCCAGGACACTTACAACAATTGTTAACTAAGATTATTTTTTACCTTTGTATGCTTAGTTTGACTCTGACAATTATTATCATTATTGCTGCTTTTATGCGCGGAGAAGGTATTCACGGAGTAATCCAAATGCTACCTTTCCTTGCTATGATGTTCATTGCTTCAATTCCAGTTGCTATGCCATCAACGTTTGCAATTTCTAATTCATTTGAAGCCAAGCGTTTAAGTAAAGAAGGCGTCTTAACTTCTGATTTAACAGGAATTCAAGATGCTGCCAACCTAAATTTAATTTTATTAGATAAAACTGGCACAATTACTGAAAATAAAACAGCTGTGTCTAGTTTGACTAACTTGAGTTCATTATCAGATTCTGAAGTTTTACAATTTGCTGAAGCTGCCACTGATAAACGTAACACCTCAATAATTGATGCTGCAATTATTGAATATTCAGAACAAAAAGGCCTTACTTCTCTAACTCCAGAAAAATTTGTCCCATTTACTTCTGATACTGGATATTCTGAAGCAGTTGTAAATGGTCAAAATTTAAAACTTGGCTCATTTAAACAATTATCTTTAATTGATACTAATGCCAATGAAAAAATTAAAGACATCGATTTTACAGCTGGCCGTTCTGTTGCATTGCTAATTGACAATAAGTTAGCTGCGGTCTTTATATTGCAAGATAAAGTAAGAAGTGATTCTAAAGCTGCTTTGGCAGAACTCAAAAAGCGTGGTATTCGACCAATAATGTTAACTGGTGATAATCAACGAACTGCCGCAGCTGTAGCAAAACAAGTTTCATTAACTGGAAATGTAATTTCTATTCATGACTTTAATGAACAAACAGACTTAGATTCTCTTGCAGGAATTGCTGATGTTTTACCAGAAGACAAGCTTAAAATGGTCAAATTCTTCCAAGAAAAAGGCTTTATCGTTGGAATGACTGGTGATGGTGTCAACGACGCTCCTGCTTTAAAACAAGCAGAAGTTGGTATTGCTGTAGCTAACGCTGCCGATGTTGCTAAGCGAAGCGGTAAGATGGTATTACTTGATGATGGTTTAATGCCAATTGTTAAAATCTTAGATGCTGGTCACAGAGTTTACCAAAGGATGACGACTTGGTCATTAACTAAGTTATCAAGAACTGCTGAGTTAACAATGATTTTAACCTTTGGATATCTTTTATTTGGATATCTACCAATGGCCTTAAATGCGATGGTTATTTACACTATTATGAATAATATGGTTACTATGATGATTGGAACAGACAATACCCATATTACTTATAAACCTGAAAATTGGAACATAGACCGAATGGCAAAAGTTTCAATGTCACTGGCTTCTGGTTGGACATTAATTGGTTGTTTATTTGTTTGGTTTATGAACAATAAACTAGGTTTCACGCAAGGTCAAGTTGGAACAATGGTTTACGTATACTGCGTGTTAAGTGCGATGTTAATCGTATTAATAACTAGAACCAAAACTTACTTCTGGCAATCACATCCATCCCGTTTAGTAGGTACAGTTCAAATTATTGATGTAGCCTTAACCTTTGCATTAGCGTTACTTGGAATTGCAATGACACAGATTTCGATAATTAATCTTGGCTTAGTTATTATCGTTTCTCTAATAAGCGCAATAATAATTGACTTAATTTATCAGCCTATTATGAAAAATAGATAATTCTGATATGCAAAAAGCTCACTTCAAATGAAGTGAGCTTTTTCTTATTCAATATAATTAAGCACCATGGTATTGAACAAGTGAAAAGATATCAATATTTGGCAACTTTTCTCTACCCTTTAAATCAGGTAATTCAACATAAAAAGCTGCACCAACTACTTCTCCACCAAGCCGTTCAATCAATTCAATAGCAGCATGTAAAGTTCCAGCTGTTGCCATCAAGTCATCACAAATAACAACTTTTTGACCTGGTTTAATAGCATCTTTATGCATTTCTAAACTATTTGAACCATATTCTAAATCATATGATGCTCTTTCAACTTCACGAGGTAATTTGTGAGGCTTTCTTGCAGGAACAAATCCTACTCCTAATTCAGTAGCAACTGGACATCCCACAATAAAACCACGTGCTTCTGGTCCAACAATTACGTCTGCACCACGTTTTTTGGCATATTCTGCTAATTCATGAGTTGCAGCTCTAAAGATTTCACCATCAGACAAGATAGGAGTGATATCCCGAAAAACAATTCCCTTATTAGGAAAATCCTGCACGCTTGCAATATACTTCTTAAAATCAACTGTCATGTTGATAACGACCTCCGTTATTTTAAATGCTGGTTAACATACGCTAGCAATTGACTAGACGGCATGGTTCTCAAACTTGTTACAAAATTCAGCTGTGACTGCGTCCCTAAGAAATAGCGCGAATCAGTTAATTTTTTATGATTAGCCACCTTATTTGGAACAAGTTCTGCCTTATCCATTTTAACAAACTCTAGCTCTAAAAACACCCTCAAAATAAAGTAAATACTATCTCCATCAAGACCAAGATATGGTGCTACAAGCCGATAATCTTCTGGTTTAAGATTGGGGTGTGAATAAACATATTTTAATGTTTTAGCAAACTCTGTTCGACTAGGCATCATCGAAATTGGTAATTGATCTATCATAAATCGTAAATATAATTGCTGATATTCGTTTTTTAGAACTTGATCCAATTCCTGACGATTATGTGGCGCATCAAGCAAAGTAACAATCTCTCCGCTTCCTTCATAATCTTTTGCCAAAATAATTTTATCTTGGTCAATTCCCAACTGACCAACTGCCTTATTTAAATTATGTTCATCAAACAAAACAAACCGATCCGCAAAACCTAAAATATGCCTTTGTCTTCGAAAATCTATTGCCTTATTCTTGCCTAAAGAAAAACTTGGTACACCAAAATCTATTGATTTCAGTTGCCCCTGCAGAGAAAGCTTCTTTTGCCACATATTTTTACTAATGTTCAAATAAATTGCTGTAACATATGGTAACAAGTTCTGAGTCAAATAGGCCATATTAAAACCTATTATTTTCAAGTTGCCAACATTAAATTTTAAGTGGTTTTTATCTTTTCCAATTACAAATAAAGAAGAAATTTCTGGTTCCTTAACGCAATATACCGGCTCTGGATTATCTGTTCCAAAAGGTCCAACTTTTTTCATATCATCTAAAATTGATAAATCAACACTATTGGTATCTAAATCCAAATCATAATAATCAATAGCATTATTCGAACTAGCTTGATAACTATTTTCAAATGCTTTCCGCAAAGAATTAATCTTATCTTCTTTTAGTGACAGACCACAAGCAAAATCATGTCCACCAAAATTTTCAAATAAAGAATCTTTTAATTTAAATAAGGCCTCAAATAAATTAAAACCTGCATTACTTCTTCCAGATCCTTTGACTAAGCCATCTTCATTTTTAGTGAGTAAAATTGTTGGTTTATGAACTTTTTCTACTATTTTATTCGCTACTAAACCCAAAACCCCTTCGTGCCAGCTAGAATCATATAAAACTAAAGTATTTTGGCTATTGTATCCAAATTTCTTTATTTGATTTAAAGCAGACTCATATACTTTTTGGGTCAATTCTTTACGTTCATTATTTAATTCTTCAACTTTTTTGGCTAATTTTTGGGCTTCCTCTAAGTCGTCTGATAAAAGTAAATCAACAGCTAATCTTGCACTTGCTAATCTACCTGTTGCATTTAATCTTGGAGCAATTTGAAAGCCAGTATCTGTTTCATCAATATTCCCTAACTCAAGCCCTGCTTCTTTAATTAAAGCGCGTAATCCTGGTCGTTGCGTATGATTTAGCAATTCTAAACCACGCTTAACAATAATATGGCCTTCTCCAGATACTTTCACCATATCACCTATTGTCCCAATCATCGCTAATTCTATTAGTTCAGGCATAGTATCTTCCATTAAGGCGCGGCATATTGTGTAAGCAACCCCAGCACCACAATAATCATCAAATGGATATTTTTGATTTGGATAATTACAGTGAACTATTGCTTTTGCCTCAGGCATTTGCTCTTGAAAACTATGATGGTCTGTCACGATAACATCACACCCATTATCTTGAGCATACCTCACTTCTTCAATCCCTGTTACACCATTATCAACGGTAATAATTAATTTAGTCCCATCTGCAACGATTTGTTGATAACGTTTCATACTTGGTCCATATCCATCTTTAAAACGATCAGGAATAAAGTAATGGACATCTGCTCCTAAAATTGCTAGGGTTTCATACATAATTGTTGTAGCAGTAATACCATCTGCATCATAATCACCATAAATTGTAATTTTTTCAAAATTATCAATTGCTTGATTAATGCGATCAACGGTTTCTTGCATCCCATGCATTAAATATGGATCTGCAAAATCTTCCTCTGTACTATTAAGCCAATAATTTAATTTCTCATCTGTGTTAATTTCACGCAAAGAAAATAACTTAGCCGTAAGTGGGCTAAGTTGATATTTTTCTATTAATTCACTCGATAATTCTGTTGCTTCTCTTTTTTTCCAAGTCATTATTTTAATTTAAATACACTCAAGTTCTTAGTTGTTGCTTTTTTGGTCTGGATTAATTTACCACGAACGGCCCAACGATTTATACCACCGTCAGCACATGTGATTAATGTTACGATATTACTTTTGGTATTATTGACTAACCAAACAGCGGTTGGATCTACAACTCGCTTCATGTAAATTCTATAAACATAAACTTTCTTTAAGTCAGTTAAATATACCTTTTGACCAATTTTGGTATCTTCAATTGGTGAAAATAAAACACCTTTGGCAGTCATATAGTGACCAGCTAATGGATAATTTCCTTTTCCCATCACTTGATCTTCTCTCATTGTACCAGCACCAGTAGACAATGAATCATCACTTAATCCTAGCAAAATTGGCAAATATAGATTAACTTTTGGAATCGCAATTGCACCTATAGCATTAGCGGTATTTTTTACACGTGAACGCGTAACCTTGGCAATATCAATATCCTGTACCTTGCTATAATCAAACATTCCTTTTTTCTTTTGATTAGCTGCTACTGTTTTTTTCGTTAGTCCTTGCAAGGTTGAAGTTTGGTTTTGTTTAACAAAATACTCTTGAATTGGACCATTAAAGACCAAAATAATACCAACAATGAATAAAATAACTGCTAAAACTCTTAATAAAATTGTTTTCTTGCTAGTTTTAGATTTCTTACTTAATTTTTGTTTATTGTCATCCGTCATTTTACTTTCCCTTGATATCGTCATCATTCATTTTCAAAACTGCCATGAAAGCATCCTGTGGAACTTCTACTTTTCCAACCGCCTTCATCCGTTTCTTACCACGCTTTTGCTTATCAAGCAATTTTGCACGTCGATCCGGATCACCAGTATGAATCCGAGCTGTAACGTCTTTACGATATGGTTTAATCGTTGCACGTGAAATGATTTTTGCACCAATAGCTCCCTGAATGTCAACTTCAAAATTCTGACGAGGAATAAGCTTTTTCAATAATGAAGTCATTTGGCGAGCACGAGCCTGTGCATCAGATCTGTGTGCAATAAAGCTTAACGCATCAATTGGCTCTTTATTGAGTAAGACATCAATTTTTACTAAATCAGTTGCGCGATAGCCAATGATTTCATAATCAAGCGATGCATACCCCTTAGTTGAGGATTTAAGATCATCGAAAAAGTCAAAAATTATTTCAGCTAAAGGAATATGATAAATAACATTTACTCGATATTTATCTAAATAGTCCATCGTTTGAAATTCGCCACGTTTTCTTTGACACAATTCCATTACAGGACCTACAAAATCATTAGGAACCATTATTTCAGCTTTAACATATGGCTCTTGAACTTCCTTATATTCACCCGCATCTGGTAAATCTGAAGGATTATCAATCACCTTGGTAGTTCCATCGTTCATTATCGCATGATAATCAGTAGATGGAGCCGTCATAATTAAATCAAGATCAAATTCTTGCTCTAATCTTTCTTGCACCACGTCCATATGAAGCAAACCTAAAAATCCACATCTAAAACCAAATCCTAACGCAGTTGAAGTTTCAGGTTCAAATTCAAGTGCAGCATCATTTAATTGCAACTTTTCTAAGGCTTCTTTCAAGTCGTCATATTTGCTATTATCAACTGGATACATCCCACTGAAAACCATTGGAGGAATTTGTCGATAACCTGGTAATGCTTCTTCAGTCGGCTTTTTTGCTGATGTAATTGTATCCCCAACTCTAGTTTCACGAACGGATTTAATATTAGCTGTTAAATAACCTACATCTCCTGCAACAAGCATATCTTTTTTTACAGGATGAGGGTTAGAAACACCCACTTCAGTAACTTCATACTTTTTGTGAGTATTCATAATTTCAATTTCGTCTCCAGGCTTTACCATTCCATCTTCAATTCGAACAGCTAAAACAACCCCACGGTAATCATCATATTTAGAATCAAAAATCAAAGCCTTAAGAGGTGCTTCCAAATCTCCCTGTGGTGCCGGAATGTCAGTTACAATTCGCTCAAGCAACTCTGGAATTCCTAATCCAGTTTTACCAGAAACTTCAACTGCATCACTAGCATCAAGACCTAACATTTCTTCAATTTCCATTTTGGCGTTTTCAGGGTCTGCAGATGGTAAATCTATTTTATTGATAACAGGCAAAATTTCTAAATCATCATCAATTGCTAAATAAGTGTTAGCCAAAGTTTGAGCCTGTACACCTTGAGAAGCATCAACTACTAACAAAGCCCCTTCGCATGCGGCAAGCGAACGTGATACTTCATATGAAAAATCAACGTGTCCTGGGGTATCAATCAAGTGAAAAATATAGTCTTCGCCATCTTTAGCATGATACTTTACTTCAACTGAGTTTAACTTAATAGTAATACCTCTTTGACGCTCTAAAGGCATATCATCAAGCATTTGACTTTTCAGTTGTCTTTGAGCAACAGTATCAGTTAATTCCAAAATTCTATCAGCAATCGTTGATTTACCATGGTCAATATGGGCAACGATTGAAAAATTACGAATGTGTTTTTGATAATCTTTAAGTTTTTTGAGGTCCATATAGTTCCATCCTTTTTAGTCTATTCCTATTATAGCAAATAGGCATTAAGGGACAAATAAAAAGAGAAAATCTCACTAATATTTAGCTATATATTAATTCAAGTAAAATAATATTAAGTTTTATAGTCAATGCTAACAAAAAAAGAGCCTTACAGCTCTTTTTACTAATTCATAATTTAGCCTAATTTGTCTTTTAATCGTTCAAAGAAGTTTTTTTCCTGCGGAGTTATTGAGTCTCCGCCAGCTTTAACGAAATCAACCAAGGCTTGTTTTTGTTTGTCGTTAATTGACTTAGGGATTACTACTTCAACAGTTGAGATCTGGTCACCTTTGCCATCTCCACGAAGATAAGGTACACCTTCTCCACGAATAGTGAACTTAGCACCAGGTTGAGTGCCAGCAGGGATTTTCAGACTAGTTTCGCCATTAACAGTCTTAATTTTAATTTCATCACCCAAAGTTGCTTGAGCAAATGAAATTGGAACAGTTGTATAAATTGTGTTACCACGACGAGTGAAGTCTTTACTTGGTCTAATTCGAAAGACAATGTATAAGTCACCATAAGGTCCACCATTTTTCCCAGCTTCACCTTGACCACTCAATCGAATTTGTTGACCATTGTCAATCCCAGCAGGGATCTTAACTTCAAGAGTTTGCTTTTTATCAGTATGACCTGCACCATGACAAGTAGCACAAGGATGTTCAATAATAACACCTTTTCCATGACACTTATCACATAAAGTCTGTCTTTGAATTACACCAAGCATGGATTGTTGAGTAACTGTCATATATCCACTACCATGACACTTGTCACAAGTAATCGGATGGGTTCCCTTCTCTGCCCCAGTACCATGACAAACTTCGCAAGTTTCACTTCTAGTGTAAGTTACGTTAGAAGTCTTACCTTTAATGGCATCCATGAAGTCAATTGTCATTGTATAGTCTAAATCGTCACCTTTAACAGGGGCTGTTGGATCAACATGTCTTTGACTAGCTCCACCAAAAATATCACTAAAAATATCGCCAAAACCACTAAAGTTACTGAAATCACCATATTGACCATTACCAGCACCATATCCGGCCTGACCATTTACACCAGCTTGGCCAAATTGATCATATTGTGCGCGTTTTTGCTTATCATGTAATACTTCATAAGCTTCGTTAACTTCTTTAAATTTTTCTTCTGCGTCTGGTGCTTTATTAATATCTGGGTGATATTTTTTGGATAACTTCCGGTAAGCTCTCTGGATATCTTGCTCACTCGCATTTTTATCCAATCCCAGAATGTCATAGTAATCGCGACTTGTCGCCATTTTCTAACGCTCCTTATCTTTGATAAAAGAAAAGGACTAAAATTAGTCCTTAACTTTCAACCATTATAGCATTACTTGTCAGGGTTTACTTTTTTAAAGTCACCATTGACAGTATCTCCATTATTGCCATCATTATTATCTGATGGGTTTGGACCAGCTTGGCCTGCTTGACCTTGAGCACCATTGGCTTGATACAACTTAACTGCTAAATCTTGTGCAACCTTAGATAAAGCGTCCTTCTTTTCTTTCATTTCATCTAAGTTGTTATCTTTTTGAGCTTTCTTAAGTGCTTCCAAAGCATCCTTAACTTTAGATACTTCATCTGCAGGAACCTTGTCGCCAACTTCTTTCAAAGTCTTTTCAGTAGTGAAGATTAATGAATCTACTTCATTACGTAAGTCTGCTTCTTCTTTCTTCTTTTTATCCTCATCAGCGTGTTCTTCTGCTTCTTTTTGCATACGCTTGATTTCTTCGTCGGATAAACCTGATGATGACTTGATAGTAATCTTTTGTTCCTTACCAGTACCCATGTCCTTAGCAGAAACATTTACGATACCGTTCTTGTCAATGTCGAAGGTAACTTGAATTTGTGGCACACCACGTGGTGCAGCTGGGATATCAGTTAACTCAAATCTACCTAATGTCTTGTTATCAGCTGCCATTGGACGTTCACCTTGCAAAACGTGAATATCTACAGCTGGTTGATTATCTGCAGCAGTTGAGAAGATTTGGCTTTTTGAAGTTGGAATAGTAGTGTTTCTATCAATTAACTTAGTGAAGACTCCACCCATGGTTTCAATTCCAAGTGATAAAGGAGTTACATCAAGTAAAACAACATCCTTAACATCACCTGAAATAACACCACCTTGAACAGCTGCACCTAAGGCAACAGCTTCATCAGGGTTGATTGAGTGGTCAGGTTCTTTGCCACTCCACTTCTTAACTGCTTCTTGAACAGCTGGAATACGAGTTGAACCACCGTTTAAAATAACTTTATCAATATCGTTAACAGTTAAGCCAGCATCTTTCAACGCATTATCAAATGGAATCTTAGTTCTTTCAACTAAGTCATGAGTTAATTCATCAAATTTAGCACGAGTTAAATCAGCTTCCAAGTGAAGTGGACCACTTTCACCTGCAGAAATAAATGGAAGTGATATATGAGTTGAACTTACACCTGATAAGTCCTTCTTAGCTTTTTCAGCAGCATCCTTTAATCTTTGAAGTGCCATCTTATCCTTAGATAAGTCTACACCATTATCAGCCTTGAAGTTTTCAATCAACCAATTCATAATCTTTTGGTCGAAATCATCACCACCAAGGTGAGTATCACCATTAGTAGAAAGTACTTGGAAGACGCCGTCACCTAATTCCAAAACGGAAACGTCGAAAGTACCACCACCAAGGTCGTATACTAAAATCTTTTCATCTTCTTCATCTTTATCAAGACCATAAGCAAGTGAAGATGCAGTAGGTTCATTAATAATTCTTTGAACATTTAATCCTGCAATCTTACCAGCATCCTTAGTTGCTTGACGTTGTGAGTCATTGAAGTATGCAGGAACAGTAATAACTGCATCCTTTACTTCTTCACCAAGATAATCTTCTGAGAACTTCTTGATGTATTGCAAAATCATCGCAGAAATTTCTTGTGGAGTATAGCTCTTGTCGCCAACCTTAACCTTGTATCCTGCTTCACCCATGTGACGCTTAATTGACACAATAGTATTTGGGTTAGTGATTGCTTGACGCTTTGCTACTTCACCAACTTGAATTTCTCCATCCTTGAAAGCAACTACAGATGGTGTAGTTCTGTTACCTTCAGGGTTAGTAATAATCTTTGGTTCTTTACCTTCCAAAACAGCAACTGCTGAGTTAGTAGTCCCTAAGTCAATACCAATAACTTTTGACATATCAAAAAGTCCTTTCTTATTTCTTTTTATTTTTTAAATAAGCTTAATTAATTATTGGGCAACAATAACCATTGCTGGACGTAAAGTCCGATCTTTATATTGATAGCCCGCTTGCAAAACTTGAACAACGTGATCTTTTTGTTCATCATTTTCTGCAACTGTTGTTTGAACAGCTTGATGCAAATTAGGATCAAATTTTGCACCTTCAGCCTTAATTTCAGTAATACCATGATCAGCCATTGCCTTAACCATAGCATCTAAGGTCATTTCAACACCCTTTTTTAATTGTTTAGAAGCTTCATCATCTACTTTTACACTTAAAGCCCTTTGCAAATTATCAACTGCTGGTAAAATATCCTTTGCTAAAGATTGGGATTCATATTTAATAAGTTGCGCACGTTCTTTATTGTAGCGATTTTGCATATTTTGAATTTCAGCTTCACTTCGTAGATATTTATCTTCAAGTTCAGCTTTTGCAGCTTTTAATTGCTCAATTTCTTTAGCAAGATCTTCCCCAACTTTTTGGGTATCTTTATCAGCCTTAGAAGAAGTTATTTTTGTTTCCTTATGCTTTAAATCTTCTTTAGGCTTTTGATCAAGGTCTTTTTCACTTGGAAATTCTTTTTTACTCAAGACCTTCCCTCCTTTACTGAAATTTTCCGTAATAATCGAGTAGTTTCTTCGCTAATTCCTGTCTGAAATATTCCATTAAACCAATCATTTGTGAATAAGGCATATTCGTTGGTCCCAATAAGGCAATTGTGCCTCTGCCATGACTTCCAACACTATAGCTTGCTGTAAGTAAACTATAATTTTTTAGTAAATCACTTGGAAGTTCTGAACCCAATTTAACTTGAACTGGAAAATGCTCATCAGAATCATCACCTTCAAAACTCAATAAGCTACTAATCATGTCATTTTGATCAAACATTTCATACAAAGATCGAATGTCTTGAACATTGCCTGTAGCATTATTCAAAAGATTTATTTGACCATCAACATACATCTGTTCACTAGCCGCATCTTTCAAGACGTCTGCTAGCAAACTTAATAAATCATCAGCATTGCCACCTAATTGGTGACTCACTAACTCACTAAGCATTTCTGGTGAAACAGCTGATAAGCTTTTACCAACCAATTCATCATTTATTAAACGAACAGCCTTTTCTATTTCTTCACCATTAGTAAATCTTGGTAGAGAATAGACTTGGCTTTGAACATTTCCATTATTTGTAACCAAAATTGCCATAACTTGTCGATTAGATAAAGGGACAATCCTAAAACCAGTTATTAAAACATGTCTGGATTCTGGCCCTTCTGCAAAAGCAGTATAATTTGTCAAATCTGACAAAATCTTAGCTGCTTCTTGCACAATTTCATTCACTTGATGAAATGGACGATCCAATTGGCAAACAATTTGATTATAAACAGACTCAGGTAGTTGTAATGGTTCAACTAAATGATCAAGGTAGTAGCGATAACCATCACTTGATGGAATACGACCACTTGAAGAATGTGTCTTTTCAATAAGACCTTGTTCTTCTAACACCGCCATTTCATTTCTAATGGTTGCACTAGAAACCTTCATTGGCAGTTGACTCATCACAGTTTTGGAGCCTACGGGCTCATGCGTCTGCGTGAAGTCCTTAATGATTGTTTTCAAAATAAGCTCTTGACGTTCGGTTAACATATTCTCGACCTCTTAATTAGCACTCATAACTCTCAGGTGCTAACATGAATAATATACTAATAAATTAGCACTAATGCAAGTCCTTTGCTAATTTTTTATGCAAAAAAAGAACTAGTTACCTAGTTCTTTATATTCTTAAAGTATTTCCGAATTTCTTTCTCGTCTTTAATAAGTTGCTCTTTTAATTCATCTAAACTAGAAAATTTTATTTCGCCTCTAGTATAGTGATACCATTCAATACTTATTTCTTCATCATAAATATCTTCATCAAAATCAAATAAATGTGACTCTATGTAAATTTTTTTACCAGTTTGGATTGTTACGTTATAGCCAACACTAGTCATTGAATCATACCACTTGCCATGAACCAAAGTTCTTGTTGCATAAACTCCAATTTTAGGAATAACTTTGCGATCATTTAAAACCAAATTAACTGTCGGGAAGCCAAGTTTATGCCCATTGCGTAAACCATGTCCAACAATTCCTGACATTATATAGTGACTTCCTAACAAATTAGTAGCTAATTCTAAATTTCCATTGCGAATTGCTTGTCTAATTGCAGTTGAACCTATTTTGCAACCACCACTAGTTTGTTCAGGCAAAATAACAATTTCAAATCTATTTTTTGCAAAATATGGTAGATTTTCCATATTAGCAATATCTTTTGGCCCATAAGTATAATCAAATCCAGCTACTACCGCATCTGCTTTTAATTTTATGATAACTTGATCGACAAATTCTTGTGGACTTAACTTACTAAAGCCCTCTGTAAATGGAGCAACAGCAAGATAGTCAACTCCCAATTTTTCCATTTTTTCAGCTTTTTCAGGAAGATTATCCAAATATTCAAAATCCGTTCTACCTAAATAGATTTCTTTAGGATGGCGATCAAAAGTCAATACCATTAAAGGTAAACTTTTTTTCTTTGCTACTTCTTGAGCGCGTTTAATTAATTTTTGATGTCCAATATGTACCCCATCAAAAAACCCCAAAGCCAAAACTACATGAGTGCGAGTTAATTCTTTTTTAATAGGATAACTAAGATGAATTATTTCCAAAATTGATTCCTTCTACTATTATTCATTTTGTAAAAGCATTAAATATGGTCTATATGTATGCGATTTCAATTCATAAATTGCTTTGACTTTTTTATTGTAGCGTAAAGCGATCTTTTTTGCATCATTTCTTAATGAAATCGCATTCCCATTTTTAACTTTCTTCCAAATTTGTTCGCTCATATCAATTGTTTCATAATCAGCAAAGAATGAATCAATTGGCAAAATATATTTAAGAACTAATTCAGGATTGGCTTCTAATTCTTCTAGCTTCACTGCTTTCTCTAAATTAAAACCCGAACTACTAGTTCTTTGTAAATATGTCATAACTGCTGGGTAACCTAATTTTTCACCCAAATCATTTACTAAGCTTCTTACATACGTTCCTTTGGAACACTCAATGTTAAAGCCAAATTCTTCTTGTTCATTTTGGTAATTAACAGGTTCTAGTAGCTTATATTTAAAAATCTCTACACTTCTTACAGGTCGAGTTACTTGAATCCCTTCTCTTGCATACTCATAAAGTCGTTTTCCATTTACTTTGACTGCAGAATAAATTGGTGGGACTTGATCTATTTTGCCTAAAAAGCTATTCATCCCTTTTTGAATTTCTTCTAAAGGAATTTTTTCAGATACAGCTTTTCTTTGCAAAACCTTTCCTTCTGTATCATAACTATCAGTAGAAAAGCCTAATAACCCTCTACCAGTATATGATTTTGGTCTTTCATGCATTAATTCAATTAATTTAGTTGCCTGTCCAATTGCAATCGGCAAGACTCCCTCTACTTCTGGATCAAGCGTCCCAGCATGACCAATTTTTCTGGTTTTTAAAATTTTTCTTAATTTATAGACAACATCTCCACTCGTCATACCCTTACTTTTATTAATCACTAAAATTCCATTTATCATATTTCCACCTACAATAAAAGCGCCCTAGGGCGCTTTTTTATCTGTCATTTTCTTGCTTTTTTAGTTGAGCAATTAATTTATCAATTTTACTACCGTATTGTACCGAAGTATCTCTCTTAAAGATTAATTCAGGCACTTTATAAACAGTCAATTCTTGGCCTAATAAGTGTCTCATTAATCCCTTTGCTTTTTCTAAACCTTCGGCTACTTCTTTTTCTTTATTTCCCTCTTCAGTCAATAAAGAATAATAAACTGTAGCATAAGAGAAATCATTGGTACATTCAACAGCAGTCAAGGTTACATCACTCAAACGTGGGTCACGAATCTTTTTTTGCAAAATTTTTGATAATTCTCGCAAAATTTCTCCTTCAACCCGACCTATTCTGTGTTTCATGCTAGTTCTCCTTACTTAGGCTTAACTTCTTGCATTTCATATGCTTCAAGCTCATCATCAATTTTAAGGTCATTATAGTTTTCAATTGTTAAACCACAATCGAAGCCTTGCTTAACTTCCTTAACATCATCTTTAAATCTCTTAAGGGAGGCCACTTGACCATCATAGATAACAACACCATTACGGATAACACGAATACCGCTATCTCTATGAATATATCCTGAATCAACAAATGCACCAGCAATTGTACCAACTTTTGAAACTTTCCAAGTTTCACGAATAGTTAAGTTACCAGTTACTTTTTCTTCGTATGTTGGTTCAAGCATACCCTTCATGGCTGCTTCTACATCGTCGATTGCTTTATAAATAACGCTGTATGAGCGAATATCAACTTCATCACTTTCAGCTTGTGATTTAGCAGTTGCAGTTGGCCGAACGTTAAATCCAATAATGAAAGCATTTGAAGCACTTGCTAACGTAACATCAGAGTCATTAATTGCACCTACTCCTGAGTGAATAATATTAACTCGTACGCCTTCAACTTCAATCTTTTCAAGTGATTGAGAAAGAGCTTCAACTGACCCTTGAACATCAGCCTTTAATACAATGCCAACTTCCTTCATGTTTTCACGTTTCATTGTATCAAATAAGTTATCAAGAGTAACATGTTGTACCTTCTCACGTTGCTTTTGCAAAGCATTTTGGGCACGTTGTTCACCAACTGCACGTGCTGTCTTTTCATCTTCAAAGACTACAAACTTATCAGCTGATTCTGGTACATCATTCAAACCAGTAATTTCAACTGGCATTGATGGAGTAGCTTTCTTAACTCGGCGTCCCTTATCATTTGTCATAACACGAACACGTCCAAATGTATTTCCGACAACAATTGGGTCACCTACTTCAAGAGTACCTTGTTGAACTAAGATATCTGCTACTGGACCACGACCACGTGACAAACGTGCTTCAACAACTGTACCAATTGCTTTTTGATGAGGATCTGCTTTAAGTTCAAGAACATCAGCCTGTAAAAGAATCATTTGCAATAATTCTTCAACGTTATCCCCTGTTTTAGCAGAAATCTTAACAAAGATAGTATCTCCACCATAATCTTCAGGAATTAAGTTATATTTCATTAACTGTTCTGTAACGTGACTTGGGTTTGCACCTGGTGCATCCATCTTATTAATTGCAACAATAATTGGAACACCTGCACTTTTGGCATGGTCAATCGCTTCAATGGTTTGAGGCATTACACCATCATCAGCTGCTACTACTAAAACAACAATATCAGTTACTTCAGCCCCACGAGCACGCATATTTGAAAAGGCAGCGTGACCAGGTGTGTCAAGGAATGTAATTAAACGATCATCAACACGAACTTGGTAAGCACCGATTTTTTGAGTAATACCACCAGCTTCATGTTCTGAAACATTAGTATGACGTAATCTATCAAGCAAAGTAGTCTTACCATGGTCAACGTGACCCATAATGGTTACAACTGGCGGTCTGCTTTCTTGATGCTTAGACTCTTTAGAAGCTTCAACTTCTTTTTGGTAAAGATTATCAATATCGGAAATATCTTCATGAACTTTTTCCTTTGATTCAATACCATATTCTGCAGCTAAAAGTTCAATTGTATCTTTATCAAGGGATTGGTTTTGGTTAGTCATAACACCAAGCAGAAAAAGCTTTTTAACAATTTCAGCTGGTTCTCTGTGTAAAAGTTTACCTAAGTCTTGTGCATTCATACCTTCTTCAAACACAAGTACTTCAGGTAATGGACGTTCTTTACGAACTGTTTTTGGCTTTCTAACTTCTTCAGCATGATTATTATGCTTGTTCTTCCGTTTTCTTCTTTCCATCTTATCTGAACGTTCATTACGACGGTCAAAGTTATTATTGTCACGGCCCTTTCTACCTGGTTTTCCAGTATTTCTGCCGTGTCCATTACCATTTCTACGTGAATCAGGTTTAACACTTTCTTCTGGCATTACCGGAATTTGTGGTGTCCGATTCATAGCTGGTTTTCTCTTAGGTTTTGATTTCTGATTTTGTTTTTGCTTATTTTCTTCAGTCTTAGGACGATTTCTAGCAGGAGATGGTTTAAGAATTTTTGGTCCTAAAACCTTTTTGGTTTTCTTTTCTTCTGGTTGATTAGTCACTTCGTTAGTATCTTTCTTTTGAGAATTTTGGTTTTCTGTATCTTCGTTCTGAACTTTATTCTTTTCTTCGTGCCAAATTTTACGAGCTTTTTCAGATTCTTTGGCTAATGTTGTTTCTTCAGCACGTTGCTTTTGTTGGAGTTCTGCTAATAAGTCTCTAGCCTTATTGACTTTAGGTGACTTATTATTTTGTTTTTTATTACTTTCGTGACGATTGCGTCGCTTGTTTGAAGAATCATTGCTACGCTTTTTAGCTTGATCACTATGTTGATGCTTTGAATGATTCTTTGATTGTGAAGCTGGTCTTCTGATTGAGGAAACAGAAAGTTTGATTTTATTATCTTTTTTTTCTGTTTTCTTTTCATCATTTTGACTCTTAGCTGGAGTGGAAGGCTTCACCTTATTTTTCAATTCATTCACTTCTGTATCAGAAAGTGATGACATGTGGTTTTTGATATTAAAGCCTAATTCTTTAGCCTTATCAACCAAGACCTTATTATTCAAACCTAATTGCTTTGCTAATTCATATATTCTCTGCTTAGCCATCAGATCACACTCCTTCATTTAATTTCTTTTGTAGTGCTTTACTAAATCCCAAATCGCTAACTGCTAAAACTTTTCTAGCTTTACCAATTGCTTGAGATATTTCAAGCTCAGAAAATTCATCAATAATTGGCAAACTGTTTTTTTGCGCTAAGCTTACAACTTCTTGCCGAGTTGCCTGCGACAGATCACTAGCTATAATTACTAATTTAACCTTTCTAGCTTTTATTGATGAAATCACCATATCTGTGCCAGAAACCAGTTTTCCGGCTCTTTGAATTAGTCCTAAAAAATTTATTGTCTTTTCACGATTATGCACTTATTTATCACCAAATAATTCTTTTCTTGCCTTTTGATGATCCACATATTCAAAAAGTTCTTTATAAAAACTATCATCAATTTTAGTACCTAAACTTCGGTCTAAAATCTTGTTCTTTTGAGCTTCAGTTATCTTTTCAGGTTCTAATGAAACATAGGCTCCACGTCCCGGTTTTTTACCAGTTGGATCAACTGAAACTTCTTTTTCTTTGTTGATGACAATTCTTACCAAATCTTTTTTTGGCTGCATAGTGTTCGTCAACAAATCTTTTCTCATTGGGACTTTTCTTTTTTTCAAAAAAATCACCTATTCTTCATTATCTGCTGGTTTTTCTTCACCAGCATTTTCACTGTTTCCATTGTCTTCATCAACAAATTCAACTTGAGATTCTGGACGAATATCAATCTTATAGCCTGTTAAACGAGCAGCAAGACGTACATTTTGTCCTTTCTTACCAATTGCTAAAGATAATTGGTAATCAGGAACGATAACTAATGCACTCTTTTCATCTTCATCTTCACCAAATTGAGCAGCAATTACTTCTGCAGGATTAAGAGCATTAGCAATGAAGTCAGCTGGATCATCTTCATATTTTACAATATCAATATTTTCTCCACCTAATTCATTAACTACATTTTGAACACGAGCTCCCTTTGGACCTACACAAGTACCAACAGGGTCAATGTTAGGATCATCTGATTTAACAGCAATCTTGGTTCTATCTCCAGCTTCACGTGCTACCGATACAATTTGAACAGTACCATCGTAAACTTCAGGAACTTCTTGTTCAAATAATCGCTTAACCATATCTGGTGCAGTTCTTGAAACAACAATTTGAGCTCCTTTAGTATCATTACCCACTTTAGTTACCAAAACTCGAATCTTATCTTGTGGGTTGTATACTTCATTTGGCATTTGGTCGCCACGTGGCATAACTGCTTCAACTTTGTCAATCATGACATAAACAAAACGATTATCATGACGTTCTACAACACCTGTCACAAGTTCATCTTGATATTGTGAATATTCGCTGACAATGTGATTTCTTTCAGCTTCACGAAGGCGTTGCATAATTACTTGCTTAGCTGTCTGAGCTGAAATTCTCCCGAAATCTTTAGGAGTTACTTCAAATTTAATTTCATCGCCCACTTCATATGCTTTATTAATTTCGAGTGCATCTTTCAAGCTAACTTCTAAGCGATCATCTTGAACTTCATCAACAACCGTCTTAATAGCCATCACTTTGAAGTTACCCTTTCTTTCATCCAAGTCAACTTCAACATTTTGGGCTTGATTGTAATTCTTTTTATATGCTGCTACAAGGGCAGCCTTAATTGCATCAACAATAATTTCTTGCTTAATACCCTTTTCAGTTTCTAAAGTGGCAAAAGCTTCTAACATTTCTTTAGTCATAAGTTTTTAATCAGCCCTTTCTAAAATTCAATTGCAAATCGAGCGTTTGCAATTGCCCCAATTGGGATTTCCAACTCTTTAGTCCGAGTTTTAATCTTGATTTTTAACGTAATTTTTTTATTATCTCTACTTAATAAAGTACCATCAAAAGACTTTTGTCCATCAATCTTTTGGTAGCAAGCTACGTGGATATATTTATTTAAAGCCTTATTCCAATCGCGTTCATTCTTAATTGGACGTTCCAAACCTGGTGAAGATAACTCCAACATATATGGTTCTGTAAAAGGATCAGGATTTAACTTATCTAGTTCTTCAGAAACTATTTCACTTAAAGCGGCAATTTCTTCAATGTCAATTCCACTTTCTCCGCGATCAACATAGATACGCAAATAATATTGATTTTTTTCTTTTACGTATTCAACATCAACTAATTCGTCCCCACGCTTTTCAGCTAAAGGGGTAACTAAATCCGTTACAAGATCAATGATTTTTGTCAAAAAATCTTCCTCCGTACTAAAAAGAGTGAGCATTACTGCTCACTCGAATTGGCTATTCGAACTACGTTTGTTATTATATCACAATCTAGCAAAAATTAAAATAGCGACAATTGATTTTGCTCAGGCATCCCTTCCAAAACACCATTGACTTCTAAATAATCCATAATAGTTTGTGAAACTTTACCTCTCGTTCTTAAATCTTCCTTGGATAAGAATTTCTGTTCAGCTCTTGCTGCAACTATTTGCTTAGCAGCATTATCACCTAAACCAGGAACAGCATTAAATGGTGCCAAAATAGTGTGATCATCAATAATCTTAAAGTTTAACGCTTCTGATTCATTGACATCTACCATTTTTATTTTTATACCACGTTCTAAGCATTCATTGGCAATTTCCAAAACTGTTAATAAAGATTTATCTTTAGCACTTGCATCATTTCCTTGATCTTGAATCTTCTTAATAGCCGCTTTAACAGAATTTTTACCATGGCTCATAGCCACAAGGTCAAACAAATCTGCTCTAACTGAAAAATATGAAGTGTAATAAATCACTGGATAGTAAACCTTAAACCAAGCTATTCGCAAAGCCATTAAAATATAGGCAGTAGCATGTGCTTTAGGGAACATATACTTAATTTTCAAGCAAGATGGAATATACCAATCAGGAATATTATTGTTCTTTTTTAAGACAGCCATATCATCATCACTAATTCCACGACCATGTCGAACAGATTCCATTGTTGAAAAGGCTACTTCTGGCTTAACTCCCCAGTGAATCAAGTCCATCATAATATTATCACGACATCCAATAACATTCTTTAATTTGCAAGTTCCATTGTTAACTAAGTCTTCTGCATTTCCTAGCCAAACATCAGTACCATGTGATAATCCTGAGATTTGTAGCAATTCAGAAAAAGTCGTTGGATTTGTTTCTTCAAGCATTCCGCGAACAAATTTTGTTCCAAATTCTGGTACACCCAGTGTTCCTGTCTTTGAAGCTATTTGTTCAGGAGTTACTCCTAAAATATCTGTTCCAGAAAATAATGACATAACTCCTGGATCATCAGGTGGTATTGTCATTGGGTCAACTCCGCTTAAATCTTGCAACATTCTGATCATAGTTGGATCATCGTGTCCAAGAATATCAAACTTTAAGATATTATCGTGAATTGAGTGGAAATCAAAGTGTGTTGTTAACCAAGCTGCATTTAAATCATCTGCCGGATATTGCACTGGAGTAAAATCATATATATCCATGTCATCCGGAACTACAACAATCCCAGCTGGGTGCTGACCTGTGGTTCTTTTAACACCTGACGTCCCAGTTGCTAAGCGATCTAATTCAGCGGAACGCAAGTTTAAATTACGTTCTTCTTCAAAATGCTTAGCATATCCATAAGCTGTCTTATCTGCAACAGTAGAAATAGTTCCCGCTCTAAATGAATTAGCTGGTCCAAACATAACTCTAATATAATTATGAGCTACAGGTTGATAATCTCCTGAGAAATTCAAATCAATATCTGGAACCTTGTCACCATGGAATCCCAAGAAAGTTGCAAATGGAATATCTTGGCCATCTTTTACTAATTCTGTACCACATTCTGGACACTTTTTGTCTGGCAAGTCGAACCCTGATCCATATTCACCATTTTCAAAGAAATGTGAATATTTACATTTAGGGCAACGATAATGTGGCGCCAAAGGATTTACCTCTGTAATTCCAGACATTGTTGCAACCAGACTAGATCCAACTGACCCACGAGAACCAACCAAATATCCATCTTTATTAGACTTGGCCACTAGTTTTTGTGAAATCAAATAAATAACAGCATACCCATTAGAAATAATTGAATTTAGTTCTAATTCAATTCGGTCTTTAACAATTTTAGGTAATGGCTTTCCATACAATTCATAGGCTTTATTATAGGTTAAATCTGTCATTTGTTGATCTGCATCTTTAATGTGTGGTGGATAAAGACCACTTTTTACGGGAGCAATATCTTCAATTTCATCAGCGATTTTATTAGTATTATCAATCACTATTTCTTTAGCAATATCTTCTCCCATAAAACTAAAAGCATCTAACATCTCTTGAGTAGAATAAAAATGCAATTTTGGTTGTGGTTTATTACGATTAGGATTTGATCTTTGAGCTGCAATTAAAATTTCTCGATAAATTTTATCTTCCGGATTTAGATAATGACAATCCCCTGTTGCAACAACTGGGATATTCAATTCCTGACCTAATTTGTAAATGTTTTTTAGAATTTCTTCTAATTGATTCTCATCTTTAATCAATTCATCTGCTATTAATTGTGAATACGCAGCTGGTGGTTGAACTTCTAAAAAGTCATAGAATTTGGCTTTTTCTCTTGCTTCATCATAACCCTTTTGCATCATGGTGATGAATACATCACCCTTCCAGCAACCACTACCAAACAGCAAACCTTCTCGATATTTTCTTAATTCTGAAATAGGTGTTCTAGGTTCACGATAAAAATACTGTGTACTTGCTAAAGAAACTAGTTTATACATATTCTTTAAGCCCTTTTGGGTTAAAGCTAAGACTGTCATATGAGCTGGTTTAGCACGTTTATATACTTGACCAAATTTAGCATAATCATTCATTTTTCCTAAATCATCTTGCTCAAACTTGTCATTAAACGCATCTAACAATTTAAACATCAAATATCCAGTTGCCTCAGCATCTTGATTTGCACGGTGATGGTGTTCAAGAACGACATTATACTTTTTACAAAGTGAATCAAGAGTATGTTTAGTTTGTTCAGGATGAAGTAAACGAGAAACCTCTAAAGTATCTACGACAGGTTGAGTAATTTCCTTTAAACCACTTCTTCTTAACGCAGCATTAACAAATCCCACATCAAATTGAACATTATGCCCACAAAGAGGACGATCTCCATAAAACTCCTGAAATCTCTTTATAACTTCAGCTTCATCATCAGCTTTTGAAACCATTTCATCAGTAATCGAAGTTAAATTAATTGTAGTTTCACTTAATGGATGATGCGGATTAATAAATTCATCAAATCTTTCAATCACTTCGCCGTCTTTCATTTTTACGGCCCCAATTTCAATTATAGTGTCATAAACTGATGAAAGACCAGTAGTTTCAACGTCAAAAATTACAAATTCACGGTTTTCATAAGTCATAGGCGCTGGATTTAAAACTAATAAAGCGTGATCATCTACCATATTAGCTTCTAATCCGTACAAAATTTTCATTTCTTGTTTTTTGCCAGCGCTATATGCTTCAGGAAATGACTGTACATCTCCGTGATCTGTAATTGCTATCGCTTTTTGTCCAAATTTTTTAGCTGTAGAGATAAAATCAGTTGCAGTATTAGTTGCATCAAGCTGACTCATAATAGTATGTAAATGGAGCTCTACTCGCTTTTTATCACCTTCATACTTTTCTGTCCGACCAATATGTTCAATAATTTTGAAATTATTAATATTAAAAACAACGTCATGAACATATTGATCATCTAAGGCACTTCCAGACATTCTAGCCCATACTCCTGGCTTAATACCCTTCAACATTTCAATCTGCTCTTTATCTTTAACAAATTTTTTGAAGGCAATAGAATCTGAATAGTCAGTAATTTCTCCTGAAAAAATATAAGCTCCAGATTTTAATTCATGGGAATCAATATTGAAGATATTTCCTTCGATGACGATATTTCTCATCCCATCTTCAATCTCTTTCATTCCGATTATTTCACTAGCAGGAATGTCTGCTTTACCAAAGTTCTTTTCTCTTGTTTGCCGATTATTATTTGGTGCAACTCTCTTAGGCTTAGGAGGAATATTTTTAAAAGCCTCATTCATGCTTTTTTCGTGTTCTGCTTGCAACTGTTCTAATTGTTCCAAACTTGCCAGATTTGCTTCTTCATTTTGATTCTTAACTTGCAGTTTCAACTTTATATTAAAGAAACCATATCTACGCAAATCAAAACTCAAATTATCTAAATCAGATTGTGAAATCGAATTGGCAAGCATCGGAGTTTCAACTCCAATTATCCAATCACTTGCAACTTTAACTGGCTTTTTACTAGACAAGCATTCACGAGCCATTACAGTCATATTTTCAGTATGACTAACCACAAATGACCAATAATCAGGCAAATATCTATCCGAACCGTCAGCCGTTGATATCATAATATTCACATCAACAAAGGGACTAAATTCTTGTTCTGTGAGCTTAATTAATGCTTCATAAGTATCAAACTTTAGTGGCGTATCAAAAAAAACGTGGATATCCCACTTACGCTTTTTTCCGTAAACATCCACGTTTTCGATTTTACCCTTTTCGAGTAAATCATTGTCACTAAAAGAGTTGGGAAACTTAATCTGCTTCAAAAATCTTAAAAAAAGTTTATTTGAATCTGCCACAAATATTACCTAATCCAATTCTTTTGCAACTAATGCTTCAAGTTCTGCTAAAGTTACCTCACTTGCCTTTTCATCAAGGGGACGCTTAACTTCAACAATACCATCGGCAGCTTTCTTACCAATTGTAATTCTTAATGGTGCTCCTACTAAATCTGCATCTGCAAATTTAACACCTGCACGTTCATTACGATCATCATAAAGAACGTCATATTTATCGCTAAATTTAGCATATAAACTTTCTGCTAATTTAGTTTGAACTTCATCCTTCATCTTCATTTGAATCAGGTGAAGAGCAAATGGTGCAATTTCCTTTGGCCATGCAACACCGTGTTCGGTCAAGTTTTGCTCAACTGCTGCAGATAACATTCTTGTTACACCAATACCGTATGAGCCCATAATAACTGGTTGTGCTTTACCATTTTGATCAAGGAAATCAGCACCCATAGTTTCAGTATAGTAGGTACCCAACTTAAAGATGTGTCCAACTTCAATTGAAGTAGTAAATTGAAGAGGCAAATGATCAACTGGATCTGGTTCACCTTCATTTGCAGTTCTAATGTCTGAAAATTCATCAACTTTGAAGTCACGATTCAAATTAGCGTTTTGGAATTGATAACCAGTTTCATTTGCCCCAACAACAATGTTGTACAAGTCCTTAACTGTTTCATCAGCGATAATCTTATCTGCCCAATCAGCTTTAACTGGACCAACTCCACCTTTTTCGCTACCAGTAACATTAACCAATTCTTCTGCAGTTGCTTCACGAACTTCATTTGCATCTAATAAATGACCCAATTTTACTTCGTTAATTTGCTTATCAGCACGAATTAAGACTAAAATCTTTTGGTCATCAGCCATGTACAAGATACTCTTCACAATTCTAGTAGCAGGCACACGCAAAAATTCAGTCAATTGTTCAATAGTTTCGCAACCAGGTGTAGCAACTTTTTCCATTGGCTTCAATTCTTCAGGTTCTTGCTTAAAGGTATCAATGCTCTTTGCCATTTCAAGGTTTGCAGCATATGTACCTTTTTCATTAGTAGCAATGGTGTCTTCCCCAATTGCTGCTGGAGCTTGAAATTCTGTTGAGTTTTTACCACCCATTGTACCAGAATCTGCAATAACAGGGTGAACAGTAACACCTGCACGTTTGAAGATACGCTTGTAAGCTGCTTTTTGGTCATCAAATTGCTTATCTAACTGTTCTTTTGTAGCTGCAAAGCTGTAGCCATCAAGCATTACAAATTCACGACCGCGCAATAAACCAAATCTTGGACGATTTTCATCACGGAACTTAGTTTGAATTTGGTAAAGTGCAAGAGGCATTTGCTTGTAACTCTTTAAGTTTTTAGCAATAATTTCAGTAAATGTTTCTTCATGAGTTGGACCTAAAAGACTATCACGACCATGACGATCTTTTAGCTTAAACATTTCATCACCATATTTATAGTAACGACCAGATTCTTGCCACAAAGTAGCTGGCAATAAATGTGGCATAATCATTTCGGGAACATTAATCCGATCCATTTCTTCTTCAATGATTCTTTCAGCTTTACGTAATACCCGATAGCCTAAAGGTAAGTATGAATACACACCAGCAGTTACCTGACGTATATATCCACCTCTAATCATTATTTTATGACTTGCTGCTACTGCATCAGCAGGAGCTTCTTTCAAAGTTGGCATAAAAAAATTCGATTGTCGCATAATTAACTCCCTAAATAATTTATTTAATAAAGTAGCGATAAATGTCGTTACCTGTTACTAATATAATCAAAATTAATAAAAATACAACTCCAGCAATTTCAACTGCAGTTTCATGTTCTTCAGAAATTGGTTTTCCGCGAATCAATTCAACTAGATTCAATAAGAGCTTGCCGCCATCTAATCCAGGAATTGGTAACAAATTCATGATTCCCAAATTAATTGATATCATAGCTAAAAAGACTACAACAGCTGAAATACCAAACTTGCTTACTTGACTAGTCTGAGAATAAATCCCTACAGGACCTGATAACTTGTTTAAGCTAAAATGACTAATTAAATTACCAACCGCTTTAAAAATCAAACCGGTTGTATTCACAGCCATGTTCCACCCTCTAGCCAATTTCACAGAAAAACGTTCATCAGATTTAGCATATATCCCAATTTGATATGCTTTTTCACCATTGTACTTAACGAGTTTGGGTTTAAGAGAAACAGTCTTTGTTTTGTTGCCTCGCTTAATAGTTAGTTGCATTGTTTTGCTTTTATTTTCAGCAACTCTTTCACTAAAATTCTCAAAACTAGTAACTTTTTTCCCATTTACAGCAACTAATTGATCATTTTTCTTCAAAACAGTACTTGCTGGTGAATCTTCCAAAGTTCGTGCAACAGTTGTTGTTGAAGGACCAACTGTTGATATTGACCAAATAATAAAAATTACAAAACCTAAAATTATATTCATCAGTGGTCCTGCAATATTGGTCGCAATTTTTTGCCAAATTTTAGCATTTTGGAATTGTGTGTCTTCAGGAGCTATTGTTAATTCTGTCCCGGTATTATCAATGATTGTTGCATCATGATCAACGGAATACTTAAATTCTTTGCTTTCATCACCATTTTCATAACCCTGAATAGTGAGGTCTTTTACCAAATCAGCCTTAGTTACTTGTAAAGGAATGCCTGAAATCGTTATATCAGATTCTGAAGCGTCGATTCGTACAACTTTACCCGCCTCATCTAAAGCCAAAATAACATTGGTCCCTGGATCAATTGTACTAATATCATCTTTACCAGCTAATCGCACATATCCCCCTAATGGAAGCCAGCGTACGGTATAACTGGTATTTTTCTTTCTAGTTTGGAATAGTTTGGGACCCATTCCAATAGAAAATTCTCGCACTAAAACACCACTTTTTTTCGCAACGAAAAAGTGACCAAATTCATGTACAAATACTAATAGTCCAAAAATGACTAGAAAAATTAAAACTGTAGTCATATTTATCCCTTAATAAAAAATAGAGCGATTACAGGTAAAACAAATAACATGCTATCAAAGCGATCTAAAATACCACCATGTCCTGGCAAAATTTTACCTGAATCCTTTACTCCGTAATAACGTTTATAAGCAGATTCTACTAAATCACCCATTTGACCAACAATTGATAAAATAGCACTAGTCCAGATAAGATAACTATAATCTTTTACTAATGGTACTACATTAATATAGATTGCAGAAAAAGCAATTGCACAAACAACTGCACCTATAGATCCTTCCCAAGTTTTATTGGGACTAATCACAGGCCATAATTTATGCTTTCCAAACTTTTTGCCAATCATGTAAGCACCAATGTCCGTTGACCAAACCACAACAAAGACATAGCCTAATAAAGCTAGTCCTAACATCGATCCATGGTCAATATTTCGAATAGCTGCTAAGTAATGAAAACCCGTTCCGATATATAGAGATGCTAGCGTATAAACACCAACGTCATCAAAGCTGGTTTTGTTCTTTGATAAGACTGTCCATGTCAAAAGCAACATAACCATCGTAAAATAAATCCCAGGTCTAGTTACTTCTTTTGGAAAGACATTAAAAAATGTCTTGGGAACCGTCCAGGTCAATGTAGCAAGTAGAGCCAATAAAAAATCAATTGATAAAAGAATTTGCTTCTTCATCAAAAAAATTTCACTAATTCCAACTGCTGCTAATGCTGCTGCAAGCCAATCAATCCAATAGCCACCTGCAACAACAATTGGTATAAATAAAATTAAGGCAATCACTGCCGTAATTGTACGTTGTTTCATATATTCTCTCTTTATAATTTACCAAATCGGCGATCACGCCCTTGGAAATCCATAATTACTTTTTTCAAATCTTCTTCATTAAAGTCAGGCCAATATTTATCTGTAAAAGCTAATTCTGAATATGCTAATTGCCATAATAGAAAATTAGAAATTCTCTGTTCACCTGATGTTCTTAAAATCAAGTCTGGATCAGGATAAGGTAAATTGGCTGTTAACAACTCTTGATTAACCAATTTATCATTAATATCTTCAAGAGTTATACTTTCATTTTTAACTTGCTTAGCAATTTTCTTAATTGCAGTAGTTATTTCCCTTCTTGATCCATAATTAAAGGCAAAATTTAAAATCATACCAGTATTATTTTTAGTATCTTCCATAGCTTTCTGGGTTACAGCCAATGTCTTATCTGGTAACTCATTTAAAAAGCCCATTATATTAACTTTTACATTATTTTCCATCAATTTAGGCATAAACTTATCGAAAAAAGTAATGGGTAACTTCATCAAATAACTAACTTCATCAGTTGGTCGTCCCCAATTCTCTGTAGAAAAAGCGTAAAGTGTTAAAACCTTTACGCCCATTTCATTTGCTGCCAAGGCAATCTTTTCGATATTTTGCATACCTTGTTTATGCCCCATTACTCGTGGGAGATGGCGCTTTTGAGCCCAACGACCATTACCATCCATAATAATGGCAAGATGATTTAACTCTTTTTCTTTTGTCATTGATTAGCCCTTAGTGATTTCTTTACGCTTTTCATCTGCAAGTTGATCAACACGTTTAGTGGCGTCATCAGTAACTTTTTGAACATCCTTTTCTAAACGCTTTTGTTCATCTTCAGTAATATCGCCATTTTTTTCTTGTTTTTTCAAACTATCCATAGCTTCACGACGAACATTTCTGATTGCAATCTTTGCTTGTTCAGCTTGTTTACCAACTTGCTTGGCAATTTCTTCACGACGTTCACCAGTTAATTGAGGGATTACCAAGCGAATTACATTACCGTCATTTGCCGGAGTAAGTCCCAAATCACTTGCTAGCAAAGCGTGTTCAATATTGTCTAAACTAGACTTATCATAAGGAGTTACTAAAAGAACACGAGCTTCAGGAATAGTAACACTTGACATTTGTGTCAAAGGAGTAGGTACACCGTAGTAATCTACCTTAACCCCTTCTAATAAACTAGCATTTGCAACACCAGCACGAATATTTCCTAATTCTTTTTGATAAACCGCAATAGATTTATCCATATTTTCTTTTGCTTTAGCGATTACATCGTTTGTCATTATTTTCCACCTCTAATTACTGTACCGATATTTTCACCTTCGATAACTTTCTTGATGTTACCTTCAGTATTCACGTTAAAGACAATTAATGGAATATCTGTATCCATTGATAATGAACTTGCAGTTCTATCCATTACTTTCAAGTTCTTTGAAATTACATCTAATTGAGTTAATTCATCATATTTTGTTGCACTAGGATCAATTTTTGGATCAGCTGAATATACACCATCAACACCATTTTTTGCCATTAAAATTACATCTGCATCAATTTCGGCTGCTCGTAAAGCTGCTGTAGTATCCGTTGAGAAATATGGGTTACCAGTACCACCACCAAAAATCACAACACGTCCCTTTTCAAGGTGACGAACTGCTCTTCTTCTAATATATGGTTCAGCAACTTGTCTCATCTCAATTGATGTTTGAACTCTCGTAGGAACACCTACATGTTCTAAACCATCTTGCAAGGCTAAACCATTCATAATTGTTGCGAGCATTCCCATGTAGTCTGCTTGTGAACGTTCCATTCCAAGCTTGGCACCAGTTTCCCCACGCCACATGTTACCACCACCACAGACAACACCAATTTCAACACCTAAATTATGAATTGATTTAATTTCTTTTGCTAAGTGGCTAATGACAATTGGATCAATACCTACACCCTTAGGTCCGGCTAAAGCTTCACCACTAACCTTTAAAATGATTCGTTTATACTTAACTTGACTCATAATAACCTCCTAGTGTTTTGCTTTTAACATTTTACCATACTTGAGTCTAGAATGTTTTTTTGATTATCTTATATCTGAATAATTTTAAGCAAAAAAAAGAAGCACAGAGTGCTTCTTTTTTTGAAAATTACTTCATTTGTTCACGAACTTCAGCAGCAAAGTCTTCTTGCTTCTTTTCGATGCCTTCACCAACTTCGAAACGTTCAAAGTTAACTACAGTAGCGTTTTGTGACTTAACGTAAGCTTCAACAGTCATGTCTGAGTCCTTAACATATGCTTGATCAACCAAGCAGATTTCGCTCAAGTACTTGTTTACACGACCTTCAACAATTCTAGGAACGATGTTAGCTGGCTTGCCTTCATTTTCAGTTTCCTTAGTGAATACAGCCTTTTGACGTTCTAATTCGTCTGCAGGAACAGAATCCTTATTCAAGTATTCTGGGTTAATTGCAGCAACGTGCATTGCAATGTTCTTAGCTGCTTCTTCGTTGCCACCCTTTAAGGTAACTAATGCAACGATAGCACCACCATTGTGCTTGTATGCGCCAAATACTTCATCATCGTTCTTGTTGATAAGCTTAAATCTTCTGAAAGTAATCTTTTCACCAATTACGGCTGTAAGATTAGTTGTTGCACTTTCAATAGTGCCATCAGCTAAAGGAGCATTCAATGCTTCTTCCATGTTCTTAGGCTTTGCAGCTAAAACAGCCTTAGTAATATCATTAACTAAGTTAATGAACTTGTCGTTTGAAGCAACAAAGTCAGTTTCTGAGTTAACTTCAACAAGTGCAGCAGTATTACCTTCAAATGCGAATTCTGCTAAACCTTCTGCAGCAATTCTGCCACTCTTCTTAGCAGCTTTAGCAACACCGTTTTCTCTTAAGATGTCGATTGCTCTTTCCATGTCTCCTTCAGCTTCAACTAAAGCCTTCTTGGAGTCCATCATACCAGCACCGGTACGTTCACGTAATTCCTTAACTTGTGCAGCAGTAATTTTTGCCATTAATAATTCCTCCTATGGAACTAAAAGTAAAAATTAATCTTCGTCAGCTTCATTAGCTACTTCTTCCATTGACTTTTCGTCAGTAGATTCTGCAGCCTTATCAGCCATTTCTTGTTCAACGTTTTCATCGTCTTCGCCTTGCTTGCCTTCAATTACGGCATCAGCCATAGCACCGGCAATTAAACGAATAGCACGAATTGCGTCATCGTTAGCTGGAATGATTACGTCAATTGGAGTAGGATCAGTGTTAGTGTCAACCATGGCAACAACAGGGATACCAAGCTTGTTTGCTTCGTGAACCGCAATCTTTTCCTTCTTAGGGTCAACAACGAACATTACATCTGGAATTCTTGGCATATCTTCGATACCACCTAAGAATCTTTGTAATTTATCCATTTCCTTAGTCAAAAGAGCAACTTCCTTCTTAGGTAACAAGTCGAAAGTGCCATCTTCTGACATAGCCTTCAATTGCTTCAAACGCTTAACACGACTTTGAATAGTAGTCCAGTTAGTCAAAGTACCACCTAACCAACGTTGGTTTACGTAGTATTGACCTGCACGAGTAGCTTCTTCCTTAATAGCTTCTTGTGCTTGCTTCTTAGTACCTACGAATAAGAATACACCATCGTTTTGTGCAACAGCCTTAACGTAGTTGTATGCATCATCTAACATCTTGATGGTCTTTTGTAAGTCGATAATGTAGATGCCATTTCTTTGAGTAAAGATGTATGGCTTCATCTTTGGATCCCATCTTCTAGTTTGGTGACCAAAGTGTACACCAGCTTCAAGCAATTGCTTCATTGTTACAACTGACATAAAAAAATCCTCCTATGGTTTAATACCTCTCAAGGGATCAACTCGACACTTGACCTTTCGGCACCATATGCCAATCGCCCTTGATGTGTGTTTTTTAATTATATGCAAATACGCATACTGTCTTATTTTATCAAAGCGGTATTAAAATTTCAACTGTCGCATTTAAAAATTATATTGTAACATTATGGTCTTTTAAGAATTGTTCCTTCCAACTTCTAGAATGATGTTTAAACCAGTATTCACGTTTTAGAGCTTGCTGTTTATCATTAAAGCATTCGTGATAAATCATTTTTACAGGTCTTCTACTTTTGGTATATTTTGCTCCTTTACCACTATTATGTGCATTTAACCGCTGCTTCAGGTCAGTTGTAAAACCGCCATACAGAGTATTATCATTGCAAAGTAAGACGTAAAAATAATACTTATTCTTTAGCTCTGCTTCTTGGGCCAATAAAAATTGATTGATTTCTGGATTATAATGCCCATCACTTGTCTGAGTTACTATTGGGCTTTTCAAAATCAATCCATCACTTGCTCCATTTTTACTAGCCGTAATAACAATAAGATTGCTCTCTTTATGGGAACTAGACGTATATGGCTGTATCTTTTTAACAGGTAAATTATATTTTTGACAAAAATAGCAAATTTCACCTAAACGCTCTGGTCGATGTACCATTACTAACCGGCCTTTATTTTTTAATACTTGGCTAGCTTGCAAAATAATATGTTCTAGATCTACTAAAATCTCATGTCTAGCGAGCGCTTTTTTTTCATTTGGATTAACAACATGACCAGGCGCAACTTTAAAGTATGGTGGATTAACCAAAACCATATTGTTTTGTCTCCCCACAAACTTAGTTGCATCATTCACATCACCCAAAAAGCACTCAATTCTATTTTCTAAATGATTAAGTTCAACTGATCTTTTCCCCTGGTCATATGCATGATCTTGTATTTCAATTGTTTTAAAATGTGCCTCTGTTCGATGCGCCAAGTAAATACTAGCCGCACAATTTCCGGCACAAAACTCAACTATTTGATCACGATCTTTAATGTAATCTAAACAGCCTGCTGCTAATAAAATTGTATCCAATGAGAAACTAAAAGCTTCTTTATCTTGAATTATTTGAATTTGATTACTATAAATGTGATCAATTTTTTCACCATTTTTAAGTTTCATAATTTGCTTTTTGTCCTTTTCATCTTATTTGATATAATAAGTCTACAATATTGGAGGTAATTTATGTTTTACAAAATCATTCGGCCGATTGTTAGATTTATCGTCTGGATTTTAAATGGGCATTTACACGTTCATAATAAAGAAAGATTGCCAGAAGGAACATACATTTTAGTTGCTCCCCATCGCACATGGTGGGAACCAATTTTATTTGCACTTGCAACCAGCCCAATGACTTATATGTTTATGGCAAAAAAGGAACTCTTTAAGAATCCAATTTTATCTTTTATTTTACGCCATGCTGGTGCGTTTCCAGTAGATAGGAAAAATCCAGGACCATCTGCATTAACTATTCCAGTAAAAGGCTTGCGTAAAGATCAAGATTCACTGATGATTTTCCCTTCCGGAACTCGTCATTCTGCTGAATTAAAGAGCGGAGCTTTTGTCATTGCTAAAATGTCTGGCAAACCACTTTTACCAGTTGTATATCAAGGTCCGCTTACTTTTAAAGACTTCCTCAAACGAAAACCACTTGAAGTTGTGATTGGCAATCCCATAACAATTGATCGTAAATCTAAGATTGATCAAGAAACTACGCCTATTCTATATAAGCAATTAGAAGATGCCTGGGCAAAACTTGATCATGATCAAAATCCAAATTTCAAATATATTCCTAAATAAAAATGAAGTGCAGTTGCACTTCATTTTTTCTATCCACGTTCTTGTTGTAAACGATATAAATCATAATAATAGCCCTTCTTAGATAACAATTCCTCATGATTACCTGTTTCAACAATTTTTCCTCGATCAAGTACAATAATTTTGTCTGCATCTTTAATTGTTGAAAGCCGATGGGCAATTGCCAAAGTAGTTCTTCCTTGACGTAATTTCTTCAATCCATTTTGAATTAGCGTTTCTGTTTCAGTATCTACATTAGCAGTCGCTTCATCTAAAACCAAAATTTTAGGGTTAGTTACCAAAGTTCTAGCAAAAGATATTAACTGACGTTGACCACTTGAAAATTCACTTCCACCTTCAATCACTTTACTGTCATACTTATCAGGTAGTTCTTCAATAAAACTATCAGCTTGGACTTGCTTAGCTGCTTTGACAATAGCTTCATCACTAATTTCTTTATTATACAAGCGAATATTACTTTTAATATCCCCATAAAACATAAATGGTTCTTGCAAAACTAAGCCCATCTTTTTTCGTAATTCAGCTGGACTAAAATTTCGAATATCATGACCATCTAATAAAATCTGGCCTGAATGAAATTCATAAAAACGCATCATAATATTTATTAAAGAACTTTTTCCACTTCCAGTATGACCAACTATTCCAAGTGTTTGGCCAGGTTTTAAAGTGAAAGAAATATCATGTAAAACGTCATTTTTACCATCATAAGAAAAAGAAACATGTTTAAACTCAATTTTTCCTAATTCAATTTTGGCATTAGAATCAACAGACTGTTGAGGTTCCAATTCTGTTTCATCTAGAATTTTAAAAATTCGTTTTCCCGCAACAATACCATCTGTAAATGATGTTAAAGAATCCATCATTGAACTAATTGGATTAAAAAAGCTTTGAATATAATTGGAAAAAGCATAAATAACACCCGCTGCCACAAAAACGCTTCTTGTTGGAAAGCCAAAATAAAGCAAACTGACCGCAATTGCAACATTGTAAAGCAAACTAGTAAGTGGAGAAAGTAAAAGAGCGTTCATTTTTACAAGCTTCATTCTTGTTTTTAATTGTGCATTGGTAATATCTTCAAACTCAGCTTGAATTCTCTTTTCTTGCCGGAATTGTTGAATAACATTTATTCCTGTAATACTTTCATTTAATTTGGTATTTATCAAACTATTGCGCTCTCGATATTCTCGGTATAATCGTGAATTATAGTAGGAATACAGCCACATAACCAAAAGTAATAACGGTAAAAATGCCAGAATAATTAAGCCGGCAATCTTATCAGTATAATACATTGCTACAAAAGCTGTAATCATAGAAATAATTCCAATCATAACTGCAGAAAACATTGATAAAAAAGTACTTAAAGTCATAGTGTCATTAGTTATTCTGGATAGAATTGATCCAGCTGGGTTTTGGTCAAAATAACGCATCCCTAATTGATGTAATTTCTGATATAAAACACGCCGAACTTTTTCTAATGTTTTCTCTCCAGCTAGGGAATAATAATACTCATAAAAGAATTGGAGCAGTGCCTTACTAATTAGCCCAAGCAAATAAATAGCTGCTACCCCATAAATAATCTGCCATGTTGCATTCTTATGAGCCAAAAAGTGATCCATGTAATATTGTAAAAATCTTGGCAAGAGAATATTTATCACACTTACTAATAATGCCCCGAGCAATGACGCAAAAAATTCTACTTTATATAGCAAAACAAATTTAAAAATTCGCTTAAATATTTGTTTTTGTTCTTTAAAGCTAATTGCCTTAGACCAGATAGATTCGTAATCCTTATTCAATTCCTTCACCTACCTTCTTTTCAAGTTCTTGTCTATCCCACATCTCCTTATACCAACCATCTTCTGCAAGTAACTGTTGATGTGTACCTCGTTCAATAACCTGACCATTTTTTAAAACTAAAATCAAATCAGCATTCATTACACTACTTAGACGATGAGCAGCAATAATCGTTGTTTTATCTTTTCGACACTTTTGCAAATTATTTAAAATATTCTTTTCTGTCTTGGCATCAACTGCTGATAAGGCATCATCTAGAATTAAAATTTGACTGTCCTTTATTAAAGCCCTGGCAATTGCCAAGCGTTGTTTTTGACCTCCAGAAAGCGAAACACCATTTTCTCCAACTAAAGTGTCATATTTATTGGGAAAAAGCATAATATCACTATCTAAAGCTGCTTCTTGAGCTGCTTTTCTAACTTGCTTGAGTGTAGCTTCTGGTTCAGCAAAGCGAATATTATCTGCAATCGAAACTGAAAACAAAAAATTCTTTTGTGGCACATATGAAATCTGACTCAAATACGAATCTAAAGCAATATCTTTGATGTTTTTGCCAGCCAATTTAATTTGCCCCTGATAATTGTCAAAATCTCTCATTAGCAGTTCAATTATTGTCGATTTACCTGCTCCAACTTTTCCAACTAGTCCCAGAGTTTGCCCAGGTTGTAGATTAAAATTAATATTCTGCAAGGCCAATCTATTTTTTTCATCAGGATATTTAAACTGATCAATATTTACTTCTAAATCGCCAGTTATTGTAGCAACTTGATGATCTGCTTGGTCTTTAATTAAAGACTTTTCGCTTAACAAGCTCATAACTCGCTTGTAGCTAGCACTCCCTCTTTCAATCAAATTAAACAAATAACCAATAGCAAACATTGGCCACTCAAGACTCCCGATATAAGCGACAAATGAAACAAGTTGTCCAATATTAATTTCATTAGACTGGACCATTTGACCACCAGCAATAATGGTAATTACATAAGTAAAACCAATAATTAGAGTAGTCAACGGATCATATAATGAATCGATTTTAAAAACACGTTTATTAATGCGAATTGTATCATGTGTCATTTTATTGAATGCTGCAATATCTTCTTGTGCTTGACCAAATGTTTTTAAAACTTTAATCCCAGTAATTGATTCTTGAGTTTTATTGTTTAATTGGCTAAAAGCTTCTTGACTATTTCGATATGCTTCATGAAGCTTTGTCCCTAGAAAGCGAGCCATTAAAGCAAGCAAAGGCATTGGAATCATAGCAATCAAAGTCAAGCGACAATCAACAAAAATCATCATGGCAATTAATGTCGTTCCACCAGTAAAAACTGCATCAACTAATGCTAATATTCCATCACCGGCTACATATTGGATAGCAGAAATATCATTAGTAGCATGGGCCATCAAATCACCAGTTCGATGGCGCTGATAAAAAGTACGATCCATCTTTAAAAAATGCCAATATAATTTTGTGGTTAAATCACGAGCTAAGATCTGAGCGCCACCCCAAAGTTGACTCCGCCAGCCAAAGCGAAAAACATATAATAAAAGTGCAGCTACCAGTATTCCAAGAACATTAATAATAAATTCCATCCAACTTATTTTTCCTTGGTTAAGTAGTTCTGCCATTCTCCCGAGAGCGAGTGGTGGAATCAAATTAACAAAGGAGGTTAAAATTAAAAATAAAATACCAAAAAAGTAGCGTTTTTTATATTTCTTAAAAAACCAGCTTAATTTTATGAAAATATCCATAAATTCCTCCTCTTTATTTTTTAATGATATATGTAAAAAAAGAAGCAGGAAAAATCCCGCTCCAATAATCAACTAATGCTTTGAAAATTAGTTCTTTTGTTGATGCTTCATCATGTTCATTACTTGGTTAACCTTCTTAGCAGATGGTTTTTGCCCCATTTGAGACATCATAGCAACAATCATATCTTGATTAATTGGTGGATTTTCTTGGAAATACTTTTTCATGTATGCACGTGCTCCATAAAAGCCCCCAACAAGGCCAATTAATAAAGCAGCGATGATTAAAATAATTGCTAAACCTAAATTCATTCTCTTTTACCTCCGTTTTAGTCTTTTCTTAAGCCTTTGCGGCGTTGTGCGCGTTTCGCCTTTTCTGAAGTAATTTCTTTGCCATTTTTATCAATTAAAACCAGATTTTCTATTTGTTGTTTAAATCCAGCTCTAAAATTAGCAATAAACTTTTTATGAAGTTCTTCTCGTTCCGCCTGTTCTTCAGGGGTTAAGCCTTCAGTTTGTTTTTTATGATAAAGTTCGTTAATTCGATTACGAACACGTTCTTCTTCTTTTTTATCCATAGGTTTTTCACCTCACAACAATATTAAGTTTACATTATTATAAGAAATAAAAAAAGGCTTTTTTTCAGGAACAAGCGTTTGTTGAAAGTGACACAATCTGCTATAATTAGGCATAAGAACAGATACGGAGACAATATTATGACATTAAAAGAAGATTCTAACCAATTCAAGATTCTTGAATTTATTTATAACACAGTTGAAGATCGTGGATTTCCACCTACGGTTCGTGAAATTTGTGAAGCAGTTGATTTATCATCTACTTCAACAGTTCACGGCCACCTCAATCGTCTAGTGAAAACTGGCTATTTATTTAAAGACCCAAGTAAGCCACGCGCTCTTGAAATTACTCAAGAAGGTTTAAATGCCTTAGGGGTTGATCCTGGGATTCCATATCTTGGAACTGTTGCTGCTGGAGATCCAGATACCGCTTTAGCAGATGATAGCGGAGCAGAATATTACGTGCAGCGACCAGAGCGTTTTGATAAGCGTGACCCTTTATACATGTTAAAAGTTGACGGTATGAGTATGATTGAACGAGGTATCTATCCAGATGATTTAGTAATCGTTCGCCATCAAAATGTCGCTGCCCAAGGTGATTTAGTTGTGGCTTATACTGAAAATAATGGTACTACTTTAAAAGAACTGGTTCGAGACCGTAGCTCTAAACAGTTGCGCTTAAAGGCTTACAATAAAGAAATGTATCCTGATGAACTTTTGCCAGATACTAACTTTAAGATTTGTGGAAAGGTAGTTGCATTAAATAGAGATTATTAAAATTATAGAATGAATGTTTTGAACGTTTTAGTAATTCTCGAAACTATGATATCTTCTAGTTAATTAAATAGTTAAAATATAAATTTTAGTCAGTTCCTTAATTGGAGCTGATTTTTTTGATTTCTTTCCAATAAAAAGCATTGCAATACAAGATCAATAAAGCACAACTTATTAACTCCAACTCAAGATCGGTATCATGTCTTAAGTAATATGATTAAAAACTAAACATAAATAACAAATTTAAAATTCAAATAGGCACTCAATAGAAAAAACTATAGATTATAAATTACTGATTTAAATCCGTGACAAATATCAAGATATGGTAAACCAAAAGCTAATATATATAACTATATACAGCCTGAGAATTGTAATAACAAATAATTGACTATCCTAATACATATAAGATTACTACTTAATATTTAAATTTAAAGTTGATTCTCTTTCAACTACATATGATTCCATTTCGTACATATGTGGTTTTGTATGATAGTTTATTTGATTAATCAGTACTTGTACCGCTTTTTTGCCAATCGCTTCCAATGGTTGTGCAAGTGATGTTAATCTTGGATTCATTTCTCTAGCTAACAGTGTATTGTCAAAACCGGCAATTTTAATATCATTTGGTATGTCATACCCTTGCATTTTAAAAGCATTTATCGCTTCACATGCTGATATATCATCATTTGCAAAAAATACTTCACTTCCAATTTCTTTATTACTTATATATTCTTTTACTGATTCTGCAACTAATGTTGCATTCATATTTTTAGGTGGATTACACTCAATGATATCTGTTAATTGCACTCCTTGATTTTTTAAATAATCTTTAAATCCTGCAAATTTTCTAGCTGACGTCGAATTACTAATTGGACCAATATATCCAATTTTCTTAAATCCAGAATTGATAAAATGCTTTGCAATTTGTTCTCCCCCTTTATAGTGAGAGATATATATAGAATTGAAATTATTAATTTTTTTTGTAATTACAGTAACAGGTATAGATATTTTCTTGTATACAGAAACACTTTCTCTTTCAGATACAGGTACGGCGATGATACCGTCCACCTTTCTTTTTTTATATTCGGCAATAATATTTTTTTCTTTTTCGATTTTTCTATTTGTGTTAGAAATTACAATACTATATCCTTCATAAAAAGCCTGGCGCTCTATCGCTTCAATAATTTCGCTAAAAAATGGATATGCAATCTCAGGAACAATAACACCTATCAAGTTAGTACTATTTCCAGCCAAACTTTGAGCAATCATATTTGGTTCATAATTCATTTTTTTTACCCAGTACATGACTTTCTTCCTTGTATCCGCTTTCACTGAAGGATGATTTGAAAGTACTCTAGAAACTGTTGCTCGTGAGACGCCAGCTTTATCTGCGATTTCTTGCATACTAGTCATTAAATTTTCCTCCTTGCTCATTATAAATATAATATTATTTTAAAAAATATGATAGCACAAATAATCTAGACCTCCTTAATATTGCTTGATTTATTATTAAAATAAACCCAAATATTTATCCTAATATTTTTCGGATTAAATATTTGGGTTCATTTTTGTGTAACTAAATATTATTTGAACTATCCTTCTTAAATATACTACTAATTCAAAATTTATATTCTTCTAAATAACCATTGCTTAGAATATCCATCATATTTACAACTACCTTTTGATACTCCTAAAGCATACAATTCATCACCTTTATATACTCTATTATTTTCAACATCTAAATAGTTAAAATTTACATCAAGATATGGAATACGTAATCTTTTCGCTACAGTATTTGGTTGTGCCATGATTTGAACATATGATACCAATATCTCATCTTGTTTCTCACTAATATACATCCATGCGTATTCATTTGTTTCATCAAGGCCTTGTAGCCTATACAAATCACCCAATTGAACTATAGATCTTATTTTTTTATAAAATAAGATTTTATTCTTTAATATTTCTAATTCATCTTTTCTTAAATTGTTTAAATCTAATTCAAGACCCAAATTTCCCCACATAGCAACCGTTGATCTTGTATCTAAATTTGTTATTCTGTTTGTTTGATGATTTGGTACAGCAGATATATGACAGCCCAACGAAACTGAGGGATAAATTAACGATGTTCCATATTGGATAGGTAAACGTTCAATAGCATCTGTATCATCACTTATCCATATTTGTTGCATGTAATACAACATGCCCGGATCACATCTTCCTCCTCCACCAGCACAACCTTCAATTATCACATTAGGAAAACGCTTGGTCAAATTTTCTAATATAGAATATAATCCAAGAATATATCTATGCGCTTGCTCCTTTTGCCTTTCAGATGATAAATAGGTAGAACCAAGATTTGTAAAGTTTCTATTCATATCCCATTTTACATAGTCAATAGAATAAACCGATAAAAAATTAGATAATATCTCTGTAATATACTCGCATACAGCTGGATTAGAAAGATCTAATACATATTCATCCCTAGACTCTTCAATACGTCTATTTTTAACTTGAATAACCCACTCAGGATGTAAGCGATATAAATTACTATTAGGAGATACCATTTCTGGTTCAAACCATAGTCCAAACTTTATTTTATTCTTTTTAATTTTATTTATTAAAGTATCCAGATTTCCACCTAATTTAACTTGATTAGGTACCCAATCACCAATAGAAGAAGTAGTATCATTTCTTTTTGCAAACCAGCCATCATCAATGACAAATAATTCAACACCTATCTCGGAAGATTTTTCAGCTAAGTTTAATAAACTTTCTTTAGTAAAATCAAAGTAATTAGCTTCCCAACTATTCAATAAAATAGGAGGGGTACTATTTAAATATTTTCTTGAAGCCAAAGTATTTCTATATAATTTATGAAAAATTCTTGACATCTTCCCTAATCCTTCATTGGAATACACCATCACTACTTCAGGAGTTTGGAAAGACTGTGAAGGATCTAAAATCCACTCAAAATCAAAAGGATTTATTCCTAATTGGACCCTAGTATTTTTATGCATATCCACTTCAACTTGTCCTAAAAAATTTCCACTATAAACAAAATTTAAAGCAAAAATTTCACCATACTCTTCGTTAGTTCCCCTCGTTGCCAGTGCTATAAATGGATTTTGACCATGACCACTAGCTCCACGTGCACTAGAAATTGATTGAGAACCTTGAACTAGATGTCTCTTATTAATATGGCATTCCCTTCCCCAAGCACCATTTAACTGAAACATATCTAAATCACTAAATAATAAATCAATTGACGCTGAACAGACTTTTTCAATATAACAAGTTTCATTACTTAAATTTTCTATTTTGACTGATTGAGTAATTGCATCATATGCGTCAAAAACAGAAAATGTCAATGTGATTTTTATTTTTTTTATTTTATCTATTAAGATTAAATCAATAGATTCACTTTCTTTAGAAATAATAGTAGGTAATCCCTTTAGTTTTTTCTTAGTTTTATAAATTTTGTAGGAGTCATATCTTAAATCTGTAATTCTTGAACCATCTTGATATCTTATTGAAAATGCAGGCTCTCTCAAGTCTGAATAACCATAAGATGGATAAATTTGTGGCATCTGTTCTAATTTAAAGTCTTTCACACCATTTGCATCTGCCAAATAACTTGCTCTATTTAATTCTTTTAATACATAATCTAAATTTGTAGGAGATATTAAGCTACCCCAATGTAGTATAAATAAATAATCATACTTATTTTTTAATAAAACAATACTAGTATTATTTGTATTTAAAAAATAATATTTTTCATCATTTTTTTCAATAACATAAATCACTTAATCATCCCTTCTATTCACTCATTACCTCTTTCGGCACAGCAAAAAGCCAAGTAGTAATAAAAGCGGTAATAAAGGTGGCTGCCGCCAACACTATATACAGTATTAATTGTTTAGGTGAATAAACATAAAGTAAAATACCTGGTATAGTTGTAATTCCATTTCCTGTTCCCTGTAATCCAATAATCATTGCAAGCATACCAGCAATTCCATTTATACAACAGCTTAAAATAAATGGAGTTACTTTATATCTTAATAAAACTCCAAATAATGCTGGTTCACCAATCCCTAATAGTGCAGAAACAGTAGCACTTGGTCCTATAGCTCTCACTTCCTTCTTTTTCGCTTTTAATGCAATTGCTAAACATACACCAGCAGATGAAAATCCACACATACATAAAATTGCATTCATTGGATTAAATCCTGTGTTAGCTAATAAGCTAATTTCTAGCATATTTGAAATGTGATGAACTCCAGTCAAAGTTATAATTGACCAAAAGAATCCTATAATCAATCCACCAATTCCAAAGGGTAAATGTAGCGCAGTTTTCATAAAGGATAATAAAATTAATTCAACACCATGTAATATAGGACCTATAATTAATAAGGATACCAGTAACATTATTAATAGTACTAAAAAGGGAGTAATCATGAAATCAAATGTAGCAGGAACTAATTTTCTCAATTTTATTTCTAGCTTAGATCCAATCCAACCTGCAACAAACGCCGGTAAAATGCTTCCCTGATAGCCAACAACAGGAATAATTCCAAATAAATATAGTGGCGTAATACCGCTTGAAGGATCAGCTACAGAATAAGCGTTAGGTAATGCAGGATTAACTAACATAAGTCCTAAAATCAACCCTAATATCGGTGATCCACCAAAGACTCTAAATGTTGACCAACAAACAATGGCAGGTAAAAATGCAAAAGTTGTTGCTGATAAAACATCTATTAATACCAACAAAATCTTTGGAACTTCCTTGATTGTCATACCAAATAAAGAAAGGAAATTATTATTAAATAATGCACCTTTTAATCCTAAAAATAGTCCAGTAGCCACTAAAACTGGAATTATGGGGACAAATACGTCTCCAAAAGTTCTGATAGCTTTTTGAAATTTATTTTTACCAGTTAACTTAGCTTTTTTTGCTTCAGCAACTGTAGTTTCACCAACACCTAATTTAATAACTTCAGAGAAAACTCTGTTTACATGTCCAGTACCAAAAATTATTTGGTATTGACCTCCTGTAAAAAAGGTTCCTTTAACTCCTTCAATTTTTCCAACTTCTTCTTCATTTATTTTTTCTCTATCATCAACAATCAATCTTAATCTTGTTGCACAATGTTGAGCAGATTTAATATTTTCATATCCACCGACAGCCTTTATAACTGACTTAGCAATTTTTTTGTAATCATACGCCATGTTACTATCCTCCTTGGTTGCATTTTTGAAATAATGTACGCGCGTTCATCTAAGATTATAATATCAAAAAGCGCTTACTTTGTCGATGCTTTTAGATAAATAATTCTATTTATAACTCATAGGCCTTAAAAAAATATATACCTATCTCAAACATTTTTGAAAATAATTCTTTCAGCTAATGCCAAAACTTTTTATACTATTTATTTAAAAAATGAATTTTTTAACAACAAAAAAGATGAAACCTAGCTTTTATACTAGATTTCATCTTTTTTACTTTATTAATTTTTAGTGAGCTGTAACAGCGATTAAATTGTCGCCAGCTTTAACTTTATCGTTTTGAACTCTGTCAACTGAAGCATAATCATTAGTATTAGTTACAATAACCATTACAGTAGTATCGTAACCTGCTTCCTTAACAGCAGCTAAATCAACTGTTCCAAGCTTGTCACCTTTCTTAATTCGTTGACCTTGCTTTACAAAGCTTTCAAAATGTTCACCTTTCAAGTTAACAGTATCAATACCGATGTGAATTAAAATTTCAGCACCATCATCTGATTTAAGACCGTAAGCATGCTTGGTTTCATAAGCAACAGTAACTTCCCCATCAACTGGTGAGTAAATATTACCATCAGCTGGAATAACTGCTGCACCATCACCCATTAACTTAGCTGAGAAGACTTGATCATGAACACTAGTCAAGCTTACTTCTTTACCATTAACAGGACTAGCAATAACTTCATCACTTAATGAAAGTTGCTTTTCTACTTTTTGTTCAACAGCAGTTTGCTTTTCAGTTGCTTCTGTTGCTGCAACAGGAGCCATATCAACAGTTTCTTCTTTTAAGTTCTTTTTACCATACATGAATGTCAAAGCGAAAGCAACTGCAAAGCTAAGAATTTCGCACATTACATAAAATGGAATTGAACTTGGGTAGATTGATAAAAATCCGATAAAACCAGCAGCACCCATTGAAGCTGCGATAACCTTAGTTAAACCAGCAACCATTGCTGCAACACCTGAACCAATTAATGCACAGAAGAATGGGAACTTGTATTTAAGGTTTACCCCAAACAAAGCAGGTTCAGTAATACCTAAGAATGCTGAAACACTTGCTGATGATGCTAAACCTTTCATCTTCTTATTCTTAGTTAAGAAGTAAATTGCAAGAGTTGCTGCACCTTGAGCAACGTTAGCCATTGAAGCTACAACGAAGATAAAGTCACCAGATCCAACATGGTTCTTAGCAAATTCTGTAACTAATTGTGTTTCAATTGCAGGGAAGCTTTGGTGAAGACCGGTAGTAACAATTGCTGAATAAGTCAAACCAAAGACACCCATACCAATAAAGCTAGTTGTATCGTAAAGCCATACAATACCTTGAGTTAATAAGTCTGAAACTTCTTTGAAAACAGGTCCAATAACAGTGAATGTTAAGAAACCAGTAATCATTACTGAAAGAAGTGGAGTAAAGGTAAAGTCAACTGCTTGTGGTAAGATCTTGTGGAATCTCTTTTCAAGAATTGATAATACCCAAATTGCTACTAAAACTGGAACAACTTGATACTTGTAGTTGGTTTGCATTACATGGTATCCCAGAATGTCCCAATACTTTGCAGTAGCACCTAAATCAGGAGATGTCATAATCATCCCGATTGCAGCACCAAGGAATTGGTTAGCACCAAATCTCTTAGAAGCTGAAATAGCTACTAAAATTGGCAAGAAAATAAATGGTGCTGCAGACATTAATTGAATAATATCTGAAAAACCCTTAACAGCTGCATTCATTTGAACAATTGATTTAGGTCCAAACAAGCCAGGTTGTGTTAAGAAGTTATTCAAAGCCATTAACAAACCACCTGCAACTAAGGCAGGAATGATTGGTACAAAAATGTCTGACAATAACTTAATGAAGGCCATTACAGGGTTAAATGGCTTACCTTTGTCAGCAATTTTCTTCAACTCTTCTGTTGAAGCTTCTTGTACACCTGTTAGTTTTACTAATTCATCATAAACAAAGTTTACATCCCCTGGCCCAATAATAATTTGATATTGGCCATTAGTCTTAAATGTACCTTTAACATCTGCATTGTTATCAAGTGCTGCTTGATCAACTGCGTCAAAATCTTTTAAAACTAATCGTAAACGGGTCGCACAGTGTGCTGCTGCTACTAAATTATCTTTTCCAACAGCAGCAACAACTTCAGAAGCAACCTTCTTGTAATCCATTGCCATGTTTACACGTCCTCGTTTCTAAAATAAATATTTGAAAGCCCTTACAGCTACTATAATACTTTATAATATTTTTTCTGTCAATCGTTTAACATAAATTTTCTTACTAAAAAATGTAAAAGCTTTCCGAAAAGGTTTACATTATTGATAAATTAGTATTTATTAATTGCTAAGCGCTTGACATTTTATAGGGACAATAATGTAAAATAAGATTATAAATTAAATAAACAAGGAGAATAATTATGGAATGGTCAACTGAAAAACGTTACTTACCTTATGAAAAATGGTCTGCCAAGACTTTACTTGAATTACAATCACAGGCAAGTAACTCACCTTATCAATTGCATTATCATATTCGTCCAAAAAGTGGACTATTAAATGACCCCAACGGCTTTTCCTATTTTAATAATGAATGGCATGTATTTTATCAATCATATCCTTTTGGTCCAGTTCATGGTTTAAAATCTTGGGAACACTGCGTTTCAAAAGATTTAGTTCATTGGAAAGATTTAGGAACAGCTATTTATCCTGATACAGAATTAGATAGCCATGGAGCTTATTCCGGTTCAGCAAAAGTTATTGATGATAAGTTATTCTTAATGTACACAGGTAATGCTCGAGACACTGAATGGGTTAGACACCCACACCAAATGGGTGCTTTTATGGATAAAAATAACCATATCGAAAAATTACCTAATTCATTAATTGAACAACCACAACACACTACAGATCATTTTCGCGATCCCCAAATTCTTGAACATAATGGTAAATATTACTGTATTTTAGGAGCTCAAGATAAAGCTACGAAAACTGGAAAAATTGCCCTTTTCGAAGCAAAAGATATCAAAGGACCTTGGCATGATCTAGGATATATTGACTTCACCAATGAAGAAATGGGTTACATGATTGAATGTCCTAACCTTGTTTTTATTGATGAAAAACCTGTTTTAATTTTTTGCCCACAAGGATTAGATAAGGCAATTGTTAAATATGAAAATATTTATCCAAATATGGTCTTAGTTGGTGATAAATTTGATTTCACATCTGCTCAATTTGATAGTAAACATTCAATCCAGAATTTAGATGATGGTTTTGATGTTTATGCTACTCAACCTTTTAATGCGCCAGATGGTAAAGTATATGCCTTGAGTTGGGTGGGCTTGCCTGATTTAACTTATCCTACTGATATTGAAAACTGGTCAGGATGTTATAGCCAAGTAAAAGAATTGAGCCTTAAAGATGGTCAACTAATTCAAAAACCTGTTTCCACCATTAAAAATTTGCGTCAAGAAGAAGTAAATTTCACTGGAGAATTAGACACTAAGAATCAATACGAACTTAAATTAGAAGTTGCTGCCAGCCAAAAGACCACTTTGCACATTGCAGCAAATGAAACCAATACTGAAAGTTTGAAATTACACATTGATACTGCAAATGGAGAATTAATTCTCGACCGGCAAAATAGTGGCTTTACTGTAAATGAAAAATATGGAACTGAGAGAGCAATCAAATTACCACAAAACACAACTTTAGACTTAGATATTTTCGTGGATCATTCATTAATTGAAGTATTTGTAAATAACGGGGAACACGTATTAACGGCTCGCTTCTTCCCTAAAAAAGGAAGCAATAAGCTTTTATTAGATGAAAATATCAAGTTTAAAGGTCAATATTGGGAAATGGCAGATATCTAATGTCTGTTAAATTAACCGATGTTGCTAAATTAGCTAACGTTTCACCAACTACAGTATCACGAGTTATCAATAATTACGGATATATTAGTGAAAAAACGCGTAAAAAAGTTTTTTCTGCAATGAACGAACTCAATTATCAACCTAACTCCCTCGCCCGCTCTCTACAAGGGAAAAAAACTCGCTTAATTGGTGCAATTGTTCCTAGTTTAACTAACCCTTTTTTTGCTGAATTAGTCAGTCGAATTGAAGAATTGCTTAATCGCAAAGATTACAAACTAATTCTCTGTAATGCTGTACAAGATTCTAGCCATAAAGAACGCGACTATCTTAACATGTTAAAGGCTAATCAAGTTGATGGAATCATATCTGGCACTCACAATTTAGATATTACTGAGTATCAAGAAACAGGCCTGCCAATTGTTTCATTTGACCGTAATCTCGGTCCGGATGTACCAGTTGTCAGTTCAGATAACTATCAAGGTGGTTGGGTTGCCACTAACAGTTTAATTAATTCAGGTTGTAAAAAAGTGGCTTTTTTTGGTAATATCAAGGGGTCTAATAATCCAACTGATTTACGTCTTAAAGGCTATCATGATGCAATCATTGAACATGGTCTACAAGAAATCTTAGTACCAATGAATTTTTATGAATCTGCTAATTTAAAAAAGATGGCATTTCAAAAGCTACTTAGTAAGCATGAAATTGATGGCGCCTTTTTTACTGATGACTTTTCAGCCAACTTATTTTGGCAATATAGTCGCTTCAACCATTTCAAAGATTGTGAGCGAATTAAGGTCATTGGTTATGATGGCACATCAATCATGCGGCAACTTAATCCCGATCTTTCAACAATTGCCCAGCCAATAGAAGAAATTGCTAACTTATTAGTAGATCTTTTAATAAAAAGAATAAATCATGAAGAACTTTCTGATTCAAATTATGTTTTACCAATTACATTAGTAAAAGGTAACTCGATATAAAAAAGGCTTTTCACATTGTGAAAAGCTTTTTTAGTGGATACTACCTTCAATTGTATTAATATCTCCTTGTCCATCCCGCTCTACAATTGCGCTAATTGCAGCAATTAAACCTTTAATATCATCAGCTAATGACAAAGATGGCATTTGCGGTTTAGAAATAACTTGTTCAGGCAAATAAGGAATGTGAATGAAGCCAGCTTTAATATCTGGGAAGAATTTTGCCCTTTGATATTGAACTTGATAAAAAATATGATTACATACAAAGGTACCTGCACTATTTGAAACAGTTGCCGGCAGACCTACTTCTCGAATCGCTTTAGTCATTGCCTTAATTGGTAATTGAGTAAAATAAGCCGTCGCTCCATCTGATTGAATAGTTTGATTCAAAGGTTGATATCCCGCATTATCTGCAATTCTGCCATCATCAAGATTAATTGCTACTCTTTCAGGTGTAATAGCAAAGCGGCCTCCTGCTTGTCCCACATTTAAAACGTAGTCTGGCTTATAATTTTCAATCGCCTCTTTAACTACTTCAGCACTTATATTAAATTTGGTAGGAATTTCTAATTTAATTATTTTAGCTCCAGCAATATTATCTGGTAAACGTTTTACTGCTTCAAGTGCAGGATTTATCCTATCTTCACCAAAAGAATCAAATCCAGTGACAAGAATCTTCATAGCTATCCCTTCTTACTAAAATATCTAAAAACTTATTATCCAAATCTTATCATAAAAAAATCAGATAGTGCAGTTTATTTGTATTATATTTTTAATCTTGATATAATTTAAACAAATAAGTTAAAGGAGTGATTAACATGATTCTTTTTGTTTACAGTCGTTAAGTTCATATTTTAATTAAACAAAGCGAGGTTGAAAACTCATGGTAAAATTACGTTAAACATCAATTCTCCAAAATGTCATAAGATATTTCTACAATATGAGGTACTTCAATGAGCAAATTAAAGAAGAAAAATTTCAACCCAAGTAAATCAAAGATTCATGTTAAGCAAGCATTAAAAAATTATGCTGGCAAAAAGGGGAAAGCCATTCATAGACTAAATATCCCTAATAAATCCGCTTAACTTAAAAGTGAGAGTTTTTCAACTCTCACTTTTTTTATTTTTGCTTAGCTTTTTCAAATTTTTCCTTGGAAATATAACTTATTTTTTCAACATACTGCCCTTTATGAGTAATTTCAATATATTCTTTGCTATTATCATAGCCGCCAACTTCAGAAAGCTTATATGATAGATTCTCGCCAGTTTTTGGATTTATTGCTTGAACTTGATAATAATTTTGCGTTCCTTTCTTTACTTTGGCATAACTAGTAGTTTTCTGAATAAAAGGATTAAATCGATCTGTTTGTGGTGTATGAACAAAGAAAAATGCAAAAATCGCTACAACAATAACGCCTGTAACTGTTAACATAACTTTTTTAAACGTGCTCATTGTCCTTCTCCTTCATTTTTAATTAGTTTTATTTTCTTTTCTTGAACTTGAATAATATAATCACATTTTTTCCAAACTTGTGGATCGTGTGTTGCAACTAAAATAGTTGCATCAGAACCAAAGTCATTTAATAGGTGCTTTAAAATTATTTGGGCATTATCTGGATCAAGTGAACCCGTTGGCTCATCAGCAAAAATAATTTTTGGCTTTTTCAAAATAATTCTCGCAAGTGCTAATCTTTGTTGCTCTCCACCACTTAACACAAAAACTTTTTGACTTAAATTTAAATAATCCAAATCAAGCAACTTAAGAACAGATTTCAATTTTTCTTGTGCCACTTTTTTAGATATCTTTTGATTTGCAAGTCCAATTAATAAATTTTGTTCAACTGTATCTGTATCAATTAGTCCATAATTTTGAAAAATAAAGCCAAAGTAATCTTTACGGAATTTAGCCAAATTTGCTTCCTTAACTACTTGGCCATCTATCTCAACTTGACCACTACTTGCACTTTCTAATCCGCCAATGATATTTAATAAAGTAGTCTTACCTGAGCCACTTTTACCAATAATTGCATAACTCTTGCCAGCATGTAAATCAGCCGATACATTTACAAAGATTGAATGATTCCCAAAGCTTTTACTAATATTTTTTAATTTAATCATTTTAATTACCGCCCTTAATTGCCATGGTTAATTGTTGTGAGTAAGCCTCGTTCAGCTCGCATCGCCAACACAATAATTGCACTCGTTTCCAAAATCAAATAGGCTATTAAGCCAAATATTAAGATCCAATTAATACCACAAAAAATTGCTACTAAGATTGCAACGCCAATATCAATTAATAAATTAAAACTTGTAAATTTTAAAACTAAGTCATAATTTGATATGCCGAATACTTTTCTAATTGCCATCCGAGGACGTTCTTTTTGCAAAAATGAAGAAGCAATAAAAATCATCAAGAAAAATAGCTGACCAATTGAAAGTACGATAGTAAGTGATAAAATTGTCAATTTCCTTGAAATTGTAATATTGAAGTTTGACAATCGTGTTTTAGCATCAGTAATCCCTACAATATAACTTTGCAATCCCAACTGACTGAGTTGTGTTTTTAATTTCTGCAAATTCTTAAACTGAATCATTCCTTTTGTCGCGCTAGAAAAATAGAAATCATTCGATAATAAACCCGAATCAACTATAAACACTGGATTAGTTGAAATAGAATCGCTAATTTCTTTACCTATTAAGTAATTGAAAACTTGGCCAGGATTTTTAATCAAAATATATTCAAAATTGAGTTTTTGCCCTTTTCTTCCACTCAACTCTTGTTGAAAGCTAGTATAGTCGACCACATTTTTCTTAATTTCAGATAATTTAGACTTATGAGTAATTGGGACAAATACATAAAGAGTCTTGGCTTGATAGCGTAGTTTATACAAGTCCTTCCCTGTTAAATCTTCTAATTTATTATATTTGAGGAAATTCTTATTAATAATTAATACATTTCCATTAGTAACATCAAAATTATTGCTTGCAGGATGATACTCCTGATTGGTTCTACTAATAATTACATCTGAATTTTTAGCGACCAATTTTTTAGTTAAGTTACCCAATTTATCTTCTTCTGCCCTATCCTGTGGATCAACATAACCATACTGGATAGTATAGCCACTGCCTCGACTAATCCACATATTCATAATATTCTGGTCGTCATGTAAATTTTTTACGCTTGAATATAATATAAATAAATTAAAGAAGACCACTATTAGTAAAACTATCTTTAACAAGTAACTTACTGCAGTTAAAGCAGCAGAATATGTCTGTCCTTTAATTGCTGCACCTAACTTTGCTAACAGTAAAGGAAAATAAGATAGCAATTCTAATAACAGAGCAAAAATTAATAATACAAGTTCTAAAATTAGTCCATACTTTGCAAAAAAGATAATTCCTGTCAGGTTCATTTCCCAACTAGTAACCACGCCAAAAATGATTATCAAAGCACTTAGTATAATAGCAAAAGGCCGACTAATATCTAATAAATCCCTAACTAATATTTTGAAAAAATTCCAACCATTAAGTCGTAAAATTGCATATTTTTTCAGATTTGCTACCTTTTCCATAACACTAACAGTAAAGAAAATTGCGAATACGCTAATAAAAATCAAAAGATAATTTAGGATATTTTCATTGAAAAAAGCAACTTTCCAAAAATCATCCTTACCTACTTCAAATTTAAGGCCATAGTCCGTTAATTTAGATTGCAATTTAACAAATTCAGATGATGAAGCATTAGTATAGTATTCTCCTTTAAGATCTAACAATTCCACTTCCTTACTAGAAAACTGCTTCACAGCACTATTTCGATAAAGTGAGGCATTATATGGTAAATCAGAGTTAAAAACATAGATTGATTTAGTTACTGAATTATTTATAGTATTTTGTCTAATTAAAGTTAGTTGGTAGTGGCCCTTTCGAGCCACCTTCTTTAGTTCAAAAAATACTTGTGCTTTATTGGCCTTCTGCTTATCGCCATATACTTTTATAACATTTTGCTCTCCTGGAATTGTTTCTAAATCGTATTGCCTAATTACAGTACTTAATAAAAAGAAAGCTACAATACTAATAATCGTAAACAAACTTAATTTAATTGTCTTGAACATGATTCTTCTCCCACATAACAGGCGATTTATTGTAATATTGCAATATAACTGTATACTTAAATTATATCTGAAGAATTAGTCTTTTTCAAAAAAACGCTTTCATGCAAAAACAAAAAAAGACAGCTCTTTCGAGCTGCCTTTTTTAACGTGAGATTAACGACGAACTTCACGAATTCTTGCTGCCTTACCGTGTAAGTTACGTAAGTAGTAAAGCTTAGCACGACGTACACGACCATGACGTACAACTTCTACCTTAGCAACACGTGGGTCGTTAACTGGGAAAGTACGTTCAACGCCGATACCTGAAGAAATCTTACGAACAGTGTAAGTTGCGCTGATACCAACGCCCTTCTTCTTAATTACAACACCTTCGAAAAGTTGGATACGTTCGTGAGTACCTTCAACAACACGTACGTGAACACGAACAGTGTCACCTGCGCGGAATGCAGGAATATCATCACGAAGTTGTTCCTTAGTCAATTCTTGAATTAATGGATCCATAATATATCTTCTCCTTCTACGATATTCTTCAACAATACTCTTGCCAGCGGAATACCCATAACTTAATTACGTGGATACAAACACCACTCAGAATAGTTTAACAAGTCTAGTTCTTATTTTCAAGATCTAGCTTAATTTCAGTTAATAATTTACTTTCTTCTGGGGTAAATTCTCGAGTTTCTAATAAATCTGGTCGCCTTAAAAGAGTATTTCGTAAAGCTTCTTTTAAACGCCATTCAGCAATTTTCCCATGATTCCCACTCATTAATACTTCCGGCACTTTCATTCCTTCAAATTCGGCAGGGCGTGTATATTGTGGGTATTCAAGTAAACCATGAGAAAAACTTTCTTCCACTGCAGAAGCTGAATTTCCTAAAACTCCCGGTAAAAGACGGACTGTTGCATCAATCATGCTCATAGTTGGCAATTCTCCACCAGTTAAAACATAATCACCAATTGAAACAACTTCATCGGCCATTTCATAAACTCTTTGATCAAAGCCTTCATAATGTCCACAAATAAATGTCAAATCTTGCTCTTCATCCGCCCAACGTTTAGCCATCTTTTGATTAAAAGTTTTCCCCTGTGGAGCAGTAATAATAACTTTTCCCTTTTTTTCAAGCGAATCAAGGGCTTTTTTTATTGGCATAATTTGCAAAACCATCCCAGCCCCACCACCATATGGAGTATCGTCAACATGGTGGTGTACATCAGTAGTAAAATCACGGAAATTTACTAAATTTAAATCCCATTTTTTATCTTCAAGAGCACGGCCAAGCATAGAAACCTGTAATGGAGTAAACATATCTGGGAAAAGCGTCAATACATTAATCTTCATCGCGTAATCCCTCCATCAATTCTACTCTTACCTCTTCTTTATCCAAATTAACACTCTTTACAAAACTTGGAACATATGGAAGCCAAAATGGTTTACCCACTTTAGGAGTTACTTGCCAAATATCATTAGCACCTGGGGCTTCAATATCAGTTACTTTACCAATCAATTCGTCAGTTTCATTATCTACTACTGATAAACCAATAATCTGGTGGTAATAATAATGACCTTCAGGTAATTGTTCTTGATCTTCTTCACTAATTACCAAAGTTTTACCAAATAAGCTTTCAGCTTCATTAATATCTTTAATTTCTTTAAAAGTAACCAGCCAAAATTGCTTAAATGGTCGTCCACTTTCTACGGTTAATTGACGCATATCATCTTTTATAAAAAGCTTAACCCCTTCACAAAAGCGTTGCTCAGGAAAATCAGTAATTACCTTTACCTTTACTTCACCTTTAAGTCCATGACTTGTTAAAACTTGGGCAACATCATAAAACTGCATTAAAAAATCCTCATTCTAGCTAATAAAAAAAGTTTGAAGCTCTCACTTCAAACTTTCTAAGTAAATCTAATTACTTGTTGTATTTTGCGTCGTGCAACTTTTGCATCAAGCCAGCACCTGAAAGAAGTGATCTAACAGTGTCTGATGGTTGTGCACCTTTTTGAAGCCATGCGAAAACTTTTTCTTCGTCAAGCTTTAATTCCTTAGGTTGTGAAACTGGGTTGTAGTAACCTACTTCTTCAATAAAACGACCATCACGTGGAGCTCTTGAGTCAGCAACTACGATACGGTAGAAAGGCTTTCTCTTTGAACCCATACGACGCATACGAATTTTAACTGCCATAGTTTGAATTCCTCCTAATTAATTAACGATATATAATATACCAAACAAAATAGAAGGTGTAAAGTATTTTTCCTTAACAGTTTAAATTTTTATGATTTAAATCTTTTAATGTGTTTTAGACGCTTCTTTTTACCTTTCTTAAATTGCTTACCCATACGGCGCATTGCAGCTTGAGCCATTGGTGAATCCATTCCTGGAAGTCCTGCCAAAGCCTTGGTATTACCACTAGTAATTTTTTGCATCATATCTTTTGATTGTTTAAATTGTTTAATCATCCGATTAACTTCCATAATTGGACGACCAGAACCAGCGGCAATTCTCCGTCTTCTAGAAGGATTAAGCAAATCTGGATCTTGACGTTCTGCTTCAGTCATCGAGTAAACGATAGCTTTAGTATGAGCGATTTGCTTTTCATCAATTGAGAAATTTTTAAGTTGTGGATTATTAGCCATGCCTGGAATCATCTTCATAATTTGGTCAAGTGGGCCCATCTTTTGAACTTGTTCTAATTGATCAATAAAGTCATTAAAATCAAAAGTGTTTTCACGCATCTTTTGCGCAACTTTTTCTGCCTCTTTGGCATCGTAATCTCTCTGGGCTTTTTCAATTAAGGTTAAAACATCCCCCATACCCAAAATTCTTGATGCCATTCTATCTGGGTAAAAACCTTCAAGCTCAGATAATTTTTCACCTTGACCAGTAAACAGAATCGGCTTGCCAGTAACTGCTCTAATTGAAAGAGCAGCACCACCACGAGTATCACCATCAAGTTTAGTTAAAATAACACCAGTAACATCTAAACGCTTATCAAAAGTCTCAGCAACTTGTGCACCAACTTGACCAGTCATTGCATCAACAACTAAGACAATATTATCAGGCTTAGCTACTTCTTTAACTCGTTCTAATTCTTCCATTAACGCTTCATCAATTTCAAGTCGACCAGCGGTATCGATTAAAACATAATCATTTTTAGCTTCCTTAGCTTGAGCTAAACCATCAGCCACAATTTTAGCGACATCTTTTTCATCTTCACTAAACACAGGTACTGACAATTGATCACCAATTTGCTTTAACTGATCAATTGCTGCAGGACGGTAAATATCACCAGCAATCAATAAGGGACGAGCCTTTTCAGTATCCATTAAATACTTAGCTAATTTACCAACAGTAGTAGTTTTACCAGTACCTTGCAAACCAACCATCATAATAATTGTTGGAATATGGGGAGCTTTGTTTAACTTGGCAGCTTCTTCTCCCATCATCTTAGTTAATTCATCATTAACAATCTTAATAATTTGTTGACCGGGAGTTAAACTACCTTGAACTTCTTGACCTAAAGCTCTTTCCTTAATTTTTTTAATAAAGTCTTTTACGACTTTAAAATTAACATCAGCTTCAAGTAAGGCAAGTCGAATTTCACGACTAGCAGCATTAATATCTGCTTCGCTAACCTTACCTTTCCCAGTTAAATTTTTTAATGCTTTTTGAATTCGCTCACTTAAATTTTCAAAAGCCATCTAACTATTCTCCTCTAATTAATTTAATTAACTTAGTTAAGTTATCGTGACAAGCCTCTGGATTACTATTTAGCTCTTTTAAAGCCTTACTAGCCAAATTTTCCATTTTAACGTAGTCACTCTTAAGGTGAAGCTTCTTTTCATAGTTTTCCAAGCTTTTACTAGATCTGCGTAAGTTATCATAAACAGCCTGACGCGAAACACCATGATTATCAGCAATTTCACCTAATGATAAATCATCATAATAATAATCTTCAAAATAGGCCTGTTGCCCTTTCGTTAATAACTGACCATAAAAAGAATATAAATCAGCTAAATTTTCATTTTTTATAAGTTCCATTTACTTCACCAATTCATAGTATACCAAAACAAAAAGCTACACTCCATGGTGTAGCTTAATTCATAGATAACTTACTTAATAAAGAAACAAAATACTGAAAACAAGATGAAGTCCCAAAGTGATTGTAAAAACACGAAATAAGGTTTCGTTTTAGCTATTTGACCTAATAAGAAATAACTTGGAACAACTGACAAAATTAAAAATATACCTGCAAATAAGATATTGGAATGAACCGTATTAAGCATCAAAAAAGTAAGTAAAATCATATTAAGAAGATGACCTACTTGATATTGATTTAAAGTCATATTTATCACCGTCCTCTTTTTTGTAACCGCTTTTATAATATTATTATACAAGATTAGATAAGAAAAAGCTTTTTAGATATCAAAAAAGGCGTAATATCAAGCTTTTAAGCTTGCTTACGCCTTTAATATTTACTTAAATGTATTACACGATCAAAATATTGCTCTAACTCTAAATTAAAATTATGTGCAATAAAAACAACGGTAACATCTAATTGAGATAAATATTTCAAAATTTTCTTCGTACCTGTTTCATCGATTGCACTCGTTCCCTCATCAATAAAAATAATCTTTGCTTTATGCACCAATGCCCTCGCCAAAATAATTTTTTGTCTTTGACCACCAGACACATTTAGCTTTTCTAAATCAACGGGTTCATTAATTCCAAGCGAAAACTTAGCTAAATCAGAATCAAGTCCCACTTTTTTAACTACCGATAGAGCTGTTGATTTTAGTTCCTTATCGTACATAGTAATATTATCCAAAATTGTCCCAGGAAGTAAGCTAGGCTTTTGAGGAATATATCTAATTTGTTGAGGGGCATAATTTATCAGTTGTCCATTTTTTAAAAAGCTGATTTTTCCAGTCGTTGGTTTTAACTGTCCTAAAATCAACTTCATCCAGGTAGACTTGCCTGCTCCAGTATCACCAGTCAGTAAAACTTTTTCACCAGCTTTAATATTTAATTCAGGATATGATAAGCTCTCCCCATTTTCAAATTGAAAAGTTAAAGGGCTAGTTGCAATGTCAACCGCATAATTTGGTATATTTTTTACTTCTTCTTCAAGCTCATGACAATCACTTAAAATTTCCCGGCTCAATTTATCAGTTCCTTTAATTTGACCCCAAGAAGTAGTTAACCTTGTAATTGAATTAGTTAAGTAATATTCATAATTTCCTACCGCAATTATCAAACCAAATTCCGCTTTGCCTGAGATAAACAAATAACCAGCAACAAGGTATAGAACAGTGGTAAAAATCGTTGCCATTAATTTATTTAATAGAATTAGAATTTGAATATTCCCAGTTTGTTTAAGATTAGCCCTTTCTAAGCTGGTAGAGGAGCTGGCTAAAATCTTGAATAATTTAGCTCCCGCTAAAAAGTGCCTAATTTCTGCAATTCCATCTAACCAATTTTCAATTTGAAAAAGATATTTTTGATTGGCAGCAGAGATTTTTTGAAAGGACTTTTGCATTGCTTTTTGAATAAATTTAGGAAGGAAAAGTGAAATAATAGTAACCAAAATTGTAACTAAAAAAAGTAACCAATTAGCATACCACAAAGCAAGAGCAGCAAAAACAATTAAACAAATACAAGAAATCAATTCTGGTAAAAGCAAAAATTTCTCTTGTCTTAACATGCTTATATCATTAGTAAGCCGATTTTCCCATCGAGCTAATTCAAACTTTTTTTCTTTATAAAAATGACTGATTAACTTCAATCTAACCTGATGGGAATATTGTTGAAATTGTCTTTCCAATAAATACGTTGAAATTGGTCCCAAAAACACAATTACCACATCAACAACTAGTGATAACAAAAGCATATTTAACCAAAGATTGAAATCATTTTTTTGAATTGCAGTTGTCGTGATTGCTATCAGGTAAGTTGCTAGGATAGTTGCAAAAGAACTCAAAATTATTAATAAAATAGAAATGCCAAAATTTAAAGGATTTGTTTTGATGAAGTCTTTAAAATTCAACTTCTTCACCCCTTCTCCAAATGAATCTGGTGGGTAAATAATTTCTTTGTTTCTGCTGGTAAGTTATGAGCAATAACAACAATTGTTATTTCTCTTTGCAATAGATTTTTGAAAATATCAAAACTAGTTTTACTATCAATTGCACTAGTGGCTTCATCAAGTAATAAAAATTTTGTATCGTGCAAACTAGCACGAGCAAGTACAATTTTTTGCATTTGCCCACCAGAAAGATTCTCATTTGCTAAATTAACTATTGTACTTAGTCCTTGAGGTAAAACTGCTAAATCTCGATCAAAATCAACTAATTTACAAGCTTTTTGAACTTTATCAATAGCTAAATTTTTAAACATTGTAATATTATCCAAGATACTAACTGGAAATAACTTAGCATCTTGAGCTAGATATAGCATATCAAGATTACGATTTTTAATTTCTTGGCCATTTTGCTTAAAGAAGTTAATTTGACCTGCTACTGGTTTTAATTCACCAATTATCAGTTTGAATAAAGTAGACTTACCCACACCACTTTCGCCAGTCACTAGAACTTTATCACCAGGTTTGATTTCAAAATCAGGATAACGAATTTCTTCACCATTTTGATATTTGAAAAGCAAATTTTGGCCCTTGACTCCACCTACAGCTTCATTTTCATTATCTAAAATTGGTTTAAATTTTTGACTTAGTAAAATTTCTTGATTTAAATCACGACTTGATTTGAGCTTCATATACTGATTAATTAAAGTACCAAGGCTTGCAAAAATATTAAAAGCAAAATAACTAGCAACCATCGTACTCCCAAGATCTAATTGATGAGCAAAAAATAAAATAGCCGCACTTGCTGCTAAGAGAGTCTGAGCTCCAATATTTAGTCCACTATTAAAAAAATCTGCAAATTGCATAGCCTTTTGTTCATTTAACTGAGCTTTTTCAAATTTGCCCGCTACTTGACCGAGTTCATTTGTTAGTTTGTGTTTTTTATGATATCTACGTATTTCTTCAATTCCTCCCAACCAGTTATGGGCATTTTTAAGAAGTAATTGATTTTTATCGGCCACTTTCTTACTTGCACGTGCAAGATAATTTTCCAATAATTTTGGTGCTAACATAATCAAGCTAAAACAAAAGAAAGTTATTAAAATTAAACCCCAATGAAGTGTTAATAAAACGCCTAATGAAAGAAAAAACGATATTGAATTAACTGCAATTTCATAATTAGCTTGAGCAAAATTATCTGATAACGTTTTTAAATTATTGCTCAGTTCATTTTGCATTTTAGAAATATCATGACAATTTTGATAATAGTAACTTTTAACTAAGCGAGCTCTTATTTGATGAAGATAAGCTTGTTTTATTTTTTCAAAACTATAATTTGTCCAGCCTTTCCCAATCCCAGTAATTACTGCTAGAAGAACGGTAACTAACAAATATGCTAAGAAATCTTTAAAATCTCTTTCTGATAAACTATTAATCAAAAATTTAAATACATAAGTACTACTTGTTGTTAGAATACTGGTAAATATCAATAAAAAGACTAGTAAAAAGCTCTGCAGGTAGTTAATTTTCAAAAGTCCTTTTAAATTCATATCTCCCCCTCCTTTATTTTGGTAAGAGCTGGATAAAGGTCTGATAACCACAATCAATAAATACTTGGCGAATATTAGTTAATTCTGTAGTATTCTTATCAAACAAAGCCTGGTAATACCTACCTAATAACTTATAAGCAAACAAAGTTAAATTAGCAGGCATTTTTTCGAGGTAGTTCTGCACATTGCGAGATTGATTGAATTCATTATTTTCATAGCAATTATCTAAATAATTAACTGAAATTGCTGCAATCACTTCTACTATCTCAAGATTAACTCCCTTAAAATCAGAGAATTTATTCATTATTGAAGCCATAAAAAAGGTAAGCTGATCAAGGTCATAGATACGCATTGTTAATCTAAAAATTTTTAAAGAGCTTAATGACCAACTATTTTGCTTAAAAAGTTCGGCTCGTAGTTTTTGCATTAGAGAATCAGATAATTTTGCATTCCTTTCATTTTTGATAAAGAAGGTTAATAATTCAACCTGTAGATTCAAAAAACTAACATCATTACCTGTATATTTCGTTAATTCTGTTTGAAGTTCAGCTAATTGTTTTAAATCCTTGTTATACCATATATCCAAGACTCTATCCGTAAAAGTATTAAGATTAAAATAGTCAGTTTTTACTTTTGAATCAATTTTCATAAAGAAAGACGGTATATCTATGCAATGTGCATCTAAAATAGCTAATAAATCATTTACATTTATTTCATGAAGATTATTTTCAACCTTAGAATAAAAAGATGGTGAAATTACTTCAGCAGCCATAGCTGATTGAGTAAGATTTAAATTTTTTCTTTCTTGTTTTAATGCTTCTCCAACCGTCATTTAATCCACCTTATCATAGCGTCATTTCAGACTCAATTGGAATGAAAAATGGATTCTCACCTTTTCTAAAGACCATTCGATCAATTACTATAACACCCAGTTGTCCGACACCATAATCCATGGCATTTTCATACCCCGTTTCATCTAAAATATTCCACTCTCCAGAACTGGGATTAAAGAAATTAAGTAAATCATATTGTAATAAATCATCCAATTTGGAAAAATGCTTTTCATGGTACTGATTATATTCAAAAATCGTATTTAAAATTCCTTGTCTTCCATGACAAAAACAAGCTTCGATTGTGCAAAATCCCTTTGATAAAAACGAAATAATTTTAGATAAAGAAGAAAATTTTATTTTTCCATGTGAAAGTAATTCAATCCTATTAAAGCCAAAAGCAATTCCAGCGAGTCCTTCACACCAAGAATACTTTAACGAATCTGAAAAGAAGCTTTTATTAATATTTATACTTCTATCCACTATTTTATCAGCTTTTTTAAGTTCTAACTGAGCTTTACTTTTAAAATCTCTATTTTTAAAGTAACAACCTAAAAGATACAAAACATAAGCTTTCCCCACACTTCCATGAGCGAAATTAATTCTTGAGAAATTTGTGGTTTCAAAATCAATATCGTAAAAGCTTTCAAATATCTTTTCCCCTAGTTTTTTTAATTCTTTTGAAAAGCTAGCATCTTTTAATAATAAATTTAAATATAATAGAGTGTAAGCTTTTCCGGAAACACCTAAAACAAAATCGTTAACCTCTTTTTTTTCAGGCCACGATAGAATAATCTTTTTTGCTTCATTCCTTAATGTCGAAGAATCAATTTCTTTTTCCTTGAATAACGCAATTAAATTCCAAATTAATCCTGTACTTCCAAACAAATAACTATCTCCATATTCAAAATTATTGCTTATATCAAGTACTTTTTGTTTTATCGGAAGTTTTTCAGCGCTTACTTTCAATGCTGTATCGACCCCAGAAATTCCATGCTGAATAGATAATTCACTAACGTATTGACCAAAATTTTTACTTTTCCACCATTTTTCACCTATCTTATAATCTGATTTCTTTAATTGTTTCGGAAGCTCTTCTAAAGAATTCATCAATAAGCTAGTATCAAAATCTTTAATTGAGTCAACGTAAAATCCGTATTTATAAATATCTTTTATTTTATTTTGGTTCAAATTTTCAGATACATATGGATTGGGGTCTATTGACAATGACAAAATATAATTGGCAATATCTAAAAAAGCACTAAATTGAGGATTCAATTTTGAAGCTAATTTATTTTGATTAATCAAAATTCTAACTGCATCGTTAAGATTTTCAGAATTATATTTTGGTGTTTTTCCAAGTGTCAAGGTAATTATAATAATGCCTAAAGAAAACAAATCTTCTTTCTGTGTCAAAAAAGTTTTCGTAGAATAATTTGGAACATAATATGGTGTTTTAAAAGTTCTTTTATATTTTTTATTTGCATTTTTCCTAACATATTCAAGATCAACCAAATATGTTATTCCATCTTTATAAATAAAATTACTATTAGTTACATCACCAATTATATATCCTGCTTCATGGATAAGTCTTATAGTATTGCAAATTGAAAGAATCACACTTAATAATTTTTCTTTACCAAAAAAGCTATCCAAACTTTTCCCATCAATAAATTCCGTAACTTGAAATTCTATATTATTTTCATTGAAATAAGATTTCACTTTTGGAATCACATTTAAATTACTAAGATTGCGTAACATTTGATTCTCGTTCCTTAATAGTTCTTTAGCGGAATAAGCAGCACAATCATTCTTAACATACGGATTTGCCGATTTAATTATCACTTGTTTTCCAGTTACATTCTCAACACCTAAATAGACATCACCTTTGTTTTTTTGCGCCATTATTTCAATAAAACTATATGAATTTAGCTTGGATTGTTTTGAAATATTTTTTTCGGGTACTAATAACCATTTTTCCGTTGAACCAAATGGCCACTCTACTCCTTCAGGAAGATCAAAATAACCAACTCTACTATCTTCAATAATTTCACCTGAAGGTAACGTCATATAAAGAAGCTCTTTTTGAGCTTTTAAATCCCATCTTGCAATTTTCTTAAAAGCACCATATCTGAATTGAACGCAACTATTATTCGGTAATTGATAATCAGTAAATATTTGAGGAGCTTTAAAATTTTTTAGCTTTGTAAAAAGTTGTTTAATAACAATTTTAAACACATTTATATTTTGCGGATAAAATGTAATAAATTTATTTGCTTCTGCTACTGGTATATGTGGATCGTTTAAGATTTTAAAACATTCTATATTTTTAGCAACCTTGAAAGAACAGTCATTTGCTTCAAAAACAGCTTTTGCAATTTGAAAAACTTTATACTTATCTTCAGGTCTTGCTGCTAAATGTCCTTTCCATCCAGAATCAGGTAATTTTTGACTCTTGACGTTAAAATAAATCCAGAAATCAGAGACATTTATAGAATATTTTTTAGAAGTTCCTTTTTTTAAAAATTTTGAAAACTCGTCTTCTTTTTGATTGGCATAAACAAAAGGTAAATATTTATTCATTCTATTCCCTCCTTCTTAAATAAAAAAAGACTAATAAAATTAGTCTTTTAATAAAGATTTAACAAGTATAAGAACAAGTGTAAGAACACAATTTAGGTCCACCTGTAACTTCTCTGACTGGTAACTTCTTTAAATCTTTCATGCTAAATACTTTTACAACTTTCATAACTAAAATCTCCTTTTCTTTTTAATTTAATTAAATTTTATCATGGCTTTTTTTATAAAATTTATTTATTCAAATTTGAAAATTTATTTTCGAATACGAAAGTTTGTAACAAAAAGTGGGATAAAAGGGGGGCTTAGCTTATTGCTAACAAATAGATATACAAATTAATTTAGTTCAGATTGGACTTTTAGTTTGTGCAACACTTGTGCAACAAAATTACAATTAATAGTGATTAATAGCATTTTTACAAAAACAAAAAAAGCGTAATATCAAGCTTTTAAGCTTGCTTACGCCTTTCATTAATTATAAATTTTTATCCATATTGAATGTTAATTTACTCATATTAATACTTTCGGTTAACATCTTGCCCCATAATTTTTCAGTTTGTTCACGAGTATAACGAACAGTTTCTTGATTTTCTTTAGTCAAGAATTCTGTTAATTCTTCACCCTTCAAATCTCCTACCTTAGCAACAACTTCTTCAATTCTTGCTCTAAAGTAGCGACGCATTTCAATTAGATAATCTGTATCAAATTGAACAAATTGTGGGTAATGACTTTCAACAGTTGCCGCTACTGCCTTGTAGAACCACCAGGCATCTTTTTGATTGAAAGTTAAGCTAGTATTCTTAAAACTTTCTTCAGTATCGTTCATATTGGCGAAGAATGGAATAAATGGTGTAAAGGTTGGTCCACCAATACATAACCAGTAAATCGCAGCCTTGTCTTCTGGCAAGTCATTTCTAATTTGTAAGATGTGGGCATTTTGAGTTCTATTTAAACCAATTGGACGGTAGCGATGCTTTTCTTCATCAGTACCCTTGCCATATGGATCAAATGGAGTTTCTTGATAGTGACTACCTAAAACAAAAGTAATATCATCAGGATTAATTAATTTTTCTGCCTTACGAATAAATGGTAAATCGCCATCTTCAGGATCTTGTTCAATACTTGGATTGAAGTATCTTTGAGCGTACCAAACACGGCTAGTGTTGTAATGACGGTCTTTTTCATTGTATGTACCAAAAATGTGTCGGAAGTTAAAGCCTTCTCGATCAACATTTAAGTGGTGCTTTTCAACGAACTCTTGAATACCTTCACTCCACATAAAGTTGTCAGGATCGTTAAAGTCAACTTGCTCAATTGAAACTCGGTTTGCCGCAACTGCATAGCAATCATCTGGAATTCTTTGGGCTACCCAGTGGTGACCGGTAACAATTTCCATGTACCAAACTTCATCCTTATCACCGAACAAAACTGAATTACCAGCTGCAGAACCATACTTTTTAATTAAATCACCCAATAATTTAACTCCATCACGGGCTGAGTCAATATAAGGTGCTACCACATTTTGCATACAGTCTTCATCAAGACCATCAACAACTAAGGGATCGAACGCTAAAGTTCTTTCATTACCATAAGTTGATTCAGTACAAGACATCGCAACGTTCTTTTCATTGATGCCACTTTCTTCATAGTAACCTAATTTTTTGTAATCAACATTAGGAACTGCTTGCGTTCTATATGCCCAATCTGGCAAATCCATTTCAAATTTATTAAGCCATGACTTAATATGGCGGCCTTTTTCACCTTTAACAGCAGGCTTTACCACAAATTTTTGTGGAGTAATTGGTAAAAATGTGTCATCATTTCTAGCAATCATTGTTGAGCCATCAATAGATGCTTTTTTACCAACTAAAATAGTTGTACATGCGCTTAATTCTTTCATTTTTTTCTCCTTATACAATGCCGTGGAATAAACCAACAGCATAACTAGCTGCATCAAAATCAGCTAAATCTTCTGCCTTTTCACCTAGACCAACTAATTTAACAGGTAATTTCATTTCATTTCTGATTGCTAAAATTACCCCACCTTTTGAAGAACCATCTAACTTAGTTAAAACTAATCCAGTTAACTTAGTAGTCTTATCAAAATCCTTTGCTTGAAGTAAGGCATTTTGTCCAGTTGAGCCGTCTAAAACCAATAATGTTTCACTTGGTTCTTCTGGCAGTAACTTTTTGATAGTACGTTCTATTTTTTCAAGTTCTTTCATTAAGTTTTGCTTATTTTGAAGTCGACCTGCTGTATCAACTAAAACATAGTCTGCCTTTTCTTCTAAGCCATGTTTAACACCATCATAGACTACACTTGCTGGATCAGCTTGAACGGGACCTGTTACAACTTCTGTTTCAGTACGTCTTCCCCATTCTTTTAGCTGTTCAACTGCACCAGCTCTAAAAGTATCAGCTGCAACTAAGACAACTTTCTTACCTTGATTCTTGAAACGTTGGGCCAATTTACCGATAGTTGTAGTTTTACCAGCTCCATTAACCCCAACAAAAAGGTAAACATTAGTCTTACCATCATTATACGTTAATTTTTCAGCCTCTGAATCACCATTTTGATCGTAAATGTCTACTAATTTTTGGACAATTAATTTTTTGAGTTCATCGTGACTCTTGGCATTTTGCAATTTTGCTTCGTCTTTTAGCTGTTCAACTAGTTCTTCACTAGTTTCAAAACCAACATCAGATTCAATTAGCAAATCTTCTAATTCATCAAAGAAGTCTTCATCAACACTTCTAAATTGAGCAAAAAAGGCATTAAGTCTAGCTCCAAAGCCCTGATTAGTCTTTTTCAAGCCACTATCATAAAGCTCTTGCGTTTTACTTTCGCTAGATTCTGCTTCAGGTTCTGTTTCTTCGCCTTTTTCTTCTTCTGAGCTACTATCTTCAACTTCTTGACTAGCCACAATATCTTTTTCTGGCTTTGAATCAACAACTTCTTCAGAATCAGTTTGCTCTTCTTTGGTAAAACTTACTTCCGGCTCATTTTTTACTTCATCAGAAGCTGAACTTTCATTTTTATCTTCAGCTGCTTCCGCATTAGTTTCAATTTCCGCTGATTTATTTTCTTCTGGTTTTACTTCATTAGTTTCTTCAGCAACTTCCGCCTTTTCCTCTTCTGGCTTAGAAGGAGCCTGCTTAGCTTTTTCCTCATTATTCCCAAATAATGTTTTTTTAATTTTGTCAAATAATCCCATTAACTCACCTCATCATTATCTTTAATCTCTTTCAATGACACTGAAAGAACCTGTGATACTCCTGATTCTTGCATAACTACACCATACAATTGATCTGCTTTTTCCATAGTTCCACGTCGGTGGGTAATCACAATAAATTGTGTATGCATATCATAATGATGTAAAAACTTAGCAAATCTTGTTACATTTGCATCATCAAGAGCAGCTTCTACTTCATCAAGGATACAGAAAGGTACTGGATTTACTTGTAAAATTGCAAAAAGCAAAGTTATTGCTGTTAAGGCTCTTTCTCCACCAGAAAGCAAACTTAACTTTTGGAGCTTTTTACCAGGTGGTTGAGCAATAATTTCAATCCCTGTTTCTAATAGATTATCACTATCAGTTAAAACCAACTTAGCATTTCCACCACCAAAGACAACTGGGAAAATTTGGCTAAAGCTCTTGGCAATTTCTTTAAATGCGTGACTAAAGCGCTTCTTAACTTCTTCATCAAGGTTAGCCATTGATTTTTCAATGTCTTCTTTAGCTTTAAGTAAATCAGCTTGTTGTCCAGTTAAAAAGTCATAACGGCTCTTAACCTCTTCATATTCTTCAATTGAAGACAAGTTAACAGGGCCAATATCATCTAAACTCATCTGATGCAATTTAACGCTTTTGGCTAATCTAGCCTGATTTTCAGAATTATTTTCAATTTCAGCCTGATTTAGAGCCATTTCATAAGTTAAAGCATATTCATCACGTAATTTATCAAGATGTTGCTTCATCTTAGTTTTAACTTGCGCTAAACTGACAGAATAACTTTCCTGCTCAGTTGCTGCATCTTTTCGCAAGTCGTAATTTCGAGTGAAACTAGCATCTAATTGGCTAATCTGAGCATCTAATTGTCCCAAGTGACTACTAATTTCTTTTAATTTTACTTCTAGTTCTTGTTTTTCTTTAGTCAATTCAGTAATTTTTTGAACTTTTTGAGCTTTTTGCTCAGCTGTTAATTCTTTATTAGAAGTTAAATCAGCTAGCTTAGTTTCTAAAAGTTTTACTTGGGATGTACTAGTCTCTTTTTGAGATGCTAAATCATGTAACTTAGCTTTCAAATTGTTTTTTTGATTGTGAAGAACAGCTAATTTTGGATTCAACTCTGCAAGCTTGGCTTGAACATCTTTATTAAGATTTGCAAAATCATCAATCTGATCTTTCTTTTCGGCCATTGCCTGTTTTTGTTTTTCTAAGCGGTCATTGATTTGCGTTTGTATTTGTTTTTTCTCTTTAATTTTTTCTTCTAAACGCTTGATTTCTGCTGCTCTTTCATCAGCACGATTTTGATAGAGATGATGCGCTTCTTTAAGACGCTTAACTTCACTTTCTTTGTTTTGATAACTTAAAGCTAATGCACTTAAATCTTGAATAGCCACTTGTAGTTCATCATTTAAGCTTGCAAAAATCTTTTTTTCTTTAGAAATTTTTTTATCTAAAGTAATAATCTTCTCTTTAGCTGCTTTTACTCCAGCTACCAATTCATTCACAGCTTTAGTTAACTTATTAATCTCACCAGCTGTTTGAAGTGGGGAATTATTTCTCTGATTCTTGGCCCCACCAGACATTGAACCACCCGGACTAATAACATCCCCATCTAAAGTAACAATACGATAGCGATAGATACGGCTATTAATCTTCATTGCATTATCAATTGTGTCAGCAACAATTACGTTACCCAATAAATAATTAACAGCTACTGATATATCAACTTGCCCTTTAGTTTTAACTAATTCACTTGCAACTCCAATAAAACCAGGCATCGACTTTAAAGTTGTGACTGTTGATGAAGGAATTGTACTAAATCGCAAGCCATCTAATGGAAGGAAAGTTGCTCGCCCCATTCGATTTTGCTTGAGTTGCATAATTGCGTTTCTAGAAGATTGCTTAGTATCAGTAACCAAATCCTGAACACCGCCACCTAGTGCAGTTGTTAAAGCCGCTTCTAACTCAGCTGGGAAATCAAGCAACTCACCAACAGCACCAATAACGCCTTGATATTGATCCAAATGATTTAAAATATTTCTAACACCATAGTAATACCCTTCATGGCGCTTTTGAATATTTTCTAACGCTTCTTTCTGAGCCTTAGCTGCTTGATATTTTTGACTTATATCTTGCAAAGAGCGATTAGCTAAGTTTTGTTTGGCTGTTAAATCATTAATTAAATCACTTTTTAGTTGAACTTGATTTTGTAAGTTATTTTTCTTAGCACTAGCTTCTTGACCTTGCTGCTTTAATTGAGTTAGTTCTGCCTCAGCCTTTTCTAGTTCTGCTTCAGCTGTCTTTAATTCAGGCATTGCAGCATTGTTTAGCCGTTTCAATTCATTTTCTGCATAAACCAAGTCATTATTATTGCTTGTTTGATCTTGCAAGCTTTGAATGTAATCATTACGCAAATTTTCTAATTCCTTGCTCAAGGTTTCAGGATCAGAATGTAAGCTTTGCGCATATCCATCCCTCTTTTTAGCTAAAGCAGCTTCTTGAGTAGCAACTTGATCTACTTCTTTTTGTAAAGAGGCTTCTTTTTCAGTCAAGGAAGATAAGTTCTTTTTTAACTCATTTAACTGATTTTCATACTCATGCTTTGTTGCATCATTATATTGGTCAGATTGTTCTGCAACTTGTAAATCAGTATTTAAGTTGGAAGTTTCTTGCGTTAGGTTAAGAAGACGTTCTTGCAATGCTTCTTTTTCCTTAGTTGTTTTAGCTAGTTGATTTTTTTTCTGTGCCAAATCATTTTGAGATTGGCTAACTTCCTCATCAAGCTTATTAAGCAAAATCTTACTTTTTTCTGTTTTTTTAGCTAGTTCAGTTCTTTTTAGTTCTAAATCTTGTAACTCAAAGGCTAGCAAAGTCTTTAAATCTTTATCTAACCCAGCTTTTTGGAATTTATATTCTTTTGCCAGGCTACTTTGCTTATGAAGCGGCTCAACTCGTCCTTCAAGTTCATTAACCAAGTCATTAATTCTGATTAAATTATCAGTAGTTTTAGCTAATTGATTGGTTGCTGCTTGTTTTTGTTCCTTAAATCGAAGCACTCCAGCAGCCTCTTCAAAGATAGCACGACGATTTTCAGGTCTAGAATTTAAAATTTCATCAACTTTTCCTTGAGAAATAATTGCTAATGAATCTTGTGAAATTCCAGAATCCATGAACAATGCATGCACATCTTTTAAGCGAACAGTTTGATTATTAATTAAATATTCGCTATCTCCACTACGTAGGATTCTCCGGGCAACCGTTACACGATCAGCATCGAAGTTAAGAGCACGATTCTTATTTTCAAATACAAGCTCCACTTCCGCATGATTCATTGGCGTCCTATACTGGCTACCCGCAAAAATTACGTCTTTCATGTTACTACCACGCAAAGACTTAGCGCTTGACTCACCCATTACCCAGCGAATTGCTTCTGTAATGTTACTTTTCCCACTACCGTTTGGACCAACGATACCAGTGATGCCATCGCCAAATTTTATTTTTGTTTTTTCTGCAAAAGATTTAAACCCTGTTAGGGTAAGTTCAGTTAATGGCACCTTTTCACCTTATTTCTCTTGATATTTTATTAATGCTAATTTAGCTGCTACTTGTTCAGCTGCTTTTTTATTATGTCCACTACCTTCGGAAATTTTCTTTCCTTCAACAAATAATGCTACTTTAAAATTAGAAGGAAGTTTAGTTTCCTCAAGAACTTGATACTCAATCTTAATTGCACCATTGACTTGTAAAAGCTCTTGTAAATCAGTCTTATAATCTCTTGAATCAGTAAATTCGCCACTATCAATCAATGGATAAACAGTTAATTTTAAGAATTTTTGAACAGCATCCATTCCTTGATCAAGGAATAACGCCCCATTAAATGCTTCAAAAACATCTTCTAGTAAAGTTTTTCTTTCTCTAGCGCCTGTTTTTTCTTCGCCGCGCCCCAAATTAATCTCAGCTGGGAAACCACACTCAATAGCAAAGCCAGAAAAGCCTTCTGTACGAACAATGTTAGAACGTAAGCGGGTTAGCTGCCCTTCATTTAAGCTTGGAAAATGCCGATAGAGATAATCCGAAACAGCTAATTCAAGCACAGCATCTCCTAAAAATTCCAGCTTTTCATAATTACCAGCTGACTCCTTAGGATGCTCATTTACATATGAAGAATGTGTAAATGCTTCTTCAAGAAGTGTTTCATTTTTAAACTTAATTCCATATTCTTCAAATAAGTAATTTTTAAACTTTGTACTTACCATCTCAAAATCCTTTCTAAAGCTCTATTATACCTATTTTTCAGTACGCAAAAAAGGACCATCTCGGTCCTTTTTCAAATATTAAATCTATTTTTTATAAGCAACATAGTACCAGTTAGGGAAGCCATTACCATTACTCTTAGATGGCTGCAAACTGTAACCCGTTAACTTATCATTAATTGCCATAATTGAATATGAATTAGTAAGTGGAACCACATAAGCTTGGTTATTCATATATTGTTGCCATTCATGGAATTTCTTCACACGATATTTATGATTAAAGGCTTTTTGTGAGTCAATTTCACTAAGCAATTCATTGTTCTTCTTAGTTACAAATCTACTATAGTTAAATTGAGCTGTTTCACTATATAAATCATTTGGTGATGGTTCACTTGATAAACTCCATGCTCCGATAAACATATCAACGTTAGGAGCATCATTTTTCAATTTATCATAGAATGAATTAAATTCAATCAAACGTCCACCTGTCAAAACAACGTGCAAGCCCATCTTCTTCCATTGTTGAATGTAGTTTTGAATAACTGCATCTTGAATTGAAGAACCACTCATTGCTGCTAAGTGAATAGTTAAAGGTTTACCATTTGGCTGAACACGATAAGTTCCACGTTTTTTGTATCCAGCCTTATCAAGTAATTCTTCACCCTTTTTAAGGTTGAATGAATAACCCTTAGCATCTTTATCAAAGTAATCGCCAAATTGTTTTGGAATCAAGGTTGGAATTCTAAAAGTTAATCCAGATGAATAACGCTTATAAACTTGGTTAACGTTCATGCCATAAGCAATAGCTTGACGCAAAGCCTTATTATTCATCTTGGAATCTGTATCCATCACATTCTTGCCAAGAGTTGAATTGTATTTACCAACTTTAAATCCAAGATAAGTATATTGAAGAGGAACTTTAGCAATGAAGTTAACATTCTTGGTTGAATTAATTTTTTGCCATTGCGAATTAATTACTTGAGTTACATCAAACTTATTTGACTTAATAGATTGTGAAACAGAATTTGGTGAAACAACTGTTGCTGTAATTTGGCTTAACTTTGGAGTGCCACGCCAGTAATACTTGTTTGGAACCCAAGTAACTGATTGACCACGAACAATCTTAGATAGTTTATAAGGACCGAAGAACAATGGATTCTTTCTAATCTTATCTGATGAAGTTAACTTCTTAAAACTTACATCTTTCAAATAATGATATGGTTCTGCATTTTCCCAAATATAACCATTACCTGATTGAGTCATACCTGGCTTCATTTCATTAAAGTGAATAACTACTGTCTTACCATCTGGCATTTCAATACCAGAAATAGTGGACGCCTTTCCCTCGTGGTAGTCTTTCATTCCCACAATATCTTCCAAACTTGAAGTATAGTTTTGCGATTGAGTTTCCTTATTAGCAAGTATCTCGTAAGCAAATTCAATATCTTTAGCAACAACTGGTTGCCCGTCAGACCATTTCACATTATCTCTTAATTTAATAGTAGCTGTTTTAGCATTTTGATCAATTTTTATACTTGCAGCACCATCATTTGTGTATCGATATTCATCATCAGTTGAGAATAAGCTTTCACTCCCATACTGCATAACCTCACTATCAATTGCACTAGTAGACAATTCATTACTAAAAATCCCAGTAAATGGTGTATCAGTTTCGATAGCAACATTTACTTTTCCACCCTTTTTAGCAGTCTTAGTTGGAACTGCCTGCTTAAAACTAATCGCTTGCTTAGTAGCATTAGACCCATTATTATTGCCACCACAAGCAGTTGTTGTGAGGGCGACTGCTGTCAATAAACCTAAACCTGTAAATACCTTTAAATTTTTCATATTATTCTCCTCATCGTCATCCAATGACAATAACTATTTTACCACCAAAATTTAATGAAAAAAAGCATAGTTATTTTTTATAGAAATTTATTTTTATTTAAACTAAAGAATAAAAAATGAGAAAACAAAAAAGATTCCTTTCAGGAATCTTTTTCGAGGTATTATTCGGTTTGTATCGGTTTATTTTTTATTTTGCGTAAGCAACATAGTACCAGTTTGGTTGACCGTTACCATTACCGAGACTTGGCTTCAAACTATAACCTGTCAACTTGTTGTTAATAGCAGAAATTTCATAACCATTTGATACTGGAACAACATAAGCTTCATCGTTCATATACTTTTGCCATTCGTGGAATTTCTTCACACGGTAACTATTGTTAAATGCTTTTTGTGAATCAATTTCATTTAACAATTGAGTATTCTTCTTAGTTACAAATCTTGCAAAGTTAATTGGTGCTTGCTCACTGTATAAGTCAGCTGGTGATGGTTCACTAGAAAGTGACCAACCAGCCATAAACATATCGATATTAGGAGAATCATTTTGAATCTTATCATAGAATGAATTTGATTCCATTAAACGACCTGATGAAAGCTTAACATCTAAACCAATCTTTCTCCATTGTTGGATGTAGTTTTGTGTAATAGAGTCACTTACTGAGCTACCACTTCTAGCAGCAAGGTAAATTACTAACTTCTTACCATTTGGTTGAACACGATATTTACCCTTTTTCTTGTATCCAGCCTTATCTAAGATTTGTTCAGCCTTCTTCAAGTTGTATGAATATGCATCAGCATTCTTACTGAAGTATTTACCAAACTGTTCTGGAATTAAAGTAGGAACTCTAAATGCAAGACCGTTAAAGTAACGTTTGTAAGCTTCATTAACGTTCATAGCATATGCAATAGCTTGACGAAGAGCCTTGTTATTCATCTTAGAATTCTTGTCCATCACATTCTTGCCAGTCTTAGTATCGTATTTACCAACCTTAAATCCTAAATAACTGTAAGAAAGAGGTACTTGGGCAATAAAGTTAACGCCTTTAGTATTCTTCACATTATTCCATTGTGAATTGATAACTTGGGCAACATCAAATTTCTTACTCTTAATTGATTGAGTTACTGAGTTAGTACCAACAACTGTAGCAACAATCTTCTTAAGCTTTGGAGTTCCACGCCAGTAGTACTTATTTGGAACCCAAGTAGTTGATTGACCACGTACGATACTTTGTAACTTATATGGACCAAAGAATAGTGGGTTCTTTCTAACCTTGTCGCTAGATTCTAAGTCTTTAAAAGCGACATCTTTCAAGTAGTGGTATGGAACCGCAGTTTCCCAGAAGTAACCATTACCTGATTGGGTCATACCTGGCTTCATTTCCTTGAAGTGTAAAACAACTTTACGTCCATTTTCACCATCTGGCATTTCAATACCAGAAATAGTTGAAGACTTGCCTTCATGATATTCTTCAAGACCAACAATATCAGCTAAAGAAGAAGTATAACGTTGAGAATTAGTATCCTTGTTAGCAATAATTTCATATGCGTATTCAATGTCTTTGGCAGTTACTTGCTTACCATCTGACCATTTAACACCTTTTTTCACTTCAATTGTAATGGTCTTAGCATTCTTGTCTAACTTGAAAGTAGCTGCACCTTTGTTAGTAAATTTATATGAATCATCTGTAGCAAGTAATGATTCATTACCAAATTGCATAACTTCTGAATCGGTTGAAGTTGTTGATAATTCGTTACTAAAGATTCCTGTAAATGGGGAATCAGTTTCAATTGCATAATTTACTGTACCACCACTCTTAGCAGTTTTGGTTGGGACAGTATCCTTAAACTTAGAAACTGAACTTGCTGAATTTGAACTTGAATTTGAATTACTACCACATGCTGTTAATGTAAGAGCAACCCCTGTAAGTAATCCAATAGAGCTTAACACCTTTACTTTGCTCATATGACATTCCCTCCATTTGTTTGTCGGTTCATATCCAATTTGATGTTTTTAATCTTAGCATGGTTATTTTAATATTGCAACATTTTTATCTCATTTTATTTTTAATATTTAATTTTTAAAGCAGATATGTACCCTTTTGTATGCTTTAATATCAGCAATGTAACCACTTACTATAAATCTAACAATAATTATATTTTTTTGCTATTAATTTGCATTAAGACTTAAAAATCGCGATTTATTTTATGAAAAGCAAGATAAAAATTAAAGTTAAATTCGCAATTATAATTTTTTATTGCAAAATAAAAAGGAATCGTAAGATTCCTTTTTAATAAAATTAACTTAGTTTTCACGTTGACGAGCATCCCCGGCTCTTTGTAAAGCACGACCAACATAGTTAATGCTTAAAGAAATAATTAAAAGCAAAATTGTAGCTGGCACCCATAACCATGGTCTAGTAGTTACGTTAACTGGATCATTTGCATACCCAATTAATGTACCTAAAGAAGGAGTGGTAGTTGGTAATCCGTAGCCAATGAATGAAAGTCCTGTTTCAATCCCAATGTTACCAGCAACAGTCAAAATAACGTCAATAATAATCATTGAACTGATATTTGGCAAGACTTCACGGAACATAATTCTTAAATTAGAAGAACCTGAAGTTTTTGAAGCCAAAACATATTCACGGTCTCTTTGAGACAAGACAAAAGATCTATAATATCTAGTTGATGAAGTCCAACCAAATAATGAAATCATTAAAACCAAAGTAACAGCATTGTAATTTGGAATAGTTGCAGCAAAAACAATTAAAATTGGCATTTGTGGCAAAATTTGGATAAAGTCAACTATTCTCATAATGATATTATCAATAGTACCACCAAAATAACCTGAAATTAATCCAATTACTAATCCGACTACTTCTACAATTAAAGTAACAGATAACCCAATCATAATTGAATTACGGCCACCCATCATCAATAATTGTAGGATATCTCTCCCACCATCATCAGTACCAAAGATATGGCCGGCTTCGCCCCAACTATAGTAAGCATCGGCAATGTTAACTTCTGTAACTTGTGATTTGCTTAAAAACAATGATCCTACGAAAGTAAACAATAAGATTGCAATGATAATAATCAAAGCACCCATTGCCACTTTATCCTTCTTTATTTCACGCCAAACAACTTTAAATCCTGAAGGAGGTAAAGAAACTTTAGCTGCAGTTTTTTCTTTCTTTGTTGATTTATCTTTAGCCATATTTCTACTCCCTCCTATTGAATTCTAATTCTTGGATCAACAATACTCATAATAATGTCAGAAAGTAAGTTACCAACCAAAGTCAAAATACCATAAAGCAAAATCAAAGCAGTTAAAGTAGTATAGTCACGTTGACTAATTGAATCAAGGAATAACTTACCCATACCAGGATATGAGAAGACTGTTTCTAATAGAATAGAACCACTAAGCAATCCAGTAATTGTATTACCAAAGAATGCTGCTATTGGCAAAAGTGAATTCCGCAAAATATGTTTGTTGAAAACAACTTTTTCTGGAACACCTTTTGAGCGAGCTGTTCTTACATAATCTTCAACTTTATTATCAACAATTCCTGTTCTAAGATATTGGACTATGCCAGTTGTGCTAATCAAGGCAACTAAAGTACCTGGTAAAATCAAGTGGTAGATTCGACTCAAAAATACGCCAAAAGTTCCACTTGCATCTGAACCAACAGATCCACTAATTGGGAACCAGTTTAAAACAAATCCAAACAGATACAACCCCAAGATATAAAATACAAATCCTGGAATGGCAAAAGTGAAGTAGTTAAAAATTTGGATACTTTGATCTTGCCACTTATCTTGGTTACGTCCTGCACTAATTCCTAAAGGAATAGCAATTAAGTAAGTTAAAATCACAGTAAACAATGATAACCAAAATGTATTAATTGCCCGATCCCAAATAAGTGAAGCAACAGGTACGTGTTGGATATAACTAGTACCTAAATCACCATGGAATAAGTTTCCAACCCAACGTGTATATTGAACCCAAGGTGCGTCATTAAGACCAAGCTCTTGCTTTAGTCGAGCAATTTCCTTGGGGTCAGTATTAGGATTAATAGCACCAGTAAATGGATCCCCAGGCATCATCTTTGCTAAGAAGAAGACCAACACACTAAGTAAGAAAATTTGGGGAATCATGATAAGAAATCTACGTAAAATTGTCTTCCACATCTTATTCACCCTCCTTTTCAATCTTATGAATTTCTTCTTCTGGTAAAGCTACAAAGTGATTTCGACTCACTTCACGTAATGGAAATACTTTACCATCTTTGTCATACCATCTAGCTTGGTCTTCTTGGAATTCCTTTTCAACCGCTTGACGATGCTTTTTATTTTCAGCACGGTGTTCAACATCAACTCGTGGAATAGCTGATAATAAACGCCGAGTATAAATATGCATTGGGTTTTTATAAATTTCTTCACGAGAACCTAATTCAACTAAACGCCCGCGGTGCATAATTGCTAAATTCTCTGACATGTGCTTAACAACACCTAAATCGTGAGAAATAAACAAGTAAGCAATATTGTACTGTTGTTGAATGTTCTTCATAAAGTTCAACACTTGTGCTTGAACTGATAAATCAAGCGCACTAGTTGGTTCATCAGCAACAATAAGCTTAGGGTTTGTTGCTACAGCACGTGCAACCCCAATTCTTTGTCTTTGACCACCTGAAAATTCATGAGGATACTTATAAATCGCATCACTTGGCATACCAACGATATCAAGTAATTCTTGAACTCTCTTTCTTTCTTCATCAGTAGTCAAGTTTTCGAAGTTTCTAATTGGTTCAGCAATAATATCCTCAATTCTTTTTCTAGGATTCAAACTAGACATTGAATCTTGGAAAATCATTTGGACATCTTTGTTATAATTCAGCTTTTTACGATTAGCTGGCTTAGTAACATCAACACCCTTGTATAGAATTTCACCGCTGGTAACCTTTTCAACACCGACAATAGACTTACCTGTTGTTGACTTACCAGAACCAGACTCACCGATCAAGCCATAAGTTTCGCCTTCATTAATTGAGAAGTTAACTCCATCAACCGCTCTTACATAGTCTGTAATTCTGTTCCAAAAGCCGGAACGAATTGGATAATGGACTTTAAGATCTTTAATTTGAATAATTTCTTTTCCCATATCTTATTCCCCGCTTGCTTCTTGGTCATCTTGGAAGTGGAAATTCTTCCAACAAGTACATCTAACCCAATGTCCTGGTTCCACTTCATGTAATACTGGATTTTCTTCGTGTTCACTTGCTGGAATCCAAGGAATTCTTGAAGCAAAACGGTCACCAGTTCTTGGCATGTTCTTAAGAGAAGGCACAGTACCTTGAATAACATGCAAGTCTTCATCTTGATCATCACTTTGTGGCATAGAATGGAGTAATGATCTTGTGTATGGATGTTTTGGATTTTCAAAAATAGTCTTAACGTCTGCTTTTTCAACGATTTGACCAGCATACATAACAGCTACTTCATCAGCAGTTTCTGCAACAACCCCCAAATCGTGGGTGATTAAAATAATACCTGATTGAGATTCTTTCTGAATATCTTCAAGTAAGTCTAAGATTTGTGCTTGGATTGTTACATCTAAAGCTGTAGTAGGTTCATCGGCAATAATAACTTCAGGTTTACATGCAATTGCCATTGCAATAACCACACGTTGACGTAATCCACCTGATAATTCATGTGGATACATCCGGTACATTTCTTCAGGTCTAGGCATACCAACTTGGTTAAATAATTCAATAACCCGCTTCTTTCTTGCGCTTTCATCCATATCAGTATGGTAGTACAAGGTTTCTGCAACTTGGTCACCAACCCGCATTAAAGGATTCAAACTTGCCAACGGATCCTGGAAAATCATCCCGATATTATTACCACGAATCTTATTAAAAAGTGATTCATTTAAACCTACTAAGTTAAGTTCGTTATATAAAATATCTCCAGTAACCTTAGTATTCTTATGGTCATACAAACCAATAATGCTTGAAGCAATAGTACTTTTTCCGCAACCGGATTCACCTACTACGGCTAAAATCTCATTACGTTTTAAAGTAAAGCTAACATCATCAGCTGCATCATAGAACTTACCTTGCAACCGATATGCAGTATGCAAGTGTTGTACGTCTAATAGCAGATCGCTTTGCTTCTCCAAAGGTCATCCCTCCATCTAGCACGACTAAAAAATTAAAAGTCGATTAGTTTTCTTAATTTGTTTTCTAATTATAAACAAAATCTTAAAATCTTGCAAGTTTCTCTAGTTATTTTCTTATTGATGACTCTTAATATATTCAACAGCTTGTCCTACAGTTTCAAGCTTTGCAGCATCTTCATCAGAGATTTCTGCACCAAAAGTATCTTCAAGATCCATAACAAATTCTAAGAAGTTGATTGAATCGCCATCTAAATCCTTCTTAAAGTTTAATTCATTTGTCACTTTATCAGCTTCAATATCAAAATGTTCTGCTAACAATTCAGCAACTTTGTTAAAAATTTCAGTTTCGTTCATGGGATACCTCCAATATATTTTTATAAACAGTTTAAGCCAAGCTTAAATAAAAGTCTATTAATCTTGTTTTGAGAAGTCGTTTACAAATAACTTAATTAATTCTTCTTCAATCATCTTATCCATTTGTAACAATGTATAGTAAATTGCTCTCTTATCACTTCTACCATGCGTTTTTACTACAGGGGCATTTAAACCTAATAAAACTGCTCCACCATACTTTGCGGTATCAAATTTTTTAGCAACACCTTTTAAAGCAGATTTTATTAATAAAGCACCTAACTTGGTCGTCAAACTACCATTCAATAATGACTCTTTAATTAAATGAATAATTACACTTGAAGTTCCTTCAATATTTTTTAGGACTGCATTCCCTGTAAAACCATCTGTTGCAACAATATCAGCCTTACCATCTAATAATTCATTACCTTCAATATTACCAATAAAGTTTAATTTACTTTCTTTAAGCAACTGATATGCTTCTTTATGAATGTCATCACCCTTATCATACTCAGCGCCATTGTTTAAAAGAGCAATCCTTGGGTTCTTAATACCACGTACTTTTTCTGCATAAAAATTAGCCATTTCAGCCCATTTAAGGATATATTCCGGCTTAGCTTGGGCATTAGCGCCAACGTCAATCATGTTAAAGCCTAAATCAGAATTTTTGACTGGCAAAGTTGGCATTAAACCTGGACGCTCAACTCCCTTAATTCGGCCAACGATAAAAATTCCAGCTGCAAGTAAAGCACCAGTATTACCTAATGATACTAATCCATCTGCCTTGCCTTCTTTAACATATCTTGCTGCGACAACTAAAGATGAATCTTTTTTTCGTCTAATAGCTCTAACCGGTTCATCTTCATCTTGAATAATTTCAGTTGTAGCAATCACTTCTATCTGCTTATCAGTTGAATTATCTGCTAGCAATTTTTTTATTTTATTTTCATCACCAAATAAAAGAAATTTAGTATTTGGCAACTTAACTTTTGCCTCTAAAACAGCTTCAACAATCGCTTCAGGTGCATGTTCTCCACCCATCGCATCAATTGCAATTTTCCTCATAATTTCACCTAATCTATTTCTTTAATCTTTTGACTATAATCTATTACTTCTTTTAAAGCTGAATTTTCCATTAGATCTGGATCTGTCTTTACAAGTTGTCTTGCCACATTTTGGGCAACAACCATTGTATTATAATCATTAACTAAATCTCCTAATCTAAATTCAGGAATACCAGATTGAGCCTTTCCAAACAAATCACCTTGTCCACGCAGCTTTAAATCTTCTTCAGATAATTTAAAACCGTTACTTGTCGAAGAAATTATTTCCATTCTTTTCTTACCAATATCAGTTTTTGGATCAGCTACAAAATAACAAAAGCTTTCAGTCTTTCCTCGCCCAATTCGGCCACGCAATTGATGTAACTGACTTAATCCAAAACGGTCAGCATCAAAGATTACCATCATATTTGCATTAGGGACATCTACACCAACCTCAATAACACTAGTTGCTACTAGGATATTTATATCGCCTTGCGAAAATTCTGTCATAATTTGATCTTTTTCTTCACCATTCATTTGTCCATGCAGTAAAACAACTTTTTCATGGTTAAAGTAAGATTGTAACTTTAGACAAAGTTCTTTGGCATTTTTTAAATCAATATTTTCAGATTCTTCAATTAAAGGCGTTACTACATAAATTTGAAATCCTTGACTCAATTGTTCTTTCATCTTAGCTAAAACTTGATCAAGATGTGAACTAGTTATCCATGCTGAAACAATCGGCTTTCTCCCTGCTGGCAAATGACGAATTTCAGATACATCCATTTCCCCATATGCAGTTAAGGCTAGTGTACGAGGAATTGGCGTAGCAGTCATTGCTAGTAAGTCAGGATTTTCACCTTTAATCATTAATTTTTGACGTTGATTAACACCGAAGCGATGTTGTTCATCAATAATAACCAAACCTAATTTCTTAAATTTTAAACCTGGTTGAATCAAGGCATGAGTTCCGATTACTACATTGAGGGTTCCATCAGCCAATTCACGATAAATTTCACGTTTTTCCATTGTTTTCGTGCTAGAAGTCAACAAAGCTATTCGCACACCAAATGGTCGCAACAATTCATCAATCTTTCCAAAATGCTGGTTAGCTAAAATTTCAGTTGGCACCATCAACGCTGCTTGATAACCAGCAGTAATTGCAGCATAAATTCCAAAAACAGCTACAACTGTCTTTCCACTACCAACATCCCCCTGCAAAAGCCGTCTCATTTGTCTTTTTTGATGTAAGTCAGCAAAGAGCTCATTAATAACCTTTTTTTGGTCGGCACTTAGCTCAAAAGGTAAAGTATTCGTCAACTTTTTTATTTCATTTAAATCATACTTTTTAGCCGTTCCTAATCTTCCCTGTGGCCTCATTGTTAAGAGAGCTAATTGTACCTGAAAAATAAAAAACTCCCTAAAAATTGCACTTCGCTTCGCCAACTTTGCTTCATTAGGACTTTTAGGTTCATGCATTTTCTCAACCAATTCTTGGTCATTCATCAAACGGTACTTTTGTCGAATTTCTTCTGGAACAATATCCATTAATTCCTGTTTTTGAGCAAGTGCTAACTTAATTAGTTCAATTAACTTCTTTTGCTTAATATGGCGATTTACTGGATAGACAGGACTAAGACTGGATTTTTCACTTTTAGCTGCCACAAATTTAAAGCCCGATAAACTTTGCTTAGCAAGATTATACTTCCCATAAACTGCCACTTCTTTACCAACTTCTAGCTGACTTTTAAGCCATGGTTGGTTAAAAAAATTGACCATGATAATATCATGGTCAATTCTGAGTTTAAAGCTTAATCGACTTTTTTTGTAACCAAATCGACTAACAAAAGGCTCAGTGGCGATTATTCCTTTCAAAAGCACCTTTTGACCATCATTCAATTGATCTAGTGGAATCATCTCTAAATCGTCATAACGATATGGAAAATAGAAAAGTAAGTCATAGATACTATAGATTGACAAACTTTCTAACGCAGCGGCCGTTTTCGGCCCGACCCCTTTTAGCCTAGTGACTGGTTCAAATAAGTTATTTAGCATTTTTCTATTCTACTGAAACTAAGAATGAGTAAACTGGTTGACCACCATCATGAATTTCAAATTCTAAATCATCATGGCTTTCTTCAAGTTTAGCTTGAACTTCCTCAGCTTGCTTTTTATTACTATCACGCCCGTAAATAATTGTTACGATTTCACTATCTTCATCGAGCATTTTTTCAATCATTGCGCAAGTTGCATCAATTAAATCTGGCTTATCAATTTCAATGTTACCGTCAATAATTCCCATAAAATCATCTTTATGAATTTCAACATTATTGATATTAGTATCACGAATAGCACGTGTTACTTCACCAGAAACAACCATACTTGCTTCTTCGTTCATTGCTTCGACATTTTCTTCAACACTAGCATCTGGATTGAAAGCTAACATAGCTGTTAATCCTTGAGAAATAGTCTTAGTTTGAACAATACCAACAGGAATATCACATACCTCAGCTGCTTGTTTAGCTGCCATGATAATATTTCCGTTATTTGGCAAAATAATTGCCTTACTTGCTCCAGACTTCTTGATTGTATCAATGATGTCTTGAGTAGATGGGTTCATAGTTTGGCCACCTGAAATAATTCGGTTTACACCACCACTTTCAAATAATTGGCGTACACCATTACCTGAACAAACTGCCACCACAGCAAAATCAACTTTTTCTTCTTCTTTAGCTGCTTCATCAACAATTGTTTCATGTTGAATTCTCATATTATCAATTTTAATTTTGCCTAATTCACCAAATTGTTGCCCATAAGTAAATACTTCACCTGGATGTTCAGTATGAACATGGACCTTAGCAATTGTGTCATCAGATACAGCTAATAATGAATCACCTAAAGTTGATAAATGCTTTCTAAATTCTTCCAAATCAAAAGGCTTCTTACCTGGAATATCTTTAGTTAAGTCAACCATTATTTCAGTACAATAGCCATTCTTAATATCCTTAGTAGAAAGCTTACTTTGTGATTGCTCATGAGTTGCACTCATCATTTGATCCATTTCATCAATGTCAGGAGTATACACATCAGAGAAGTTTTCTCCAAGTAAACCTTCTAAAAAGCCTTCATAGATGAAGAGCAAACCTTGACCACCAGAATCTACAACCCCAACTTCTTTCAAAACAGGCAATAAATCTGGAGTAGTCTTTAATGCGCGCTTAGCTCCTTCAACAATCGCTTTCATAACTACTTCAACATCATCACTATCATTAGCAGCATTTTTACCATCTTCAGCTGCTACACGTGCAACGGTTAAAATAGTTCCTTCAACAGGCTTCATAACAGCTTTGTATGCTGTAGCAACACCATTTGAAAAGGCATCAGCTAATTCTTGGGCATTTAAGGTTTGCTTGCCAACAGTTGCTTTATACATACCACGGAATAATTGTGAAGTAATAACTCCACTATTTCCACGTGCTCCCATCAACATCCCTTTGGCCAAAGCTTCAACTAATTCACCAACACTTGTACTTTGACTTTCACTAACAGCGCGTGCGCCACTTTCCATTGTCAAATTCATGTTAGTACCAGTATCGCCATCAGGAACTGGGAAAACATTTAAATTGTTGACATATTCTTTATTTTTACCCATACGGTGAGTAGCAACTCTCACCATATCTCTAAATTGTTTACTTTCGATTACAGTTAATACCAATTTAACTCCTCCGGTAAGCGTTATTCATCAAGAACCTTGACGCCTTGGACAATCACGTTTACAGATTTGGTCTGAATGCCAAGTTGTTGTTCCAAATTATATTTAACACTATCTTGTACATTACGACTTACCTCAGAAATCTTGAGGCCATAGCCAACAATTATGTAGACATCGACAGTGATTCGATTATCAACCGATTTGACAACGACGCCACGCTTATAGTTGGCACGATTCAAAATTTCATTAACTCCATCACGGATGGCATTTTTTGAAGCCATCCCGACGACACCATAATTAGCAGTTGCAGCAGAGCCAACAACGGTTGCAATTACACCATTAGTTACATCAATTAGGCCATGCTTGGTCTTAATTTTAACTGCCATATTATTTTCCTCCGTTCTCAAATTGGGTAATACGAATGTATTTTATCATAGTAAATACAATAATCAAATTAGTACAGATTATAAAAATAGAAAAAATTGATTTTCTATTGCAATTATATCCTAGCTTTGCTATATTATTAAAGTGTTACTTATAACAAGTAAAGGAGGTTTAGCAAATGGCAAAAGATTTTGTTACTGGCAAAAAGACTACTTTCGGCAACAAGCGTTCTAAAGCTTTGAACTCTACCCGTAGAGCTTGGAAGCCAAACCTTCAAAAAGTGCGCATTCTTGTTGACGGTAAGCCAAAGCGCGTTTGGGTATCAACTAAGACTTTGAAGTCTGGTAAAGTTACTCGCGTTTAATAATTTTAATAATTAAGCTTAATTATGCAAAAAAGACCAAGGAATACCTTGGTCTTTTTTGTTTTTAACTTTAAAGATTTGCAAAGCGGTTAAGATCTTTACTATAAATTACAGCAATTGTCCCTTTTTCAAAATAAAGTTCTACTGACTTATCAGCAACAAACTCATTAGAAGCAAAAGATACCGGGTATGCTGATGTATAGTTCTCTAATGGGTATTTTGCGCCTCGTATTGAAAGATTTTTAACTTCAGTTAAATTGACTATCCCTAAATATGAATAGCCTTCTAATGGCTTAATATGATGTTTTCCAGGTAAAAATAATCTAATTACATTTTGACGATCAATTAAAGTTACCTTAGGAGCATAAATTTGAAACTCTGGCTTTAAAAAGGTAAATAAATTAACTAAAAAATGATCTAATCTACCACCAGTGGCACCATAAATTTTTAAGCTAGTTAAATGATAATTTTCAAAAGCAGTTTTTATCATCAATTCCGAATCAGTTAAATCTTTTACTGGATTGGAATAACGAATATCTTTCACTACTTTTTCAATTTTGGCTAGTTCAGCTTTTTTTAAAGAATCAAAATCTCCGACTGCAACATCTGGAGTCAAGCCTTTTTCAACCAAAAACAAACTACCACGATCAACACCCAACAAAAATTTGTTGTTATATTTTAATTCATTAAAAAAGCCTTCAGGTATTAGCTCAAGTGGTCCTCCTAATAAACTAATGCCCTTCATTTAAAATGCCTTCTAATTTTCTAATTTGACTAGCAATATCACCATTTTTAAAAATATATGATCCGCAAACCAAAATATCCGCTCCTGCTTGAGCAGCTAATGGGGCTGTTTTATCATTAATTCCTCCATCAACTTCAATTGGAATATTTACACCAGCCTCGTTTGTTAATTGCTTGAGTTGAGCAATTTTTTCAGCTGTTTCTGGTATATATTTTTGCCCACCAAAACCAGGATGAACACTCATCAATAATACTTGTTTTAATTTTTTTAAATATGGCTTTAAAGAAGCTACATCTGTTTCCGGATTTAAAACCAGCCCTGCTTTAACACCATTACTTGCTAAATAATCTAACCAATAATCCACTTTATTAGTTGCTTCAAAATGAAATTCTAGCAAATCAGCTCCTGCTTGAGTAAAAGCTGGAATTGTTGTTTCTAAGTTATTACTCATTAAATGAACTTCTGCTTCAACTAATGGAAACTCGCGCTTAAAGTCCTGCACAAGTTGTGGGCCATATGACAAATTAGGTACAAAATGCCCATCCATAATATCAATATGGAATCTTGTAATACCGGCTTGAGTTGCTTTTTTTATATCTCTGCCAAGATTTAAATTGTCTGCATTCAAAATTGATGGTGAAATAATCATATTTTTCCTTCATTTCTTTTATAATCCTTAGCTTTATTTTAGATATTCTGGTAATCTTTGGTCTTCAATTTCTGTTCGAAGTGCTAAATAATCATCATATCTAAATTGAGCAATTTTTCCCTCAGAAAGCAAAGCTTTCACTTCACATTTGGGTTCATGAATATGTTGACAGCCTCTAAATTTACAAAATTGGCTAGCCTTGTTAAATTCAATAAAATAATTTTGTAATTCTTTGATTTTAATTGGTCCTAAATCAATTGCGGAAAATCCTGGTGTATCAGCAATAAAACCATCAGAATAAGCAAAGAGTTGTACGCTTCTAGTTGTATGCTTACCACGGTTTAAACTTTTAGATATCTCTCCAGTATCTTGTCCAGCATCCTCTTTTAAAAAGTTTAATAATGTTGATTTGCCAGCACCTGATTGACCAGCTAAGGTCCAAATTTCATTATCTTTAATCAAAGACAATAAAGCCTGTTCTATCTTTTCTTTGTTACTAAAGACACGATAGCCAATTTCTTCATAATAATTTAAAGCTTTTTTTATAGTTTCAACTTGCTCATCAGTCGCAAGATCTGCTTTTGAAAGATAAATTGTTACTGGGACCCTTTGCCATGCAAAAAAAGTTAAAAATCTATCCAAAAGATTGACACTAAAATCTGGTTCAACCGCAGAAATAACTAATAAGACATGGCTAACGTTAGAAACAGCTGGACGACCAATCCGATTCTTTCGTTTAAAAACTTCAATCAAATAATTTGTGCCATGTTTATCAAGTTGAACTTTTACTAAGTCACCAACTTGTGGCTTTTCTTGTCTTTTGCGAAAAACGCCACGCGCCCTAGTTCGCACTAGACCGTTTGGCGTCATCACATCATAATATCCAGCAATTAAACTGATTACAATTCCTTCGGTAATCATTTAGTTACCCTTTCATTTGTTACAGTAGTTCCATCATTGACAACAATTAATGTTCCTGAGCCATTTTTTAGACTAAATGGAATATTTAAAGTTGTATTTTGAGTGATATAAAAATCACGATAAACATTAGTTATTTGATGATTGTCATCGGCAATATAAATCTGGATATGATTTCCATTACCATTATTGCCTTTACTTGAATCATAACTAATTGACACACTCTTATTAACGGAATTAGTATCGCTAGAGCTATCTGATGATGCTGAATCACTAGAAGCTGAAGAACTGTCTTGTTTTTCTTTAGATACAACAACTTCTAATGTATCTCCACGAGCCATCGTTACTCCTGCTGTTGGATTTTGTGAAATAATTAAACCTTTTTCAACGGTATCTGAATATCTTTCTTCCGTCTTTAAAGTTAAGCCATTTTCTTCAGCATAATCTTGCGCGCTCTTTAGAGAATACCCAGTTAAGTCTTTAACTTTAAATTGCTTAGGTTTAGCTTTTTTGCGACTTCCCTTAGAAACAACTATGACAATCGTCGTTTTAGCAGCATTTACACGCTCACCAGCCTCAATACTTTGACTCATGACATAATTTCGACTAATCTCAGTAGAATAATCAGTTTCTTTTTCAACTTTAAAGCCTAATTTTTCTAATCGTTTTTTGGCTTGAGTATAGTAAACCCCAACTAAATCTGGAACAGTAGTTAACCCGGCTCCTTTAGAAATAACCAAATCAACACTCTTGCCCTTTTCGATTGAATTTCCCTTTGTAGGTAGAGTTTTTATGACTTTACCTTTGGCAACTTTATCAGAATACTGATACTCTATCTCGCCTATTTTAAGGCCAGCTGCTTGAAGCGACTGCTTAGCCTGATTTTCATCGAAATCACTTACATCTGGGACTGTTGTTTGATTTGTTTTACTTAAAGCTAAAATAAGACAAATTAAAACAACAATAATTGCAAAAATTGAACTGAGTAGCCAAACTTTATGCTCTTTAAAAGTCTGCCAAAATTTTTTCTTCTTTGCTGGCTTTTGTTTCTTTTCTTCTTTTACATTTTTTAGAGCAGCATCTTCACTAGAAATAATTGTTGGAATAACTCGAGTTTCTTCTAAAGCTGGATTATGCGACGGTTTAAAGACCGGTTCATTAGCCCTTTCAGGATTAAGAGAGGTGTCCAAATCTGCTTTCATTGTCAAAACAGATTCATAGCGATCTCGAGGATCCTTTGCTGTTGCGCAAAGGACTACATTTTCCAAAGGTTGCGGTAAGTTAGGTACAATCTCTTTTAAATCAGGAAGTGGTTCTTTTAAGTGTTTTAATGCAATTGAAATAGCAGTTTCGCCACCAAAAGGCACTTTCCCTGCTAAAAGTTCATATAAAATAATTCCTAATGAATAAATATCGGATTGTTTGGTAACTAAACCACCTTTAGTCTGTTCCGGTGACATATAGTGAACAGACCCCATTGTAGAGTTAGTTTGGGTAATGGTACTTTGATTAAGAGCAACTGCAATTCCAAAATCAGCAATTTTGATTTTACCAGTATTCTCATCGATCAAAATATTTTCTGGCTTCAAATCACGGTGAATTACATTATGCTTATGAGCAAGAGCAACTGCACTTAGAATTTGATCCATGATTCTAATAACTTCTGTAAAGGGTAGTGGGTAATTATCATGCAAATATTGATGCAAATCTGGTCCCTTTATGTATTCCATTACCATATATGGAAGGCCTTGATCTGTATCAACATCAAGCACTGAAACAATATTAGGGTGACTTAATTCACTAGTTGCCATTGCTTCACGCGTAAAACGTTTCAAGGTTTGTGGATCACGTTGCAAATCAAGTCTTAAAACTTTAACGGCTACTTTTCTTTGTAAAATGATATCTTCGGCTAAATAAACATTCGCCATTCCACCTTCACCTAAGGTGTCCAAAATTTTGTAACGTTCGCCTAATAAATAGCCTTGAGTTATCATTTCTTGTCACCTGCCTTGCACAAAAGCAGGCAAACTGTTATATTATCTCCGCCACCCAACCGATTTGCCTCAGTGATTAATTTCTTGCATCGATCGTTTAATGACAAAGATTTGGTTGCCAAAATTTGGTGTATTTGGTCATCCTCTAATGAATTAGTCAAGCCATCAGTGCATAGTAAAATAATGTCATTTTCTTGAATGATGGGACGATTAAATTCAGGATTAATAGTGCTGGAGACACCTAAAGCCTGTGTAATAATATTTTTTTGTGGATGATTTCTAGCTTGTTCTTTGGTAATTTGTCCAAGTTTTACAAGTTCATTTACCAACGAATGATCTTCAGTTAATTGGGTAAACTTTTCTCCAGAATACAAATAAGCTCTTGAGTCACCTAAGTGAGCAATTAAAGCATTATTTTCAAAACAAATTGCCAAAACCACCGTAGTCCCCATTCCATTTAAATCTGGGAAACGATCAGCAGCGCGTAAAATAGTTTCATTCTCCAGTTTCAATTGGACTTGTAACCATTTCTTCGCCATTTCCGCTGTTACAAAATCGGTCTTCGCAAAGTCATGTCCCAAATGGCTAACTGCCATAGTAGAAGCGACATCTCCACCTTGGTGACCGCCCATTCCATCACAGACAACTGCCATTTTTATACTTTTTTGATTTTCATATACTTGAACAAAGTCTTGATTGGTCTTTCTAACACGACCAATACTTGATGCAAAAGCTGTTTCAATCAAAATACTTAACCTCTTAATTTCATTTTTGCAATAAAGAAGCCATCACTGCCATAAGTATCTGGTAAAATCTTCAAACTTTCTTTACTTTGAACTTTAGATAAAGTTATTGGCATTATTTCAAATTCTGGATGCTTCTTTAAAAATTCTGCTATAACTTGTTCATTTTCTTCAATTGTAATTGAACAAGTTGAATAAACTAATTCACCATTCTTCTTTAATAATTGGGCAGCACTATTCAAAATCCCCAGTTGAATTCTCGCTAAATTATGAACATCTTTCATAGTCTTATCATAGCGAATTTCTGGTTTTCTTCTTAATAGTCCAAGCCCAGAACATGGTGCATCAACTAATATTTTATCAAATTTAGTATCAGAAAAATGCTCTGCAGCTTTTCTAGCATCTAAAGCAAGAGTTTCAACTCGCTCATCAACATGCATTCTTTCGGCATATTTTTTGATTAAGTTAAGTTTCTTCTTATGAATGTCTAGACTTATCACTTTTCCTTGTGGCAAGTTTTCTGCTAATTGACTTGTTTTTCCACCAGGAGCTGCGCAGGTATCCAAAACATAATCATTTTCTTGTAAATCAAAGCAATCCACTACTAAACTTGCTGCCTCATCCTGAATTGTAATCTGACCTGCCTTAAATTCATCTGTATTGACAATACTATGATTAACTAAAAAGCAGTTATCTGCAAGGGTTGATTCAGTCAAAGAATATCCTTGCTTTTTCAAACTATTAATTATTTGCGTTTGATTTGCACCTTTAGCAATTCTAATACTATTTTCTGCTCGTTTATTTAAACTCGGCAAGATTTTTTCAGTACGCTTCAAACCCCAGTTCTTAATAAAATACTGAACCAACCATTCTGGCATACTCTCTTTTATGCTCAAAAAATGGACAGGATCTTTCGGACTAGGTAAGACTTGCCCACGTCTTAAAAAAGAACGTAAAATTCCATTTACCAAACGATAACCAGATGAGTTCTTTTTACCAAAGCTCTTAGCTAATTTATTAGCTTCATCAAGAACAGCTCGATTAGGTACTCGATTTAAGAAAATCAACTGATATACCGACATTAATAAAAGTGGCTTCAAATAATCTTCTTTTAGTTTAGTTCTAAGTAAATCTTTTAATTGATATTCCAAGAATAACTGATATTGAATTGTTCCATAAACTAATTGGGTAACAAAAGCCTGATCTTTTTGAGAAAAATTATTTTCATTTAGAGCATGACTTAGACTTAAATTAGAATAGCCTTTTTGCTTAAATACTTTTATCAAAGTAGCCAACGCTACAGCACGTGCTGAGTTAGTCATCAATAAATACTTCTCCTAGCTTCAAACTTGCACCTTTACCATTCATATAGTCACGGCCGGCCATTTTCTTTTTCCCAGTTGGCTGAATTTCAGTAAGATTGAGAACCGTATGATTAGCAAAACTTACCGCAAAACGCTTGTGATTATCTACTAAAGCCCCAGCAGGTAATTGGGTTGTTTCATTTGCTACTTCTGAAGACCAAACCTTCATTCTTTGACCATTAATCATTAAATAAGCACCCGGATCTGGATTTAAGCCACGAATCAAGTTATGAACTTGGCTTGCAGTCATATCCTTAGTTATTCTTTCTTGGTCTTTACTAATATTTGGTGAAAAGACTACCTTAGTGGTATCTTGTGCTTTTTTATCGCAACTACCATCAATAATGCTTGGTAAGGTTTTAAGGAGTAAATCACGACCTAAAATAGCCATTTTTTCAAATAAACTACCTGCTGTATCTTCTGGTGCAATTGGTAGCTTTTCTTGGGCATACATATCACCAGCGTCCATTTCCTTAACCATTTCCATAATAGTTACACCAGTTTCTTTATCTCCATTAATCAAAGAGTATTGAATTGGAGCGCCACCACGATACTTAGGAAGAAGTGACCCGTGGACATTTACCGCTGCAATTTTAGCACTCTTTAAAAATTTAGTCGGTAAAAACTGCCCATAAGCTGCTGTAATAATTAAATCAGCATGTAAATTAATCAAAGTATCAAGTTCTTCACTTCTTGGTAAACGAGCAGGTTGATAAACAGGTAAATCGTATTTTTGAGCCATCTCTTTAACAGGAGAAGAAGTCAATTTCTGTTTTCGACCTACTTTTTTATCCGGTTGTGTAACCACCGCCAAAACTTGGTAATTATCCTTTATTAAACCTTCTAAAACTGTCGCACCAAAATTTGGTGTCCCTAAGAAAATAACTGATGTCATATTCATCCCTCTTTCATTATGATATTCTTCCAGGTTGAGTATCAATATAAATATTTAAGCCATATTTTTGCTTTTCTTGAGCCAAATCTTGAATCTGATGAAGTAGCTCATTTAATTTAGGTTCACGTTTATATTTTACCAGTATTTGATAATAATATTGATTTTTAATTTTAGAAATTGCACTCGGAGTTGGTCCCAAAACAATTGTTGGAGCATGAAGATTGCGCATTAAAATTCTTTTAATAGCAAAGGCTTCTTTGGCAGCATTTTGTTCATTTTTTGAAGCAACTGAAATTAAATTTGTAAAGAAAAACGGAGGATAATTTCCCTGATATCTTACTTTCATTTCAGTTTGATAAAAAGTTTCATAATCCTGTTTTTGCGCTAATTTTATTGCATAATGGTCTGGATTATAAGTTTGAATCAAAACTTGCCCACTTTTTTCTGCACGTCCTGCTCGCCCAGCCACTTGAGTTAATAACTCAAAAGTCTTTTCGCTTGCATTATAATCAGGCAAATAAAGAGCCGTGTCGGCATTAATCACCCCAACTAAAGTTACATTCGGAAAATCAAGCCCCTTAGCAATCATTTGCGTACCTAGTAAAATATCTGCTTCACCTGCACCAAATTTATCTAATATTTCTTTATAACTCCCCTTACGTCTTGTAGTATCAACATCCATTCTTAAAATCCTTACACCTGGAAGAAGTTCGCTTAACTCTTCTTCGACTTTTTGGGTTCCAGTTCCTAAAAAGCGAATTTTGCTACTTTGGCAATTAGGACAACTATTTGGGATTGGTTGATGAAAACCACAATAATGACAAATCATTTGATTTGTATCTTTATGCATAGTTAAAGATAAATCACAATTAGGACATTGTAAAACAAATCCACAATCTCGGCAAAGCATAAAACTAGCAAAACCACGTCGATTGAGCAATAAAATTATTTGTTCATTTCTCATCAACTTTTCTTTAATAGCTTCAACAAGGTCAGTAGATAAATCAAATTGACTTCCCGCAAATTCTACCGACTTCAAATCAATAATTTTAACTTCAGGCAGGGCTTTTTGATTGGCTCTTTTTGTTAAACGCAATAATTCATAAACGCCTTTTTGAGCACGCGCACGACTATCAAGAGATGGTGTCGCACTTCCTAATACTAAAGGCGCATTGTGAAATTGACTTCTCCAAATAGCTACATTTCTTGCATGATATCGAGGTGTATCTTCTTGCTTATATGATGCTTCATGCTCTTCATCAATAATAATTAAACCAATATTACTTAATGGAGCAAAAATAGCACTCCTAGCTCCTACAACTACTCGAGCTTCACCGCGTCTAATTCTGCGCCATTCATCATATTTCTCTCCTTCTGATAAACCACTATGTAAAACTGCCACTTCTTTTCCAAAGCGGGCATTGACCTGGCTAACCATTTGCGGAGTTAAGGAAATTTCCGGCACTAACATTAAAGCATTTTTCCCTTTTTGTAATGCATTGCTAATGGCATGTAAATAGACTTCTGTTTTTCCACTTCCAGTTATTCCTTCAAGTAAATAAGTTTTTGCTTCGGACTTCTCAATACTTTTATTTATTTTTTGCAGAGCAGCTGTTTGTTCCTGATTAAGAATAACAATCTTTCTTTTAATATTTTTTGAAAATTCAGTCAAAGGATTTCGATATTGCTCAACTTCTTTAATTTTGAGTAAATCTTTTTTAACTAAAGTATTAATTGCTGAAAATGATAAATTATATTTTTTCAACTGCCCAGAATCAAAAGGAAATTGTTCAAAATGTTGGATTATAAATTGCAATAATTCAGCCTGTTTAACAGCATTTGAACGTAGACTTTGTTGAATTTCTTTGTAATCGGTGAGACTAGAGGTAAGATAATAAACTTTTTTTGTTTTTTCCTTAGCTTTATTTTCAACTGCATATTCAATTTTAGCCATATCCTTTTTTAGTAACTGATTAATTTGGGCAATTTCTTCTAAATCGGTCACTTTTGCTAAATCAATACTTTTTCCTTTAAAAATTTGTAACTCTTCAGCCTGCTTGGTTGTTGGAATTAAAATTTTTCGATATTTTGCCCTCATAACACTAGGAAGCATGGTTTGTAAAATTGAAATCCGATAAGAAAAAATAGTTTTAGCCAAATATGCTGATAATTCAACTAATTCCGGAGTTAAGGGAGCTTGTTCATCAACAACTAACAACAAGTCTTTCAATTTTCCTTGATATTGACTAGTTTTAGTTAAGCCTACAACGAAGCCTTGAACTTTCCTTCGACCAAAAGGGACAACAACACGGGACCCAGTTGTTAAATCTGCAATTTGCTCAGGGACTTGATATTCAAAAATTCGATCTGTCTGCTTAGCTGCAACATCTACAATTACTTGCGCTATCATATTTATTTTCACCTGCTAAAAAGACCCTCATCTTAGCGATGAAGGTCTAACTAATTAATCAATATTAGTTTTGTGATCTGGGTCAATAATTACCTTACCTGCAGCAATTTCTTCTAATGCTTGGCCAACTGACTTAGATGATTTAAATTTATCAAGTGCTGCTGGATTACCTGCTTCAAGCTCATGAGCTCTTTTTGAAGCTAAAACTGATAAAGAATATCTTGAATCAACTCTGTCTAATAATTTATCAATTGATGGATATGTAATTTTCATGTATTAGTCCTCCTCAACCATTTTACGATACGAATCAATTACTCGCTTAACACTAACATGCTCGGCTTCAACAATCGCTTTAATATGACTAACTGCATTTGCAACAGTATCATTGACTACAGCATAATCATAATCAGACATCATCATAATTTCGTTGCGCGCTTGTTTCATTCGATTTTGAATAACAGCCTCAGAATCTGTTCCTCGATGAACTAGCCGATGCTTTAATTCATGCAAATCTGGCGGTGTTAAAAAGATAAAAACACCATCAGGCATTTGTTCACGAACTTTTTGGGCACCGTTAACATCAATTTCAAGCAAAACATCTTTACCTTCGCTCAGCATTTTTTTAACTGGAGCTAGCGGTGTTCCATAGTAATTGCCTACATATTGATTATATTCAATAAGCTCACCTTGGTTAATAGCCTCTTTAAAACGATCAACACTCACAAAGTAATAATCTTTTCCATCTACTTCACCAGGACGAGGCTTTCGAGTAGTCATTGAAACTGAATATTCAAATGGAAATGCTTTAGTTTCAACTATTGCACTTTTTACTGTACCTTTACCAACACCAGAAGGTCCTGATAGAACCAATAATAAACCTTTACTTGCCATGATTGCTCCTAAAAATCATTAATAATTCTATATTGCACTAAACTAGCAGATTTTTCAAGTTTCACTCCTTTTTTCTCATAATTAAATAACAATCATTTCCAAACGTATTTTCGATTTTTCCTTGATTTCTTAAACATTAGTTCGTATAATTTAATCAAACGATTGTTCGAGAGTAATTTATGATTTTCGAGTGCTTTTAGGAGATTGAGAATATGAAGAATTTACAACTTATTGGGAAAAATCTAGTAACTAAGACTTTTAACTTATTTGAAGATATTTTTGCTTATGACCAAGACCAACTTTCTATCATTGGACAAAAGCAGCATTATATTTTAGCTAATTTAAGCTATGCTTTATTGCACCGTAGTTATATTTTGTTGACACTTAAAGACAATACCAATATAATTGGGAAAATCATTAAGGTCGTACCTAATAACAAAATTATTGTAAAAAATGCTGATACTAATGCAATTAACATTGTTAATATTACTGATATCTTTCGAACTGATATTGCCTAAAAAAGCTGGAAAGTTTTCGCTCAAAAAAGCGCATCTTTCCAGCTTTTTTAAATTTTATTTTTCGTGACTTCTCTTAATTAAGTCAGCAGCATTTTGTTCTGCAGCTGCTGTAATATTGATTCCTGCCATCATCTGTGCAATTGCTTTTACGCTTTCTTGGTCATCAAGTATACGTACTTGAGTAAAAGTATTGCCATCTTCAACATGCTTTTCAATTTTGTAGCGCCAATCACTACTTGCAGCTACTTGGACAGAGTGTGTAATTGCAATAACTTGCTTTTGTTGCCCAATTGAATGCATTTTCTTCCCAATAGCTGCTGATACTCGTCCTGAAACTCCAGTATCAATTTCATCAAAAACCATCGTGCCAACAGGTTCAACTTTTGAGAAGATTGTTTTTAAAGCTAAAATCAATCGTGATTGTTCACCACCAGAAACAATCTTCACAAGTGGCATTAATTCCTCACCTGGATTAGGGGCTATATAAAATGCTACTTCATCAGTTCCTAATTCATTGAAGGTTTTCGATTGAACGAATCTAATTGAAAATCTTGCTTTCTCCATAAATAAATCAGCTAATTCAGAACGAATTTCTTTTTCAAGCTGTGAACTAGTCTTTTCTCTCATCTGATGAAGCTTTTGAGCTGAAGCTGCCATATTATCTTCTAACTGACTAATTTCTTTTTGAAGTTTATCTTCATCTAGACCACCCATTTCAAACTGACTGAGTTCCTTAGAGATTTTTTGATAGAAATTAAATACGTCTGATAAATCTGGGCCATACTTCTTTTTTAAATTATTTAAAGTATCTAGTCGATTAGTAACATATTGGAATCTTTCTTCATCAAAATCCAAGTTGTCCATTATATTACCTAATTCACTTCGACTATCTGATAAAGAATATACCCCATCAGATAATGACTGGGCCATATTCTTGAAGTCTGAACCATATTCTGCAAGTTCATCAGCAGCATTTTGAGCATTACCCAATAAAGTTGTCAATCCATGTTCATCATCATCAAATACTTGCATTAAATAATTTGCTGTTTCTGCAATTTTTTGATAGTTATTTAATTTTGAATACTCTTGTTCCAGCTTTTCATCTTCATCAATATCTGTTAAATCAGCAGAATCAAGTTCATCTTTTTGAAATTGAAGAATATCATGCCTTTGGGCTAATTCTTGAGCCCCTTTTTGCAAATGCTTTAATTTATTTGTTAATTCTACCCATTTTTTAAATAGACTCTGATATTTTTCAAGTTCTACTTTAAAAATAGCTCCTGCATACTCATCAACTAAGTCTATTTGCCGTTCTTGATTCATTAATATTTGTTGATCACTTTGACCATGAATATCAACCAAATATTGCCCTATTTGTGCTAAAACTGTAATCGTTGTTAATTGACCATTAATTCTAATTACATTGCGTCCCTTATTTGATAATTCTCTACTAATGATTAAATCATCACCATCTAAAGGTAACCCATATTCGGAGCATAGATTTTCAACTATTTGCTTTTGACTTTCCTCAAGCGTAAAGAGTCCTGTAACAACTGCCTTTTTTTCACCTGAACGAATCATTTCACTTTGAGCGCGGTGTCCCAAGAGAAGGGAAAGTGCATCAATTAAAATTGATTTTCCTGCACCAGTTTCACCAATCAAGACCGTCATGTTCTTCTTGAATTTGATTTTCAGATTTTTAATAATTGCAAAATTCTGAATGTCTAATTCAACTAACATTATTCTTTCTCCTTTATAGCTGATTTACTGCAGCATTAATTACAGACTTAACATCGCCATCCCATAAAAGCTGACTAGGATTTGCAAGATTTTTTCGAAGGTGAATTAAAAATTCAATATTTCCCTTTCCACCTTTAATAGGAGAATAGTCAATCCCCAGAACATCAAAGCCAATTTCCAAAGCTTTATCAATTGTATGCTTAATAACAGCTTCATGTACATTATGATCCCGAACTATTCCATTTTTTCCAACATGGTCAGGTCCTGCTTCAAATTGTGGCTTAATTAAGCAAACAGCATCACACTGATCCTTTAAGATGTCAAACATTGGTGGCATAATCAAATCTAATGAAATAAAAGAAACATCAGTCATTGCAAAATCCGGCAAGCCCTCAGTAAAGTCGGCTGGCTTAGAATATCTAAAGTTTTGTCTTTCCATTACAATAACTCTTGAATCATCTCTAAGCTGCCAAGCCAATTGGTTATACCCCACATCAAGAGCATAAACTTTTTTTGCCCCACTTTGCAGTGCAACGTCGGTAAACCCACCTGTTGATGCACCAATATCAAGACATAATTTATCAGTTAGATCAATATCAAAAACTTTTAAGGCTTTCTCTAACTTAAAACCGCCTCTAGAAACATACTTTTGGCCATCATCTTTAATATAAAATTTTTCATCTTCTGGAAACTTTTCTCCAGCTTTATCAATCCTCTGATGTAAATGGTCAGTCACTAAGCCGGCCATAATGGCCCTTTGAGCTTGAGAGCGAGAATTGAATAACCCTTGCTTGAATAAAATTATATCTGCACGTTCTTTAGCCATTACAACACCTTTTTATATAGGTTTAAGAATCCTAATAACACTTCACTATTTAAGTCAGTCAAATTATTTTTCGCCGCTAAAATTAATTCTTGTAATTCTTTTCGACTTTCATCAATCCCTAACAAAGTTAAAGTATTATTTTTGCCTTCTTCTTCATCCTTATGAGTTGCCTTACCAGCTTCTTGACTTGTTTGAACAACATCAACTAAGTCATCATAAATTTGATATGCACGGCCAAAATTGGCACTAAAGTCGACTAATTTTTTACGAGAAAGATCATCTGCTTTGGCATAAATAGTTGCAATTTCAACACTGGCTTTTATTAAACAACCAGTTTTCAACCATTCCATTCGATTAATAAAATTATTATCTTCTTTAACAGCGTCATTATTAGTTGAATCAATATCTAAATATTGTCCACCTGCCATTCCATTAGGGCCGATTGCATTTGCCATAACAGCTACCATTTCAGCATTTTCAGCACTAGCAATCCATTCTAATCCCATTGGCAACAAAGCATCTCCTGCTAAAATAGCCTCTGCTTCACCCCATTTTTTATGACTAGTGAGCATTCCACGACGATAATCATCATTATCCATTGCTGGTAAATCATCATGAATTAAAGAATAAGTGTGAATTAACTCGATTCCACAAGCAACTCGAATTTCTTTTTCGGTAATTTCTTTTCCAAGTGAAATTAATGTTGCCAAAAAAAGCAATGGTCGTAATCTTTTACCACCTGCCATCACTGAATAAGCCATAATTTGACTAAATTTCTTATCTTCAATTTCACTAGATAGATGCTGTTCAAGATAATGATCAATAATTGGTTGATATTTTTGATAAAAGTTTGTAAAGTCTGTCATTTTATTCCTCTGGTGCAGCTGCATTTTGTGGATCTAATTCATGTTCAGTACCATCTTTGTCGATCAATTTTGCAACTGTTTCCTCTGCTGCTGTTAACTTCTTTTCCAAGTCTCGGCTAATCTTTACACCAGCCTGAAATTGTTCCAAAGCTTCGTCCAATGGGACATTACCATTTTCAAGATTATTAACAATTTTTTCGAGATCTGCTAATTGTTCTTCAAAATTATTTTTTTTACTTGGCATCTTCATTATCCTCTACTTCTAAAATCTTAGCCTTGGCCTTGCCATCTGCAAAATGCAAATTTAAGACCTCATCTTTTGCAATATTTTTAGTCGACATTATCGTCTTTCCAGCTTGGTCAGTTGTATAAACATACCCACGACTTAACACCTTTAGCGGACTAATGTCTTCAAGAGTTTGAACTTGTTGTTGAAAGGCTATCCGCTTATCTTTTAAAAGAGTTTTAATTGCATTAAGCAACCTTTGATTCAAATAATCATTACTTTGCTTGGTCCGTTCAAGTAATCTCTTAGGACTTTGGGCTAATAACTTTTGCTCGCTAATTTTTAGATTTTGTCGATTGTTTTGCAAAATCACCTTTATAATTTGCATCAATCTCCCAGTTAATTGATCAACACTTTGTACTTGTTGGTCATATAACCGCATTGGTTCACGCATAATAGGCGAGTTTTGAATTCTTAGTAAAGCCTGTTTACGTTCACGAATACATGCTTGCATACTGGTTAGAAGTCTACTTTGCAGTTGGTGCAAACCTGCCAATTCATCGCTTAAATTAGGTGTTGCATACTCTGCAGCAGCTGTTGGAGTTGCTGCACGTACATCAGCAACTAAATCACATAAGGTTGTGTCAGTTTCATGCCCCACTGAACTAATAACAGGCATAGGCATACTATATACTGAGCGAACTACTATTTCTTCATTGAATGGCCATAAATCTTCAAGAGATCCACCACCTCGTCCAATAATCATTACATCATATTCACTAGCCCGCTCTTTAATTTGGTTCATAGCATTTACTAAGCTTTCGGCAGCAGTATCTCCCTGAACTTGCGCAGGGAAAAGATCTATTTCAGCATGTGGAAAGCGTCGATTAGCAGTTACCATAATATCGTGAATAACTGCTCCTGATGCACTGGTAACAACTGCAATTTTATCTGGAAAGCGTGGTAATTTCTTTTTATGTTCAGCAGCAAAAAGTCCCTCTTTAGATAACTTATCCTGTAATTGACGCAATCTTTCATACAGCTCACCCAAACCAGCTGGCTCCATCGTTTGAGCATAAAATTGATATGTGCCTTGTGGTGGATAAACGCCAATATAACCACTTACATAGACTTTCATACCCTCTTCAGGCTTAAATTTCAACTTTTCAAAAGCAGAACGGAACATTACTACGCTGATTTTTGCTTTTTCATCTTTTAATGAAAAATATTGATGGGAATTTCTGCGATAGCGAAAATTTGATAATTCACCTTTCAAAAATACTTGATGTAAATAAGGATCGTTCTTAAATTTTAAATTGATATAGTAATTTAAATCAGAAACAGATAAATATTTATCATGATTTTCCATTTTGTCTCCTTGTCAATGCAACAACTTGTTGCATTAAACTCTCAACAGTTAACGGACCAACACCACCTGGAACTGGTGTAATATAACTAGCCCGCTTTTTGACATTATCCAAATCAACATCTCCGACCAAATGGCCATCAATCCGGTTTATCCCAACGTCAATAACAACTGCTCCTTCTTTTACCATATCTGCAGTAACTAGCTTAGCTTTTCCTACTGCAGCAACTAAAATGTCAGCTTGCTTGGTTAACTCTGTTAAGTTCTTAGTATGGGAATGGGCTAAAGTTACAGTTGCATTTCTTTCAAGTAACAATGCAGCCAATGGCTTTCCAACAATATTACTTCTACCAATGATAACGGCTCTTTTACCATCGAGTGAAATCTGATAATGATCTAATAAATCAATAATTCCACAAGCTGTTGCAGGTTTAACAAAATGAGTCCCCTGCCATAAACGCCCCACATTTGCAGCGGTTAGTGCATCAACATCTTTTTCCGGATTAATCGCTTCAATTAAGTGATCTGAATTAATCTGATCTGGGACTGGAAGTTGAACCATCACACCATTAATTTGGGGATCATTATTTAACTTTTGGATTAAAGCTAAAGCTTCTTCTTCAGTGGTTTCTGCAGGTAATTGAAAAATTTCTTGATCGATTCCTAATTTTTCAGCTCTTCTTTTTTTCGCTCTAACATAAACTTTACTTGCGGGATCGTCACCAATATTAATTACACAAAAATGTGGCTTTATTCCGTTGATAGACATTGCTTTAACCTTTTCTTTAATTTCTTCAGATAAAGTATTGGCTAATGTCTTTCCATCTAGTATTTCTGCCATCAACTATATCTCCTTAACAAAAAATGCCGGCAAAAGCCGGGATTAATTACTTGCTTGGCATAAAGTTTGCCAAAATTCCGTTGATAAATGATTTAGATTTTGGATCATCAAATTCTTCACACAAAATTAAAGCTTCATTTACAGCTGCTGGAGCTGAAATTGCATCACTTTGACTAATTTCGAAGATTGCGACTTCAATAATTGCTACAGAAATTCGATTTACCCGCTCTAAACGCCAGCCTTTTCTAAGATACTTGCTAATGTCAGCTTCAATCTCAGATTTTTTAGCTAAAACACCTGCAATAATTTCATGAGCGTAAGCTGGAATTACTTTTAAATCTAAACTTTTAGCAACCTTTGTTTCCACTTGTTCAATAGTCAAATCTGGTTCGCCATTAGCGAGAAAAATTGCTTGCATTGCAATTCTACGACTATCGTGTTGTGACATTATTCCCCATCCTTTTCTGACTCAGGAAATAATTCCTTCTTGTCTTCTTCTACCTTAGTAACATGTGCTTTTTCATCTGGGAAAATAAGACCAACTACGTGTACATTAACTGTAGTCAAAGTTAAATCCGTCATTTGAGAAAGTTGCCCAGCCAACTTTTCTTGGATTTTGGCAGCAACCTTAGGAACATTAACACCAGCATCAAAGTAAGCATATACATCAGCGATTATCTCATGATTTTGATCAACTGAAACTGCTACACCTTTACCGCGATCTTGGCGTCCTAAGACCCAGTTCAACCCAGACTTTAGACTGCCACGCATCGCAGCAACACCATCAACTTTTTCGGCAGCGATTGCTAAAATCACTTCCAAAACGCTTAAATCAATCTTGATTTCGTCACCAGTTTGATTACTGGTCAAAAGAATTGTTGAACTATCAGCCATTTTTCTTACCTCGTAATATTAATACTACTTATTAGCACGTGATACATAACTACCATCACTAGTATTGATAGTTAAGATGTCACCAGCATTAATGAAGAATGGAACATTAACTACCAAACCAGTTTCCATAGTTGCTGGCTTACCACCACCTGAAGAAGTATCTCCACGAATACCTGGTTCTGTTTCAGCAACTTCAAGATCTACTGTGTTAGGTAAGTCAATTCCTAAAGTTTCACTTTCGTGCATAATAACGTTAACTTCCATGTTTTCCTTTAAGAACTTAGATTCTCTTTCTACTTCGGAATTAGGAATTTCAAGTTGTTCATATGTATTCATATCCATAAATACATAATTTGCACCGTCATTGTAAAGGTATTGCATTGGTTTAGTTTGAATATCCGCTGTATTTACCTTTTCAGTTGAACGGAATGTATAATCCTGGACAGCACCTGTTCTCAAGCTCTTTAATTTTGAACGAACAAAAGCACTACCCTTTCCTGGTTTAACGTGTTGGAATTCTACAATTCTCCATAAATCGTTATTGTGTTCAATTGTTAAACCATTCTTAAACTCATTAACTGAGATCATTGTCATAAGTAATCCCTCATTTCTACTTAAATATCTTACCAATTATAGATAAAGATTTCCACACTCTTACTAATTTATAAATGAATTAGTTCATCTTTTTGGAAAAATGACATAGTTACTGGTGCTTGCTCATTGATTAAAATATCATCTTCAATTCTAACACCGCCCTTTTCAGGAAGATAAATTCCTGGTTCAACGGTAATAGCCATATTATTAACTAGTTTTTGCTTTTTAAAAGGTAAAGCTGGCATACATAATTCATGAATTTCTAATCCAATACCGTGACCAATACCATGACCAAAATATTCTCCATACCCTTGTTCAACAATATAATTTCTTGCTGCCTTATCCACATCTGCACCGGTATTGCCGACTACTGCCGCTTCAATCCCACGTCTTTGAGCTTCATGAACGATTTGATAAATCTTTTCTAATTCAGTATCTACTTCGCCCACCGCAACAGTTCTTGTAATATCAGCAGTATAACCATTATAAAAACTACCAAAATCACAAACTACTAACTCACCTTGCTTAATCACCTTATCACTAGCAACTCCATGAGCCCAACTAGAACGCACACCTGAAGCAATAATTGTCTCAAATGATGGCCCATCACCACCGTTGAGCTTAAACAAATAATCTAGCTTGGCAGCAATTTCTCTTTCAACTGCTCCTGGTATAATCATTGGTAAAATTTGCTTAAAACTTTCGATGGAAATAGAAATTGCTTTCTGTAAGGCTTTAACTTCAAGTTCATCTTTAACATTTCGAACTTGTTCAATTAGTTCTTCCACTAAAATAAACTGACAATTAGGATTAGCTTCCTTGAGATTTGAAAATTCAGAAGCAGAAACGAATTCTCCTTCCAGAATTAGTCTTTTAACTGCAAGTTTTTTCAAAATTCGACTGATTTCATTCACGTCACCAGTTTGCTTCATAATTGCTGTTAGTTCACCACTAGCCTGAGCTTGGATTTGACCAGAAAATCTAGAATCGGATAATAAATATCGATCACCCTTATTAGTCAAAATTAATTGAGCTTCTTCACCAGTAAAATTTGTTAAATAGCGATAATTAGCTTGATTAAAAATCAAAAAAGCATCTGCATTATATTGTTTCATTAATTCAAGCACTTTTTTTATCCGTGCCTGTGTTAAGGTCAAAAGTAAAGAGTCAGTCATAAGCTTGTACCTCAAATATTAAAAAAGACCGAAGACATTATGCCTTCAGTCTGCAAAAAATAGTCTTATTTTGCTTCTTCAACTGGGTAAACAGAAACTTGCTTTCTAGTTTTACCAAGACGTTCAAACTTAACAACACCATTTACCAAAGCAAATAAAGTGTCATCACCACCGATACCAACGTTCTTACCTGGGTGGATCTTAGTACCACGTTGACGGTAGATAATTGAACCAGCGTTTACTGCTTGACCGTCAGCACGCTTTGCGCCAAGACGACGACCAGCTGAGTTACGACCATTGGCAGTTGAACCACCACCCTTGTGGTGGGCAAATAAGTTCATAGTTGAAAAGTTATTCATCATCATAATATTATTCACCTCTTATTAAGCTTCAATGCTTTCGATAGTTACCTTAGTGTAAGGTTGACGGTGACCATATTTACTGTGTGAGTGCTTCTTAGGCTTGTACTTGAAAGTTACAACCTTCTTTTCCTTACCTTGCTTTTCAACAGTAGCCACAACTTTTGCACCTTCAACTAATGGAGTACCAACTTTAACGTCTTTACCATCAGAAACAAGAATTACTTGATCAAAAGTTACCTTTTCGCCAGCTTCAACATCAAGCTTTTCTACGAAAACACTGTCGCCCTTAGCAACCTTGTATTGCTTACCACCGGTCTTAATTACTGCGTACATTTGTACACCTCCATAAAAAATACTTAGACTCGCCAAGCCAGGTGCCTTCACATGAAAGACTTGTGACCTAGCATGTGCGGTTGCAGATGTGAGGTTTCACAAATACAACTACTTTAGTTTACTACCCTATCACTTGTTTTACAAGGAGAAACTATGTTATTTAACTAACAAAATCATTTTATACTGCGCTACCCAAAGTAAAGGTAATAACGCCTGTTAAAACACCAGTAAAAATATTTCTAAAAATTGCCTTTTTAACAGATGCTTCACTATTAAGTGTACTAATAAATGCATTAAGTGCTAAGGATACTACCATTGCGCAAAGAGTTATTGGGATTCGCAAATTCATTGGAGATAAAGTCATTGCACACAAGGGAATAATAGCACCTGCAATAAAAGAACAAAAGGAACTTAAAGCAGCACTGATAGGTGTTAAGCCATCAGTTTTTTCGAGTTTCAAATCTTCATCAACAGTCTGATTTTCTAACTTTTTCATCAAAATATCCCTTTGTGTAGATACAGACATCCATTCTCCACCTGCCATTGAACAAGCACCTGCTAGCATTCCTGAAAGGCCTGCTATTAATAAGGTCTTACTATCCAAATTTGCGCCACTAGCACCTAAAACAATTCCAGAAACAGAAATAATACCATCATTAGCACCTAATATACCTGCCCTGATAATGTTCAATTTATCCCAAAAACATTGTGATTTTATTTTTATAAAGCGACTAAATGTGAAAGTTCTTTTCAAAGTTTATTCTCCTAAATTGGTCTACCAATCAAATAAATACTTAAACAAGCTTTTTTAATTTGTTTTTTCTGTGCTTTTTCTGTGGAAACGGCTTTTTTTTTACCCAATACCGCCAGACATGTTGAGCTGTATGAGTCTGTTAAGTTCTACTGCATATTCCATCGGCAGCTCCTTGGTAAATGGCTCAACAAAGCCCATGACAATCATTTCAGTAGCTTTTTCTTCACTAATACCACGACTCATCAAATAATAAAGCTGCTCTTCAGAAATCTTCGAAACTTTTGCTTCATGTTCCATTGACACATTTGAATTTAATACTTCATTGAATGGAATAGTATCACTTGATGACTTATCATCCATAATGATTGTGTCACATTCAACATGGGCAAATGAGCCATCACAATGTTCATTAAAGCGGATATGACCTCGGTAGTCTGCTATACCACCATCTTTACATAGTGACTTAGAAACGGTACTTGAATAAGTATTTTTCGCATTATGCACCATGGTTGCACCAGTATCAGAATCAATGCCCTTACCAGCAAAAGCAATTGATAACATGTTCCCATGAGCGCCTTGACCATTGAGATAAATACTTGGATATTTCATGGTTACTTTTGAACCTAGATTACCATCAACCCATTCCATAGTTGCATTTTCAAGTGCCTGTGCCCTTTTGGTTTCCAAACTATAAACATTGTTAGACCAGTTCTGAATTGTAGTATACCGACAATATGCGTCTTTCAACACATTAACTTCAACAACCGCAGCATGGAGTGAATCAGCTGAATAATTAGGAGCAGTACAGCCTTCTACATAGTTAACGTGAGCCCCTTCATCAACAATAATCAATGTTCTTTCAAATTGACCAGAATTACCAGCATTAATTCTAAAATAACTCTGAATTGGAGTTGGACAACTAACACCCTTAGGTACATAAATAAAAGTGCCACCAGACCAAACTGCCGTATTTAAGGCAGCTAGCTTATTATCACTTGCTGGCACAAGCTTACCAAAATATTTCTTAACCAAATCAGGATGCTTTTGAACAGCAGTATCTGTGTCCATAAAGATAATCCCCATATCTTCAAATTGCTTACGCATATTATGGTAAACAACTTCTGATTCATATTGGGCACTAGAGCCTGCTAAGTATTTCCGCTCTGCTTGTGGCACTCCTAACTTATCAAAAGTTTTCTTAATATCTTCTGGTACATCTTCCCATTTGCGAGCCACAAAATCACTATCACGTCTGAAATAATTAATGTGTTCATAATCAAGCTTGGTTAAGTCTGGTCCAAAATTAGGTAAGGATAACTTTCGATATGTTTTATAGGCAGCTAGACGAATGTCTAACATCCATTTAGGTTCATTTTTAGCTGCTGAAATTTTTCTAACAACCTCTTCACTTAACCCTTCACCAGTTGTATAAATTGGTTCAATATCATCTTTAAATCCATATTGATATTGCCCACCTAGATTTTTTATTGCTTCATCAGTCATTATTTTTGTCCTTCATAATTTTCAATTAGTTGATAAATTGCCTTCCACGCTAAGGTGGCACATTTTATTCGTGCTGGAAATTCTTTTACTCCTTCAAGCATAATACAATCACCAAGTCGATCTTTTTCAGCTTGATTCAGTTTATCCGTAATCAAATTAGAAAAGAGCATAACTTCATCTTTTATCTCAGATATTTCTTGCCCTAAAACCTGATCTGTCATTAAACTTGCGCTTGCTTGACTGATAGTACAACCATAGCCAGAAAAAGCCATATCAACTAGCTTATTATTTTCAAAATAACCATCTAAAACTAAAACATCCCCACAAGAAGGATTATGAAGCTCAACTGTTGCATTTTTCTTCTTTAGTTGACCATGATGTCTTGGAGCTTGAGCCGCTTCAACAATGCTTTCACGATATAAATCAGTCAAATTAAAGCTCATTTTCCAAAAAACTCCTTTATCTTATTTAAAGATTTTACTAAGGCATCTATATCTGAAAAATCATTATAGATATAAAAACTTGCTCGTAAGCAAGCCGGAATTTTCAAATAATTCATCAATGGCTCAGCGCAGTGATGTCCAGCTCGCAAACATAACTTATCTGCATCCAAGAAGCTGACTACATCATGGGGATGAATACCATCTAAATTAAAAGAAATTATTCCATTATTAGCCTCACCATAAATGCTAACACCACCAATTTCTTCCAACCGACTTCTAGCGTATTTACATAGTTCATAATCTATCGCCTTAACATTGGAAATTCCAACTTGCTTTAGATAATTAATTGCAGTATCAAGTCCAATTGCACCTGCAACATTTTGAGTTCCCGCTTCAAACTTAAGAGGAGATGACTTAAAACTAACAGATTGTTGGCTAACCTCGCTAATCATTTCCCCGCCATACTCAACAGGTGTCATTTGATTAAGCAAATTCTTTTTTCCAAATAACACGCCAATTCCCATTGGACCAAGCATTTTATGACCAGAAAAGGCATAAAAATCACAATCAAATTTTTGAACATCAATCTCTATATGTGCAGCAGCTTGTGCTCCATCAACGACTAAATATGCACCAAAACTATGAGCCAATTTGGCAATTTTACTTAGATCAAGAATATTACCTAAAACATTTGACATATGATGTAAAGCTACAATCTTAGTTTTAGAGTTTAACTTTGCTTCATAGTCATCATAATCAAATTCAAGATTGGGCGTTAAATATACATAAACCAACTTAGCTCCAGTTTTTTTAGCAATAATCTGCCAAGGAACTAAATTCGAATGATGTTCTTCAATTGAAATTAGAATTTCATCCCCAGGCTTGAGAATTGACTGGGCGAATCCATTAGCCACCCAATTAAGTCCTTGTGTTGTCCCTTTGGTAAAAATCACTTCATCTTGATCAGCGTTAATAAAATCAGCAACGTGTTTTCTGGCCTGTTCATATTTAGCTGTAGTAGCTTCACCTAAACCGTATAGCGCCCGATGAACATTGGCATTTTGACTTTGATAATACTTGCTTAACCTATCAATTACGCATTGTGGCTTTTGACTAGTAGCAGCACTATCTAAATAAATCAAATCCGAATTTTTAAGCAATGGAAAATCTGCTTTATAGTTATTTTTCACTAATCTTTCTCTCAATTAAATCACTAAATACTTGCTTTAAATCAGCAGTTGGAATTTCTTCAAGAACAGGAGATAAAAAGCCACGAATTACAACCCTCTCAGCCATCTTCTTATCAAGTCCACGACTCAGTAAGTAGTAAAGCTGCTCTGGATTTACCCGACCGATGCTAGCTGCGTGACCAGCCATAACGTCATTATCATCAATGAGCAAAATTGGATTAGCATCTCCACGTGCTCCCTGACTAAGCATCAATATTCGACTTTCTTGTTCAGCATCACTGCCTTTTGAACCTTTCATAATATGACCAACAGCATTAAAAATCAAAGTTGATTTATCCAAACTGACGCCATGTTGCAAAATATGGCCAATAGTATTGTTACCATAGTTGGTCACACGAGTATTAATCCCCTGAACCTGATTATTAGTAGAAATCCCTACTGCCTTTAATTCAGCATGACTTCCATCACCAACCAAGTCACTATTAAAATCACCCAAAGTTAAGCCATCGTTCATTAAAGCCATAGCCCAATCAACCTTAGCATCTTTTTCTAAATAGCCACGCCGATTCAAGTAAGAAGTTACATTTTCAGCTAAATTATCAATACTAGTATAGTGAACATGACTATTTTTCTTGGCAATCACTTCACAAACAAAGTTAACCTTGCTTGCTTCATTGCCTTGACTAGTAAGCTTTTCAATATATGAGAAATTACTTCCCTCATCAACTATTAATAAGACATGATGAACATATTCAGAGCCTAAAGCTGCTTTTTGTAAATATTCACAGGTTAGAGGCGTTTCAACATGAACATTTTTAGGGACATAAATAAATAAACCACTTTGTAAATATGCTACATGTTCAGCTAAAAATTCATCATCACTAGCCTTTAATCCCTTAGTCATAAAATATTTCTTTATTAATTTAGGATAATTTTGTAAAGCATCATGAAAATCAGCCACAATTACCCCTTTTTTACGATATTCATCGGGGATATTAATTTGAGCTAAATTCTCTCCTGCTTGAACAACATTAGCTTTAGAAGCAAAAGATTCAGTTGGAATAAAATTACCAGTTAAATGCAAATCCCAATGCTTATATTTCAATTTTTTAAAATCAGGATAAGGGGTTTTACCAATAAGTTGACTCGCATTTTCACGAATTTCTGAAAACCAAGTGGGCTCTAAGCGCTTTTTGGCTAAAGTTTCTACATTTTCCATTCTTCAGCCTCCTATGCGTCTTCATCAACCAATTTAATATCTAATCCCAATTCATCACGTAGTTTTGCATAACCTTCATTTTCAAGACGTTTAGCCAAACTTGCATCACCAGTTTTGACAATTTTTCCGCCCATCATAACATGAACAAAATCAGGTTCAATATAGTTAAGCAAACGTTGGTAGTGAGTAATTAGCAAAGCACCAAAATTATCGCCACGCATTAAATTAACACCCCGTGAGACAACTTTTAAAGCATCAATATCAAGACCTGAATCAATTTCATCTAAAATAGCAAAAGAAGGTTTAATCATCATCATTTGCATAATTTCATTCCGTTTCTTTTCCCCACCAGAAAAGCCTTGATTTAAATAGCGTCCTGCCATTTCCATTGTCATATCTAAAGTCTTGAGTGTGGTTTGAAGTTCTTTCATAAACTCACCCATTGGAACAGGATCATTTTTGGGACGACGAGCATTAACTGCTGCTTTTACAAATTCAGCATTAGTTACTCCTGGAATTTCAGCTGGATATTGCATAGCTAAGAAAAGCCCTGCTCTTGCTCTTTGATCAACGGGCCAATCTAAGATGCTCTCACCATTTAACAAAATGTCGCCACTATTAATGTGATATTTAGCATCACCCATAATTGTTGAAGATAAAGTTGATTTACCAGTACCGTTTGGACCCATAATTGCATGAATTTCACCAGTACTCATTTTGAGGTTTAATCCCTTTAAAATTTGCTTTTCTTCGTTATTATCTTGAACTGAAACATATAAATCTTTTACTTCTAACGTTGACATTATTTTCTCCCAATTTGAATAAAAATTGTGTTGTTACGAATATAAGCATACAACATATTGGGGATAAAATAAAATTTATTAGTTAAGTTTCTATATCTTGTATATTGAAAGATATTAATTATTAACTTGTAACCTCCAAAATATTCAAAATAAAAAACGTTGATTATTTGAGTTTAAGCACTCATATAATCAACGTTTTCTTACAGAATAAAGATTATTTTATATCAAAATATTACGATACAATTTTTATTTCTTTGCTTTTTCTTCTAAGCTATTCTTTATCTTAGTCAATCTAATTGCTTCTTTACATTCTTTGTTGATTAATAAATCCAAAGCAATGACTACACTACCCCAAATTATAATAATTGCTAAAGTCATATAAAATTAGAAATGATAGATTCATGCAATATAAAAATGCTTATGTTTAATTTTCTTAATTTTTAATTTCATAATTTCATTAGCATACTTTTTGTTCTGCCAATCAAAATATTTATTAATTAAATGTAATACTAACCCAACTATAATAACTAAATCTATCACATCTTTTCTCCTTTCTATACTAGCTTTTTATTTTTAAATTATATACCAAATCTTTATTTATTGATATTTACCTAATCAAATAGTTAAATCATATTTTTGACACTGATAATTATGGTCCTAAGTATTCATACGGTGGTTGCCAAGTTTTCGATAATTCAATTAGTCTTTTTTCTAAATAAGCCATTTCTTCATCATTCAGACTTTCAATAAAAGGATCTGATATTTGATAGTCTACTGGTGGCTTTCGAATTTCACGTTGAATATATTCTTCTATTTCTTCTTTTCTCATCAATATTTTTCCATTATTTTTCTATTATTAGAAATTAAAATTATTCTTGAAATTGTTTTCTGAGCTTTTTATCAAAATCATCAGGTACACTCACTTTTTGAGACACTTTTTTTAACTTACTTAAAAAAACAGCCTTTTCTTCAGCATTCATAGTATCAGGAATTAATTCATTAATATCATCAACATAATAGTACTGATCAGAATTAAGTATTCGCTCTGTCTTTAAGAAGCATATATGACTTATTAAATTAATATTTGTACGTAAAGTACCCTCGTGTATCATATCATGAGTAGCCCATTCCCATTCCCATGATGGACATTTTATTTTTTCCATTGCACGAGCCCTCTATTCAATATACAAAAAATTGATAATAATATTACGACTTACCGTGTCTTTTATTCCAATCATCTAGTGATTTAAGCAAAGCTTTTCTTATTTTTTCATAATAATCATCAGGAACTCTACCTGCGTCATGCCTTCGTTTCCAAACACGTAGTGAAATTTCTATCTTCTTAGGCCAAACTTTTTCAAGTCTTTTTTGGCCAATTTCCATTTGTTTTGCAAAGTCATCTTTATCATTCATTGCTTGTTTCCTCTACTAACACAACATATCTTTCGTTAATTGTATCATAGTAATATATAATAAGTTTGAGTCGTGTATTGCTAACAAATTAATTTTAAAATTTTGAAATAAGAAAACGACACAAAAAAGAACTAACATATAGTTAGTTCCTATCTACTTATTAAGCTCCAATATTAAAATATGGATTTTCCCATGTCTTTTCGATTTCTTTCAATCTATTATCTAAGTAATTCCATTCTTCTTCAGAAAGTGAATCTAAAAGAGGATGTTGCGCATATTGAGCATCAACAGGAGGTTTACTTAATTCTTCTTGAATAAATTTATCTATTTCAGCTCTTCGCATTTTATAATCCCATCTCATCTTTATACAACATTCAAATCATCATTTTTCATTTTCTAAATCAATGAGTTCCAATATTGTATCATCACCAATCACATCCATAGGATCTGCATGCAAAAATTGTTGAATTTTTTCACGGAGTAATTTATTCTTTTCAGCTTCAGTCATTGTTTTTTTCATAATAAATCATCCCTATGTCTCACCAAACTATTTTTTACAAATATCATTATTCCTCAAAAAGAGAATTAACAATGTTTTTTCTATGTTAATTAAAAAATTACCTTTCATATTCTGTCTCAAGAAGTTCAATTAAAGTATCATTGTCCATAAGGTCTTTAACATTTGCTTATTTTTTCTTCCAAGGGATCTTTTTATGATTTTTCAAGGCTAACAATTCCTTATTATTTTCTAAATCCATCCATTACTGAATTGTTCTGGATAAGAATCATCTTTTATCGCTTTCATAATCGCTCTATATGCTCCTGCCTCATAGGAATTTGAAAGTTTTTGATTATTCTTCAAACGATAAGAAAGATTTCTCTTATTAACTTCTATTTGATTAATGCACTTTTTAGTATCTCCATTCCAAATATCATAAATTACTTTATCTTTAGAATTAGATACTAATTTAATAGTAAACATCAAATTCTCTCCTACTTTATCCCAAAATATATCTTCGGAGATAGTATCATCTGTCAGCAACTCCATGGCACTCATCTTGAATATCTTATTAATCTTTTCTTCAATTAAGGTTTCTCTATCTTTTTTCAGGATAAGTCACTCCATTCTTTAGCAATGAGCTAAAATCAATTTTTATAATTAAGATTAACCCCAGCCATCACTATATTCTTGAGGAGCTACATTAAATTGTATTGCTTCCATAATAGCTCTATATGCTCCTGCTTCATATGAATTAGACAATTTTTGATTATTTTTCAAACGATAAGATAAATCTTTCTTACTAACTTCTATTTGATTAACATATTCATTTCTATCAAAGTCCCAAATATCATAAACTAAAGTATCTGGGGTATTTGATACTAATTTTATAGTAAACAATCTTCTCATGCCTTTCAGAATATTTTTTTCTTAAAAAGATAAGATATTATTCTATGGACCCTTATAGAAATATTCATCAGGTGGCGTCCATGTAAAAGAAATTTCTGTTAATTTTTCAATAAAATAATTCCACTCTTCTTTTGAAAAACTATCTTCAAATTCAGTTGTATATTGGCCATCAATAGTAGGTGGGGTATTAATAAGTTTTTGAATATACTCATCTATTTCAGCTTTTCTCATCTAGCTACTCCTAATTTTTATAACTACCCTCATCATGCTTCAAATAATACATTGGTTTAGAGACATTATCAAATATTTAATTACAAATCTTCTAAATATCATTGGTATTCTCAGTTAGCCAATGATAGTATAAAAAATTTTAATAAAAAAGAAGCAATAAACATGTTAAATGAATTAAACATTTAGCAGTTTCTGCTTCTTTTATTTTGCTTTTTTCTTTCAAATTTCTTTCAAAAAGCACTTTTCGAACTTAATAACGTTGATATAGCAGCATTCTTAAGCATATAAGTGGAGATGAGGGGAAAACATTATCGACAATATATGTTGCTGTACATTGTTAATAATGTTGATATAACAACATTTTTACAATTGACAAAAATATACATTGTAAACTTTTTGTCGGTCAAAAATCGGTCATTTTTTTGTTATTATTCCCCTTTTTCTGATCTTTGTCATATTAACAGATTTTATAGCAAAACGCTCATTAGTACTTATAACTAACGAGCGTTTCTTTGTCTATAAAACTATATACATATTATCGCCAGAAGCATATTTTCCATCTGCTTCTCCACCTACATTTAAGTATTTATCTGTACGGCCAAAAATCAAATATCTTTCACCCGTTTTTAAATACTTTATTCCTTGTGATGGCTTCATTTCATTTTGAGTCCACATTCCATTTTCAGGAATTACAATTCCAATTGCAGAAGCAGCGGTATTGTATGCTAGCTGATTCCACTTTGCAATTACATCTTTTGAGTTAACCCATTGATTACCACCTAAATTTATAGCTCCTCCTACTTGTTCAAAAGCCTGCCAGCTTGAACCATAGTCCAGTTTCTTAACTGGATCTCCTGTAAGATTAGAATTGCTATAAAGAGGTGCCCCATCTTCGTTGTTTACTTTAACAATACCCTTGGTATCGTATCTAACATATGGATGCCATGTCATTTCAAAATCTTCTCCAGTATCAATAGCTTTTTCATTAGTATCCCAATCATCATAGCAGACATTCAAGTCCAGTCTTCCTGTATACCCATTTAAAATGCCATACGAAGCGTACTGAAAAATCTTAGCTTCTTTCCAGTATTTTAAACTTCCATTTAGCTTTCTAGGCTGGTATCCATAAATGGGCGTGTAAAAACCTGCATTATTATACTGTGCTACCCATAATGGATATTTGTCTGCAACACTTGACCAATTTTTAGCATTTTCTGTTGCTAAGCTCATATAAAGATATGGTTTAACTCCAGTTTTGTTGTATACATAGTCTAACCACTGCTTCACCTGACTAACTCCCCACATGGTTAGAGCTGTTGCTTCATAATCTAATGCTAAAATAGCTTTTCCGATATAAGGCTTAACTGTATTTAAGAAGTGATTTGCTTCTGCAATTACATCTCCACCTGTTGCAAAGTGATATAACCCTTTTAGTGGTTTAATCATTAATTGCTTTTCCATTGATGGATTTTTATAAGTCGTATATTCAGTAGCTTTTACAATTACGAAGTCACCAACAACTTCTGAAGTTATATATCTTTGATATGGATCTGCTACATCAATTCCGTGTTTCATTAATCAATAATAGCAGGTGCAGGTGTTTTTTCAGGGGACTTTTCAGTAGTAGATGATTCTGATTCATTTTTTAAATGCATATTGTTAACAGCAGTTTCAATTGCACCATTAATGAGTTGTTCATCGACATCTTTAATACCGTATTTATGTAATGCATCAACGATAGCCTTGCTTGCATAGGCCTTTTTATCTGCATTATTCATTTTACTATGTTCAGCTTCATGAACTACCCAAGTAGCCAATTGGCCTACAGTATCAATAGTCTTACCCCATGCCGTATTTTTATTGATTTTTGTTTTATAGTAGGCATAAAAACCCGCAACAATGCTAAGTCCTACACCGATTGTTAAAGCAATAGTATCAAGAATCAATTTTAGTTCGCTCATTTTTCAATTCCTCGATTTCTTTTTTTAATTTGGTAATTTCCCTATCTTTACGGTTAATCTCTTTATCTGCTCTTTCTAACTCTTTATCGATGAACTTTCGGTCACTCGTCTTATTGTTTAAGTAGAAAGTCCCTAATCCCAGCAAAAGTGGAGTTAACACTTGTAGCAAAGTTATAATGTCTCGCAAGTGTTTTCCCTCCTTTACTTTTGCCATGCTTCATGAAAAATTACTACTATAAAGAAAATTTCAAAAATAATTGTTTCAATCATTCTAGTTTGGCCTGCAAGAATTGCATGCCATAATTCCATTAAAGCCATCAAACCTACAAAAGCAGAAGAGTAGCCTAGTAAAATTCCTCTCAATTTTCGATTTTTATTATTATCAAAAGCATAGATAATTAAGCCTAATCCACAAGCTACTGCAATGCCATCTAAGCCATTATTATTCATTAAACTGTTCCATTGAGGTGGAAAAAAGAAGTATGATTGATTAATCCACAATGAAATTCCAACAGTAAGCATTACTAGCCCGATGTAAATAAAGATCGTATCATTTTTTGAATTTTGTAATAGCTTTTTAAACTTCTTCATAGGCTTTACCAACACAATCTTTGAACTGTTCTTTGGTAATTAAACCTTCATCGCAGTAATTTTTAATTGCTTGAGCCGATAAAAGTCCCCAATCGTATTGCATCTTGTATAAAAATGCAAAATTAGCTTGAATACCTGGTGTAATAGTAAACATTATTGTGCGCCTCCTTTAGAAGCTAAAATTTGTGATAAAAGTTGGGTCATTTGAAGTTGGGATTGTTGAATTTTATCTAATGCTGATTGAGTTTCAGTATTTTCTGTTTCGTGCTTTTCTGATTGAGTATTTAAAGTTGAAAGCTTTTCTTCTGCTTGACTTAAACGATATCCTAAAGCTTCCTTATCTTGTTCTACCCATTGTGATTTTGACCAGTCGTATACTGGATTATTTAATCCCTCAGGTGCTTCAAGAACATATGGATATTGTGTGTATTCTAATTTAAAAGGAAGCAGAACAGGTTCACAAGTGTATTCAGTATTACCTAATCGTCCACTTAAATACACTAAGGAACCTACTGTTCCATTTGCTAAAGTGATTTGTAAATTTTTAATTTTTTCTTCTAATGTCATATTCTTTATCCTTTTCTAGTAACAAAGTCTCCGCCATCGTAAAATCCGAAGTAGCCACGTCTTGTCCCGTTTGGTGCATATGAAACATATTGATCAGTGCCACCATATTTACTTTGGATTTGTCCATTAATTGCTAAAGTACCATTAACAATTGCTGTTCCATTTGAAACATTAATTACACTTAGCAAGTTATTCATTTGATTTCTTAATACGGTTAACTGGGTTTCTAATGATTCACAACGATTCTGTAGAGTTGATACTTGAGTTTGCAAGTTGTTAGTTTTCGTGTCAGTTTCGGACTTGTTGTAGTAGTTCGCAAAGTCATCTTTAATAGCTAATTCTCTAGCCCACTTTGGTCCAGTGCCATTGCCACCAGCAATCATTATTCCGGGTTGGTCCCATCTAACAGATAAGATACCTCGAGTATCTCCAGCTCCAAAAGCTATACCACTTGCTGAATATCCATAAATGTAAGGCCGATAATCATTACTTGAATTTTTGAAAACCGTTAAATGACCTGTATTAGTATTCAATGCATCATTACCGAAAATTTGTTGCCAAGTTGTTCCTTGGTCTATTAATCCTCGGCTTAATGAATCAGAAATATTAACTTTTACATCAATCTCAGATTTGTTGTAATAGTTAGCAAAATCACTTTTCCAAGCTATGTCTTCAGACCAAACCGGAAGCCCATTTGGTTCTCCAGGATACGTTCCTCCAGCAATTCTAGCTTTGTGTTCTCGATTTGAAATGGATAAGACACCTCGTTCAGTCCAGGCTCCAAAAATTATTCCTTGAGAATAGTTAGCTAAACCGGGTTTACCATCATCTTTAGCATTAAAATCAGAGCGATAAACTGTTAACGTTTGTGTTTTGTTAGGGCTTCCCATCGCTGTAAAATCATCGACACTTTGTGTTGAATAAAACATTGGGTTTGAAATATTAACAATGTTTTTCCCCGCGTATTTATTAGGTAACTGATTTTTCAAAACGTCCTTAATCGCATTTTGGTCAACTGGCCAATAATTTAAGTATGATGTCATTCGCATATTAGGTTCACTAGTTGAACTATCAAAACTAAAGGCTACGTTTTGGTTAGGCAAATTGATATTTCCATTTCCATCTGGTTTCACGCCTTGAACCGATTTTACAAAGCTTTTATCAATTTCAGACTTGGAGTAAGCATTCCTGCTATCGAATAATGTAAACCAACTGTTCCAATTACCAGCTGTTAAGTCAATTTGCCAACTTCCCACTCCCGGGCAGAATATTTTGATATTCCCCCAAGAGTTTCTAACAGTATCAATTACAGCAACGAACCAATTTGACGCACCACTTGGTTTGTTTTTTACGTCAGAAACGTTATCGTAAATTCTAATTTCATGGTTATTCTTATACGAAAATAAATCATCGCCAGAAGCACCAAATTTTCTAGAATAGCTAGAATCAGCTAGACTTTGGATAGTATTATCGATATTTACTACAGAAATTGAATTTATTTCGAAATTATAAGCAACATCATCTCTAACATTATGAAAATTAAAAGCAAAGTATAGTTCTTTCGCATTATCAGAATAGAAACCAACTTCATAGAATTTGTCTTGATTTATAGCAATATCCTTGATTTGTGAAGTTAAATTTGGTGTACCTTGTTCACCGCCCCATGGGCCAATTCCAGGTAAAGTTCGCCAAATGGCAATTTTAATTTTGTCATTAGTACCATTTTGTAAATCTCGAATATCCGATTTTGGTGTAAAACGAAACCGAAGCTTGTAGTGCTTGTAAAGCTCTAAATTTAACTTAGTCCAAATCATCTCAGTACCGCTCACACCTTGATAAGCAATACTATTAGTCGTGCCATCAAAATTAATTGATTTAAAAGCCTGCTGTGCAACATCGCTTTTAGTCCAATTATTTAAATTAGGGTCAATTAAATTACCAGCTATTCTAGCTTCACTATCAGCAACTGCTTGAGCAACTAAACTATTAGCGCTCTTTTCTAAATTCGATAGTGTAGTGGAAGCATCATTTCTTAATTTTTCTAAAGCTTTTTCAGCATCATCTTTAGTGTTGGTGATGGAGGCAATTAATGAACTTGCTTGATTATTTTTATTAGTAATTTCATTAGATTGCTGTAAAGCTTTATCTCTAAGTGTATTCCATGAACCATCTAATTCTTTTATATGTGAATTATATTTAGTATCCAGGTCTTCACTTTTAGTATTCCATTTATCATTAACTAATGATGTTATTTTTGAATCTATACCAGATAAAGTTGCTTGAGCATCAGAATTTAACTTAGCTAATGCACTTTCAGCATCACTTTTGATTTTATTAATTCTGTTTAAGACATCTTGCCCAGATGCATTTTTATTATTTAAATCTTGCTGAACTTTATCCAATTGAGCATTAATTGTTGCAACTTTTGATTCAAAATTACTTTTAATTGCATCAATACTTTCAATGTAACTTTTACTACCTGCAGTAAGATTAATAGCATCTTCAACTTCAAGATAAAAAGTAGCAGTAGAATCAACTACATTTCCTGAACTGTCTAAAATAGAAAAGTAACATTTTACTTTACCTGTAACTGCCGTAGCTTGTTCAGGTAAAGTATATTCGATTACATTACCAGTAACACTTGCCGATTGTTGAATGATTGTGCCATCAGGTTTTGAGGCATTAAATTGAACGCTCTTTTTACTTAAATCATAAGTAACTCCATGATCAAAAATTGAAGCATGAATTGTATGAGAGTTCTTATCTCTTTGTCTCAGCCGTATTGGAGTTGTTAGTTCTCGTTTCTTGTTCACGTCCAGATTGAGGTTTTCCATTTTCTTCCAACTCCTTTCTTATTTCAGGGTATTTAGCAGCTAAATTAGCCATTGTTTGCCTAAAATTTTCTACTATAAGTGAGTTTACAGTTGCTCTATACTCAGCTTCTCCAAGTTGTCTTTTTAGCTCTTCGATTACAGCTTCAGGCTGTAAAAATTGTTCTTTAAACATAATGTGCTCCTAACTAGTTTGAAACTTTCCACTATCCCAAAAACCTAAGTATCCTCTTCTAATACCATTCGGCGCTTGAAAGACAATTTGTTCGATACCAGCTGTCTTAATAAAAATTTAACCAGCCACAATTAAATTCCCAGTAATCAAAGTAGCACCATCGACGTTTAATCGTGTGCCAATGTTTACACCACCTTCAAGGTTGGATAAACCACTTACCTTCAATCCTTGTGTGGTAGAAAATCCATACTTAGGTGTCATAACACAATTTCCTTCGTCGCTACTTACACGAAGCATTGACGCACCATCTATCTGTCCACCATTGATATATGGAGCTTTTATTTGAACACCAGCTTCGATAGTTCCTGATAAGATGTTAGCTGCTTCAATGGTGTAACCATTAATTCTTTTGGCTACTAAATCATGTGCTAAAGCAGCACTACCATCTTCTCCTGAAATAGCTACTTGAGAGTGACCATTTTTATCAGTAATCACTAAGCCTTCACTCGAAAATTGCATATGCCCACCTGTACGAGTAGTGGCAGTAACTGCATCCCTTCCATAAGTTAAATCTCCACCTGTTAGTGCAGCTTTAGCTACATAGTTATTACTCATTTCCTGTAAGATATTTTGAACGCCATCATTATATTTTTTAGTAGCGTCGTTTATCATTTGTTGAGTAATCACTTTAGTATCATTGGTTTTTGTATCCAATGCAGATGATAAATCTGAATATCTTTTACCGAATTCAGTTTGCAAATTCAGTAAGTCTTTTGAAGTATCTTCATGAAGTTTCCACCATTTAATATCAACAGATTGGCCTATTTTTTGTGAGGCATCATCTACAGCTTGGCTAGCGAAGTTTTTAGAATTGTTTTCTACGGTACTTAAATATTTATCAAGAGTATCTCGCAAGGTTTCAGGTTGTTTACCAAATGTAATGGATTCCCACCTTTGTTTAGGTCCGTTCCATTTACCTGTCGTCACCTCACTAGTTAAGTTGATGTCATATTTAGGAAAAAATACAGTCCCTAAATCATAAACATCAACATCAGTAAGTTTGGCTAACTCGCCTTGCATTTGATAGTAATTAACAGTAAGAGAAGTAGTAGGTTCACCAATTCGGTTATCGTAAATGTAAGCTTTAGCAACTTCACGAAGCTTGTCTTCAGTATCAATATTGTATTGAGATAAATCGACCTTCTGAATTTTTAAGTGCTCAAATTTATCAGCATTAGCTGACTTAACATAAATTTCAGGTAAAGTAATGGTATTATCTTGTGATTGTGAGATATCTACAATGATGTCTTTACTTGGGTCATAAGGATCTACATCAGTATCATGTGAACCAAAGTCTACATAAGAACCGTTAATCCATTGACCAGTTCCTATTTCATACCAAGTTCCTGAACCTGTAGAGGCTTGACTACTGATATTAACTAAATCACCAGAATATAAGAATTTGCCTGTTGGTTGTTGTCCATATCCTGGCTTATCATAAACAACAACTTTTCCAGAATAACGAGGTGTAGGAACACCCTCATTACCTAATTCACTATCTGTTTTTGGTTTTACATCTCGGTCATTTTTGTCAAAATTGATGTATTGCGAATCAATCCATTGATTACCACCGAGGTTGTACCAGGTCTTACCATTATTAGAAGCGATTTGAAAGATTTGATATCTTTGTCCATGATAAACATACTTAACAACTTTGCTTGAATAACTTGGACTATCCCAAATTGCTACACCTTCTAGCTGTTTTTGGTTGTTCTTAACATCATGATTAACAGTCCCTACTCCTCGACCTGGTGTATATGTATAAGAACTGTCTTTATCAAATTCAACATAGCGATTAGAAACCCATTGGTTATTTCCTAAGTCGTACCAAGTAACGCCATTGCTGTCCTTAGTTTTATAGAAAACTATCCATCTTGCATTTCTTTTATCTAAGAAGCCTTTTTGAACACTGTCACTAGTTGGTTGAGAGTAAATCGGAACATCTCCAAAAATATAGTTAGCAACTAAAACCCCATTTACGGTTTCATAAATATTACCTTGACCATCACTAGAAATATTCCATTTTATATGACCTTGACCAACTACCTTTTGAGATATCCAGGCACCTTTTTTATCAACTACAATATGCTTTCCTAGAATCCAACCGCCATCTTCTAATTGAAGCCATAATTGTGATTGCCCATCTGTATATTGTTTTGATAGTTGAATATGTTGACCATTTTCTACATTTCTGCCTTCGAACTTACCGTTTGGTTTATCATAAACAGGTAAACCTCCTGCTCCCAGATATTGAACTAATCCCACACCTTCATAAGCAGTAGCATTTATTTCAGTACTTGGAGTAGTTTGATTTTCTTTTTTAGTTGCATAAGGCTGAATGGCAGTATACATAGAAGCAATTTCTTCATCTTGCTCCAAAGATTTTAAGTTTTGCCCATATTTAATTACAATTCCAGTATCAGTACCTTGCTTCTTATTAAAAGAGAGATGATAGTTATCAAAACTCCATTCTCCATTAAAAAGTTTACAGAAGCTTGATGCTCCTGTTCCAAAAAGTACTTCTTGTAAAGTGGAAACCTGTTTCCATTCAAGATTTATGTTCGCAACAGTTTTTATATCACTACTAAAAGAAAATTCAGGTGTTCCACTTGATAAAGATTCTACTAATGCATTCCAGAATTGTTTTGGATTAGCATTTGCCAAAGAAATATTTTTCTTTAAGCTATCTAAAACAATATCTCCAGCAACATGGTTGGCTTCGATAGCAATGGTTTTAGCACCAGAATCATCAACTTTTTTGACTGCTTTATTAATTCTAAAAAGCTGATTTCTTCTTTTTGATGATGCATCAGCCATAATTACTCTATCTACTTTTATTTCATTGGCTAAGTAGGCATTACCATCATAGGTCATTGTTAACTTAGGAATACTATTTATATCTGTAGTAACTTCCCAATCAATAACTCCAGACATAGCACCTAAACCTAAGCTATCAAGATTTTCATTTGAGTTTTCATATAATATAGGTAGTTTTAGCATAAAGTTCGCCACCTTGGTGTAATCGTCGCAGAGGAATAATTGCCTGTAATGCTAATAGAATTAGTACCTGGTTGAAGTATAGGGAAATTATGATCTGGAAAAATTGCATTTCTATTTCTAAGTTGGTCTAAAGATTTATAAACTAAGCAATTTTCACTATCTATATAAACCTCTTCATCAATAGAAGTAATTTTAAACTGACTATTATTTACTGTAAGTGTTACATCAGAATTTCCTACAATGTGAATAAGAGGTTCAGCTTCATATTCTTCTGGATTATTAATCGAAAGAATATTATTAGGTTTTATATCAAAAGGGTTTTGTCCTTCTAAGTGATACATAAAAGGCTGGATTGAAAAATTAATTTCAACTTTACTGAATCGCTTATTATATGCTGGAAACTTCAGAACAGAATTTGAATTGGGACTTGCTATCATATAGTAATCTGGAATCATACTTAATAAAAGCTTGTGATAACCTGGCTCTTTTAAAAGCCAACTAGTTATTCTTCTTTTTGCTTCATCAGAAGTTACATCTCTATGAATTGCATAAAATGTAAATTTTTGGTCAAAATTCTTATAGTTATTAAAATCTAATAGAGTTTTATTTAATCCTGCCACTTCATTTGAAGTAAACGAAGGGCTTCCAGTTCCAAACTCAAAATCAGAGCCAACATCTAAGTGCATATCGAAATCAAGGTTAGTTTTCCCTCGATAAGTTAAAACTGGTTCATTCATTAGCTAAATCTCAACCCCGTTCTCTTCAAATACTCATTTATCGCTTTAGAATTGTTTTCTGCCTGCGCATTCGCCATCTGTTTTCCATCTACATTAAAACTAAATCCTAAGTTCATAAGTGCTTGCAACATCTGTTGATTTTGTTCAATTAAAGTAGCTAATAATTCGTTATTTTGTTCTTGTAATTCTAAAAGATTAGAATTATCAACATTAATTGATGGTGCTCTCATTGCTTTAACTGCCCCTGAAACATCATCTGGAATTTGATTAGCTAAACTTACAATTGAATTTCCTAATGTACCATTAGCAAAAAGCTTAGCATGTCGCATAGCCTGCTCAAACTGTTCAACAGAACGCCAAACCATAGAGCCTCTAGGTAGATTTACCAATGTTGGTGTTTTTGGAGTTTCATAGAAGGCTTTCATTGCTGAATCAAAAACAACTTCTTTTCTGCCACCATCTCCTACCCATGCTAAACCGCCTTGGGCTCCTGTATTTGGTGTTCCATATGCATATGCATTAGGATTAAATAACCATGCTCCTGGAGTACCAGTTGCGTGCTTCCCCTTAATTCCTCCAAAAACAACTGAAACGGTTTTTACAATATTATCTTTAAAACCATTAACAAAACTGCTCAATGCGTTTACAGCTTGGTTAGCTCCAGAAACAGCACTTGAACTGTTAACCTTTAAGTACTTAGTTCTAGTAGTTTTACCATTGTATTTGTCAATAGCTCCACGACCCTTAGCAGATTCACTTTGAGCGCTTGAACTATTACCTTTAAAGTATTTAAGAACTGGCTTCTTACCGTTATATAGATCAATATGATGTTTTGCTTCATCTGATTTTTGAATTGCATTGCTATTATCAGCAATCAATTGCTTAACCCCAACTGGTAATTGGTTCCAAACCCCTGCTTTCTTTAAAGCTTCTTCAATACTTCCTTTAGCATTAGAGGCATCAGCAATCAGTTTCTTCTCTTTTGGAGTTAAGCCATCATAATTTTGCAAGTCCATCAAAGTTAAACGAATCTTTTCTCTAGCATCAGCATTATCAATAAAGATTTGTTTTTGGTCTGCAGTTAAACTGTTCCAAGTCTTTAAATCATTAATAGAATCATACAATTCTTGCTTATTCTTAGCAGTTACAATAGCTTCTTGAACCTTAGGCGTTAAATTATTCCATTCTTTAATTTTATTCAGAGAATCAAATAATCCTTTCCCTGTATCAGAGACAATAACAGCTTTCTTTTCCTTTAAACTCATTGAGTTCCAACGATTACTTTCAAAGATAGCCTTAGCAATTTCTGCTTTAACATTAGTAGTTAATTTGGCATGCTTTCTAATATATTGAAGTTTTTCCCAACCTTCTTTTGAATTGACTTGTTCTTTCAAGAATTCAGGTAAGTTAGTTCTTACCTCACCAGTCTTAGGGTCAAGAATCATATCGTTCCAATCTTGAGCAGCTTTCTTTTGAGCCTTAGATAGCTTCCCAGTTTCACTTAAGAAACGGCTATTAGCATCCGAAACTTTTTTTAGACCAGCTAAATACTTGTCAAACATCTGGTCACCAAGTTCATTACCGAAGTCCAATCTAAATCTATCTCTAATTTGTTTTAGACTTCTACCTGAAGCTTTCATTACTCGACCCATGCTTAAAGCAATTTTGTTTTGATATTCATTCATATCTCTTTCTTGCTTAGCAATAGCACTGTCATATTCATCTTTATTAATAAGCCCATCATTAAGAGCTTTCTTCAAAGCTTCTTTGCCTTTATTTATATTGGCATAAAACTTGTCATACCCATCTTTAAACTGAGCTACAATCTTATCACCAGTGCTCCAGCGCATTGTTCCTTTAATGCTTCCATCTATTGCTGCTAAAACTTGTTGAGTTTGATTCTTAGTTAGATTTAAAGTTTTAACATAAGCACTAGCTGAACGACTAGTTAGGTTTTGAACTAACATTTGTTCTTCAGCATTCAATTTACGATTTTTAGATGATGCAAAATCTGCGGTTTTATCTACAATTTCAGCATATTGTTTAATTTCATCAACATACTTACTTCCAGATTTTTTCTTACTATTAGCTTCATCTTGTAAGTATTTTCCAGCTGAACCACCTACCTCTTTACCTAGTTTTTTCAAAGCTTGTGTTTGCTTATCTAAACTTTGTTGAGCTGAACTTGCTAATTCTTCAAAACTCTTCTTAACTTGATTGTTATAATCTTTGGTTTTCTTAGAAGTATCAGCTAAAGCATCAGACATTTCAGCAGTCTTTTCTTTATAAGTAGTCGCTACCTTATCTACAACTGGAGGTACATAAGCACCCCATTTTTTTACAGAATCATAGTGCTTATTCTGAGCATCAATAGCTGGATAAACATATTTACTATATGCCCATATACCTGCGCCTGCTGCTAAGGCTATACCTGCAATTGGAAGTAATGCGCTTCCTAAAGCACCTACACTTGGAATTAATGCTCCTAAACCTGCACCTGCAGTAGAAGCTCCTGCACCCATTTCAGCAATCGAAGTACCAGCTACTGTTGCTCCGCCTGCCGCTTCTGCCGCCGCTGGAGCAGTTCCTTTTAAAACCCCAGCTAGCTTAGCGAATAATCCTCCAGATTTACTTGCTGATTCACCTGCAACTTCTGCAGCAGTTCCTGCTGTTTTAATCCCACCTGCTGCCTCTGTTGCTCCACCAAAGAGTAACTTCCAGATACTACTATTGCTACCAGCTTTTAGCATGCCTAATTTATCTGATAATTTACCTAATCCGCTAGATAAACTACCAATTGCATCAATAGGACCAGCTATAAAACTAGTAATAGGTTTAATAGCAGCATAGAATAATGCAAACTTAACAATTGCCTGTTGTGTGGCTGGGTCTAATTTACCAAATGCCTTAGCAATATCACCAATAGATTTTACAATTGGTTCTAAAGCTGGTAATAAATTGCTTCCTACTTCAATGGCTACTGCATTTAAAGTTTGCTTGAACCTTTCCCACTTAGCTTGTGGAGTATTATTCATTTCTTTGGCAATTCTTGCAGTAACACCAGCTGCTGCATTACCTTCTTTTTGATATTCTCTAAATTCAGCTGCTGCAGATTTACTACCTGCTTTTGATTTTTGGAAGAGAGCAATTGCACTTTGACCAGTTTTACCAAATGCTGCATTTAGTAAAGACATTTGTTCTGTTGGTGTCTTATCTGCTAAAGCTTTACTTACTCTATCGATGATGTCTGGTAAATCAATACCCTTCTTCTTAATTTCATCAAAACTAAGTCCAATAGCTTTAAGGTGAGCTCTGTTGACCTTGGTATCCTTGGTCAAAGTAGTAAACATTTGACGTAAAGCAGTACCAGCTGTTGATGCTTCAACACCTTTGTTGCTCATAATACCTAATGCAATTGCAGTATCCATGAATGATACATGAGCAGCAGCTGCTGTTTGTCCTACATAGTTCAAACCAGTAGATAAATCTGCATAACTAGAAGCAGTCGCATTGGCTACATAGGTTAATCCATCAGTAACCATACGCATATTCTTAGTTTGTTGAGCAGCGGTATCTGCCTTTAACCCGAATGCTTCAATTACCGAAGCAGATGATTGCATAACAGTATTCATATCTTCACCAGATGCTTTTACTGCATCAAGTAAAGCAGGCATAGAACCCATAACCTGATTAGTAGTAAAACCACGTCTGATTAATTCCATCATAGAATTGTTGATTTCAGTAGTGGATACACCATATTGTTGTGACCACTTAAGGGAAGCATTGCTCATTTGTTCCATTTCGCCTCTAATGGAGGAGGTGATTCTACCTGTATTAGAAAGCAATGGCCCAATTTGAGCAATCTGAGATTTAAATTCCATAGCTTTGTTAGCGGCACTAGCTAAAGCACCACCAACTGCCATAGTTCCTCCCCACGAACCAATGTTACGAAGTCCATCTGCCACAGCATGAGCTTTACTACCAAAGTTGGTTAATTTTTCAGATAATTGCCCCCAACCAGATTGATATTTGACCATCTGTTGATAAGAAGTAACCATTGATTGTTTTAAATTATCAATCTGGAGTGCAGTTTGAGATAAATTATTAGCTCTACCTACTAACTGTCTTTGAGCATCAACACCGCCACCTTTTGAAATAGCATCTTGAGCTTCTTTAACACTTTGAGTTAAGTATTGATATCTTTTATTTAACAGCTCCAACTGCGAAGATTGAGCTTTAAATAAAGTATTAGCTGTTCCTTTGCCCCAGCCATTATTCATTCGCTCTTGTAAAGTACCGATTAATTTAGCTGTTCTACTAATCTGACTTTTTAAAGCAACAGCATTAGTAAGAAAAGGCTTGATATCTAAACCAATTTGAACGGACAAATGCCCTAAATTTCCATCTGCCATCATTTACCTCCTTCCCTACTTATTTGCAAATGGGTCTGAAAAAATACCTGGGAAAGCTTGGTCTAAAGTAGTAAGTTCATCACTACTTTCAATTTCTCTGTCAAGCTTCTTAGGGTCCTGCATTGAATCAACAAAAGTCTTAAATTCCAAAGGACTCATATTTAAAATCTCAGAAATCTTATAACCAAGTTCTTTTTCCATCGTATGGATTAGTTTCAGAAACTTCTTAAATGACTTAATCACCTCATCAGGTGTTACTTTTTTGGGAATTCTTCACCACCAACTACACCTTGAGCTTTTTCAAGAAGTTTAGGCAAAAGTACATTCATAAAAGCTGGATTTAAACCATTTTTACATTGATCATAAGTAAATTGATTTTGGAAGTAAGCAACAATAAATTTGATATTAGCTTCCATTATATTATCAACGTCTTTTGGCTTAATTTCTTCTTTCTTATTGAAGTTGGCAGATGCATAAGTAAGATAACCAGCATTTGTATAGTCAGTTAAGTTTAATGGATTTTTAGCAAGATCTCTTTCAAATGTTTCTTCTTTACCATCAATAAATAAAACAATCTTGTCTTTTTTCATAAAATTATTTCTCCTAATAGTAGCCGCCTGCTGAGCATACTGTTTATTTCGTAAGCGACTAAAAATTATTCTTTAGGTTCTTTGTGTTCTTCCTGTTGTGATTGTTGAGGAGCCGAAGCTTGACTAGCTACTCGGATTCAACTTAGCCTTAACCTTTGCCCATGCTGCAGTTAATTCACTATCATTCTTTGGAAATACTAAACTTCTGAATGTTGCTAAATCAAAGTCTGGATCACTTTCATATCCAATAAGCATGATTTGCTTAGTATCACCAACAGGCTTCATAATAAATTCACCTTCTACTTCTTCAGTAGCTGGATCAGGAGCGCCTGACCCTAAGGTTTTACTTTCACCAGAAGGAAACTTAAAGCGTCCTTCTAAGCAGGCTACCCATACGTTCTTGCCTGACTTAGCAAGTTTGCTTGAATATAGTGAAGCAACAGGGTTAGGTAAGGTCTTTTCTCCATAAATTTCAGTACCTAAAGCATATTGAACACCTAACATTAATCTCTTAACTTCAGGAGTAATGAAGTAGTTATTGATAGTTTCAGTAACTTTTTCAATACCTGAGGACAATGAAAGGTATGGTCCATTATCTGCTGAAAGTGTGGCATTTTCAGAAGAAATTGAAGTCTTAATTTGTGTAGTACCTGGTAGCTTAACAGTTTCTCCTACTACAAAACCTGCATCATCTAATTGAGCAAATTCAAGGTTTTCAACCCCAATTTTTGCTTCGCCTCTATAATTAACCATTAATTATTCCTCCGTTAATTCAATACCGTGTACATAAATCCGGCATATATATAATTTGTTTTCTGGATTGTCCTGACTCGCTTCTCTATCTGGTTCATAGTCCACGTTATAAAGTGGATAATTAATATCGATAAGGATTTTTTCAATAACTGGTTTTAGTTCTTCTAGTTGAGCTAAACTTTTAACCCAAAAAGAAACTAAAACACTTGGTTTTTCTGCAAAATATTGATTATCTGCGCTACGCATTGTTGCTTGAATATGATTGATTCTAATGATTGGAGCATATTGTGCTGCTTGAAATTCCTCAGGAATCTGGTCATTAAAAATCATATTTTCATCTTCAACTTCACTTTCACGCATACTAGTCATCATAGAGATTAGCGTGTCATTTCCTATAAGTGTTTGATAAATTTTTGAAGTAGCTAACATCACTTAGTCCCCAGCGTTTCTCTAAAAGCTTCAATAATTGCTTGTTTAATTTCGGGACTCATTTGATCTCTCGTACGTTCACTGAAAAAAGTAGGTGGATTATTCAAAGAACCTGTATCCCAAAAGTGAGCACGCCAAGCTGGTAAAGGTCCAGTACTTGAAGAACCTTGAATACCAACTGATACTTCACGAACACCTTGACGAAGTCTAGGTTTACCAATCTTTACTTCAGATTTTATGTGAGTTTTTCTAGTGCTTTTAGCACCACGAGGAATATTGGATTCCAATCTTTCAGCAAATTCTTTAGCTACTTCATCTAAAACTGTATTTTGTGTAGCAACAGATTTAGTCATCAATTCTTGAATTTTGGCTTCTAATTCTGCTTCGCCTTGAACAGCCATTACTTATCCACCTCCACTCCTGTAAACTTATCAAAATCATGTGTTTCAAAATCACGTTGAATATCAGTAATGTTATAGTTTTTATCTTTAAACTGGATAAAATTTTTTCTAGTTATATCTTTCGCTGCCATTGAATTTATCAAAAAGATTACTTTTTCTTTTCCCTCTAATAAATTGGCATCTTCACGATATTCTTTAAGAGTAGATTTAGCAACATCAGCCCATAGCTTCTTCACTGGAACCATTACTGATTTCCAATCGCCCTGCTGAGTTTTCTGATTTATCTTCTTCATTATTTGAATTCGTTGATTCGTTTTGTTTAGTAACATAGTCTTCCCAGTACCTCGCTTTCAATTGAGTAATTAAAGCCGAAACACCAAAAGGAATTTCATCAGTATTAGCTTTAACTGTTGCAGTTTGTTGAACAGCCATTTTTGCGTTATACCAAAAAGCTCCTAATAAAAGAGAAGCTGGTTTAAACTGCTCATATTGTTCCAAGTCTGTTGGTTTAACATTCTTTCCAATTGCTAAGCATATATAGTTTTCAGCACCAGTGTAGTAAGCTTCAATGACTGAATCATCATCATCAAAATCAACTCTCAAATAATTTTTGAATTCTGTTAAATCCATTACTGAATCTCTCCAATCATTGGTTGACTCGTATTAGCTACAATTTTTTTAGACTTTATAGTTGTATTAAGTAAACTAATTAAATCGTTTTTCAATGCAGTTGATGGATATGTAACTTTCAAATAATCCAAAGCACCTTTAAGAGCATCTACTGTATTAGATGAAGTAACATCCCCATTTGAAACATTGATTGCTGTTGAGCCAATATTTAATTGAGTAAATTCATTTAAGCTGTTACTCGCATTAGCTGGCCTTACTGGGTGTAGCAGTTACGAAGAAGCCTGCATCTTCATCGGATTTAGTAATGCCAAATCTCGTTACACCTTGTAAGAATTGACCATAAACACTGTCATCTACCCAGCGAGCTTGTAAATCTTTACGGTTAGCACCAAAAATCCCTTCAAAAATATCGCCAATAAATGCCTTCATTTCACCAGCTTGGCCTAAAGTTGTATCTCTTACAGTAAAGACAGGCAAACCTAAACAAATATCAGGTGAGTTAGCAGTAATTGAACGGTTTAAAATGTAGTTATCGTCCTTGTCCTTCAAAGTATCTAACCATTGATAGAAGCTTGCAGATACAACCATTACTTTATGCTTATATCCTGGATCAAGAGCCACATTTTTAATTGCTTTCAATTCATCAACGCTAGAAACTGTCTTAGCAGTGAATGTCTTCATTACATTTAAAATCTTGTCGTTTAATAGTAAAATCTTTTGTTCCTTAAGATCTTGATAAACAATACTTACAAGATCAGCATCAGAATCATCGATTGCTTCTTGTGACAAAGGAATAGCACCACGGTATGTGTCTACCTTCCATTCAATATTTTTAAATGAAGGCTTGGCAAGGTCAGGATTTTTAGCCAGTTCTTCTACAGAATGTAATGAAGTTGTATTGGGCTTTTGGCGAACTGGATAGCTACCTTGAGCACTTGTTACGTTAACCATATGGATGTATTGTGATAAGTCATCAATAGTCTTAACTTCATCAACAGGTACATATTTAACATCCTTAGGAATAGTTAACGCTGCATCAGGAGACTTTAACCCCGCAGATTGAGCATCACGTGTATGTAAGTAGTGATTTGCCATACGGTATTGTTTCTCTGCTTCATCTTCGCCTTCTGGTTCTGGGTTTTCTGGATTAATATTAAATCCACTTCTTGAATTCTTAGCTTCTTCAATTAAAGCTTCTAAATCCTTAATTTCAGCTTCCTTTGCTTTCATTCTCTTTTGAATTTCTTCAACCTTTGAACGAACTTCTGAGATATTCTTATCTGCAGTATTTTTATCAGCATCTTCTAAAAGAGAACGCTTTTCATCAATCATTTCATTGTATGCTTTCTTTGCAGCAAGCAATTGTTCTTTTAAATTCATTAAATTTTCTCCTCTAAATTACTTAATTGTGACTTAATCCATACTTTTTCTTTTTCAATTTCTTTAAACCCAGTTAGTGAACGAGTAGAAGCTTCTACATCAGTTGCCTTATATGCTGGAAAAGTAACAACTGAAATTTCATATAAGTGGTTAATTTTACGTACATAATGCACATAACCATCTGAAGTGTCTTCCCAATCATCATCTGCAATATCAAAACCAAAACTCATACCAGAAATATTTTTATTTCTTAAATTAGTTAAAGTATCATTGCCAAGAGTTGTTTCAGGAATAGCGGCTTCAAAGTGTAACCCACGTTCATCTAAATTAAGCTTTAAAGTATTAGCACTAGTTCTCGCTAGAACACTCCCTGAATCGTGATTATATAAGAGCACTACATCACTCATATCCACATCATCAAAAGCGTGTGGGTCAATAAATTCAGTAAAATCTCCAAGTTGTTCACTACGAGAATTAAAAACTACAGCAGTTCCTTTAATCGTTCTGCTTTCCTTCTCCATCATCGGAGCTTGTGTCAGATTCCGTACTTCCATCTTTCTCATTGCCTTTTAAAACATTGCTGATTCCACTTTTTTGATTTTCTTTTGTAGATATAGGTTTACCTGTATCATCATATGCATTACCTACTGCTACATTGTTAGGGAAGTTTTCCCTAATGTTTTGAATAGGTACGAAGTTACTCATAATTGTTCTTACTCCTGCCATTTCATCATCAGCTGGAGCATAACCTAATCTAGTTCTTGATTCAGTATCACTAAGTAGGCCTGCTTTAAACCAATCTAGTGTGAGTTTCATATTGGTTTCAGTATCAAGTTCCATTAATCTTGAAACATCAAACTCAAAATGATACTTAAGTGAGTCTTTAGAACTTAGTAGTTTTACATTAAATTCAGATGTAAACCGTGAAAAATAGTGGTCTAAACTATTTTGTACATAGTCTAAATTGGATTGAGGTAAAGAAGTATGTGAGTTTTCCAAACCTAATCTACTGATTGGAATACCAAAAGCTTTTGCAATCTGCTTAGTCGTATAATCATTTGAATTGATAATCTTAAGAATGTTAGTATCAATTTCAATTGGTTGATAATCTTCCTTACCAGATAAAATAATTAATCGATGTGTGCTATCACCAGAATTTCCTTCAATCCATTTATTTCTTAAAGCATTTCTGGCATCAGGTCCTAAATCGCCTGGCATTTTCAAAATAGCAGAGCCATTGATTCCTGAACCAAAGAATGCATTAAGCATTTCATTGCCTGATTTTTGCATACGCATTTCATCAGCTAATGCATATAGTGGACTTGCACCAACGTATCCATTTGTGGACAAAAATTTTATATGTAAAATTTCATTAGCAGAAAGGTCAAATGGGGTTTGGCCATATGGTTGAATCTCATACTTTATTTCGCCTGAATCTTCATCTAAAAAAGGTGTAACTTGAGATGGTTTTAGCAATTCAAGGTCAACAATATTGCCAACTTTATCCTTAAGAATTCTTGCATATGAATTACCAGTTAAAAGGAGATTAGCGGTCAAGGCATACTTAAAATCACGTGCTGTCATAAAATCATTAGGCTTAATATTCAACAAATAATTAAGTTGATTAAATCGTTTATCTTTAATGTGATTAACATTATCTGATTCTAGTTTTATCGGATTAGTCGCAATATCATTAGAAATTACATTAATTGCAGTAAACACATCACTATTTTTCAAATTAGTAATAGGCACATATCGAGGACTGGTATCTTGAAAATCAATATAAGAACCAGTGTCATTAAAAGCGGTCAAACTTCTAAAAAAAGACAATTTATTGCACCTCCTTCTTATTTAGAATTAGTGCGATCAATATAGATTGCGATTGCTGTCCAAAACAAACCGCTTCCTATAAATCCTGCAGGTGTGCTTAATAAAAACATTCCTACTGAGAAAAGTAGGCCACCCATTAAACACAAAATGGTGTGAATATTAGATAAAATAAAATTAAAAATGGAATTGTTTCTCATAGAATTCTGAATCCCTTTCAAAATCTCGTGAGAAATCATAGTTATAAGCTTGAGTCATCGCATCAAGTAATGCTGCTAAAGGGTCAATCTTATTGCGATACATTGTCTTATCAAGTAAAACAGCATCATTAATCTCTTTAACAATTGCATTATTTACTGCAATTTCTAATAGCCGATTATCACCATGAATAACGCCTCCATCTTGAACATATTTACGAAATTGTTTAGTAGGTTCAGACAATGTTGCAAAACCTTGAGCAACATCAACCATTGTGTAACCATCTTCATTGAACGTATCGATAATATGGTTAGCTGAATAACGGTCATAACAAATGCAATTGACGCTGAATTTATGTTCACCGATTAAGTTATAAATAAAGTCAATGATTTGCTGGTCATCAATATTCCCTGATTCAAGATTTGAGAGTGTTACTTCCCCACGCCTTCTTAACGCTAAATAATCGATTTTATCCTTTTGAATCTTGTTTTCGATTCCACCTCGAGTTCCAACAAAGGCATGAGAATCAACCCAAAACTTTTTTTGTTCTGGAAGAGGTACAATCCAAGAAACAGCTGATAAGTCTCCTGTTCTAGCCAAGTCCATACCGATATAAACTTCACGTCCATAAAGATCTGGAGTCTTATCTACTTTAATATTTGCCCAATCTTGAACTTTGATATATGAGTTTTCATTAGCCTGTTGCCACATATTAAAGTTATAAATTTTAGCTTTGGTTTCTCGTCCCATCGCTTGAGCGGTCTTCCAGTCTTGGATTAATGTAGGCAATAATGTTTCTCGAATATCCTTGTCATAAAGAATTGGATTAGATTTAATCCAGTTAGCTGTATCCGCAATTTCATCTTCAGATTCCTGTTCATACCAAAGAACCATCGTTTCATCATCTACAACATCACCTTTAACCATCTGCTCCACATATTGATAAATCATTTCATGGAACCAACCATTTATGTTTGGTGAAACTGTAGAAATCAGTAACATTAATGGGTCTTTCTGCATACGAGATGATTTTTCAACGGCATCGTAAACTGTAATATCGTTACTATCTGCCTGTTCATCGAAAATAGCTAATGTAGTGTTTAACCCTTGAATACCGTTTTTATCGTTTGATAAAGGTTTGATAAACGAACCTGTTTTTGCATCAGTGATTTCATCACGTTTCATTTGAGTTTTACGTTTAACAAATGGAGAATCATTTCGTAGTGGAACTAAAAAGTTATTAATATAATTAAAAGCAACCTTTGCTTGGTCACGTTTGTTAGCTGCACAATATATTTGCTTCCCACGAACGGGATATTTCTGGTAAAGCAAGATATATAATGCGATACCAGCCACTAAAATAGTTTTCCCATTCTTACGAGCCATTGAAATAAACATTTTTTTAAATTTTCTATGGGAATCCGACTTACGAAGCCAACCGAATACAGAACCAACAGCAAATGCTTGAAAATTAACTAATTTCATCTGTTTTCCGTTGTCTGGATTCTTTAATGATGAAATAAAGGCAATTACCTTTTCAGATTCACGAATATCCCAATAATATGGAAAATTTTTATCATTTTTCGACTTTTCTAAGTCTTTTAAGTGCCTATTACATGCCCAAATTACCTTTTTAGGAGCAAGAATCTTACCAGAAACAACAGCTTTAGCATATTCAGTTACTTGGTCTTTCATCTATCTACTCTCCAAACTTTGCATATGGATCATCTTCAATCTCATCTTTAGGTTCTGGTTTAACTAATTTCATACGAGAATCTAAAGTCATACCTAATGAAGAAGCATTAGCTCTGATTTCTTTCTGCATATCTAGCATTACATTAACTGCTGGATTCTTTTTCCCATCAATTAAGACTCCATTTTCTTCAACAGCTTTTATTGCTTTCTTTAAAGTTGAAACTGCTATACAATAATCGATAAGAACTTGACGATCTAATGCAGTAATACTTAACTTTTTAAGCATTGGAGCTACTCTTCGATACTCTTTTTGAGCTTCTGAATCAATCCATGATGGTGGAGATAGAGTTAATGTGCTAAAATCACTTGCAGCTTTTTCTTCTAACTCTCTTTGAGCGATTTCATCTTTAGTTTTATGTGAATTAAAATTTGTTGAGTGCATTCTAGGTCTTCCAGCCACCTAACCACCTCCTTTGTGAATAAATATTGTGTAAAGCCCTTGAAAAAGGGCTTTTTGTTACGCCGTTATGCCGAAAAAGTCTCATTTATGGAATTTTGCAAAAAGAAAACTCCGGGACGGTATGGAAGAAATGTTGATATACCGGCCCCTATCGACTATGGGGTACCCTTGTTCGGTTGGTAATCAATTTATAGCCCTTTGAATTTGTAACGGTTTATAACGGTGGGTAATAACCAAGCTTATGAATTTTTTCATGACAAGGCTTGCACAATGCTTGCAAGTTGTTGTAATTTAATCTATATGAATAATTGTTATATACATCTTTTATATGATGAACATCAGTTGCTAAACTATATATATTATTTTTTAAACACCTTTCACATAATGGATTCCGTGCAAGCTTTAAGCTTCTTAGATTCTTCCAAGCCTTTGACTGATAGAACTTTCTATAGTTCCTTGTTGCTTCCCTGTTCATTCTTATGCGGTCGTATTGTCTAGAATAGTAGTTAACATGTTTCTTACAATACTTATATTTGATGCTTATCAAAGCATTACAACCGCTTTTATTGCATTTGTGTAGTATCATATATAAACACCCTTAAACCGTTTAAAACACTTTTTATAGCCTTATAAGGCTATTGCCCTTTTAAGGTATATAAGCATAGTACTATATATATAAGCTTTAAAAGTACTAAAAAAGTACCAACTTAAAAGGCTGAAATAGTCGAACGATGGTTGTATTTAAATAGATGTAAATATAACTACACACATATAAGATTATTGAAGTTTAAACAGTTGGAAGAATTTAATCAGAAAAAATAAACATAAAAAAATAGACCACTAGCACAATTAAAAAAAGTCTAGTAGTCTATATAGTTATACATATATAAGGCAGTCAAAGGCTCAAGGCTTGACGCCTTAAAAAGAAAAATGATACCATAATAAAAAGGGCTAAGCCTTTAAGCCTAGCCCCTTAAATTATTTAAATATTTTAAAATATAAATTGACTATACCACTTACGATATTAGCGACAATATTAGCAATGGTTAGTCTTTCAAGAATTGACGGCTTCCGGCCGTTTTTTTTGTTGCAATCACAACGAACAACAACAACCGTATAACGCTTTGGGTGTCTATGCTTCATATTGCTTGCCCCCTTTCTTTTTAGTTTTTTGTTTTGTTCTTTCTATCACCTCCTTACATTACTATATTACAACATAGTAATGCGATTGTCAATATAAAACAATAAAAAAAGCGCTATTTTTAGCGCTTATCTTTAAAATAATAATATAATGAAACCCCTAAATAACTAAGCCCCAGTATTAACAAATATCTTAATAATTCCATTGTTTAACTCCTTCTAATTTAATGCAATTGTTGCGCCGTCGCTTTTACCGTTTTCGTCAATGTTTGCGCCTATATCAGTAAGTACTTTTTTCTTGGTATTAACTTCTATAATTATTTGACCGTCGTTATATTTTTTATATTTTATTTTAGTGTTTTTGTCAATTTTAACAGTTTTATATTCCGTATCAGCTTCAACCCGTGGGGCTAGATAGATATATAAAGCCCCTAGCATTACAACCACTAAACCGCCTAAAATTACTAATTTTTTCATTTTTATAATATTCCTTTTTCTTTTAAATAATCTATATCAATGTATGCAATTGTTGGCTTTTCTTGAATATAGAAACCTAATCTTTCTAAACAAAAAATTATTTTTTCTTTGCTATCTTTAACATTGTAGTCTTTTATAAACTTGTCTAATTCTTTATTTAATTTATCCATTTTTCTAGTCTTCCCAGTTTTCTGCTTCTTCTTTGGTCAATAAAATAACTTCTTTTTGCACGTTAAAAGTGTGAGAGTCTAGCCACTTGCCTAATTTAAGGCGGTAAAGTGTTGTGTTGTCGTAACAATATAATTTATCTAATATTTGCACTGCCTTGTCGTCATCATCAAATTGCCAAATTGATCTATTAGTTGATTTTTTTACAACTAAATAAGTGATATCATCATAACGATCTAAAAAATCTAAATTATTTAATATTAAATCGTAATAAGATGCGCATTTGAAAACTAATCTAATGTATAACCCCTTTTCTTGTGCTGCTTCTTGAATTTGTTCAATATTTGCAGTTTTTAAATTCAACCCCGTTAAATTCTTCAAAACATTGTTAACAACTGCCCCGCCTTGTTTTTTAGGTTTAAACTTGTAAACTTTGAAGCCGTTAACATTTTTCAAATCTAAGTAATTGTATTCTTCTACTAATTTTTGCATAATAAAAAACTCCTTTAATTTGGGAGTCTTTACATTTTTTTATTGAACTGTTAAAATAAAACAGTCCTAAAAAATCATAAAGACAAATTCCATAAAAATATTTTTTAGGCGTTGCCCGTCAAGTGTTCCCGCACTTGGTGGGCTTTTTTCTTCCGCCTTTCAATTACTATGTTATAATATATCAATTTAATTGTCAATACTTTTTTTTATTTTTTCTTTTAATTCTTTTTCTCTCTCTAGTAAGACCTCACGCGCTTCTCTAACTTGTTTTAAAGTAGCTTGATTCTTTAAAAACGATTTTACAGAACGCCAAGCCTGTGTTTTTCGTCCCCTTTCAAAATACGCTTTTGCTTTTTCGTTGCCTTGTTCTGCTTCTTTTTTTCGTTTATCTCTATACTTTTTAGCGTATTTTCTTTTGTATTCTCTAACTTCGTCAAGGTTGTTCCAATCTATTGCCACTAGTCCCACCCCTTCACTGATTTTTGAATCACTTCAAACAATTCCGGGCATTCTGTTTTGATTTGATCAATTAAACCATTTAAGGCCGCTTCTTGCCCGTACGTATCACAAATATTACTTTGTAAATTTATTACTTTATTATTAGTATTTATATTTGCTAAAAATTTTATTTCATCATTAGTAATTTTAGATTTACTAAATACCGCACTAATTACATTTTTAGTATTCTTTTTTTAGTTCCTTTTCATTAAAAACATAATTAGTAATATTGCCACTATGTTGCACGCTTACACGGTTCACACGATTATAATTCGATTGTAATGTATCTAAGATTAACATTTTATTTACCTTCCTTTTTCTTTTTCATTTTTCAATTACTATGTTATTACTTTGAAATGACTTTGTCAATACTTTTTAAAAATATTTTTTTGCCTTATTTTCAATGGTTGAAGCCTTATATAGTAGAAAACTATCCAAAAATTTATAAAAAGCATGTTATAAAGTAAGTAGCTTCAAGGGGTTAGCAACGTTTTAAAAAGTGTTTATAATATACCTTTTAGCGTTATAAATATATTTCTTACTTTAAGTAATAAAAAACTTTTAGACCCCTTTTTCAATTTTTGTCTTTTGCTTAGCTATGTTCGAGCCTGTATACGCGCGCGCGTAAGTGAACGAAAAGCAATTCAATCGTATTTCAATTGTAAATGATAAAAAGACTGATATCCTGTTGTGATATCAGTTTTTATTTTATTGTTTCTATTATTTATGATTCATTGCTAACTGTAACTGCTAAATAACTGAATAAAATACTGAATAATCAGATTAACGCTAGGCTGCTAAAATATTTATTAAATACTGCAGTTAACTACAATTATATTTATTGTCGTTAATTAAATAGCCTAATAATATATTTGATTAATTTAGGCACTTCTATTAGATATCTCTCCAGAAGCCATTAATGCTAAATTAATAAACCAAATTACTATAAAAAAGAAATAGGACCATACATTTTTTTCTGTATGATCCTATTTTTTTGCTTATTCGGTAAATAATGTTTTTTGGATATTTCCGTTGGAGGCACATTTATTATATCATAGTCGCTTATTTCGGCGGTCTGACGCCATTTTACGATAAGCTAATATGATTATAGTGCCTACAAAAATTATAGCCATAAAAGCTAAGTAAACTAAGAATAAAGCTAAACCAATTGCTAGAATCAGTTCCAATACTCTTAAGGTTAAACTCCAAAAAGCTAATCCTAGTAACATAAAAAGATATCTTCTCCTAACCGAGAAAATCAGAAAATCGATTTTCGGTCTATTTTATTTTTCAAAATAGCAACCTATCTTAAAATCTGGATTGGGATTTTCAGTCTATTTCTTAAAAACAATACCCTAGCCCTTTTAATAAGGGGTTGGGATTACCAGCCTAATTCTTTTCTTAAAGTTTCTAAAAAATGATTTCTTTTGTAATACAAATTCGTTCTAGAAATGTGTAAATGATCTGCTACCCCTTCTAAGGTAAGGTTGGGATTTCTTTGAAAGTATAAAGCATCAATTACTCTCTTAGTAGCAAAATCAGTTTTTAATAGAACTTCAGTTACGCACTTTTTCTGCCATCTTAAACTAGCAATGAATCTGTCATCCTCGATGGAATAGTAGGCGCTATTCTGCCTGTTTTTTATATATTCATCAATTTTAGGATAATCTCTAAGAATTGCCTCCATGTGTAGAAAAACTGCCTTTTTCATCCGCACTCCTGTTTATAAAACGATATATAAATTATTTACTTATATAGTATTATATATCAGATAATCCATATTTTTCTAGAGTTTCCTTGCTTACAGTTTCGTATTCAATCATTTGACTAATTGCAAGCTCAGCATAATTACGCAAGTCAACATAACTATCAAAAATAGATTCTCCATTATCTGGAATATCAGGATTCATAGTTAAGGCTTTAATTCTTTGAAGCTTATTATTCACTTCAACAAAAGCATAAATCAAACCTAGCTCATTAAAAGAATCAGCATAAGCATTACCATAGGCCTTATTCTTGCGTTCCATTAAATCAGTAAGAGCAGTATCAATTTTTTTAAAGTCCATGTTTATCCTCCCATAATTTATCAGCAATATTTTTATTAGTCATTTCTCTAAGTCTCTTATTGAGTGATATTAGTTTGATAAAAATTTTGTAAAACGGGTTATTTGTAGTCTGGTAAGCAAGTTTTATAAAATCTAATTTAATAGCGGGCTTAAAGCAAATAAAATTGTCAATGCTATAACGAATATCAACATCATATTTATTGAATATGAAATTAATATTCCAAGCATCTTCAGGAATATCTTCCATAAGTTGCTTTTTAAGTCGTTTTTTAATTTTTTCAGGATACATTATCGATATTCCTCCAAATACTATTACTCATCACTATCACTCCACTCAATGGTAGTTATAAATTCCGGAAAACCCTCAGGAATAGAATCATCGTACAACATAATAGCAACTACATTATTCTTGCAAAACTGAATTAATTCCCATCCACCATTAGCAACCCATGTGTTAGGTTCATGGAGTTCCCATTCGTCAATATTAGAAGTAAAATAAGGAAATATTTTGTAAAGCTCATCATTATTATCATGAATGAAATTCATCAATTTATTCAACTTATTACTCCACTCGAATGTAGTTATAGTGCTACCGTCTTCATTATTTAGTGATACACAATCATATTCAAACGTTAGAGAATAGAGTGGCCAACCGTCTTCTAAATAATAAGTATTATTAGCATATTTCCAATCATTTACATTTAAATCAGTGACATTATAACGGTCTTTTAAAACTTCGCTGTATTTTTTAAAGAAATTTCGTAATTCATTCGGTCTCATTGTTATCACTCCACTCAAAACTGGTAATGAAATTATCTTCAATATCACGTAATTCCACCTCAGTAGGCTTAAATTTAAGCATATACGCATCAACTAAATAGTAATAATCTTCATTCAAGTTATATCCCCAGTCTTCTTTATTCAGACTGAAATCAGGCAAAATCTTATGGATATCATTACCATATCTATCAAGAAATCTGGACAATTCATCTTTAACGTAACTTTTATTATCTTCCATAACTGATTTCAAATATTCATAATGTCTTTGAAAATTAGGTTTGTTTTCATCCCAAAAATTACGAAAAGTAGTTTTAATATTTATATAATCGATTCCAGACTTTTTTCTTAACTTATTTAAGCCGTCTATAATGTCATCAGAATTTTCGCATTCTCCATTAGGTTCAAAAATAACATTTACTACTGATGCATTTAAGTCAAATTCATCAAATGTAATGAAAATTCTTTCATTTTTATTAAACTCAATAGTTAAATCATAGTCACTTTTCCACACGACTGTTTCAGGTGCGTAATATTCAATCAAATAATCATTAATAATTGCTTTGTTAGGTATAATCTGCATTGTTAATCCTCCATTTCAATTGGCAAAGCTATTATGATTTGGTTTCCATTAATAACAACTTCATCTCCATTTACTGTTCTAAATTTATGAAAGCGTTCCAAATTTAACATTCTAAAATGTTCCCATGGTTCATCAAGAATTATGTGTATATCGTTTATCATATGTACATCAGTATATCTATATTTCATTATTTCTTAGACTCTAATTCTCTTTACAAATTTCTCATTAGCCCATACATTCAGTCCATTATCTACTTCACGAACTACAATAGGCCTTTTATTAATCGTGTAATGATATGGTGAGCGCCACTCAAAGCTTTCTGCTTTAAATAGATTGCTTACCAACTTAATTACAATTGATTCATCAATTTTTTTAGCTTCATAAATTAATCCAAAGTTTTCAGTATAAAGCCGTACCCCATCAAAGGTATAGCCTTTAGAATCTGGATAATGAAGCATATGCATTAAATTCTTTCCAGGTAAAATAAAATCACCTTCTTCTTTCGTAAAGTCTTAATAAATCTTTTAAATGTTCAAAGTCTTTATCTCCAACTGGTATCTGCATAAAGCTTCTGTATTTTTTATTTAGCTTATTTAAACACTTAACAATTTCAGATCTATCTCGATGATGAGTAGAGTGAGCTTTTTTTACGTTTAAAACAATCGCTCTTCGATTAAAAACATGAGGAATAATTTCATCATCAATTTTCCAAATAAAATATGGTACTGAATCTTGTGAGCGTAAAACACTTCTACGACTTAGCCAAGAATAACCATCAAACTGGCCAAGAAAAAAATCTATCTGATCCCAAGTTTTAAATTCTTTAACTCTTTCAGTTTCTTTATCCAAACAAATTTCACGTAATAAAATCGACATCATTCAATCTCCATATCTGGATAACCATATCCTACAAGGCCTCCCTGAATTATCATTTTTGCATCATCAACACTACGAGCAATACCGTGAATTACATTGTGTTGCATCAAGAATTGATGAAAACGCATTTGATCGTCACGAATTTTACCTGTAGGAGATTTAACTTCAATAAAGTACGACTGGTTATCAATCCAGCGTGTACCATGTAAATCTGGATAACCATTAGGTAGCCCAGTAGAAAACCATCTGCCATCTGCTTGTTTAACGCTGCCTACATTTGCACGAAAACAGCAGCCTAAATTATTTTGAGTTATATAAAGTTGTATTTTTTGTTGAATTAAATGTTCACTGTCCATAATTAACTATACCTACCCACCCACCGCATATATTATTCTTATAAAGGTTACACTAAGGTTACAGTAACCAATCCAGTAGTGTAACCTCATTCGCACTTACTCTAGCAATAATATAGAACCTATAGACCAATTTTAAGGTTACACTAGTGTAACCGCACCTCTCGCCTACTCTCCCAAGGGATTAAGCAAAAAAGTATCAGGTTACACTAAATTTCAACTATATTGTTCTAAACTACTCTAGTAATTGTTAGTACTAGTTATAGTTATATATATTTTATATATATATTAGTGTAACTATGTATTTATACTATGTATAAAGCCTTGTGGCCCAAGGGCTGAGATAGGTTACACTATAGTGTAACCTTTTTTGATTTTTCACAAGGCTTAATCCTTTGTCGCTCTAGGGTTTGTTCAAAGGTTACACTAAATTTTTTAGTAGTGTAACTTTTAAAAATGGCTTATAAGCTCTTATTTATCAACGGATTGCAAGCTTGTGAAATTTTTATAAGCAAAACACTAAAATGCGCCTTATCCCTTGGGGCTCTAGGCAGTTACACTACGAGTCTGGTCTAGCGTAACCTCGAGCTGTTTTTCCACCTATTTTTTTAACTTTTCTAGACCACTTAAATCGATCTAACATCAAGCTTTGTAATTTACGAGCTGCTTTTCTATTTTTCAGAAGATCCAACCCTAAAGCGTCTGCCAGCTTATCATTCGTTATAAAGTTCGCATATCTAAAATCATCTGATTCTAAAACATCAGCTAATTTATCTTCAAAAGCATCAACATAGTTGAATTCAGTTCTTTTAGACTCCAACTCCACCTCCTCCTCAGGTGTTAGAGCGAAACTAAAATCACCAGATTTATAGAGTGCCATTGCTTCTCCCCAAATTTGCTGAACAAATTCAGGTGGCATATCTGTTACTGCGTTTTTCTTTCGATTAGCCTTATCAGCTAAAATAGGCATAAATCTACGAGAACCAGTTAAATCTTTAAGATAATATCGTTCATTAGTAGTACGAGCCATAACAAATTTTTTGTGAAATTTCTCAGCAGTATGACCATACGCCTTGCGATACTCGAATTCTTGCATAGTGACAAATTTCTTGAGTTCTTCAAAAGAAGAATTATGTGAAGCTGTTAGCTCATCATCGTTAACAATGACCGCATTTTTCATAACTGCGAAATCATCTTTTGATGAGAAACTAGCAAACTGGTCAGTGTAGTAACCAAGTGGTGCTAGATTTTTTAGAAAAGTCGTTTTACCAACTCCCTGTCCACCAACTAAATCAAGCACCATATCGAACTTGGTCATAGGGTTAAAAGTTTTAGCAATCGCACCAACTAAGAATTGCCTAGTGATTAGTAAAGTTAAATAACCAGGTTCTGCTCCTAAAAAATCAGGTAAAAGATTTTGGAGTCTAGGCTTACCATCCCATTTTTTTAAAGCCTCGGTAAAGTAATCTTTGATAGGATTATAAGAATGACTTGAAGCATAAACACTGATTGCTGAGCGTATTTTTTGATCATCAAAAAGGATATTGGAGTAAGCCCCTTGAGTTTCGATATAAGCAGCGATAAGAGAAATATAAACATCTTTTAATTGACCTTTTTCAATATTAAGATCTTTAATATCTTTCATTACATCAACTGCTTCAGTGTACTCGTTAAATTGAAAAGTATTTTTTAGTAGCTTATCGTTACTAAGAATCATAATGATGTTATAGATAGAATTTTTCTTAATAATGCCCGTTTTTTCATTAACAAGAAAAGGAAGAGAATAACTATATTTCGGTTGTTTCTGTAATTTACGAAGTTTATCAGTATTTTTAAGTTCGATAACCTTTTTATCGTCTTTTTTATCCAGCTCAACCACCTTCTCTCCTTCTAATATCCTTATCAATCATTGATTGAACGGTTCTAATAAGTTCGTCGCTACTTAATTTATCTTCTGTTGCATCATTTGCTAAGATTGCCAACTTCACAGCTTTTTCAGGGTCTACATTCCGATATAAAAGACCGCCCATAAAAGCAGCAAGAGCATTATTTCTTCCGCCAGTTTCACCTAGACCATCGACAATTTGTTCAAAAAGGATAGCAGTTTGACTTTTGCCAGAAAATCGAATGTTATCAATTTGATCTAATGATAAATTCTCCTGCTTTTTATTTTTATTAATAGCCTTTATAAGCTCTTCTGGAGCGTCTTTCATCGGTTTATGATTAAGCCACTTATAGCCTGCTGAAGGCGCACATACGACGTAATTATTAACGTGTGCTTTAATATCTACTCCAGGTAGCCAACCAATGTTTTGAGTAATCTCTTCATTTTTAGGTTTCCTAAAGTAAAAGTGGTATCCACCATGCGCCGTAATTTCAGTTAGCGTATCTTTAAACCACTCATCATGATTTAAATCTTTAATAGACTCTAAGCCATCTGCTTCACTATGATGTCTATCAACATCGACTACAAAAAACTGTTCAGTTTTGAGAGCGATTTTAGCAAAGGGATAACGTTTCCAGATTGCTTCAATTTCATCTACAGTAAGAGCAGGTTTATTAGCAAACTTTATAAGAGGTCTTTTATCATTTCCAATTGGAATTACTGAAAAACCGTGTTCAGCATAGCTCTTAGCATAATTAATTAAATTTTGCATTTTTAAAATGGAATTTTAGATTCATCAATTTCTTCTTCACTACCTGGATTATCTGCAAAAGGATCTTCAATTGCTTCAGGTGTAGTAGGTTGTTCAGCTTCATAGAAGTCGTAATTGCGGTAAGGATGGTCAGGGTCCTTTTTATTTCTGCTTTCAATGATCTCAAGAGTTAAAGTCTTGCCTAAGTGTGAGCTAAATGCTTGTTGAATTTCTTCATAAACATTAGTTACATCGTCTTCAAGGCCTGCAAAAATTCGTTTATCGAATTCAAAACCAATTACTGAAGCAATTTTCATAATAGTTTTAATTGAACGTTCTAATACAAAGTCAGGCATAGGCTTACCTGTAGAAGTTACTAGTTCAAGTGAAGGGAAAACATTTTCTTTTCTACCAGCAAAATCACCATCTAAAACTTCAAAGGTAAACATAACAAATTCACGGTCATTCTTAGATTGATGAGTAACGCCTGAAAGTGATACATAGTACTTACCAGCAGGTAATGCACTATTACCACCTACCTTATCCTTCTTTGGGTCAAAATCCTTTAAGCTTGCAAAAACATCTTTTAATGACATAAATATAATCTCCTTAATCTTTTTTTATTTTGAAAACATTCCACGGCAGCTTTCTAAAAGCTGTAAAACCCGTTCGTTTGATATATTTTCTGGTTTATAATTCATTCGCTTATCATCAACCTTACGTAAGTAAGTGTTAGGTCCTAACTTTCGTAAGTGAATAACCACATCGCAATTTCCTGCTACAATGTTGTAGTATTTTTTCTTAAGCGAGGGTTTGAGTGTAGGAGCTACTGAACTCCCCATTTCAGATTCTTCTAGCTCACGACTGATAAAAATGATATCCATCGGTAAAGCTTTAAGATCTACAACAAATTGTTGTAATGCACTATTAAACATTGCATATCCACGACCATAACCTAAATCAGCAAGTGAGGTTACTCCAGCTTCTAAGCAGATAGCTTGTTCCATCATGACGCAGATATCATCAATTACATCTACAACCAGTGTTTTATAAGTATGGTCAGTAGTTTCTAATTCAGTAATGATATCTGTTAACTGTTCAATAGCAGATTGTTTGAGTGGTTTATTAGAATTACCACTTCTGATATTTCTAATTTGAATTGAAGGGGCCGATTGCTGAAGTGCATTCCCATCAGTATTCAAGATAAGAGGGTGTGGAAAGTGGCTTGCAAAAAACGACTTTCCAGCCAGTGGCGCCCCGTAAATAAAGAAGTTATGTGGTTCACTTTTTGGTTGAATAACTTCGTCTTTAGGTAGAATACCCATTAATGTCCTCGCTTTCTATTTTTCAACTGATAAAAAATCCAACCTGGACGATAGCCATGTAAATCTGCATAAGCTTTAAGTTCTTTATATGTATGAAGTTCTGAAAGCTTTTTACCAGCTATTGCAAGTTTTGTGTTATCAGAAATAATTTTTTCGACCAAATTCTTTCTATCCTGAATGACTTCTTGAAGTTGGTCATTCGTTACCTCAGGTGTTTTTCTCACTTTAATTGGATTTCCGCACCCAGGGCAGGTTCCATTCTTTACATCACTCCTCTCAAAGACTCTAAAACAGAAATCACACTGTACAATTGATAAAGAATCATTTTGTTGTTTCTTTTTAGTTTTCTTATCTTTAGTAACAATAGCTGTACGCCAATCTCGTTCACTGTTAGGTAAACCAAAGCGTTCATAATTACCAACATGGTCTATGATGATGGCTGTTTTACCTTTTCTAGGATTTAAGCATCGCATTGAAAACTGTAAGTATAGTGCCAGACTTGCTGTAGGTCGTGTCATAATTACACAATCAACATCTGGTAAGTCCACACCTTCGGTAAAAAGATTTACGTTAACCAAAATAGTAATTTTTTTATTTCTAAAATCGTTAACGATTGATTCTCTAGTAGCAGTATCAGTATTTCCATCTAATTCTTCAGCTGTAATACCTGCTGAATTAAATTGCTTAGCAATTCTTTTAGCTGATTCAACTGAATAGGTGAACACTACAGCCTGTTTACCTTTAGCAATTCTTAGATAGTTGTCTAAAACATGACCATAGATTTTTGTTGAAACAGCTTCTTCCATAGAAGCATTAGTAAAATCACCAGTAGATGATTTTTTAAGTTTTTTCGTATCAACATCTTTTCTAGCGAAGTACTTAAAATTAGCTAAATATCCTTGAGATATAAGATTTTTAATGGATTCTCCTACAATAATGTCATCTGCAACTTGATCTAACTGTTTTTTGCCCGTTCTAATCGGCGTTGCAGTAAATAGAAGAACAAAAGCATTAGGAAAGGCATTAAGAATAGTTTGATATGTTTTAGCTGCAGCATGATGTGCTTCATCTATAAGAATTAGTTGAGGTTCAGGCAATCGATTAACTTTTCGATATAACGTTTGAACCATTCCCATGGTGGCTAACTCCATATCCACTTCTTGTTGCTTAAAAGTGTTTATTGCTTGTTCTAAGACTTCTTTTCGATGGATTAGGAATAATAGCCTATTACCTTTTAAAGTCGTTCTACGGGCTATTTCTGCCATAATTACAGTCTTCCCAGTTCGCGGTGGTTGCTGTACTATAATCTTTTTGTGACCGCTTTTTATTGAGTCATAAATTTTATTAATAGTTTTTAATTGATAATCTCGAAGTTTAAACACACGAATTTCTTCCAAAGTATTAGTTCTAATTCATTCTTATCAGGCCAGGTTAATCTTGTAGATTTTGTAATTCTAAAATCTGGAGTTAACATCACATCAGGTCCATTTTCTAGTCTTAAAAATCGACCATCTTTTACGAATTTCTGCCCATTAAATTCAATATCTTTAAAAAATTCAAATAACTCAGGTTTAGGCCAGCAATTTGAATCGTAAAAGTTATAAAACTCAAAATTACTTTTAGCTAAAGCTTCTAAAATATATAAATCACAGTCATTCATATTCCAGTTGGAATCAATCGTGATTTTTATGCCTTCATCATCGTAATGCCTGTATAAAAATTCATTATTTATAACTATGAATCGATGATAAAAAGAAGTTAGATGATGAAATTTATTAACAATATTAGCTAATTCTTTGTAAGTAATTTTCCGTTTAGCCATACTTTCAGGGGTCTCCTATCATCAATCTTCATTTTGAAAATACAAGCATTAATTTCTAAGGTGTTTTCTTTATCTTTGTAAATAAACATCATTGAAGTTGGCGCATATTTGCTAAAATAAACGCTCCCTAGCGTTTTAAAATGACTAAATGTAAATAGATTAAGTTCATCTTTAAACGCTATATATGCTTGTTTTAATGCTTCGGTTTCGATGATTCATCATCTCCATCAATTAATTGCTTGTATGCTTTCATTCGTACTTCGATAATTGCTTCATCTATAACAGAGTTAAGTAATCCAAGAATCTGTTCAGGAAGCGTAGCTCTAAAATTGCCATCAAAGTCATAATGTAAATTCTTTAAATATTTCAATGCTTGTCCGTATGTTTTTTGTTTTAAAGCATCAGCTACAAGCTGTTGTTTATAATCTGTACACAGTTTTAAAATTTCTTTATCCATTTACTTCAACTACCTCATAAACTTCTTCTGCTAAATCTTTAAATGCTCCTTCTAGGTCCATTGAGTTATCCCAAACAAACTGGATAAAGTCAGAAATTGAAGGAAAGCTGAATTCTAAAAGAAAATTGTATTCTCCAATATCTATAAATCGATTTAGAATTAAACTAGTAAAGTCAGGAACATCCCCCTGATATCCAACGTACGTATAATCATCTGAATCAGGGAAGTAAACTTCATACATTTTCACTCCTCCGTATCTAAAATGTGTTTCATAATTTTGGATAGAAAATCTCGGCCTTTAAAAATGTCATCTCTTCTATCAATCATTGCGTTACTGCTAAAAAATAGTTTTGCTTTTGTTTCCTCACTCATAAGTCGTAAACCTCCATAAACAATAGATGTAAAGTGGTAATGCCATATATAAAAGCTGGATATTTTCTAGCCCTGCTGCTAAAATGATAAGTACAGCTGATATATAGAAAATTAGCAATGTAAACATTTTTAATACGTCCCAGGTAAGAACTCGGGACCAGATAATATAAGCACTGTAAGTGCTATAATTAACAGGGTTATATATAGTACCCAAGATTTTTTCATTTATTTACCCTCCAAGCTCACTATTCCGTGAGCTTTTTTTCATGCTTATCTTTTATGTTCATTCATAAATGTTTCCAAATCTTTTCTTGCAAAGAGAATCATTCCATCAATACTTTGATAAGGAATTTTGAATTTCTCACGCCAAGTTTTAAATGTTTGCATGCTTATACCTAAGTAATTGCTTGCTTCTCTTTTATTGAAATATTCTTGTTGAACAGCTTTTTTAACTGCTTCTTCAGAAATAATAATTTGCATTGTATTTCTCCTATTTTTAATGGTTAAATTCCATATCTATCTATTTCAGTTAAAACATCGTTTAATGTTTGTTTATAAGAATATGAGTAAAGTAAAAGACACTCAGGGGAACAATAAATATAGTCATCTAAATCTTTAAATACAGGTTGGTTTGCTTTTAATTCTTTTTCGCACTCGGTACATGGAATCTTTTCATTCATAGCATTTTTATAGCCACGCTGGACTAAATACTTTTTGGCCTCATCTAATGTTCTAAATGCAGAACATTCATAATTTACAAGACATGTTGGAGAACAAAAAAGTCGTGCATTACCTATATGTGTATAAACTTGTCCATCAAGTTTTAATTTCTTGCCGCAGTTATCACAGTAATATTCCTTTTCTATCTTCATATTTACCCTTCTTTCGAAGTATTTAGTGCATCTTCTAAATCGAAAAAGACTTCACTATTAAGTTCTACTAAACAATCTGCTGAGCAATATAGTCGATGCTTGTTATCCATATAAATACCTTCATCTTCATCTAGTTCTATATCACACCATGTACAGCGATAATTTTCTTTAGTCATAGTTTCCCTCTCCTAATCCTTACTTTGATAAATTACAAGTGCTGTTACCAGGTATCTATCATCATCAATGCCATCCCAAACAATAGATGTCATATTAGTCTGATATTTAATATCAATTACTTTTTTATCTTTTATAAAATCGTTGATTGCTTCATCTAATTTTGCTTTTGGGTCTCCTTGTTTATCACGACCATATTTTTTATATATATAGCCACGGTCAATTAACTTAGTTTTTATGTTTTCCATTGTTAGTCCTTTTCTAAATATTGAATTTCAAGCTGTTCTTTATCATCGTCGTAAAAACTTGAAAGAACCGTGTTTCCCACTAATTTTTCAAAAAGTGCTTCGATAGCATCGTCTAAGTAATCGTCTACTAAGTCCAAATAAACTGTCTTAATCTTCATTTGTCTTCTTCGCCTCTCTAATAAATTCCTTGTATAAATCTTGTACTGGAATACTACAGCCATATATTGCTAAGGCTCTGTGCCATGCTTCTTCGGATATAGTAGCCATATTGAAAACATCCATTGCCATTTCTGTTTTCCTTCCACCGTGTTTCGCTATGTATATTCTTATAAGTGCGCTTAGCGCTAATGCGAATTGATTAGAATCAAGTTCTACCAAGCATTGAGATTGTTTAGCAATTTCAATTTCCTTTTCAAGTGGTAATCTTTTCATCTATGCCACCCTCTCAATCAGTGCTCTTCATAATCGCTGTATCTTTCCACCTTGAATGGTGTTTCTCGTAGGTACTCAAGTGATACATCGTGTAAATATGACCATTTACCTCTTGGCTTTTTGAATAAGATCGCTTTCCATAAAGGGATAAATTCTAGTAAGAATGTATGATTTTGAATGAGAATTCTCATAGTTTCTTTGGGATTTTGACTAATTATGTAGCCGTCATAACATCCACCACTTTTGCCGTTAAAAACAACTCGACAAACACTGTATTTTTCGGTCATCACTGTGCCTCCCTAAGCTTTACCTAAAAACTTATTGACGAAGTATTGCTGACCTTTTCCAGTTACTTTAGTAGTTTTTGTTACTCTAACCGTGCCATCAGGTTGTGTGTGGGTTGATTCTTTAATTACAAACAATCCAAGGTTCATACTTTTTTGAGTTGGTGAGTTCCAATCACTACCTTTTCTATTAATTAAGTAAGATTTATCACGTAGCCATTGAAATAATCTTTTGGCTCCAGTATCTACTCCATTAGCTTTTAAAATTTTTGCTAAGTCCCCAATTAGGATTGTTGAGTCACTAGCAGAAACTGAATCAGCAAATAATGCTTTAGGCTTCATTTCAGCAATTTGAATATCTTTTCGTTTAAGTTGGTCTGCAGCTTGTTGTAATAAATCTGCAAGGCCTGCCTTATTGTTAACAACATCAAATGCCTTCTCATCGGTCATATAAGCACCGTGTTTACGGATAGCTGGTAAGACTTCACTAGTTACCCAATGCTTGAACTTTTTGGCTGTTGGTAATTTGCTTGAAAGAATTAAGCTGTAAAGGCCTGACTCATTAACCAGCCATCCACCACGTTGTCCTAAACTCGATAACGTTTCGTTATTGAGTTTATCTTCACTATCAACATGGTCTGCTAAAGCCTTACTTGCGTTTTTGTAACCTAAAATTTCAGTAACGTCTTTTCCTACGAAATACGGTTCGTTATCAATAGTTAGTGTTCTGATATCTGTACCGTTAAAATTAAAAATTTGTAAATCAGTCATATGATTTCCCTCACTTCCGTTTTTTTTATTTTGTAATACCGTCGTAAAATGCGACGCTTTCAGGTGTCTCCATTTTGGCGACCACTACCCTGATTCAGGGGACTGGTTATGTATACGTACTGACTCGGTAATTTGCCGACTCAGGCAATTGAATCTGAGATACCATTTTGGTACTTCAGCTAGGTCGCCCTGAATTGGGGCGTCCATTAACGGTGAACAAAACGTTCATCGTTAAAAAGTACCGTTTTGGTAGTTTTGACACCCTAAGCTGAACTTAGGTCGTTAATTTTTACCAGAAACTAATTTTGATGCATCAATATTTCCATTTTTCTTGAGTGGAGATACAACGCTGTCTGGACTTACCTTTTCATTGGGTAAGTCTTTTTTTATACCTTTTTCCATATCCATATTCCTTTCTACTTAATTCCTAAATCTGAAATAATTTTCAGAATTAACTTGTTATCTTTAGGACGAGAACGATAACCACTTAATACTTGAGATAACTCTTGTCTAGTAATTCCATACGAAACTGCTAATTCAGCAATGCTAATGCCGTTATCTTTCAAGAATTGCTTGATTTTATTTCGCCCTGGTTCCATTTCAGGCATATTGCTCACCTCTTTGTTTTTTTATTTGTAAACAAAAATGTAAACACTATAGGTTAAATTTCTATTGACAAATCACACCCAAAGACTAAAATTAAGGTATAAAAAATAAACGGTAACGCCAATTATCCGTGTTTATTTTTTAGAAAATTTGCACAATATAAAAATAACGTTTTTGTTTCGGTTTTTGTTTCGTTTACAAAAAATATATTAAACCCATAGTGTGAAATAGTCAACACAAAAACGCTTATTTTTTACACCTATTGTGTGAGAAAGTAGGAGAAATGTTGATATGACGCCCTTTGAAAAGATAAAAAAATATTGTAAAGAGCATGGTACTTCAATTCAAGAATTAGCAGAAAAGTCTGGAATAAGTGCTGGCACTATCTACAATTGGAAGCATAAAACCCCATCTACTACTAGCTTAGAAAAGATGGCATCTGTAATGAATGTAAGTGTATCCTCTCTTTTTACAGATGCAGATGAAAGTTCTAACAATGAAGTAGATCTAAACAATAATGCTAATCTTTATTTCTATGATGGTAAACCGATACCTAAGGAGGATATGGACTATGTCCGTGGATTACTTAAACATCTTGGCGAAGCAAGAAACAATTAATTATTTAATTGATTTTGCCACCAAAAATAATATTGCTGTTTCATTGCAGCATGAATTACCACCTGATTACCCCTCCGTTTCAAGTGTGGAGGATAGAGCTATTTATATTAATTCAAATGCTCCTAATGCACCTTTGCAGTTTGCCCATGAATTAGGTCATATTCTTAACCAAGATTCAGGTGTTTTATACTTCACTGCATTAAGTGCAATCAAAACCGAAGCTGAAGCTACTAAGACTGGATTGTCAATTCTTCTTGATTATTATCTACAAGAAAATGATATTGATGATTTTAATATCGATAACTTTATTAAGCTTTATCAGGTGCCTACCCAGTTTGTTGATTATATTTATAAATTAATTAACAAATAAAAAAAGGCACCCCATACGGAGTGCCTCGATTACATCATTGGTCCCAGTCTTTATGAAAGAAAGGAATATTTATATTATATGCCAAAACAAGATAAAAAGCTAGTTAATCCTTTATCTGAGGGGAGGAGTTACTATGCCTAAAAGAAAAAATAAAGCTATTAAAGAATATACCCTCAAAAACGGCGAAAAAAGATACATGTTTAAAATATTCTTGGGTAGAAATATCAATAGAATAAAAAAAGAAACTACCCGTCGGGGATTTAAGTCTTTTGCTGAAGCAGAAGAAGCTTATAATCATTTAAACATTGAGAATGTTAATGACTTTGTTAAGCAAAAACAGATAACAATTAACCAGATGTATGAGATATGGTTTGCACGTTATCGCACTACTGTTAAAGAATCTACAGCTAACAAAACTGCAATCAATTATCGAGTGCATATTAAACCATTTTTTGGTAATGCTTATATGGATAAAATCTCAGTTCGAGATGTTCAACTTTGGGCAGATAAACTAGCAACTAAATTAGTTAAATTTAATGATCCTATCTTTATACTTAGATCATTTTATGAATATGCTATTAGAATGAACTATGTTTCAATAAATCCTGTTGGTAGCATTATAATGCCAGTAAAAACTAGTCGACCTAGAAGAAACGTAGAAGATAATGTATATAGCCGTAAAGAATTAGAACTATTTCTCCAAGTTGCAAAAGAATATAATCTTAGAGCTTATACATATTTTAAATTGCTTGCATCAACTGGATTGCGTAAATCTGAAGCACTTGCGCTTACTTGGAGCGATATTGATTTCATTAATGGTGTAATTGATGTAAATAAAACATTAGCAGTAGGACTGGATAATAAAGTTCAAGTTCAACCTCCTAAAAGTAAATCATCAATTCGCCAAGTACCAATATCTGCTAATTTAGCTAATGTGCTTAATGAATACAAAAATAGTGAAAAAATTTTATCAGCTAAAGTTTTTCATACTTATACAGGCAAATATTTATCTCTCTCTAAACCAATGAAATGGTTAGAAGCCATATATAATAAAGCGCCTAAAGATTTAAAGCATATAACCGTTCACGGTTTTAGACATACATTTGCCACACTTTTAATTTCAGAAACAAATGTCAAACCGAAAACAGTTCAAATGCTTTTAGGGCATTCTAATATTCAAATGACATTAGATATTTATACTCATATAAATAATAAAAATAAAAAAGAGGCAGTAAACGTGTTAAATGAATTAGACATTTAACGGCTACTGCCTCTTTTTATTTTTGCTTTTTGTCGGTCAAATTGTCGGTCAAAAAGCACTTTTTGAACTTAAGAACGTTGATATATCAACATTCTTAATCATATAAGTGGAGATGAGGGGAGTTGAACCCCTGTCCAAACGCATTCCATCACTAACCTCTACGATCATAGAGATATTATTTAAATTTCATTAGGCTCAAACGCCATATATCAGGGCTAGTAGAACCTAACTAACCTGCAAAATCTCTTCTTATTCTCTCAGGTGGCAAAACTAAGCGTAACCTATTAGAGTTGATACCAGTTAGCAATCATAGGTGAATCGCTAAAAGGCAACACATGCTGACTAAGCAGCTAATGCGTAAGAATTATTGTTTTTTGCAGTTATATTTAACTGATAACGTTTTTACGTAGACGTAACCTACGAATCGCAGTCAGAGCAGATCTACGCCTGTCGAATCCCAAAACATCCCCATAAAAAAGGACATAGTAATTATACCGATAAATCACTATATCCTCAAGTGTTTTGCCTAATCTAAGTGCGCTAAACGTACAACATCACGTTCAATCATCAATTCTTCATCTGTTGGCACAATTAATGCAGCAATTTTAGAGCCATCTTTAGAAATAAGTTTTTCTCCATTAGTCTTATTTGCTTCAAAGTCCGGATCAAGTCCCATACATTCAAATGGCTTCATAATTCCTTCACGAATATAAGCATCGTGTTCTCCAATTCCCGCTGTAAAGACAAGGGCATCAATACCTCCCATCTCTACAGCATATGAACCTGCATAACGAATAACACGATTAATAAAAATATCTCGAGCTAATTTTGCTCTTTTATCTTTACTATTTTCTAAATCTCTCATATCAGAAGAAATTCCGCTAATACCAAGAAGCCCAGACTTATGATTCAAAATATCAATCATATCATCAATGTCATTAATTCCTTCTTTGTCCATAATAAATTGAATTAATGAAGTATCAACATCCCCAGAACGAGTTCCCATTGTAACGCCTGCAAGTGGAGAAAATCCCATTGAAGTATCAAATGATTTGCCATTTTTAACCGCTGTAATTGAAGCACCAGATCCCAAGTGACAAATAATCATTTTAAGATCGGATAAGTCTCTATGTAAAAGTTCAGCTGTTCTATTAGCAACATATCTTACACTAGTACCATGAGCTCCATATTTACGAGCCTTATACTTTTCATAATATTCAAAAGGTACAGAATAAAGATAATGAACCTCGTCCATTGTTTGGTGGAAAGAAGTATCAAAAACAGCAACTTGGGGAACCCCAGGAAGTAAATTCATGAAAGCTTTTATTCCACGGCCTTCAGCAGGATTGTGTAGTGGTGCATAATCAGTTAAATCAAAAATCTTTTGTAAATTTTTTTCATCGATAATAGCAGAATCAGTAAATTCTTCTCCACCACTAACAATTCTATGGCCGACACCTACATTTTCTGTTAAGTCCTTAACTACATCATATTTTTTTAACCAATCAAGTAAAACCTTTACAGCCGTTTCTTGATCTGGCAATGCAACTTCTTCAGAATACTTTTGACCATTTTCAAGCTTCATTTCAAAAGTTGAACCCTGAATCCCAATTCGATCACCAAGGCCTTCTGCAAGAACATTTTCATCAGGTAAGCCAAATAACTTATACTTAAACGATGAACTACCTGAATTAATTGCTAAAACTTTTTTCATAGAGTGATACTCCTTTAATTTAATTTCACAAACTATCTTTTTTTAGTATACCACTCGTTTAATTTTTGGTTGAAGTCAACTAAAGATTTTTCTTCTCTAAGTGAACCAAGTTTAGCTAACAATACATCCCTGCTTTGCGCACCTTCACCATGATTTTGGAAAACTAATAATGATTTCTGATTTAATGGGTTTTGGAACAAATCATTTGGCAATTGAACCACTGCCTGCAAATATACTTTTTTAGCAAGCCAAGGCATAAATTCTGCCCCTAGCTTTCCACCTAAAAGACTATTAGGTACCAATAAAAAGGCATAGCCCGCTGGAGCTAAATTCTTAATTGTTTGCTCTACTAATAATTCATGTGCTAATGAATGCCCCTCCTTAGCTTGAGTAGCAAAATTCTTAGCATTTTCATCAATTGGATAATAACCAACAGGTAGGTCTGATACTATTACATCTGGCTTTTCAATTAGCCAATTTTCTAGCGCATCTTGGCAATATAAGTCAATTTTATAATTACTTAAATGAGCCCCCACATCTGCCAAATCAAGCATAGATTCATCATTATCTATTCCTGCTAAACGATATTTATTCTGCGAGTGATGGCTTTGAACTAGTTGGTCAATAACAGTGTAGAGTAAACTTCCTGTCCCAATTGCTGGATCAACAACAGCTAATTCAGTTTTCGTAATTAATTTGTCCCAAACCATTGCAACTACCGTTGCCAAAACTGGTGGAGTTGGCATTTGAGAATAATTGCGTCCATCTTCTTTCATTGCTTTTAAAGTTAGCAAAGTAAAGACCATATATTTTTGAGTACTTGGAAGCTTATCATAATTTAATTCTTGATATTTTTTAGATAATAAAGCTACTGTTTCTTTGTCTGGAGCACCCATTTCTACTTTTATTTTGCCATTTTCTAAGTTATCAAAAGTTTCAGTTACTGCACCGGCAAATGGGACATTTAAATTTTTTTGTAAAATTTGAACTACGTCTAAAAATTGTGCAAAAATTGCTTCAATATTTTTCATTTAATCAAACCCTTTTTCTTCTATAACATTTTAAAAGAAAGAGGCTATTACATGCAAGAAAGCTTACTTACTTTCGAAGTATTTAACCAGAAGCTGGTTATTTTCGACCGTTTTTACAAAAGTAAATTGATAATATTGTAAGAAAAGCAAGACAGCTAGTAGAAAAAGAATTGTACTAATTAATATACTCCCCGTTATTTTACTTTTTATCATTTTTTTCAAGTTCATCATTAATTGGCTTGTTTTTACTAGTAAGATCAAAAAACCACTCACTCTCTCCATTTTTTTGCTCGACAATTCTTACTTTTAATTTTTGATTATCTATATCAAAGCTACTTTGTTTTACATTCATCAGCAAAGGAATATGCCCGCCCTGACTCGCAGTTAACCTGAGCATTGAACTATTGTAATATTCAAGGACATAATTTGTTGTTTTGCTGGCTTCCTCTCGCTTGAATATTACCTTCTTGGAGTTGCTTCCTTTTTGGTCAATTTCAATATAATTGCTACTTTCAATAAAGTTATTTAACTGAACATAGCTCAAAACTAATTCATTACCATAATGTTCAGCTTGTCGATATTGTTTAAACAAAGATAACAAGTTAGTTAACATAATTAGACAAAATAAGGTAATCACTAAGCTAATTATGGCTTCTACTAATAAAAAGCCTTTTATCTTTTTAATTTTCATATTCAATCCCATGAACTTTAATTTTATTTAAATGATATTTCCTTAAAACATAATCAGCATAAGCACGATCACTTCTTATTTGTGAATTAGCTTCAATTTTTCTTGTTTCAATAAGACAAAAAACAAACAAGTTAAGACAAAACAATAAAATAATCAAACTAATTGCTGCCTCAATTAACAGGAACCCTTTAACTTGTTTCATTTATCTTCCCCCATTTTAGCTGAATACGAAGTTCTTTTTTAAATTTCTTTGTACGCAAAGTAATTGTTTTAGGCGCAATATATCCTGTTTGTTCAATATTTGTTTTTGCTAAATTATATATCTTTACACCTTCTGGTAAGGAATATTTTTCAACTTTGCCATCCTGATCTTTAACGATTAATAAGTTATCTGATTCATAATAATCAATTAAATAAAGTTTATTAGTAATACTAGCTCGTCGTAATGCCTGATTAAGAATAACTTTAACTTGCATACTAGCGCTATCAATTAACATTTTTTCTTTAATAACAGAAAAATTGAGCCAGCCAATTGAGAGAATAGCTGTAACAATTGCCAGGGTTATAACTGTTTCAAAAAGTGTAAAGGCCCTAACTCTATTTCTTAACAACTTCACCATTTGAAATTACAAATTTTTCTTGTGCTCTTTTTGCTTGCTTTTCAGAAATATATTTAGCTTGCTCTAATTGATCCCAAGAAGTGATTTTTTTGCCATCTTCTTCAGCAAGAGTCACTTGAGCCTGCAGAGTTGTCTGAAATGCTTCATCTGTCTTAGTTTCTGCATTATTTTTTTGATTGGTTAAATTAGGTACTACTAAAATCATCAAAATTGCAATAATCGCTATTACAATTACCATTTCAATTAAAGTGAAGCCCTTAACGGTCTGTTTTCTTAACTTTTTTACTAATTCCTTAAATTTCTTCATCATGATCCTCCTACATACTCTGCATCAATGCATACATTGGCATCAACATTTTCAAATACATTCCAATTATGCAAATTCCAATAAAAATAAAACAAATAGGTTGGACATTAACAATCAATCGTTCCAAGCCCTGGGTCAAATCGCGAAAAAATCCATTAGCTAAGATTGTACATTTCAAGCCCAATTCTTTCCGTTCAGCACCAGTTTCTATAAATAAAAGCAAATTATCAGGTAAAAAGGCTTCTCCTCGAATAATATCGCCTATACTTTTGCCCGCTTCAAACTGTTTAAGCATTTTTCTTCCTAATTGCTCTTGTAATGATCCATCTTCTTGATTAGTAAATAATTTACAGATTTCTGGAAAACTAAAACCTGCTCCTAGCATCATTCCGAATTCTGAACTTATCATATAAAAAACATATAACTGAGTTATTTTCCCGACAATTGGATATCTCAACAATGCCTTTAATGCCTTATAATCTTGTCTTTTCAATAAAATTACAATTCGAGTTACCCCTGCACTTAGTACTGAAGCAACAACTATCAGAATTGCAAAAACTAAGTTAGCAGTTCCATCTTCTTGTCCTAGCTGACCATTTAAGAAATTTTGCATAAACAACAACATAAAAATCATTAAGACAAACAAAGTTATAGGATAAGACAATTCAGCTTTTAACTTTTTTAACTGTTCTTCTTTTAGTCGATTAATAATAACCAGTTGATTAAGACATTCATTTAAATTTCCTTGCATCATCGCCAAATCCACTTGGCTAGCAATTGTTTTTCCAAAACCCATTTGTCGTAAAATTTGGCTGAAATTAACACCTTGCTCCATTAAATATGTCAACTTACGCAACAATCGTTGTTTTTTTGACCATAAAGCTGGCATGACCTGCAAACTTTCAGCCAGAGATAAGCCATTTTTTAAAGACATGGCCAAATATTCTAAAAATTCTAACTGCTCACGCCCAGTTAGTTTATCCTTCTTGAAAGCTGGTAAAACTATCGCCACTAATTCTTTCCTCCTTTAGTAGTTCAGCCAAATTTTCTCGCCAATTAATAAAATCACCAGTTTTCGATTTATTGATTTCTTTGTGTAGTGTTTCACCACTTGCAATATCTAATAAACAGGCGATTTCTCCATCTATGGTTTGAATTAGACGCTGATAACTCACACAATTTAAGCAATTAGCTAATTCAACTGAATCAATTCCCAACCCTTTTAACCTAGCTATTGTTTGCAAAGTAGACCTTGCATGAACTGTTGCTAAAACTAAATGTCCACTAAGAGCCGCATCAACTGCTAGTCTAGCCGTTACTTTGTCACGAATTTCTCCAATAATTAAAATATCTGGTCGCTGACGCAAAGCCGCTTTTAACAAGCTTTCATAATCAATGCCAGCTTCAAGATTTATTTGGGTTTGCAAAAACTCTGGTTCAAATACTTCAACTGGGTCTTCAATTGTCATAACTACTTTCTGATGGGCTAATTTTTTAGCTAAATAATACATAGTTGAGGTTTTTCCAGAACCGGTTGGTCCACTTGTCAAAATTAATCCTCTTTTTATTGCTGCAGCTGTTAAAAGATCAACTTGTTCAATAAAGAAATAACGATTGTTTTGAATACTATTAATCAGCCTAATAACTAATGATTCTTTCCCAGAAAACTCTCCTAAAACTGAAAAGCGTAAAAAAACCACTTGGCTTTGCTTATTATTTTTAAAAATATAGCTTCCTACCTGAGGACGACGATGTTCTGAAACATCCATTTGTGCAATAAACTTAAAGTAATTAATCACTTCTAATCCAAACTGCAAATTCAACTTTTCACGTCTTATTAATCCTTTACTAGTCCGAAAATTAACTTCATAAAAATCCTGCTTTCCAGTTATGAAAATATCACTTGTATTCATATCTTTAGCGCTCTTTATCAAGTCTTCAGCCCAATGTTTTACTTCCATATTTCTTCCTCCTTTCCAATCATAAATACACAAAATCAGTTTATTTTTTTCTAAAAAAAGACTTGAACTAAATTAGTTCAAGTCAAAATATTATTTATTTTATTTTTCAATTGGTTTTTCGCGGCCAATTAACCAACAAACTAGTAAAGCAATACATGCTTCAATAAAGATGTACAAACCTCGTAGTGCAATCTTAGTACCACCCAAATATACATCTAAAATAATTGAACCTATAATAAGTGCAATCATAATAATCCATTGCTTCTTAGAAAATGCAATACCATATTCAACTTCACGTCTTCTAATTCCCGGTAAAATTGCCCCTAAACCAATCAAAACAACAACAGCAATGATGTTAATGATTAATTCATACCACCAAATATCACTAAATTGTTTTACATCTTGAGGAGCTACCCCTAAAACAGTTGCTACAGCTGTTACTACTAATAAGGCTAACCCAGCCAAATAAGCTAATTTATCGTTTTTAATGTAGACATATTCAGAAGGATATTTTTTAGAATCTTTTCTTACACGCATAAATGAATAGAAAATCCAACATGTTACACCTGGTGAAATAATACCATTTAAGTTCAACAACCAGTTAAAAATATCATTCATATCAGGTAAGAAAACGCCCAAAAGCATAATAAATGCAGAAAGAGAAACAGTTAAAATATAACCATTAATTGGCAATCCATCCTTGGTTGTCTTACGTAAAAATTCAGGCATATACTTATCCCCAGTATCGGAAATAAGCATTCTAGTCATTGCATCTAGTAAAACAGCTAATAAAGCCGCATTATAAAAGACGGAGGTCCAAGCATAAACATATAGCAAGGTGTGTCCTAGACCAAATTGTTGTCCAACTGCTTCAAATACATAGTAAGAACCATTCATCTTCAAATCATTTGGTAAATGATAAGCATCAAAATAGATTCCTAAAGCAAATGAACCAAAGATAGTCAAAAATGCAGTCATTACTGCTAAAGCAATCATAGCTTTAGGAAAATCTGTCTTTGGTTTTTTCATTCTAGTTACATATGGTGCAACTAATTCTGATCCATTAACTGCATAAATCAACATCCCTACTGTAGTCCAATATTTTAAATCGAATTTTGGAATCATCGTCTTCCAAGTAAATGGTTGCGTTGCCATATGACCACCAGACTTTGCCAAACCTACAAAGGCCAAAAAGACAAAGAGCATAGTCATAATAAACATCATTGCTCCACCAATTGTAGACAATACTTCCATTGAGTTAGCAAACTTTCTTTCAATAAAGATAAAAATAATAAACATCAAGAAAGTCAAAAGAGTAAATTGAGCATTAGAAATACTATCTTGAAATTTTTCTGAACCAGTAAAAGCCCAACCTACATCAACAATAATTTCATTTGCGGAATCAACAACATAAGGAATAGAAGCTGCCCAATAAGTCCAAGCAGTGAAGTAGCCTAAGAATTCTCCATCAGTTCCACGAACCCAAGATGATAGACCACCACCACCTTTGTTAAAGATTGACCCTAATTGCCCAACCATTAACGCATATGGAATAACATATAAAAATAACATCAAAACCCAAGATGTCATAACAGTCATACCTTGGTTTTGGAAGTTATACATAATATCATCTAAACCAATAACTGTAACAAACGCCATTAAAGTTAAGGTTGGCCAGGAAATATATTTCTTATCTTTTATTAAATCATCCAATTTTATTACCCCGTAAAAAATATTTAAACTATCTATTTTATCTGCCTGGTAATAGAACAGGCGATTTATTCTTCAAACTCGAATTCATTTTTCATCTCCAAATTTATTGTAACGTTTAATATTTTACTGTTTACTTCTTGTAATTTCTATATCCTAATAAAAATTCCCACAAAAAAAGCCTCATAAATGAGACTTTTTTGTGATTTACAATATTGAAATATTATTTAGATACATCTTTTAACTTTTCATAGTTTTGTGTCATCCATTTAAGATAACTTACCCCATTAGGCATAGTTTCACGCACTTCGATTATTGGAACACCTGCAGCCTTACACTTCTTTACTAAAGCTTTTACTGTTGAACTGCTTGCTTGAGTGTTGTTTACGAAGAAAGCAATTTCTTTGCCACTGATTGCCTTGTTCATCTTTTCAATAATCTTGGCACTTGGATCAGTTTCATTTTCAATTGCTTCTTCAAAATCTTTATCACCAATCTTAAAACCAGCAGCTTCTAAAGCATAATCAAATACTGGTTCACTTACATAAACTGGCTTAGAATTTTTACCATCAACAGTCTTGGCGACGGCCTTAATTTCAGAGATTTGTGCTAAGTAATTTTCAGCATTCTTCTTAAAATAAGAAGCATGCTTGGAATCTAATTTTGATAATTTCTTAACTAAGTAGTTAACATATTCTTCTGGCATATCTAAGTTATACCAAATATGAGGATTATCACTACTCTTTAATTTCATGATATCTTCACCAACTTTTACAGCTGTTTTACCATTAGATTTAGCTAACTTGCTCATCCAATTGTCATACCCCATACCATTGGCAATTACAATATCAGCACTATTAATTGTAGTAGCAGATTTAGTCGTTGGTTCAAAATCGTGTGGATCAATATCGCCATTAGAAATAATAGCTTCACTATTGCCATACTTTCCTACAATATTTTTAGCAATATCGGCATAAACATTAGTTGATGTAACGATTTTAATTCCACTGCTTTTTTCACTTGTCTTTTGTGAACAAGCAGTCACTATAGTTAAACTGGCTAATGCCAAAGCCATGATTGTAAATATTTTTTTGATTTTCATTCTATTCCCTTTCTTATAAATGTAAATCATAGTAGAGTATACTTAATTATCCTCTTTGTCAAGGAAGGTGTATTAAAATGCAAAAATTTAAATTCAGCAAGCGAGAGAAATTGAGTCTTGCTCTTGCACTAATCATTTTTATAAGCTTATTCATTTCTAGTTCAATGACTTATCATGAACAAAAAATGAGTTCATCAACGATAAAAACTTACTTTGGCTTTCTCGACCCACTTTTATCTCATATTTCTATTAATTATGGTGGTCAAATTCACAGCGCAAGCAAAGATGGCCTAACTAGTTTTACACAATTTTTTGTCAGAAAATTAGCCCATTTTTCAAGTTATTTTTTATTAGGATTAGGCCTGTTTGCAGGACTTAAACGTTTCTTTTTGAATAAAGTTTATGCTTTTATTTTTATTTGGCCAATTACTATTAGTTTGGCAGTTTTCGATGAATATCACCAATATTTAACAGGTGATCGTACTCCAAGTGTACATGACGTAGTCCTTGATAGTATCGGAGCATTATGCGGGATTTTATTATTTTTGATTTATCGATTGTTCATTGAAAAATCTGCGAAAAAAGCAATAAAAAATTAATATAAATTGAATTTACTGGCCTTTAGCGGTAAGATTATAAAGGTTAACTATTAAATAAAGAAAGAAGGATTCTTATATGTCAGGACATTCAAAATGGCACAATATCCAAGGCCGCAAGAATGCACAAGACGCAAAAAGAGGTAAGATTTTCCAGAAATTATCTCGTGAAATTTATATGGCTGCAAAGAGTGGTGGTCCTGACCCTTCAGGGAATCCAGCATTGCGGTTAGTTATGGACAAAGCTCGTGCAGCTAACATGCCTAAAGATAACATTCAACGTGCAATTAAAAAAGCCGAAGGTGGCTCTGAAGAACATTACGATGAAATCACATATGAAGGTTACGCACCAGGTGGTGTTGCTGTTTTAGTTGAAGCTTTGACTGATAACAAGAACAGAACAGCTACTAGTGTTCGTACTGCATTTACTCGTAATGGTGGTAGTTTAGGAGCAACTGGTTCAGTTGCTTACATGTTTGACCGTAAAGGCTACATTGTAATTGATCGCTCAACTACTGATGCTGATGAAGACCAAATGTTGATGGATGTGATGGATGCCGGTGCAGATGACTTACAAACAAGTGATGATGCATACGAAATCTACACTGATGCCAAAGAATTTACTGGTGTACGTGATGCTTTGGAAAAGGCTGGCTACAAGTTAGCTGATGCAGAACTTACTATGATTCCACAAAACACTACTCCAGTTCCAGCTGACAAGAAAGAACAATTTGCACATTTAATCGATGCATTAGAAGACGATGATGATGTATCAAATGTCTACACTGCAGCTGATGATGAAGATTAATCATCATTAAAAAAGCTTATTGGGAAAAATCCCAATAAGCTTTTTTCTTATTCATTTTTTAAATTTTCAATTAAAACTTCACAAGCTTGCTTAATTTTGCGATAACTTGTTTCAAAATCTCCAGTAAACCATGGATCGTCAATATCTTTATGAGATCCTAACAAAGTTAAGAGCTTCTTTTCTTTACCTTCAGGATCTCCACCAGTAATGCGATTTAAATCAAGGAAGTTTTCTTCATCCATACAAAACAAGTAATCATATTTTTGATAATCCTCTCTGGTTACCTGACTTGCCTCATGATAAGTATAAGGGATGCCTTTTTCATCTAATTTACTTTTGGCGCGTCGATCCATATCATGACCAATTCCGCTAGCATTAATTTCATCTCGAGTTGTAGCCTTAGAAGCAAATTCAACATCACTCAAACCCGCTTTTTTAGCTAAATCACGTGCGATAAACTCAGCCATAGGAGATCTGCAAATATTACCATGGCAAACAAATAAAACTTTTTTCATATTATATTAGAGTCTTTCTATAGTTATGACAAACTACTTCCCAAACGATACTTGCAATAACCACAATAATTACAGCTGTTAGGAAATTAGGTGAAATTGTAACTTTCATGCCTGAATACAAAATTTCATCAAGTGTTGCAGTTGCCTTTTCACTAGCAAATAATAATCCTACTAACATCCCAACAGAAGACAAAATTGCAGTCAATCCAGCAAACCGTTTACCAAGTAGTACCAAAATAATACTAATAACAAAGCATAAAAGCAAAGCATAATACACAAGCTGATACAAATTCATCGCATTTTTTACATCTTCATTATTACGTTTTAATCCTGCATTAATTCCGGCTGCAATATACTTACTAATAAATTTTTCGCCACTAGTCTTGGCTGGTAATTTCAAATCGTTACTTGAGAATTTTCCCTTTTTTTCATAGGTACTACTCAAATTATAAACTTCAAGTGGAGTAATGCTTACTTCTGTTTTCTTTGGTAAATGATTCAGCATTTCATCTTCTAATCCACTTGAAGCAAAAAGACTAGACAAGTTACCATAACCAGAATCATCAGCAACTTCAGTAATTAATTGCTTGGCATATAAACGATTATTATTGCTCTTCATGTTGATTGAGCTTGTCAATAAAAGCAACAATGAAAAAGCAAATGCCAGCGATACAATAATCTTAGTAACTAAATAAATAATTTTTCTCATTTACATCATCTTTCCCAGGTAAAATCCAATATAAACTAATAATAATCCAAGTAGATATGAACTAACGGCATATAGTAATCCTATTTTTGTCTTACGCAAAGTTACTAATTCTTTATTTAGCGTAGAAAAAGTTGTATAACCACCTAAAATTCCTATCCCCAAAAAAGTATAAACATTCTTATCTACTCCTAAAGCAAACAGGAAACCAAGACAAAAAGCACCCGTCATATTAATAAAAAAAGTAGTCTTCGGCCATAAATGATTCGGCTTGATAGTTACAGTTAAAAAATAACGGAAAATTGCTCCTAATGCAGCTCCTAAACCAGCTAAAATCATTTATTTATTCCTCTCTTTCCCAATAAAATACCGACTTTCATGCCTAACAAAGCAAATAAAAAGCCAAATATAATTGAAATCAAGAAATAAGATACAGCTGCTACACTTTGGTTGGCATTAATAAACTTCAAACTGTCTAATTCAAAACTAGAAAAAGTTGTGAAAGCACCGATGAAGCCTGTACCTAAACCCGTATTTAACCATTCAGGTAATTTTTGACTCTCAATAACAAAATAAGTAAGACAAGAGAGTAAAAAACATCCTAATAAATTACAAATTCCAGTTCCAATGGCTTGATAAATTCCCGATAAAAAATATCGACATATACCACCCAAAAAGCCAAAAGCTGCAACACTTAAATAAACTCTTAATTTATTCATAGTTTCATCTCCAGAACAATTGTAAGTTTACCGCAAAAATAACTTTTAATAAAGCAGAAAAAAGCTCTCAAAGCTTGTCTTTGAGAACTTTTCTGAGGAAGTATTAATTAAATTTTGTTCTATTTAAAAGTAATGAACTGGCGACAACTGAAATAGAACTAAAAGCCATCGCCAATCCTGCTAGTTCTGGACTTAAAACTAACCCTTGCTTAGCAAAAATACCAGCAGCAATCGGAATACCTATTACGTTATAGATAAAGGCCCAGAAAAGGTTGATTTTTATTCGATTAAAGATTTTCTTAGAAATTTGTAAGGCATTAAGCAAATTCTTTAGATTATCTTGCATTAAAACAATGTCACCACTTTCAATGGCAATATCTGTTCCACTCCCCATAGCTACACCAACATCGGCAGTCGAAAGTGCTGGTGCATCATTAATTCCATCACCAACAAAAGCAACTTTAGCTTCTTTTTGGAGTTTCTTAACTTCCTTTGCCTTTTCATTTGGCAAGACTTCGCTAATAACCTGATTTACACCCACATTTTTACCAATTTCTCTAGCAACGTTTTGGTTATCGCCAGTTAAGATAACTGTTTTCTTGCCCATTTTTTTAAGTTCAGTTATTACAAAAGCAGCATTGTCTCTTGGAATATCCTGCATCGCTACTACACCAATCGCTTTACCAGCAATTCCCACATAAGCACAAGTCTTGGCTTGACTTTCTAACTTTTTGGCAGCATCTAGTAATTTTTGACTTAAATCAGTTGCCATTTTTTCATTTCCAATAAAAATTTCCTGGCCATTAATTATCCCTGAAATTCCTTGTCCTTTATGAACTTGAAAATTGGACACTTCATAACTTGGCAACTTATATTTTCTAGCTTCATTTAAAAACGCTTTAGCAAGTGGATGCTCACTATTTTGCTCTAAGTTTTTTGCTAAAGTTAATACCCTGTTAACATCTCCTACAATATCCGTTACTACTGGCTCACCTTTCGTAATCGTTCCTGTTTTATCAAAAACAATAGTTGAGATTTGATTTATTTCTTCAAGAGCTTGCCCATTTTTTATCAAAATTCCATGCTTAGCACTTAAATTAGTACCAACCATTAAAGCAGTCGGAATTGCAAGTCCCAAAGCGCAAGGACAGGCTATAACTAAAACATTAACTGCAAAAATCAAACTTCGATCAACTGGAGCAGAAAAAATCACATACCAAACTTCAAATGTTATGATTGCAATAATTAAAACAATCGGTACAAAAAACTGTGAAAACTTGTCAGTTAATCTCTGAATAGGAGCTTTTGAAGCTTGGGCTTTCTTAACAAACTCAACGATTTGATTAAGTAAAGTATCTTGCCCTAATTTTGTAACGCGATAGTTAATAACACCATCATAATTAATTGTTGCACCAACAATGTTATCTCCTACTGTTTTTTTAACTGGCAAACTTTCACCAGTAATCATTGATTCATCAACATGGCTACTTCCTTTAACAACAACGCCATCACATGCGAACTTCATTGCTGGTTTAGCTACTAAAGTATCGCCAATTTTTATTTGTTCAACTGGTATCTTAATTTCTTGCCCATTTTTGAGTAGGATTGCTTCTTTTGCTTGTAATTTTAAGAGCCCCTTTAATGCACCACTAGCGCGTTTACGCATCCCTTCTTCAAGGCTATCACCTATTAAAACAAATAAAATAATAACCGCTGCACTTTCAAAATATACTTCATGGCCAAGAGTCATTGCATAAATACTATAAAAATAAGCAACTAAAGTCCCAATTGTTACTAATGTATTCATATTAGCTTGCCCTTTTTTAAAGGCTGCCCAAGCACTAATATAATAGTCTTTAGCTGCTAAAACTAGAATCAATGTTGTTAAGATTAAAGCTAATTCATTATAATATGGAAACATAATATGAAAAGGCATAAGAACCATTTGAAAAAGTAATGGCAACGCTAAAATTAAAGTAATTATAACTTTTTTTCTTACACTCATTTTCATTACTTAACAACTACCTTTCCATGAAACATATTCATTCCACAGCTATAGTTATATTCTCCTGCTTGATCGGTTGGCACTTTTATTGTTACTTTTTCACCTGGGGCGATTTTTTTATCAAGTGCTAATTCAGCTGATCTTACTTCAGCCAAACACGCTGTTGCGTCCTTTTGCAAAAATTCCACTTCTGCTGGAATTCCTTTTTGTAAGACCAAAGTAGATGGACTATAGCCACCTTGAATAACAATCTGGGCTTTTTGCTTATTTTGATCTGCCATAGCTAATTCTGTATCTTTAACTTTCCTAATAAAGAACCACCAAATAATAAATCCAATTATAAATACAGCAATTAGAATTGAAAAACTGCGCATACTTCACACTTCCTTTAACAATGATGCTTTTGATTATTATGTAGACAATCGCAAGGGACAGATTCTGGAGCTAATTGTTCCATTTGATTAAGTTCTGCCTGAATCTCATTTATTGCAGATTTAGATAAAGGAATTTCCTTTATCAATCGAATTAACAAACTTCCCTTATGCATATCACACATATGAGCAAACATATCCTTGGCTACTTGATACATCATCTCATTTTCAGAAACCATTGCACTGTAGATATAGGCTCGACCTTTTTTTCTAGTTTTTACTAAGCCTTTATTAACTAATCTTCTAATTAAGGTTTTTATAGTAGATTCCGTCCAAGACATTCTTTCACTTAATTGATTAATTATCTCACTGCTTTTCACTTCATCAAGTGTCCAAATAATTCTCATGACTTCCCATTCAGCATCTGAGATATTCATCTTCATTACTTTTTCGGTCATTATTTCATCTCCATCGTTTACATTTGTCAACATAATATTATAACCATGCTTACTTTTTGTCAATAAAAAAGGCCAAGTAATTAAACTTGGCTCGTTATAATCTTCTTTAAAGCATAAGCAATTCCATCATCATCATGATCCTTAGTAATCAAGTCTGCACGCTCTTTTAAGTCACTAATTGCATTTCCCATTGCAACTTTATAAAAATTATTATTTTCAAACATCGACAAATCATTACCTTGATCACCAAAAACTACTACTTCATTTTCATGAAAACCTAAGCGATGTGCTAATTGATGAATAGCCAGTCCCTTAGAAGCTACTAAATTATTAACTTCAATTGTGTCAGTCCCCAAAGACGAAATCCCACTACTTGAAGCATTCCATTTTTCAAAAAACACTTTTGGCAAATTTTGTCTAAAGTCCTTAATTTCACTTGCAGATCCACTAAATTCGGCCTTAATAAAGCGAAAATCTTGTGGAATTTGAGGCAAATCACGCACTCTGATTTTCATATTATTCAATGCAGAAGCTGCTGCCATAATAATTGAAAGGTTTCGATCCATTGTATAATAATGATTTTCGGTCATAAAATGTAAGTTAACCTTACCTAACTGTTGATAATGAAGCATCTCTTTTAAATCTTCATAAGTTAAATCATTACTTATTAACTTTTCCCCCGTTAGGCGCTGCACAACTCCACCATTAAACAAAATAGCATAATTACTATGTCCTGAAATGTTTAACTGCTTTAAATATGGCAACACACCAGGCAGTGGACGCCCTGATGCGGGAACAACTTTTATCCCCATTTTGTTAGCCATCTGCAATGCTTTCTTAGTTTTCGAACCTATACGATGATCTGATGTTAATAATGTTCCATCCAAATCAGTCGCGATCATTTTTATTAACATTCTTTTCCTCACAAAACAAACTTTTTAAGTGCTTTGGCAATCCCATTATGATTATTGTCATCAGTAACATAATCAGCTAAATCTTTAATTTCATCAATTGCATTTCCCATAGCAATCTTCTTGAAATGTGGATTTGAAAACATTGAAATATCATTACCTTCATCACCAAAAATCATCACTTCATCTTCTTCAAAACCTAGTCTATTAGCCAATTCCACTAGAGCCAAGCCCTTTGAAGCTGCTGGATTATTAAATTCAATAATATTTTCCGCACTTCTAACCACATTATATTGATCAAATACCCAATCTGGCAAGCGTTTTCTAAAGCGTGCAACTTCATCAACTGAACCCGTAAATTCACACTTTATATAACTAAAATCCTTTTTTAAGTCCTTTAAGTCGCAAACATGGATTTCATTATTTGTGGTACTTGCATTAATTCCCATCTGAACATTAATTATCCGATCAAAAGTATAAAAAGCTTCAGTTGTTTCAAAGTGCATATTGACATGAGCTAATCTCTGTAAATGTTTCATCGTTTCAACATCATGCAAATTTTGTTCATGGCTAAAAAGAACTTTTCCACTATAAGATTGGGCAACCCCACCATTAAAAACAGTTGCGAATTGTTGATCCCCTTCAAGTCCTAATTGTGCTGCATATGGCAAAATACCTGATAGTGGTCGTCCAGAAGCTAAAACAACTTTCAATCCTTGTTTTCTTGCTAAAGTAAGCATTCTTTGCGTTTCAGCAGCAATTGTATTATGTGTCGTCAAAAGAGTTCCATCTAAGTCAACGGCAAGCATTTTTATTGTCATTTTAGTCCTCCGAAAATTAAAATTATTTTTTAAACATATATTTTATTGTACAAAAAAAGACCGCTATCTGCAGTCTTTTTATCCCTTAATTAAAGAAAGTTACTCGCCCATTTCAACCTTTACAACTTCTACAATCTTATTTACATAAGCATCAGTTTGTTCTTGAGTTGGGCCTTCAGCCATTACACGAAGTAATTCTTGAGTTCCAGATGGTCTTACAAGGACACGTCCATCACCATTCATTTCATCTTCTACTTCCTTGATAACGGCCATTACTTTTTCATTTTGTTTCCATGCTTTTTTATCCTTAACAGGAACATTAATTAATCGTTGTGGGTATTCTTTGAAGTCTTTTAAAAGTTCTGTTAACTTCTTGCCAGTTTTCTTCATAACTAGCATTAAGTGAAGTCCTGTAAGCATACCATCACCAGTGTTGTGGTAATCACTAATAATCACGTGACCAGATTGTTCCCCACCTAAGTTATAACCATTAGCACGCATTTCTTCTGAAACATAACGGTCCCCAACTTGAGTACGGATATTCTTCAATCCAGCACGCTCTAATGCTTTAGTGAAGCCAAGATTACTCATCACAGTTGTTACAATAGTATTTTTCTTAAGACGACCATGTTCTGCTAAGTACGTACCAATAACATACATAATGTGGTCACCATCTACTTCGTTACCATTTTCATCAACAGCAATACATCTATCTGCATCCCCATCAAAAGCTAAACCAAGATCTGCACCTTGCTTAACAACTTCTTCTTGTAACTTCTTAGTATGAGTAGCCCCAACATGGTCATTAATGTTTAAACCATCTGGATGAGTTGCAATAGTAGTGAAATCAATATTCAAGTCAGCAAATAGACGTGAAATCAAATGACTTGAAGCACCATTTGCACCATCAACAACTACTTTAATTCCATCTAAATCTTCAGGAATAGTTTGTTCGATAAATTGTAAATACTTTGAAGCACCTTCATGATAATCAGTTACTGTACCTAAACCTAATGCTGATGGGCGAGGTAAAGTATCTTCTGGTGCATCAATTAATTGTTCAATTTCTTCTTCTTTTGCATCAGATAATTTAAGACCATCGCTACCAAAGAACTTAATCCCATTATCTTGAACCGGATTATGTGAGGCTGAAATTTGAACACCAGCATCTGCACCTTGAGCACGAACTAAGTATGATAAACCTGGAGTTGTAATTACACCTAATTCTAAAACTTCAATCCCAACTGACAAAAGTCCTGAAATAAGGGCATATTCGAGCATTTGTCCTGAAATACGAGTATCTCTAGAAACTAAAACTTTTGCTTTTTCTCCATCTTTCTTGTGCTTAGTTACAACATAACCACCCATACGACCTAACTTAAAAGCCATTTCAGGGGTTAAAACTTCATTAGCAATTCCACGAACGCCATCAGTACCAAAATATTTTAACATTACAATAAACTACCTTTCTTATGAACTTGATTGTGCAGAATTTGCAACTGTTACTTTCACATCCACTACTTCTTCACTTGCCTTGATTACCCCATCAGGCAACTTCAGCTTTATCTTTTTGGTCTGTGAACTAGTAACATTCTTCAAATCAACATCTGTATCAAGTTCTTTAATCTTCTTCAAAGCACTGCTCTTGCCATAAATAGTTACACTAGTGGTTTCTGCAGTCAATGAGTAAACCTTATCACTAGATTCATTCTTAGGGTTTAGCTTAATTTTAACAGTCTTTTTAGGTAATGTAATTGGGATTTTTACATTTACTGCTAAAGGATTAATAACAACATTCAGTTGCGAACCCTTCTTATCTTCTGCCACTAACATAACTTGCTGTTCAAAAGTCTTAGTTGTATTAGTTGGCAAAACAACTTTGGCAATGATCTTATTAATTTGATTTACTTCACTTTTTGCACCAGTAACACTGACTACTGAAGGATCAGCTTTAGCGGTTCCTATCTTGTATGCATCCGGTACAGCATTTTTATTATACTCTATTTGAACCGGGAGCGAACGAGATTTTCTTCTTTGAATATTAACTGTTATTTTTTGCGGATTAATTGAATAAGCTAATTGCTTATTCAAATTTGTTACTTTAACTTTAATTGTATGCTTACCAACACTCAATTTAGTTAAATCAATATAAACACGAAAATTTTGAGTATTCTGTGTCGATGTAACTAAGGCACTAGCTCCAGAAAGAGTCATCTTAACTTTTTCCGGATAGCCCGTTACATAATATCGATCTGTATTTACAGAAACTTGTAATGGGACACTGATAGTAACTTTTTTAGTTGCAGTTTGCTGGCTAGTTGTTTGCTCACCTTGAGTGAAATAACCATGCTGAGTCGTATCAATATAAATAACTAATAACGTGGCGGCAAGCAAGGCGATTATCTTATAAAACCAAGGTTTATCAAAGAATTTATTCATCGTCCTGCACCCCAATTCCATAACCTACCCAATAATTTTTGGATAACTGTCTGCCTTACTTCATCTTTGGGTACCAATTCACTAGTCAAGTATTTCATATATTCGTCTCTAGTCATATCTAACATAAATTGACTATTTTTGGTGATTGTGACGCCACCAGTTTCTTCTGAAACAACAATTGTTATCGCATCAGTGACTTCCGAAATCCCAACAGCTGCACGGTGACGGGTACCCAGTTTCTTAGGAATCATACTGTTATCTGATAATGGCAAATATGCCGCTGCAACTGCAATTCGGCCATTTCTAATAATAACTGCACCATCATGCAGTGGTGTATTAGGAATAAAAATGTTAATTAATAATGCACCTGTAACTTCAGCATCCAAGCCAATACCTGTTTCAATATAGTCATCAAGACCTGTATTACGCTGAATTGTTATCAAAGCACCTATCCGTCTTTTACTCATATATTGAATTGCTTTATCTAATTCAGCAACAAATTTTTCTGACATTTGTCGTTCAGTTTTGGCATTACCATTAAAAAACGGCATTCTTCCTAGATGTTCAAGTCCTCTACGAATTTCCGGTTGAAAAATGATAATAACTCCAATAACTGACCAAGATAGGAGTTGATCAACAATATATGCGAAGGTGTTAAGTCCTATCCAACCAGCAACTTGTCTAGCTACCCATATAATAACTAAACCTTTTGCTAACTGGACAGCCTTGGTCCCTTTAATGAGCATCAACAATAAATACAAAATATACCAAACTACTAAAATATCTAATAGGATTGATAAATTTTGCCAAGTAAAGAAATTAGTAAAATTAAAAGTCATCTAGCCCCTCCTATCATTAAATATTATTATACCCTTTTAGCGAGAATACATCTTAAATTCTAAGAATAAATCATTATATTCTTGTACTTTTTTAGGAGGTAAGTCCTTATAAACTTGTAAATGCTTAATGGTGTTTTTATCTGGATAAAATTGCTTGTCATCCCGAATAGATTTTGGCAAATACTTCATCGCTGCTTCATTAGGAGTCGCATATCCACCATATTCTGCATTTTGTGCAGCATTTTTAGCATCTAGCATAAAATTAATAAATGCATAAGCAGCTTTTTTATTTTTAGCGGTTTTAGGAATCACCATATTATCAAACCACAAGTTAGATCCTTCTTCTGGCACTACATAATGGAGATGTGAATTATTTGATAACATTTCACTTGCTTCACCAGACCAAGTAACAGCAAGAGCAGCTTCATTTTGAATCATATACATTTTAATTTCATCAGAAATTATTGCTTTAACATTTGCTCCTAAACTATCCAATTTTGTCTTAGCAAGTTTTAGTTCAACCGAGTTAGTTGTATTCATTGAATAGCCTAATGAAACTAAGGAAGATCCCATAATATCACGTGCTGAATCAACTAACAGAATGCTATTTTTCCATTTTGAATTCCATAAGTCATTCCAGTGTTGAATTTCACCAGGCTTAACATATTTATCATTATAAATAATTCCCAAAGTACCCCAGAAATATGGTACAGAATATTGATTCTTTTTATCAAAAGATTGATGCAAAAACTGCTTGTTAATATTTTTAAAATTAGACAGCTTATCAGTATTAATCTTGTCTAGTAAATGACCCTTTCTCATTTTGGTAATCATGTAATCTGATGGAATTACTAAGTCATAGCTAGTCCCACCTTGTTTTACCTTAGTATACATTGCTTCATTTGAATCAAATGTTTCATAAATCACTTTATAGCCCGTTTGCTTTTCAAATTTAGTAATCAAACTTGGGTCAATATAGTCGCCCCAATTATAAATAATTAATGTTTTCTTGGAAGAAGTAGCCGCTGATGAATCTAACTTATTAGCTGCTAAACTAAGTCCCAAACAAAGGGCCAAAATAATGGCTGCACCCCAAATTAATTTTTTCACTTAATAAGGCCCCCAATCTCTGGCTTATTACCTTTATGGCTATGACGTGTCGTTAAGAGATAATATCCACCAACCAACAATAAAACAATTAAAAACATTAGAGTTGACAACGCATTGATTTCTAAATCAATCCCTTGGCGCGCACGAGAATATATTTCAACTGATAAAGTAGTAAACCCATTTCCTGTTACAAAAAACGTAACAGCAAAATCATCCAGTGAATACGTTAAAGCCATAAATAAACCAGATAATATTCCGGGTGTAATTGCTGGTATCAAAACTTTGCTATAGACCTGCCAATTATTAGCACCAAGATCACGAGCTGCATCAATCAATGATTTATCCATTTCTTTGATACGAGGAAGCACCATTAAAACAACAATCGGAATTGAAAAGGCAATGTGACTAAGCAAAACTGATCCAAAACCTAAACTAAGTCCTAATACAGTAAAAAGCACCAAAAAACTGGCACCAATAATAACATCTGGTGACACCATTAATACATTATTTAATGATAACAATACTGTCTTTTTCTTTTTATTCTTAGTGGCATCAATCGCAATTGCTCCCATTGTACCAATAACTGTGGCAATTAAACTAGAAAGCAAGGCTAACATTATCGTATCTAAAAAGATTGCTAAAAGTCTGCCATCAGCAAATAAGTCTGCGTAATGAGATAACGTAAAGCCACGAAAGACATCCATATTTTTTCCACTTGAAAAAGAAAAAACAATTAAGTAAAAAATTGGCAAATAAAGAATCAATAAAACAAATGCCAAATATAGTCTACCCCAAACTTTTTTCATAGCTTTACCTCCTTTTTGCGCTTATTCTTCTCACCAGTCATAACCATTACTGCTACCATCATCACAATTAAAATCACACCAATTGTTGACCCCATGCTCCAATTCATTGTTGTTGTAAAATATTCCTCAATTGCTGTTCCTAAAGTAATCACGCGATTACCACCAATCAATCTAGTCAACATGAATAGAGATAATGATGGAATAAAAATAGCTTGAACGCCACTTTCTACACCAGGAAGAGACAATGGCCAGATTATATAGCGAAAAGTTTGCCACTTACTTGCACCTAAATCATTAGCAGCATTTATTAAAGCAGGATCAATTTCTTTAATTGCAGTATAAATCGGCAAAATCATAAAAGGAATTTCAATGTAAGTTGCTACGAAAATAAAGGCAAAATTTGTAAATAAAATATTTACAGGACCTATTCCAAATAAATGTAAAAAATTATTTACAAGTCCATCTTTTCCAAAAATCCCAATAAATGCATAGGCTTTTAAAAGCAAATTAATCCAAGTTGGTAAAATTATCAAAAGTAACCAAAATTGCTGATTCTTTAGTTTCGTTAAAATATAGGCTACTGGATATGATACTAACAAAGTAAATAAAGTAATAAGTAATGCATACCAAAATGAATTAAGTGTCATTCTTAAAAATGTAGCATTAGTAAAAAAATTACTAAAATTCTCCAAACTAATTGAGCCATTACCTGTTAAAGAAGTCCAAAAAATCATTAACAAAGGTAAAACCACAAATAAGCCAATCCAAAGACTGTAAGGTAATAAAAAGAACCAACGTTTATTCTTCATTATCATCCTCACCTTCGTATTTTTCTAACCGTGCATCAAATTCTTCTTCACTTTCACCAAACCGCATAACATGAATATCTTCTGGATCAAAGAAAATACCTACTTCTTTTCCTACTTCGGTCGGATTTGTAGAGTGAATTAACCACTCATTTTCATCAGCGTCATGAGCCTTAATTTCAAAATGGTCACCTAAAAAGAGCTGACTCTCAACTGTAACTATTAATTTACCTTTATCAGGTTCCACAATGTCCAAATCTTCTGGTCTCAGCACCACTTCAACTTTTTCTCGTGGATTAATCCCCGCATCGGCACATTCAAAATGCTTATTAACAAATTCCACTTCATAGTCTTGAACCATTCGACCAGGGACAATATTAGAATCTCCAATAAAGCGAGCTACAAAATCATTAACTGGTTCATCATAAATATCCACTGGTGTCCCAGATTGCTGAATTTGTCCTTCATTTAAAACAAAGATTTCATCACTCATTGCCAAAGCTTCTTCTTGATCGTGAGTTACAAATATAAATGTAATACCTAATTTCTTTTGAATAGCCCGTAATTCAAACTGCATTTCTTTACGTAAACGCTTGTCTAGTGCAGATAAGGACTCATCTAGTAAAAGTACCTTTGGTTTATTAATAATTGCCCGGGCAATAGCAACCCGTTGTTGCTGTCCACCTGATAATTCAGATATTTCACGATTAGCATACCCATCTAGGCGAACAGTATGTAAAGCCTCTTTAACAGCTTGTTTAATTTCAGATTCTGGTCTTTTTTTCAGCTTTAAAGCAAAAGCAACATTTTCGTAGACATCTAAATGTGGAAACAAGGCATAATTTTGAAAGACGGTATTTAAATGTCTTTTAGAAGCATCTAAATTAGTAATATCTTGACCATCAAACAAAATTTGGCCACTAGTTGCTTCTGTAAAACCGGCAATAATTCGTAAAATAGTTGTTTTTCCACTACCACTTGGACCAAGCAAAGAATAAAATTTACCCGATTCAATCTCTAAGTTAATATCTTTTAAAGCTACAAAGCCATCATCATAACGCTTAGTTACATTCTTTAATTCAATGATGTTCACTTACTCTCCCCCTCAATATCACGACCAATTATTCTAACTTCAGTATGTAAATCAATTCCGCGTTGCTCTTTAATTGTTTTTTGAATGTAATGAATTAGATTTAAATAATCTGTAGCTGTTGCCCCACCTTTATTAACAATAAATCCTGCATGCTTAGTTGATAATTGTGCTCCACCAATTTGCTTTCCTTGCAAGCCAGCCTTAATCAACATTGGGCCGACAAAATGACCTGTTGGACGCTTAAAGACACTCCCGCAAGATGGATATTCAAGTGGTTGTTTGTAGGCACGCAAAGCATTAAGATAATTCATTTCATCTAGGATTTTAAGCTTATCGCCAGCTTTCAACTTAAAACGGGCACTAACTACAATATCTCCAGTATTTTGAACCAATGAATGACGATAACTAAATTGCATCTCATCATGGCTATAATGCTTAATTTCACCAGTTCTAGTTAAAACTGTAACTTCAGAAATAGCTTGTTCACTCTCGCCACCATATGCCCCAGCATTCATGAAGACGGCACCACCAACACTGCCAGGAATCCCTGCAGCGAACTCTAAACCTGACAGACCGTGATTAGCAGCAAAAAAAGCTGTTTTAATGATTGTTGCACCAGCTTGGGCCTCAACTATATCTCCATCAAGCTTAATTTCATTCATGTCTGTTAAAATAATTACTAAACCAGCAATCCCTTTATCAGATATGATTAAATTTGATGCATTACCAATAACAGTAATATCTAAGCCATCTTCATTTGCTGCAGCAACTAACATCTGCAGCTGCTCCAGATTCTTTGGAAGAACCAGATATTCTGCCTCTCCACCGGTTTTAGTAAAAGTATATCGACTCAAAGGTATCTGCTTTGAAATATTATAATTCTGCTTAATTAAAGAATCTATTTTCATTTAGGAGCCTCCAATTTTTTCATCCTTTTTATTTTACCGCAAAGCGCGTTATTACGCAGTAGTATGCTATACTGAAATTGTTTACATTTAAGGAGAATTTTAAGATGAATTTTATTGCCATGGATTTTGAAACCGCCAACCGCCATCCCGAAAGTGCCTGTTCTCTTGCACTAGTAATGGTCAGAAATAACAAGATTATAGATCGTTTTTATACGGTAATTAATCCGCAAATGCCATTTGATGGACGCAATATCCAAGTTCATCAAATCACTCCGGATGATGTTAAAGATGCACCAACGATGGCTGAAGTTTGGCCAAAAATCAAAGCCTTATACCAACCAGGGATGCTTGTTGCGGCACATAACGCCAGATTTGATGCTAATGTTTTAAAAATGTCATTAGCCAGATATGATATCGATGAACCCCATTATCTAGTGATTGACACCTTAAAAACTAGTCGCTTATTTGAACCTGATTTACCAAATCACAAACTTAATACTGTTGCTGAAGCATTGGACGTTGAACTCTGGCATCACCATAATGCTTTAAGTGACAGTGAAGCTTGTGCCGGAATTTTGATTAAACAAAATGAAAAAATGGGTGATGAAGCAATCAAGAATTTAATTGAGCAAAGGTAAGATAAAAAGACGTAACTGAACGATGTGTTCAATTACGTCTTTTTCTTACTCTTCAAACTTAGCTAATGTATCTTCTAGCCAATCTTTAGCTTGCTTTCCTTGTGCATTAACTTCAACTACTCGCTTAGTTGAATCCCAAGAATCATCAACTCGTTTTAAAGTTAACTGCAAATAATCGTCTGGCAAGTCATTCATAATAATTTCCGGCCATTCAATTACTACAATTCCTTGCTCATTTAAATAGCCATTTAAATCAATACTTGCCAAATCGTCATTTTCAAGACGATACATATCCATATGAAAAAGTGGTAAACGTCCCTCACGATACTCTCTTACAATCGTAAAAGTCGGACTTTTAGCTGGACGTCTAATTCCTAAGCTTCGAGCTAAACCTTGTGTCATTGTGGTTTTACCAGCACCTAAATCACCATTTAACAAAAGTAAGCTACCAGGTTTTGCTACTTTTCCAAGACTAGCCCCTAATTTTTGCATTTCTTGAGCTGAATTAATTTCTAATTTCATTATTCTACATCCAAACTTTGTGCTGCTGTTAAAATTGCTGCTTCATAGACATCTTGACTACTACATCCCCGTGATAGGTCATTAACCGGTTTTGCTAAACCTGCCAAAATTGGTCCAATCGCTGTAAAATCACCTAATCTTTGTGCAATCTTATAGCCGATATTTCCAGATTGTAATTCTGGGAAAATAAAGACATTAGCATGACCAGCAACATTTGAATCTGGTGCTTTCTTAGCCCCAACACTTGGTACAAAAGCTGCATCAAATTGCATTTCTCCATCTGCACTAATTTCAGGATACTTTTCTTTAAAACTAGCAGTTGCATCTTGCACTTTACTTACCATTTCTCCCTTAGCTGATCCCATCGTTGAAAAACTTAAAAATGCAAGTTTTGGTTCTAATCCAACCATTTTAGCTGTTTGGGCCGCTTGATATGCAATTTCTACTAAAGTATCTGCATCTGGGTCAATATTCATAGCACAATCACTAAAAATATATCTTTGCTGGCCTTTTTCCATGATAAATTGGCCACTTACTCGTTTCATACCTGCTTGAGTTTTAATAATTTTTAGTGCTGGTCGTACAGTATCTGCAGTTGAATGAGCTGCTCCAGATACACAACCATCTGCCAAGCCATTATACACAAGCATATTTGCAAAATAATTTGGGTCTGAAATTTGCTTTTTTGCTTGTTCTTCACTTTCTTTTCCCTTACGCAGTTCATAGTATTGCTTAGCAAAATCATCTTTTCTAATGTCATTTTTGGGATTAATAATTTTCAATCCTGTTAAATCAAGCTCATGTGTTTTAGCAGTTTGCTTTATTTGAGTTTCATCACCCAACACGAGTGGTTGGATAATCCCTTCATTCTTTAATTTAACAGCTGCTTTCAATACACGCTCATCTTCTCCTTCAGGAAAAACAATTACTTTTTCCTGTCCAACAATTTTTTCTTTTAATTCATCAAAAATACTCATGACAAGCTCCTTTATTTTTCTATTTCAACTTCTTGTGGTAATTGCCAATCTATTGCCCGTTTCCCCCATTTCGTTAAAGCGGTATTACATCTTGAAAATGGTCGAGAACCAAAAAATCCATATCTAGCTGAAAAGGGACTTGGATGGGCTGACTTAATGATGACATTTTTGCTTTCATCTATTAAAGGAATCTTGTTCTGAGCAAATTTTCCCCATAATATGAAAACTACTTCTCCACGTTCACTTAAAGCTTTAATTGCTTGATCAGTAACTTCTTCCCAGCCTTTTCCTTGATGACCATTGGCATGTCCATAGGGCACGGTTAATACCGCATTAAGAAGTAACACACCCTGGTCTGCCCATTTTTTCAAGTAACCATGCTTTACAGGAATACAACCAACATCATCATATAATTCTTGATAAATATTTTTTAAAGATGGTGGTAACGCAATCCCAGGATTTACTGAAAAACTCATCCCTGTTGCTTGGCCTGGGTTGTGATAGGGATCTTGTCCTAAAATAACCACCTTTGTATCTTTAAAACTAGTTAATTTAAAAGCGGTAAAAATATGATACATATCCGGATAAATTTGTTTACTTGCATATTCTTCTTTTAAGAAGTTATGCAATTTTTGGTAAGATTCACTTGAAAAGACCGGTCCTAAAACCTGATCCCAATCATTTCCAATAAGTTCTTTCATCGCAAAATCAACTCTTTCTTTCCTTTATATGTTATCATGAAACTAATTAGGGAGTCTGTAATTTTAAAAATTTTTCAAGAGCAGGTTCAAAAATGAAATTAATTTTACTTTTTAATCAACAAAAAAATTATGGCCAAATTCCTGTTGTCGACCCAGCTGGTCAAACACAATTTTTTATCCAGGGAAAACTACATAATTCTAATCACACGCTTTTTTTAACTGATATTAACCATAATGAAATCGGGCGTCTATACCAAGATGGACGGAGTATTTTAACCAGTTATACTATTGATATTATTGATTATGATTTAGCTCAAGTTAAACAAGTAACTAACGTTGAATTTCCAATGTTCCTAACTAAAAAGAATTATTTAATAACTGGGAGTACTAAAAAAGGCTCCTATGAATTTAGGAGCACTTTTAAGAAAATTGCTAGTTGCGAAAGCATGATTATCGATTCTGGATTAGCATTAGTTTGCGATATTAAAAAATATCAAGATATACCTTATATTTTATTAGTAGCTGGCTTATTCAGCCAATGGTCCGCTACTCCACTTGAACTACCTAAATTTAAGTTCAATAATCAGCTTTCAACAGATTGTAATTAAGACTTAAACGCGATACTTGCGCCGTAATTCACGCTCTTGATCGCGCTTCTTTATTGTTTCCCGCTTATCGTATTGCTTTTTACCTTGTCCAACACCAAGCAAGATTTTAGCAAAACCCTTTTTCAAATAAACCTTCAAGGGAATAATAGTCATCCCTTGTTGAGCCTGAATTTCTGCTAATTTGCGAATTTCTTTTTTATGTAAAAGTAATTGCCGACGTCGCAATGGATCATGGTTATAAATGTTTCCCTGTTTATATTCACTAATATGAACATTTTCCAGATAAGCATTACCATTATAAATTTGTACATAACCATCCCTTAATTGGATTCTTCTTGCTCGTACAGATTTTATTTCAGTTCCAGTTAATGCAATACCAGCTTCAATTGTTTCTTTGATGAAATAATCATGGCTGGCTTTTTTATTTTGCGCTAAAACATTATTTGTTTCATTTTTCATATGACGACGCTCCTATTTATAACGTCTTCTACCTCTATTATCTCTTGAATTGCGAGATTTGTGGCCACTACGGTTTCCATCTCGATTGCGACTTCCTCGACCCAACCGATCATCTCTACGTCTAGGGCGACGAATACCACGATCATTATGCTCTTTCTTCGGAGCATTTGGATCATAGATTTCAAAGTCTAATTGATGCTGTTCTACATTTGCATTAATTAAAGTTACTTTAAGTGGCATTCCAATCTTAAATTGGCGATGGGTTCCTCGACCTGTTAAAGTTAAAGTCTTTTCATCAAAATTATAGAAATCATCAGTCAAGTTAGAAATATGAATTAACCCCTCAACTGTATTTGGCAGTTGAATGAACATTCCAAAACTAGTTACTGATGAAATTACTGCATCAAAATGCTCACCAACATGATCAGACATAAATTCGGTCATCTTTAAATCATTTACTTCTCGCTCAGTATCAATAGACTTTCTTTCCTGAGTTGAAGTTTGCTCTGCAACATCTGGTAAAATCGGTCCAAAATGTTTTTGAGTATCTTCTGACAAGTTGGAGTCTGTATATTCATGAATCATCCGGTGAACCATCAAATCAGAATATCTTCTAATTGGTGATGTAAAGTGGGTATAAAATTCAGCTGCAATCCCCAAGTGTCCCAATGGTTCATCAGAATAATGCGCTTGTTTAAGAGAACGAAGCATAACCATTTGCACAACTGCTTCTTCAGGAGTTCCCAAAGTTTTGGTTACTACTTTTTGCAAGTCAATTGGCTTAACATCATTTGGATCAGCCTTAATATTTAAGCCTAACGCAGAAACAAATTCAAAGAAGCTTTGAATTCTCTCTGCATCAGGAGTTTCATGCACTCGATAAAGAAAAGGAACATGTTTTTTAAAGAATGCTTCTGCAACTGTTTCATTAGCCAATAACATAAATGATTCAATCATTTTTTCAGCTGTTCCACGATTATGAAGCACAATATCTACTGGTTTACCTTTTTCATCAACGATAATCTTTGCTTCTGGTTCTTCAAAATCAATTGCCCCACGGTCATGACGCTGATTATACAAAGCTTCGTGTAAACTAGCCATTTTCTTCAGCATTGGCTGCAATTTTGCATACTTTTCTTCTAATTCATTTGCTGGCTTAGTTAAAGCTTCATTTACTTTATTATAAGTTAAGCGTCCATGTGAGCGCATAACTGAAGGATGGATATCATACGCCACTCTCTTACCTTCTGGAGTGATTTCCATATCACAAGATAATACCAGGCGATCTACACCTTCATTAATTGAACAAATACCATTTGAGAGTCTAAATGGCAACATCGGAATAACACGATCTACCAAGTATGTGGAATTTCCTCTTTGATATGCTTCTTTATCCAATGGTGAATTTTCTTTCACATAATGTGCTACATCGGCAATATGAACGCCCAAATGGTAATTACCATTAGGTAACTTCCACAAAACGACTGCATCATCAAAGTCCTTTGAATCATCACCGTCAATTGTAACTGCAGGTTGATCTCTAATATCAACTCGATTAGCCAACTCACCTTGTTCAATATGGTCAGGTATTTCATTTGCCTGCTTCATTGCATCTTCAGGCCATTCAGTTCTAATATCATGTGCTGCAACAATTGACATGATATCAACACCTGGATCATTTTTATTACCAATAGTTTCTAAAATAGCCCCCTGCATATTTTCAGGCATATCCTCAGTTGGATATTGACTAATAGAAACCTTCACCATATCACCCATTTGTGGCGTAATTCCATCAACTGGTGTATAAATTTTATAATTCTTAAATTTCTTATTACTTGAAATTACATATCCGCAAAATCCACTAAGTTTTACCTGAACATCTGTCAAAGGATAGAATTCCCCAACAAGAGTTTCTACCCCTCGTTCTAAAATTTCAATTACTTTACCCTCAGGTCCTTTACCATTCCATGGATTACCATTTGCGATAATTTTTACTCTAACGTAATCACTATCTAAAGCAAGCAATGTATTGTCAGGTCCAACAAAAATGTCATCAGCATTTTCTTCATCATCAATTCTGACGAAGCCGAACCCTTTTTCATTCGCTCTAAAAATACCAGTAATCTCAGTATCAACACTTGCTAATTGATATTCCCCATTACCATCTGTCACAATTTGTTTTTCTTGTTCAAGAAAAGTCAATGCCTTTACTAATTCAGCAAATTTGATATGATCGCGACTAGACATTCTCTCCAATTGATTTACTCTAAATTTTCTTTGTGGATTATGCCGAAAAATTTCCAATATTGTGGCTAAAACTCTCTCATCTTGAGCCATTAATCTACCTCTATTCAATTATAAAAAACGCCTCCCAAAATAAGATCGGGAGGCTAAAAATTACTTAGTTGATAAATATGCAAGGACAAAAGCTAATAAGAAGAAAAGGACTAATAATACTGAAGTTACCTTTTCCATAAATGCTTCAAAACCACGCTTTTTAGATTGACCACTAAATACTGCCCCACCTGACAAGGCATTTAGGGCATCTTGTTGTTTTTGTGGTTGCATCATCGTTGCAATAACAATCAAAATAGATACGATGATGAGAAGCGTCATAATTATATTGTACAATATGCTGCCTCCATTAATAAAAAATAATAATCACTGTTACAAGTGTACCATAGTCGCGAAAAGATTGCGATATTATGAGTGAAAAAAGGTAAAGAAAAAAGGCCTGCATTAAGCAGACCTTTTTCCTTCTAATCAACAATCAAATTAGAATTGCTTGTGTAAGTTGTAGAATGAGTGAATACCCTTGAATTCAGCAGCTGAATCAAGTTCTTCTTCAATTCTCATTAATTGGTTGTACTTAGCGATACGGTCAGTTCTTGACATAGAACCAGTCTTGATTTGACCAGCGTTAGTGGCAACAACCAAGTCAGCAATAGTAGTGTCTTCAGTTTCACCTGAACGGTGAGAAACAATAGCAGTGTAGCCAGCTTCCTTAGCCATTTCAATAGCTTCGAAAGTTTCAGTCAAAGTACCGATTTGGTTAACCTTGATTAAGATTGCGTTAGCTACGCCCATTTGGATACCCTTCTTGAGGTAGCTAGTGTTAGTTACGAATAAGTCGTCACCAACGATTTGAACCTTCTTGCTCAAACGGTCAGTAAAGCCTTTCCAGTCGTCCCATTCGTTTTCGTCCAATGGGTCTTCGATTGAGATGATTGGGTACTTTTCAACTAAGCTTTCAAGTAATGAAGTCCATTCTTCAGCAGTGTATTCACGACCATCAGCAACAGTTACGTACTTGTGGGTTTCCTTGTTGTAGAATTCTGAAGCAGCACAGTCCATTGCGATAGCAATGTCGTCACCTGGCTTGTAACCAGCACGTTGGATAGCTTCAACTAAAACTTCAAATGGTTCTTCGTTGTTAGCAAGGTTAGGTGCGAAACCACCTTCATCACCAACAGCAGTAGAGTCACCGCGTTCCTTAAGTAAAGCCTTTAATGCGTGGAAAGTTTCTGCACCCATTCTTACAGCTTCGTGCATTGACTTAGCACCTACAGGCATAATCATGAATTCTTGGATATCAACGTTGTTGTCAGCGTGCTTACCACCGTTAATAACGTTCATCATAGGGGTTGGTAATACGTGAGCGTTAGGGCCACCAAGGTATTCGTAAAGTGGCATACCTAATTCATCAGCAGCTGCACGAGCAGCACCTAAAGAAACACCTAAAATAGCGTTAGCACCAAGACGACCCTTGTTTGGAGTACCGTCAAGGTCAATCATAGTTTGGTCAATTAAACGTTGGTCAGTAACGTCTAAACCAATAACTGCCTTTGCGATTTCAGTGTTAACGTTCTTAACAGCAGTTAAAACACCAGTACCGTTAAAACGTGACTTATCACCATCACGTAATTCAACAGCTTCGTGTTCACCAGTTGAAGCACCTGATGGAACGATTGCACGGCCGAAGCCACCTAATTCAGTGTAAACTTCAACTTCAACAGTAGGGTTACCACGTGAGTCAAGGACTTCGCGTGCGTGGATATCAGTAATTACAGACATTGGAAATCTCCTTTATGTATTTTTGTAAATATTACTTTACTTATTTATTATACCAAATTTTAGTCTTGGTAATTAACTAAACTTAAGAATGATTCAACTTCAAGTGAAGCACCACCAACTAAACCACCATCAATGTTAGGCTTAGCCATTAATTCCTTAACGTTAGCAGGCTTTACAGAACCACCGTATTGAATTCTTACATTTTCAGCAGTTTCTTCATTGTAAAGCTTAGCGATGCTTTCACGAATAGTCTTACACATTTCTTCAGCTTGATCACTTGTAGCAGTCTTACCAGTGCCGATAGCCCAGATTGGTTCATAAGCAATAACAAGTGATGAAACTTGTTCACTAGTTAAACCATCAAGAGCCTTCTTGATTTGATCAACTACAAATTCTTCTTCCTTACCTGCTTCACGAGTTTCAAGAGATTCACCACAGCAGATAATTGGTAATAAACCATTTCTAAAGATTGCTTTAGCTTTCTTGTTAATGTCTTCGTCAGTTTCATGGAAGTAGTCTCTACGTTCACTGTGACCAATGATGCAGTACTTAACGCCCATTTCTTTCAAAACTTTAGGTGAAGTTTCACCAGTGAAGGCACCTTCATCTTCAAAGTAGCAGTTTTCAGCAGCAACAGATAAGTTTGAGCCTTCGCTAGCTTTAATAAGAGCGTCAAGGTCAACTGCGGGTGCAGCGATAACTGATTCAACTTTGTTTGATTCAGGAAGCTTATCTTTAACACTTTTAACAAATTCTGCAGTTTGTGCAGGATTCATATGTAACTTCCAGTTACCAGCAATAATTGGAGTACGCATTAATAATGCCCTTTCTATTTATCAGAAATACATTCAATACCAGGTAATTCCTTACCTTCAAGGTATTCAAGTGATGCACCACCACCGGTAGAAATGTGGGTAATCTTAGGTGCAATACCTAATTGCTTAGCTGCAGCAGTTGAGTCCCCACCACCAATGATAGTTGTTGCATCTGGTAAGTCAGCCATTGCACGACCAACTTCTAAAGTACCTTCGGCAAAGTTTGGCATTTCGAAACAACCCATAGGTCCGTTCCAAACAACAGTCTTTGCACCTTGTAAAGTCTTTCTGAATAATTCAACAGTCTTAGGACCGATGTCAAGACCCATTTCATTGTCAGGAATGTCATCACCAACAACTTCACGACTTGCGTCATTAGAGAATTCAGTAGCTGCAACGTTATCAACTGGTAAAACAATCTTACCGTTGGCTTTTTCTAATAATTCCTTAGCAAGTTCTACCTTGTCAGCTTCAAATAATGACTTACCAATCTTGTGACCTTGAGCTGCCAAGAATGTGTATGCCATACCACCACCGATTAAGATGTGGTCTGATTTAGGAATTAAGTTAGTAATAACACTAATCTTATCTGAAACCTTTGCACCACCAAGAATAGTTACAAATGGGTGTACAGGGTTAGCAATTGCATTACCCAAGAACTTGATTTCCTTTTCCATCAAGAAGCCTGCTGCAACCTTCTTGCCTTCTGCTTTCATTGCAGTAGCAATACCAACGTTTGATGCATGACTTCTGTGAGCAGTACCAAATGCATCATTTACGTAAAGGTCACCTAAACTTGCCCAGTATTCGCCAAGCTTAGGATCATTCTTTGATTCACGCTTACCAAAATCATTGTCAATGTCTTGGAATCTAGTGTTTTCCATTACCAAAACATCGCCATCGTTCATTTTAGCAATTGCGTCTTCTACTTCTTTACCTTCGTTTGATGGTACGAATTCTACATCTTTTTCAAGCAATTCGCCTAAACGCTTTGCAACAGGTGCAAGTGACAATTCTTTCTTGTCAGCGTCTGACTTAATACGACCTAAGTGGCTAAGCAAAATTGCCTTACCACCATTATCAATGATGTATTTAATAGTTGGCAATGCAGCAACAATTCTGTTATCATCACCAATTACGCCATCTTTAATTGGGACATTAAAGTCAACACGAACTAAAACTTTCTTACCTTTAACATCAAGGTCAGAAATAATTAATTTAGCCATTAAAAATTACCTCCAATGGTTAATAATCGAAAAAAGACGAAGGGGAGTAATCCCCTCCGCCTTCTCAAACAACAAAATAATCAGTTACTAAATATTAGCTGTTGATTAAAGAGTTGCAAACTTCAATAAAGTACGAACCATTTGGCAAGTGAATGAGTATTCGTTGTCGTACCAAGCAACAGTCTTAACTAATTGCTTGTCGCCAGCAGTAGTTACTTCAGTTTGAGTTGGGTCAAAGATTGAACCAGCAGTCATACCAAGAATGTCGCTTGAAACGATTTGGTCATCGTTGTATGCGAATGAAGCACTTTCGTATTTCTTCATTGCTGCGTTAACTTCGTCTGCAGTAACCTTCTTGCTCAATACTGATACTAATTCAGTTTCTGAACCGTCAACAACTGGAACACGTTGTGCGTGACCTTGTAACTTACCGTTCAATTCAGGAATTACAAGACCGATAGCCTTTGCAGCACCAGTTGAGTGAGGAATGATGTTAGCTGATGAAGTACGAGCAGCACGGAAGTTACCGCCACGAACTGGACCATCTAATACCATTTGAGTTGAAGTGAATGCGTGGATAGTAGTCATAGTACCAACTTCAATACCGAATTCCTTGTTCAATGCTGAAGCCATTGGTGCTAATGAGTTAGTAGTACATGAACCAGCTGAAACAATCTTGTCATCAGCAGTTAAAGTATCATCGTTTACGCTGTAAACGATAGTCTTAAGGTCGTTACCTGCAGGAGCAGAAATTAAGACTCTCTTTGCACCAGCATCAAGGTGAGCTTGTGACTTAGCCTTGCTAGTGTAGAAACCAGTACATTCAAGAACGAAGTCAACACCGTCGTTCTTAACCCATGGAAGGTTTTGTGCTTGTGGTTCAGCGTATACACGGTACTTCTTACCATCAACTACGATTGAGTCTTCAGTTGCTGAAACTTCGTGGTTGAAAGTACCATGAGTTGAGTCATATTTAAGAAGGTGAGCCAAAAGAGCTGGAGTTGTTAAGTCGTTAATTGCAACAACTTCAATATCTGATGACTTTTCGCCTAAATCCATAATACGACGGAAAGCTAAACGACCAATACGACCGAAACCGTTAATACCAATTTTAACTGTCATGTCCAAAAGTCCTCCTTAGGAACTAGTAATAACATTATTTTTATTTTAAAGAGAGCCTTATTGCCCCTTTAAAATCAAATCTGAGGCACATTCGTCTGTAATTAGCCATGTTTGACTCGGTGCATTGTGCATATAAGAGCTAATTGCCTTAGCCTTGGAATGACCACCGGCAAATGCAAATATATGAGGTATTTTGCTAAGATCTTCAAATTGCAGGCCAATTCGAGGGATCCGCTCAATCATCTTACCATTCTCATCGAAAAAACACCCAAAACATTCGGAGACGGCGCCAGTTGCTCGAATTCTTGATAAAGCAACTGAATCATAACCACGGCGCTTAGCCATATCCTCAGCTAAGCCTATTCCGTGAATTGCAACATCGCATTGTGATATATCTTGCAATACATCACTAATTGCGGGATCACGAATCAAAGAGCGATAAGCATCTTTAGATACATTTTCAGGCAAGTATAATGTTTTATATTTGCCCCCTGTAGCCTTCGCCATTTCTTGAACAATCGTACTACTTTGCGTTTCAACACTTTCACCTAACGCACCACGACCTGGAACAAATTCTAAATCGCGATTTTTACTAAGTGAACTTGATAAGACTTTCGAAGCTTTAGCTAAAGTAGCACCACCTAAAACGGTAATAATACTACTTCCTAATGGTAATAATAAATCGAGAGCTGAATTAAGCTTCTCTCCCATTAAGATTGATACCCGCTCCTGTAAATCGGCATCACCTGGAACAATAATTGCTCTAGCAATCTTCAATTTCTTTGCCAGCTTAATTTCAGCTTGGCTCGCATTGAATAACCGATTTATAAGGCTAGTTGCATCTTTCAGCGTTTCCTCACCTTTTTCAGTGAGATACATCCCAAAAGGTTTAATTTCAATTAAACCTAATTTCTTTAAGTATTCTGTTTCTGTTCTTACCGTTCGCTCGCTCATACCGAGCTGTTGAGCTACAGCACGACGTCCAACAGGATACCTTAAAGATATTTGTTCAAGGACTTGATAACGCTGTCGAGAAATTTTTAAGACATCTGGAACCAGGTTTTGTAGCAAGGTAAAATCCGTGTCCATAGCCTGCCTCCTTCTTATGGGACATTATCTGACCATGTTGTTGTCATTTTTTGACCCAATACGCTTAAAAATATAAGAGAAACGTGACTTTTGTTCAATTCCAACATTTCCCTTTCGACGATTTAAGTATAACAATGACCCAAATTAATTTCAAGTATTTTAGAAAAAATAAATATTTCCGCTTACAAAACTTTTATTTCCTATTTTTTATTTTTTTGCTATACTAGTTGTTGATGTGATTTGGGCCCTTAGTGTAATGGATCGCACGTAAGATTCCGGTTCTTAAAATCCGGGTTCGACTCCCGGGGGGCCCATAAGTTAAGTCAGTAAGCTAGTATGCTTACTGACTTTTTTATTTTCTGATATATTTTTTATCCTTAGCATTATTTTTTATTTGTTGGTACCGTTCAACTTCCATATGTAAATCGTATTTTTCCCTAAGTTTGGCTAACTCTTTCATAAAATGACTTTGATGATGAGCATCAATAGCAGTTTGATCTTCCCAACTATCAATTAATAATATTTTTTCTGGATCATCTAAAGATTGAAAATAATCATATCTAATATTTCCAACTTCCTTTCTTATTCCGTCAACTATTCCTAAATTTTTCATTTCTTGAACAAATTTTAAAGCTGAGCCGTTTTTACCAATATAATAAAGATTCACTGTAATCGCCATCTACAAGTCCTCCAAAAAAAGCAATTTGATAGTTACCCAAAAAGCATACGCTTTCAAGCTTTCTAAATCAACAAAAAAGACTAGCCAAGGCTAGTCTTTTTTAATCTTCAATTCTAACGTCTTTATTTACTTTTTCGGCATCTTTCAAGTCTTCTCCATCATAACTTGATTTTACACCCCAAATGTAAAAGCCAATTGATGCCAAAATTACAATTACAAAGTCCCATGGATATTTAAAAGTATTATTTCCTCCAAACGCACTACTTCCCAAATATGAAATTATTGAAATAAAAGCTAAGAAGGATAATAGCCACAGACTAGACTTAAATTGTTGAGCAAAATTTTTATTTTCTTTCTTAAACTGGTAGTAAAAATATATTGGCAACCCAAGCAACACAACAAAGATAACTTCAATTGTAGTTGGCCACATTGCCCAATATATTACTAATCCAGTTAAAACAAATGATACAGGAGCAACCCATTTTAAATGAACTGATTTAAATGGTCGCTTAAAGTTGGGACGCATTTTTCGCAAACTAATAGCCGCAACTGGTCCTGTAGCATAAGCTACAAAAGTTGAAACTGAAACTACAGTTGCTAATTCACTCCAATTTCTAAAGAAGAAAACTAGCGCCATTGCTAAAATTAAATCCCAAACCATTGCATAACGTGGAGTTTTATACTTTTTATTAACTCGCCCTAAAAAGGCGGGAACATTTCCTGACCTAGTCATTGCCATCAAGGTTCTAGCACTTGTTGCAACAAACGTTACACCAGTACCAAAAGGTGAAATAAAGGCATCCATATAGAGCAAAACAGAAAGCCACGTCAAACCTAGCAAAATAGCAATATCAGCAAATGGTGAAGCAAAATCAACCCCATGCCAGCCCACCTTAGCTAACATAGTTGGTTCAACAGCTCCTACAAAGGCAACTTCAAGCAATACATAAATAATGGCTGTAACAGATAACGAAATCCAAACTCCCCGAAAAATATTCTTATGTGGTTTCTCAATTTCACCAGCTAAATTAATAACTGTTTGAAAAGCATCATAAGATAAAATAATTCCCGAAACAGTAACAGCTTGAAAAATTCCTTTTGTACCATAAGGCATAAAAGTAGAAACATTATTACCAAAATTACTTGAATGAAAACCGGCTAAAATCAAGAAAATGATTGTTAAAGATGGAATCAAAAGCTTAAAAACAGCAATTAAACTTGTAAAACGTGTTAATAATTTAACAGACCCGAAATTGATCAAACTAAAAACAAACATAAACAAGTAAACCGCCCATAATCCTTCATTTGTAATGGTGCCATTATGAAAAAAGCCTCTAGTCCAATTAGCCCAGCTCCATGGCCAACTACTCATATATTGAACACAAGCTACTGCTTCAATCGGAATCAAGGTAATTAAAGAAACCCAGTTAGCCCACGCACTTAAAAAGCCGAGAAGCTGTCCATGACTATATTCAGCGAAGCGACTCATCCCCCCGCTTTCGGGGAACATTGTACCTAATTCAACATAATTAAAGGCAATTAACATCATAATTGCCGCACCAATAATCCATGAAATAATTGAACTAGGTCCAGCTACTTGTGCAGCACTACCAGCTCCAAAAAGCCAGCCAGAACCAATTAAAGAGCTTAATGCTAGCATAACGCCAGAAAATAAGCTAATCTGGTTTTTCTTCATAAAAATTCTCCTCATTATTTTTCACATCTTTGTAGAATACAATATTTTCTGCATAATTTAAAGTAATAAGTCAACAAAAAACGCAATTCAGTAGTAGAAGCGCTTTCAGCTTTCCTGTATAATATCACCTAGTTATTGTATTGTTTTAATAAAGAAAAGGATACTAGTATGACAAACGAAAATCATAATAAAAAAATTGCCTGGACCACCTTAGCAATGATGGCATTTTCAACTGTCTGGGGATTTGGAAACGTTGTAAATGGATATATTTATTTTGACGGAACCAAAGTTATTTTCAGTTGGATTCTAATGTTTGCCCTTTATTTCATTCCATATGCATTGATGGTCGGGGAATTAGGGGCTGTTTTCCAAAAAAGTGAAGGCGGCGTAAGTTCCTGGGTAGATGCAACACTAGGGCCTAAATGGGCATATTATGCTGGATGGACATATTGGGCTTGCCACATAGTTTATATCTCAAGCAAGGGAACTGGTGGTTTAAGAGCTATGGCTTGGGGAATATGGGGCGACATTACACACTTTGATGCACTACCAACGGCATGGGTTCAAATAGCGACATTAATTATCTTTTTATTCTTTTGTTGGATAGCAACCAAAGGATTAAGTATTTTAAAAACTCTGGCAACTTTAGCTGGTACTTCCATGTTCATCATGTCAATTTTATTTATCATCATGATGTTTGCCGCTCCTGCAATTAACCCTCATGCTGGCTTTAATAATATCGATTGGAACTTAAAAAGTTTAATACCAACCTTTAATTGGAAGTATTTTACATCCCTTTCAATTTTAGTCTTTGGTGTTGGTGGTTGTGAGAAAATTTCTCCATATGTTAACAAAGTTAAAGATCCAAGTCGCGGCTTCCCTAAAGCGATGATTTTACTTGCAACCATGGTAATTATTTCCGCCATTTTAGGTACCGTTGCAGTAGCTATGATGTTTTCAACTAAAGAAATTAATGCTGACTTAAATAACTATATTTCTAATGGAGCATATTGGGCCTTCCAAAAATTGGGCGAGTATTATCATTTAGGGAATCTTTTCTTGTATATATATGCATGGTGTAATGTAATAGGCCAGTTTGCAGTATTAGTTTTAAGTATTGACGCTCCATTAAGAATGCTACTAGGTAGCAAACAGGCGAAAGAATTTATTCCACGTAAATTGCTCAAGAAAAATCGTTATGGAGCTTATATCAACGGAATATGGATGGTTGTTATCCTCTCTGGTGGATTAACCTTGGCACAAGCTTTAGTTCCAAGTTCAACTGCTGTTATGGCTCAATTGGTAAAATTAAATTCTACAACTATGCCGTTACGTTATTTATGGGTCTTTGCAGCATATATTGCTCTTCGAAAGCAAACCGATAAATTTACCAGTAATTATAAAATGACCAAAAATCAAGGCTTGGCTTTATTTGCTGGATTTTGGTGCTTCTTTGTGACTGGTTTTAGTTGCTTAGTTGGAATTTATTCACCTGATCCCTTTACTTTATTTTTAAATATCTTAACTCCAATTGTATTAACTGCATTAGGTGTAATTTTACCTATAATCAGAAAACACGAAGATAAGAACTAAAGAAAAGCATCCAAAAGGATGCTTTTTTGCTAAGCTCTATTTCTTTCAATTACTCAATTTTATGCTAAACTATTTTTAGAAAAAGAGATGGAGGTGGAAAAGTTGTCAGAAGAAAAGATTGCTGATCAAGCTGCAAAAATCATTCGGGCTCATGGTTTAAAGAGAACCCCGCAACGCCTAAAGATTTTAATTTACCTGATGACCCACCATAATCATCCAACAGCAGAAATGATTTTTAATGACATTTCTCTATCTGATGAAAAGACAGGTATTGCAACAGTTTATAATACTCTTAACACTTTTGTTGATTTAGGATTTGTAATTGAAATTAATAATGGAAATGATGGTTCAACTCATTATGATTTCTTTGCTAAGCCACATTTTCATGTAATCTGTACCAATTGTGGGAAAATCGCCGATGTTGAATACGCAAATTTTGATAAAATAGAAAGCAAAATGCGACAAGAAACCGAAAAACAAACAGGCTATATTACCCGCAGTTCTCACATTAAGATTTATGGCTTATGTCCTGATTGTCAAAAATTAGAAAAATAACTTAAAAGGCACCTTTATTGACTAAATTTAATAAAGGTGTTTTAATTAGCACTGTATTCAAATGAGTGCTAATTTTTATTAGGAGGTTAACTAATGTTAGTACCTACAGTTATTGAACAAACTGCACGTGGTGAACGTGCATATGATATTTACTCACGTTTATTAAAAGATCGTATTATCATGCTTAGCGGTGAAATTAATGACCAAATGGCTAACTCGATTATCGCCCAATTGCTTTTCTTAGATGCGCAAGATAATACTAAGGATATTTCCCTATACATTAATTCACCAGGTGGTGTAATTACTTCTGGTTTAGCAATTATGGATACCATGAACTTTATCAAGTCTGACGTATCAACTATTGCAATCGGTATGGCAGCTTCAATGGCTTCCATTCTTTTAACTAGCGGTACAAAGGGTAAGCGTTTTGCTTTGCCTAACTCTACTGTGCTCATTCACCAACCACTTGGTGGAGCTCAAGGTCAACAAACTGATATCCAAATTGCCGCTGAAGAAATTTTAAAGAGCAGAAAGAAATTAAACGAAATCTTACACGAAACAACTGGGCAACCAATTGAAAAGATTTTGAAAGATACTGAACGTGATAACTACTTAACTGCTCAAGAAGCTAAGGACTACGGCTTGATTGATGAAATCATGACAAACATGAAGTAGTAATAAATTTTTAATAATCAAAAAGACAGCTCGCATTGCGAACTGTCTTTTTTACGCTTGTTTAACTCGTCCTCGTTTATAATATATTAACATTCCAAAGAATAAGACTAATCCCACAATCGCTAAACTTTGCCAAGCTAGTCCAATACCATAATGATCAGAAAGATAGCCATTGAGGCTTAAAATCAGCACTGACACCCCAGCATCAAGTGCATTACATACTGATACAATTGTCGCCCTACTCTTTTCTGTTTTTATTGATTCTTGGAGCAAGGTTCCTTGAATCATTTGTTGAATAGTTCCAAATAAGTTATGAATCATAAAGATTCCCAAGGCCAGGTAGTAATTCCCTTTCAACATAACTACCAATTCAATTGAAATGGTTAAAAAAATCACTGAAAAAATGAGTAAAAAGAGTTGATTAATTTTCTTCTTATACAAATAGCGATAAATGTAACTACCAATATACCCTACAATCCCAATTGCAACCAAAATAGAACCAGAATCTACCCTTTTGCCATGTTGAAAGTATAGCTGCCATTGATCAATAGGACCAGAACTAATGAACCAAATTGGCAAACACAAAAGAATAAACTTAAAAGTTTGATATTCATTTGTAATAACTTCTTTTACCTCACTAACAACATTGAGTTCTTTAAAACTCAACTTCTGTGTACCAGCTTGAGAATCATATTTAAATAATGCAACTAAAATAAAAAAAGTCACCGCTAAAAAAGCAGCCCCTGTCAAAAGAGGTAACCGTAAATCAATATTGGCTAAAAAATGCGCTCCTATAAAACCAACAATCATATTAAACGGACTCGCAATTAAACTATAAGTTGAATAAATCTCTCCAAGCTGGTCTTTTTCATTATTTAAAGCTGCTTTATTTGCAATCCATGATGGTAGTGTACCAGACATTAAAGAATCGCCTAGTGCTGTCAAGAATGCGCTTAATGCCAAGAGAAGAAAATTTTTAGGACTTAATGCAAGAACTGCTAAGCCTGTAGCCCTAACTAAATTACTAATACTTGCTGTCTTTAAATAGCCTAAATGATCTGCAATAAAACCAGATGGAATTTCAGCTATAAAAGTTACAACCCAAAATATTGATAGAAAAAAGTTAATTTCTCCATAGCTATAACCAATATGATGCATAAATAAGTAAATAGTCCCCGACCAAACTGCGACACCTAAGCTATAAAGTAAATTTACTAAATAATAGATATTGCGATATTTTTTCATTAAAACTCCTCTAAAAAATAATTTTTTACTGTATTATATCTAACAAAAAAATAAACACAAGTTAAAATTAATAATCTTTTTTTAAGCTAAATAAAAAGGCCAAACATAAGGTTTGACCTTCCTAGCTAATAATTAAAATTTTTATTCTTAACGACTTACCACAAAGTGAGCTCTTTCACCTTTGGCTATTGCAAGTGTATCTTTCAAACTTATTTCAAGCATATTTCTAACTGAAGTTTTAGTAAAGTATGCTGAGTGAGGTGTCACAATTACATTTGGCATAGCTGCTAATTTCTTATAGTCAGCCGGAATTTGAGCATCATCAACTTTCTTAAAGAAGTAACTTGATTCATGAGCTAATGTATCAAGTCCGGCTGCAGCAATTTCATGTTTTTCAAGTGCTTCAATCAAAGCAGCTGTATCAACTAATTCACCTCTCGCGGCATTAATTAAAATTGCATCATTCTTCATTTCCGCAAATTGCTTTTTACCAATCATATTCTCAGTACTCTTAAGTAATGGCGTATGAAGTGAAATAATATCTGCTTCTTTCAAAACAGTATCAAAATCAGCATAAGTTAAATATGGTTCAACTTCGGGATTATAAATCACATCGTAAGCTAATACTTTAGCTCCCATGGCACTAAAAATTTGAGCAACTGCACTACCGATATGTCCAACTCCAATAAGTCCAATAGTCTTATTATAAATTTCATTGCTAATTAAACTATCAGGATTGGTAAAGTCACCTTTATCCATATTAGCCTTAAATTCGCCAATCTTGCGGTTCAAATACATTGCTTGAGTTACAGCCATTTCAGCAATTGCACGTGGTGAATATACTGGCACATTGGTAACTGTTAAGTGATATTTTTTTGCTAGATCAAAATCAATTGTATTAGTTCCCACAATTCGAAGACCAATTGATTTGATACCATAATCAGCTAATTTCTTATAAACAATTTCATCATCTAAATTGCCAAGTGGTTTAAGCAAAACTCCATTACAATCAGCTACTTGATCAACATTTTCTGCAGAAAGTGGATCATCAATCAATTTTAATTCACAACCGAATTTCTTTTCCGTAGCTGCAATTAATTTTCTTTCACTTTCACTTGGACTAAAAACTGCAATTTTCACTATAATTACCTACTTTCAAAAAGAAAATACTTGTTTATATATTTACTTAAATAATAATACTTTAGTTAGAAATTACTAGTTATCTTGCTTATTTTTCTTCTAAAAGCTAGCAGTAATACTTCTTCTACCAATATGTAAATTCCAACTGCAAGGAAAAATGCTAATCCTGCTTTAGAATCAGTTAATGGTAAAACAAACATTAAAACTAATTGGATAAATACTAAACCCAATTTACTTATTCCTTTTTCAAACCTCAGCAAGATCGCTGCTATAAAGGTTAAAAGTACAAAAATAAATAGTCTATACGCGTGGTGCTAGTTAAATCGTTTTAGTTAATAAAAAAGTCCAATCTTGTT
>JALBSH010000010.1:0-20398 GCA_022756575.1 Lactobacillus mulieris
GCTTATAATTTGGCTTATTGTCTAGAAAGATTTAACTAGCACCACGCGTATTCAAATAATCGGGTATCTAATTAATGGTGGATCTTATGATGTGTAAATAAATGAACGCTAGTTCGTTTTTTGCTTGCATTTGTAACTAGGTAGCAAGTATAATTAACTAGTAACTAGCTTAAGGAGGAAATACTTTGGCTAAAGATGAGAAACAAGCTGCTTTAGATGCAGCACTGAAGAAAATTGAAAAGAACTTTGGTAAGGGCGCTGTAATGCGCATGGGAGAAAAGGTTGATACTCAAATATCTACTGTCCCAACAGGATCTTTGGCTCTTGATGCCGCTATCGGTGTAGGAGGATACCCTCGTGGTCGGATTGTGGAAGTATATGGGCCTGAATCATCTGGTAAGACAACTGTGGCCTTGCATGCAGTTGCAGAAGTTCAAAAACGTGGAGGAACTGCTGCATATATTGATGCAGAAAATGCAATGGACCCAGCTTATGCAGAAGCTTTAGGTGTTGATATTGATTCACTTATCTTATCTCAACCTAATACCGGTGAAGAAGGCTTACAAATTGCGGATACATTGATTGCAAGTGGAGCGATAGATATCTTGGTAGTTGACTCTGTTGCTGCTTTAGTACCTAGAGCTGAAATTGATGGAGAAATGGGTGACTCTCACGTTGGGTTACAAGCCCGATTGATGAGTCAAGCATTACGTAAATTGTCTGGTAATATTAATAAGACTAAGACTATTGCCATTTTCATTAACCAAATTCGTGAAAAAGTTGGCGTTATGTTTGGTAACCCGGAAACAACGCCTGGTGGTCGCGCATTAAAGTTTTATTCAACTATTCGTCTTGAAGTGCGCCGTGCGGAACAAATTAAACAATCAAGTGATGTTGTGGGTAACCGTGTGAAAATTAAAGTTGTGAAGAACAAGGTTGCACCGCCTTTTAAAGTTGCTGAAGTTGATATTATGTATGGTAAAGGAATATCCCAATCTGGCGAATTATTAGATATGGCAGTTGATAAGGATATTGTTGACAAAGCCGGATCATGGTACTCATATAAGGAAGATAGAATTGGTCAAGGCCGAGAAAATGCCAAGCAATATTTGGAAGACCATCCAGACATCTATAATGAAATTATGACTCAAGTTCGTGAAGCATATGGAATTGATGCAAAATCACTTGAAGAAAAAGAAGATCCTGCAAAAATAAAGGAAAAAATTGAGCAGGATGAAAAAAGTGGCGAAAAAGCTAGTAAAAAATAAGACTGAAGAAATAGATTTAGACCTTGGTTTTTAACTAAGGTCTTTTTACTTTTGTTGACATATTTTATAGGAAAATTTATCATTAATTTGTGTGTATAATTCTTAAAAAGGGCGATAGTGATAATGATGAAAACAGATTTAATTCCTGTGTTAATCGCTATTGTTTCACTTTTAATTGGTTATGGCATTGGTTATTTAATTAGAAAGTTGCATTGGGAGAAACAAGCAGAGAATGCACGTAATGATGCACAACATTTGCTTGAAAATGCCCATACTAAATTAGATGCTATTAAGGCGGAAGTTGAGGTAGCTAAACAAACTGCTAAAACAGTTCGCCAAGAGGCAGAAAACGATAAAAAAGCGCAAATTTTAGAAGCAAAAGAAGAAATTAGAGCTTATCGTGAGCAAACTGAAAATGATTTGAGTAAACAAAGAATTGAACTTAGTCATCGGGATGCTCGTTTGCAACAAAAAGAAGATGCCATTCAAGAAAAAGAAAAGGATTTGAGCAAAAAAGATGCTCAACTCACACAAACTAAGACTCAGTTGGAGCAAAGAGAAGCCGACCTTACTCAAAAGCAGACTGAAGCCGATGAGTTATTATCTCAGCGGAAAGAGAAGCTTTATGAAGTAGCAGAATTAAGTAAGGACGAAGCTAAGAAAATAATTTTAGCTGAGTTAAGTAATCAACTTGACAGTGAGCGTGCTGAATTAATAAGAAATAGTAATGAGCAGGCTCAAGCCAAGGCGGATCGTTTTGCTCGACAAATTTTGGTAGATGCAATTCAAAGTAGCGCGGCTGATACTGTTGCTGAAACAACGGTGTCAGTTGTCGAACTGCCAAATGAGGAAATGAAGGGAAGAATTATCGGCCGTGAAGGTCGGAATATTCGCTCCTTTGAAGCCTTAACTGGTGTTGATTTAATTATCGATGATACTCCAAAAGTTGTGACTTTGAGTGGCTTTGACCCAATTAGACGAGAAATTGCTAAGAGAGCAATGGAACGTTTAATTAAAGATGGGCGTATTCATCCAGCGAGAATTGAAGAAATGGTTGATAAAGCTCGTAAAGAGGTCAATGATGATATTTATGAAGCTGGTGAAGGAGCTTTGATTGAATTAGGTATTCATAAAATGCATCCTGAATTGGTAAAAGTTTTAGGTCGACTTAAATATCGGACTTCTTATGGCCAAAATGTTCTGGCTCACTCAATTGAAGTTGGGAAGTTAACTGGAACTATGGCGGCTGAACTTGGTTTAGATGAAAGATTAGCGGTTCGCGCGGGATTATTACACGATATTGGTAAGGCTATCGACCACGATATTGAAGGTTCCCACGTCGAAATCGGTGTTGAATTAGCACGTAAGTACCATGAATCTGATATTGTAGTCAATGCAATTGCAGCTCATCATGGTGATGTGCCTAAATTATCGTTTATTGCAGAGTTAGTTGTGGCTGCTGATACCATATCTTCAGCAAGACCAGGTGCACGAAGTGAGTCATTAGAAAATTATATTAGAAGACTTACTCAATTAGAAACAATTGCTTCAGGCTATCAAGGTGTTAGTCAAGCATTTGCAATTCAAGCAGGTCGTGAGATTAGAGTTATGGTTGAACCAGATAGGATTTCTGACGATCGGACGACAATTTTAGCTAGAGATATTCGAAACCAAATAGAAAAAGAAATGGAATATCCTGGTAATATCAAAGTAACCGTAATTCGTGAGAAACGTGCGGTGGCGATTGCTAAATAACCAAAAAGAGGACTTATTTGTATAAATAAGTCCTTTTTGTATTTGTACTAATTTTTCACAACTTGTATAATAAACGCTAGATATTAGCAGAAAGTTTAGAAAAACATGTTTTTAATTATTGTAAAATTATTCTTCTTAGTAATTATTCAAACGGCTGTAACGCCTTTTATCAGAAGATTAGCATTTGTTTTAGGAGCAGTTGATAATCCTAATGCACGTCGTGTTAATAAAAAGCCTATGCCTACAATTGGAGGATTAGGTATTTTTGTGACCTTTAATATTGGAATTTTTATTTTATTGCGGGAGCAGTTCCCAACACATGAAGCTTTTTCAATTTTACTTGCTTCTAGTGTGATGGTTTTAACTGGTTTAATTGATGATATTTTAGAATTAAAACCTAAGCAAAAACTAGCAGGACAAATTATTGCTGCTATGATTATTTATTTCTTAGCTGGAATTAGAATGAAAGAAATTATTCTACCTTTTTCCAAACAAGTTATTACTTTAGGTTGGTGGAGTTTACCTATTACCATTTTTTGGATATTAGCCTTAACTAATGCAGTTAACTTGATTGATGGATTAGATGGATTGGCAACTGGAGTTTCATTAATTTCATTGTCAACGATGGGAGTTGTTGGATATTTCTTCCTTCACACTAAAGAACTATATATTCCAATTGCTTGTTTTATTTTGGCAGCAGCTTTATTGGGCTTTTTACCATATAATTTCCATCCAGCTAAAATCTTTTTAGGTGATACAGGGGCTTTATATATAGGCTTTATGATTTCAATTTTATCTTTGAAAGGTTTAAAGAATGTAACCTTTATTTCTTTAATTGTGCCAATTATTATCTTAGGTGTGCCAATTACTGATACTGTTTATGCAATGATTCGTAGGAAATTAAATCATAAGCCTATTTCTCAAGCTGATAAGCATCACTTGCATCATCAATTGATGAGAATGGGGCTTAGTCATCGACAGGCTGTATTATGTATTTATGGGATTTCATTAGTCTTTTCGTTTGTTTCACTGCTTTTCCTTTTATCACCTTCTTGGGGAATTTGGCCTTTGATCTTAGGTTTGCTGATTGCATTAGAATTTTTTGTTGAGTCAGTTGGTTTGTTAGGTGATAAATATCATCCATTGCTTAATTTGATTCAAAGAATGATAAATAGCACTCGAAGAAGTGATCCAACGGTTGAGGTTTGGCATCTTGGTGGTGAAAAACCTAATCAATTAAAACGTAAAACAAGTAGAGATAATAAAGATAATTAGTTTTAATGCAAAAAACTGGGGTAAAACCCCAGTTTTTTTATTGTTCATGATAGTTGACTTCTTTAAGTAAAATTTCGTTATAGCGCTGACCGATTTCTTTTAAATCAACTTTTCCTTTTAATAAATCAGTAAGGTCAGTTTCTAATGGTTCGATATCTTTATCTTCGACAAATAGTGTAAAAGTTACATCAGTTCCATATTCACGATTAGAAACAAAAACGTTGTTTTCTTCTAAATAATGATTTATCTCATCTAGGCGATTATAGGCAATTGAGAATGTTAATTCTTTTTGTAATACTCTTTTTACAACACCAATCGCTTTGGCAGCTTCAGTTACACTATTTGAATATGCTCGTATTAATCCACCTGCGCCAAGTTTTATTCCACCAAAATATCGAGTTACTACAACGGTAACATTTTTTAATTTCATTAATTGTAAAGCTCTTAATTCAACTACTCCAGCAGTTCCTTGTGGTTCGCCATTATCGCTGGCTTTTACTTGATCGTCATTTAAGCCAATTGTATATGCATAGGTATTGTGAGTAGCATCATGATATTTTTTGGATATTTCTTTGACAAAGGCTTCGGCTTTCTCTTTAGTATCTGTTCTGGCGAAGCTTGCAATAAAACGACTCTTTTTTATTATTAATTCGTTTTGTCCAGCTTCTTTAATGGTTAAAAAATTTTCTTTTTCTGACAAAAAAATTCTCCTTTCTTGGGGGTAATTAAATTTAGGGAGGAAATTTTATGGAAAATCATACCTCACTAGCAGGAAGACAATGGATTATCAATCAAGATGATTCTAGCATATTTCCTAATTGTGAAAAAATTAGCGGAATAATTAATAATATTTGTCAGAGATGTGGAAGCTATTGCAATACTAAAATAGCTGTGAAAAAACTTTACTGTCGAGCGTGCATTGGACTAGGGAGAGTGAGTGAGAATGACTACTTAATTAGGGATTTAAGTAATAAGTCATACTCAAAACAAAATGATTTGTTAACTTGGTCAGGGAATTTGACAGCTAGACAAGCAAAAGTATCACAAGAAATTTGTTATGCTTTTAAAAAACGACAAGATCATTTAGTTCATGCAGTAACAGGAGCTGGAAAAACAGAGATGTTATTTGACTGCTTAAAATTATGTTTAGAAGCTGGATTAAGAGCCTGTATAGCTACTCCTAGAATTGATGTGGTTAATGAATTATATCCGAGAATTAGTAGTGCTTTTTCTAAAATAAAAATAGGGAAGTATCATGGTCGAGAGTATAAAGATTATGAAGCAGAACAATTAATTATCTGTACAACTCATCAATTGCTAAAATTTTATCATGCTTTTGATTTATTAATAATTGATGAAGTGGATTCTTTTCCTTACGCTCCAAGTCCTATGTTGCATTTTGGGGCCAATAATGCTGTTAAAACTGATGGTATGAAGTTATATTTAACAGCAACTCCACCAGATGATTTACTTGAAAAAATTAAACACAAAAAAATTACAGTTTCATTATTAAATAGACGCTTTCATGGGGGACTTTTACCTGTCCCTAAAGAAAAATTATTTTTAAAACCTTTTTTGAAGAAAAAGCAGTTAAATAAACATCTACTCAAGCAAATAATATTAGTAATAAAAGCAGGCCACCCGCTGTTATTATTTGTACCAAGGATAAACGAAATACCAGTTTATTTAGAAGCTTTAAAAGCCTGCCATCAATTGAAAGAAATGGTAATAAAGGGTGTTCATGCGGCTGATGAAGCACGGATTGATAAAGTACAGGAATTTAGAGATAAAAAGATTGATATTCTAATTACCACAACTATTTTAGAAAGAGGAGTTACTTTTAAACATGTTTGGGTAATTATTGTAGCAGCTGATGATGCCATTTATACAAGAGCATCTTTGATTCAAATTGCAGGTAGAGTGGGGAGAAGCAGTGATGATCAAGATGGGTTAGTTTTATTTTGCTATCATAAATATACTTTACCCATTAGACAAGCAATTTCAGAAATTAAGAGGATGAACCGATGAGGTGCTATCTTTGCGGAAATAAATTTTTACCAGCTTTAAATTTTTATAACTTGTTTAATCCTTTATCTGAAAGTGTAGATATTCTGTGCCTTGATTGTCGAAATTCTTTTTCCTATTTAGAAAAGGGATGCAAGTACTGCCAAAAATCTGGAGAAAATGAAATTTGTCAAGATTGTCAAATTTGGCAGAAAAAATATCAAGCTTTGTTAAAGAATCAAGCAATTTATGCATATGATGTGCAGTTTTATAATGCAATGAGGTTATATAAAAGATATGGGGACTATCAAGTAGGCAAGGCATTAGCAGCTTTAATTAGAACGCGTGTGCCACTAGGTTTTGATTACTATATCCCCATTCCCACCTCAGAAAGTCATATCAAAAAAAGGGGCTTTGACACGATTTATGAAATTTTTCGAGATTTGGTACCTTTATGTCCAATCTTGAAGAAATATGATTTAAAGATTAGTCAAGGAGAGTTAAATCGTCAGGAACGTTTGGCAACTCCTCAAAGTTTTTATCTCGAAAAAAAGACTAAGCAGCAGTTAAATCCCAATGGCAAAGTGTTACTTCTAGATGATATTTATACAACTGGACGAACCTTGTACCACGCAAGAGATGCTATTTGGCAACTATATCCAGATATACATGTAGAAAGTTTTACAATTAGTCGATAAAGGTCGTGCAAGTGCTTACATTTTTGGTATAATATAGGTGTAAAGAAAAACCGCATAGCGGTTGAAAGGAGAATCTTTTATGTTAAAGTACAATGTACGTGGTGAAAATATTGAAGTAACTGAAGCTTTGAGAAGCTATGTTGAAAGGCGTTTGGAAAAGCTTGAAAAATATTTTGAATTAACTTCAGATGTTATTGCACACGTTAACTTGAAAGTTTACAAGAACCACGATGCTAAGGTTGAAGTAACGATTCCCCTCCCATACTTAGTCTTGAGAGCTGAAGAAACTTCTGATGATATGTATCGGAGCATCGATTTTGTTTCCGATAAACTTGAACGTCAAATCAGAAAGTATAAGACCCGTGTTAACCGTAAAGGCCGTGAAAAGGGTGTTAAGGACTTCTTCATTGAAACTCCAGCAGAAGAAGAAAAGCCTACTAGTGAATTTGATATTGTCCGCAATAAGCGTGTAAGTTTGAAGCCAATGGATCCTGAAGAGGCAATTTTGCAGATGGATATGCTTGAACATGACTTCTTCGTATTCCAAGATGCTGAAACTAATGGTACTAGCATTGTATATCGGAGAAATGATGGTCGCTATGGCTTGATTGAAACTAATGAATAATAAATATTAAAATATTCTAGGACCCCTTGGGATTAAACTCAGGGGGTCTTTTATATTAGTTATTTTTCTTTTTTTTAATAACATGGTAAAATATCATTTGTATTTTAGACTTTAAATTAGATTTTAGGGACCGATTTAATGGTAAATATTTTAAAAAAACTATACGATAGTGATAAAAGAGAACTTAAAAAATTTGAAAAATTAGCAGATAAGGTAGAAGGCTATGCTGATGAAATGTCTAAATTAAGTGACGATCAGTTACAAGCTAAGACTCCTGAATTTAAGAAAAGACTTGAAAATGGTGAAAGCCTAGATGATATACTTCCAGAAGCTTTTGCTGTTTGTCGTGAAGGAGCTAAGAGAGTTTTAGGCCTTTATCCATATCGCGTTCAAATAATTGGTGGTATTTCACTACACTTTGGTAATATTTCAGAAATGATGACTGGTGAAGGTAAGACTTTAACAGCTACTATGCCAGTTTATCTTAATGCACTTACTGGCAAGGGTGTTCACGTAGTTACTGTTAATGAATACTTGTCTGGACGTGACGAAGAAGAAATGGGGCAGTTATATCGCTGGTTGGGCTTAACTGTTGGTTTAAACTTGAATGAAAAATCACCAGATGAAAAGCGTGCAGCATATAATTGTGATGTTACGTATTCAACTAACGCTGAATTAGGTTTTGATTATTTACGTGACAACATGGTTGTTTATAAAGAACAAATGGTTCAACGACCACTTAATTATGCAATTATCGACGAAGTTGACTCTATTTTAATTGATGAAGCTAGAACACCATTGATTATTTCTGGTGAAGCTCAACAAGCCACAGGCGAATATATTAGAGCAGATCGTTTTGTAAAAACCTTAACTGAAGATAAGAGTGACGATGATGTTGATGATGACAAGGATTATGGTGACTATAAGATTGACTGGCCAACCAAGACTATTTCATTAACTCGTCAAGGAATTGCTAAGGCATGTAAGCATTTTGGCCTTAAAAACTTATATGATGTTGAAAACCAAGTTTTAGTTCACCATATTGATCAGGCTTTACGTGCGAACTACATTATGCTTAAAGATATTGATTACGTTGTCCAAGATGGGGAAGTATTAATCGTTGACTCATTTACTGGACGTGTAATGCAAGGTCGTCGTTATTCTGATGGTTTACACCAAGCAATTGAAGCCAAGGAAGGAGTTAAGATTCAAGAAGAATCTAAGACTCAAGCTACAATTACTTATCAGAATTTCTTTAGAATGTACAAAAAACTATCTGGTATGACAGGTACCGCTAAGACGGAAGAAGAAGAATTTCGTGAAATCTACAACATGCAAGTTATCACAATTCCAACTAACCGTCCTATTCAAAGAAAAGACATGCCAGATATTCTTTACCCAACACTTGATGCTAAATTTAAAGCTGTTGTCGAAGAAATTAAAAAGAGACATGCCAAGGGACAACCTGTTTTAGTAGGTACTGTTGCAATCGAAAATTCAGAACGTTTGAGCAAAATGCTAGATGCAGAAAATATTCCTCACGCTGTTTTGAACGCCAAAAACCATGCTAAAGAAGCTGAAATTATCATGAAAGCTGGTCAAAGAGGAGCAGTTACAATTGCTACTAACATGGCTGGACGTGGTACTGATATTAAGCTGGGGCCTGGTGTTCGTGAACTTGGTGGATTAGCAGTTATTGGTACTGAAAGACACGAATCACGTAGAATTGATAATCAGCTTCGTGGACGTTCAGGACGTCAAGGTGATCCTGGTTATTCACGCTTTTACTTATCACTTGAAGATGATTTGATGAAGAGATTTGGTGGAGATCGAGTAAAAGTATTCTTAGACCGAATTTCTGACAATGATGATGATAAAGTTATCGAAAGTAGAATGATAACTCGTCAAGTTGAATCAGCTCAAAAACGTGTTGAAGGTAATAACTATGATACTCGTAAGCAAACTTTGCAATACGATGACGTTATGAGAACACAACGTGAAATTATTTATGGTGAAAGAATGCAAGTGATTGAAGAAGATAAATCACTTAAAAATGTCTTGATGCCAATGATTAAGCGGACTATTTCTCATCAAGTTGATATGTTTACTCAGGGTGACAAAAAAGATTGGCGAATCGATTCATTACGTGACTTCATTGTTTCAAGTCTTACCAATGAAGAAGTTGCTGATAAGATTGACTTGAAGAATATTAAATCTGCTGATGAACTTAAAGAAAAGCTTTATAACTTGGCAGAGGAGAATTATAAAGATAAAGAAGAAACTTTATCTGATCCTAGTCAAATGCTTGAATTTGAAAAGGTTGTTATTTTAAGAGTTGTTGATGATCGCTGGACTGATCATATTGATGCAATGGATCAATTGCGGCAATCAATTGGTTTGCGTGGTTATGGTCAACTTAACCCATTAGTTGAATATCAAGATGCTGGTTATAGAATGTTTGAAGAAATGGTTGCCAACATTGAATTTGATGCTACTCGCTTATTTATGAAGGCTCAAATTAGACAAAATATTGCAAGATAGTTGATAATAAAAGAGGAGGCAAAAGCTTCCTCTTTTTTGCATAAAGGAGATAAAAAATGGAAATAAGTGAAATTTCGACTGTACTTGATGAATTACGTGTTAAATTAAATCATTTCAGGAGGTCTCTTTGACTTTGATGCTTTAAATGAAAGTATCGCAATTAATGAAGAAAAGATGGCTGATCCTGATTTTTGGAATAATCAAGAATCAGCTCAAAAATTAATTAGTGAAACAAATAAATTAAAAGAAAAAAGAGATCACTTTAATGACTTAGCACAAGCTTTTTCTGATGAAGAAACTGCTTTAGAGTTATTAAAAGAAGAACCTGATGATGACTTGCAAGTTGAAGTAGAAACTGATTTAGAAAAATTAAAAGATAGTTTTCACCAATATGAATTAAATTTACTTTTATCAGGTAAATATGATGCCAATAATGCTTTAATGGAAATTCATCCTGGTGCAGGTGGTACTGAGGCAATGGACTGGGCGCAAATGCTTATGCGAATGTATCAACGCTTTAGTGAAGCCCATGGCTTTACATTTGAAATTGATGATTATGAACCTGGTGATGAGGCGGGTGTAAAAAGTGTAAGTATTTTAATTAAAGGAACTAATGCCTATGGCTTGTTGAAAGGAGAAATGGGAGTTCACCGTTTAGTTAGAATTTCACCATTTGATGCCGCTAAAAGACGGCATACATCTTTTGCAAGTGTTGAAGTTATTCCAGAAATTGATGATAGTATTGAAGTAGATATTAATCCAGCTGACTTGAGAATAGATGTATTTAGATCAAGTGGTGCAGGTGGACAACATATTAATAAAACCTCTAGTGCGGTTAGAATTACTCACTTACCTACTGGAATTGTAACTACTTCTCAGGCTCAACGTTCACAATTTCAAAACAAAGAAACAGCTATGAATGCTTTACGCGCTAAATTGTTTCAATTAGAGGAAGAAAAGAAGCGTAAAGAAAAAGAAAAATTAAAAGGTGTTCAACAAGATATTGCTTGGGGTTCACAAATTAGGTCATATGTATTTCATCCATATAGTATGGTTAAGGATCATCGAACTAATTTTGAAACAAGTGATGTTAATGGTGTTATGGATGGAAAGCTCGATAACTTAATCTATTCTTTCTTACAATGGAGATTAAGTCAAGAGAATCCAGAATAGAGGGTGAATATTATGGGATTTATTGAATTTTTAGTAGTAGTATTAATTTTAGCAATTGTTGTATGTGTTTTATTCGCTTTATTAAAGCTATTTATTCTTATCTTGCCATTTATTCTGATTATTGCAGGGTTAATTTGGTTATATATTTATTTCTTGAAACGTAAAATTCGACGTGAAATTAGTAAAGAAATGGATAGTGACTATAAAATGAGTTGGGAAGACTTTGTTTCTTATGGGAAGAACACAAATAAAGATACAGAGGAGCATCATCGCAAACCAGCTCGTGATGTAACAACAGAGGATGTTAATGACAAATAGAGGTTAAGATTATGGCTGATAAAGTTGAATTAACAGAATTATTTGAAGATAATAATGTTTTACATGTAGTTCAAGGAAAGGAATTAATTAAAAATCGGGCAGTAACTGTTTCTGATATTTATCGTCCTGGTCTTGAATTAACTGGCTATTTTGACTTTTATCCTTCAAAAAGAATTCAATTACTTGGCAGAACTGAGATTTCTTATGCAGCAATGCTTGATCATGAAACACGTTTGCAGGTTTTCAATAAAATGGCTACACCTGATACGCCTTGTTTCTTGATTTCTCGTAGTTTACCAGTACCAAAAGAATTAACAGAAGCTGCAGCTAAAAATGGGATTCCTATTTTAACTACACCTGAATCAACAACATACATAATGAGCGTGTTGACTCAATATTTACGAGAACATTTAGCACAAAGAACTAGCATTCATGGCGTATTAGTTGAAATTAATGGTATAGGAGTTTTAATTACTGGTGCGAGTGGTGTTGGTAAAAGTGAAACAGCATTGGCCTTAATCCAACGAGGGCATCGTTTGATTGCAGATGATCGTGTTGATGTTTATCAAAGAGATCACGATACTGTAGTTGGTGAAGCACCTAAAATTTTAAATCATTTAATGGAAATTCGTGGAATCGGAATAATTGACATTAAAGATATGTTTGGTGTAGGAGCAGTTAAGGATCATACAGAAATTAAATTAGTAATTAAGTTGGAAAATTGGGATCCTAAAGCTAATTATGATCGTTTAGGCTTTGATCAAGATACTCGCGAAATTTGTAACATTGAAGTTCCTCAAGTTACGATTCCAGTTAAAGTAGGGCGTAATTTAGAAATTATCATTGAAATTGCGGCTTTGAACTTTCGTGCTAAGCAAATGGGCTTTGATGCAAGTGTTACATTCCAACAACAATTAGCAAAATTAATTGCAGAAAATGAAAAAAATAAGTAGCTAGAACGGAGGAAATGATTTGTTTTTAGCACTAAATCCAGTTGCTTTTCAACTTGGAAATTTGAGCGTCAAGTGGTATGGAATTTTTATGGCAACTGGCGTTTTGATTGCTACAACAATGGCAATTATTGAAGGTAAAAAACGGCAAATAATGAGTGATGATTTCATTGATTTTTTGCTTTGGGCTGTACCAATTGGCTTTATAGGAGCTAGAACGTATTATGTGATATTTGAGTGGGGATATTTTTCACAGCATCCAGACCAAATTATTGCAATTTGGAATGGTGGAATTGCAATATATGGCGGCTTGTTAGCTGGATTAGTGGTGCTACTTATTTTTTGTAGGAATCGTATGTTGCCACCTTTATTGATGCTTGATATTATTACTCCTGGTGTTTTAGCGGCACAAATTTTGGGACGTTGGGGTAATTTTATGAATCAAGAAGCCCATGGTGCACAAACAAGTCTTACATTCCTGCAAAGTTTGCATTTGCCAGAGTTTATTATTAAGCAAATGTATATTAATGGACATTATTATCAGCCAACGTTTTTATATGAATCCTTTTTTAATTTCATTGGCTTAGTTTTGATTTTAATGTTTCGACATAAGAAAGGTCTCTTTAAACGAGGAGAGGTTTTTGCTAGTTATATAATTTGGTATTCAACAGTTCGCTTCTTTGTCGAAGGAATGAGAACAGATAGTTTATATATTTTTAACGTAATTCGAGTATCACAAGCTTTGAGTTTGGTATTATTTATTGCTGCTATTATCTTTGTTATTTATCGTCGCAAGCAAGATAATGTAGCTTGGTACTTAGATGGTAGTGGATTAAAATTTCCATATGAGAGGTAATTATGAGAAAAATTGCAGTTTTAGGTAGCGGATCATGGGGAAGCGTCTTGGCTTCTATGTTGGCCGATAATGATGTAAATAATCAGGTTGTATTGTATGGAAATCGACAATCAATTTGCGATGAAATTAATGAAAAACACAGTAATAGCCATTATATGAAAGATTGGTCATTAAATAAAAGTGTATTAGCAACTACTGATTTAACACAAGCTGTTAAAGATAGTGAATTGGTATTATTTGTTGTTCCTACTAAAGCAATTAGAGAAGTTGCTCAAAATGTTAAAAAAGCAATGCTCGACACTAATACACAGCCATTAATTGTGGCAGCAACTAAGGGAATTGAACCAGGAAGCAAGAAGCTAATTTCACAAATTTTAACTGAAGAAATTTATCCAGATCATGAAGATAAGATTGTTGCAATTTCTGGTCCAAGTCATGCTGAAAATGTGGCTCAAAAGGATATTACAGCAATTACTTGTGCTTCGACTAATTTTGAAAATGCAGAAAAAGTACAAGAAATTTTTTCAAATGATTATATGCGCTTTTATACCAGTAATGACTTAATTGGAGTTGAAATTGGTGGCGCTGTAAAAAATGTGATTGCTATTGCTGCTGGGATGTTGGTAGGAAAAAAATATGGTGATAATGCCAAAGCGGCTTTAATGACTCGAGGCTTAGCTGAAATTATGAGATTGGGTGTTTCTTTTGGTGCCCAACCGTGGACTTTTAGTGGTTTATCAGGAATAGGTGACTTAATAGTTACTTGTACTTCAGTAAATTCTAGAAATTGGCGTGCCGGTAAAGCACTTGGTGAAGGTCAAAAGTTAGAAGCTGTGTTAGAAAATATGGGACAAGTTGTTGAAGGTGCTGTTACAGCTAAGGCTGTACATGAAATTTGTCAAAAAGATGGTATTGATATGCCAATTTCTGAAGCTATTTATAAAGTTTTGTATGAAGGTGCAGATATTGATGAAGAAATTCGTGCAATGATGTGCCGTGAAAAGACAAGTGAAGTTCGCTGGTAAGCAGATAAATTGCCAAAAGTATTTTCTAAGGTATAATTATACTTATGAAAAGTAAGCAGGAGGCATAAGATGACAAAGCAATACGATATTATTATTATTGGTGCCGGACCTGGCGGTTTAACTGCTGCACTTTATGCGGCAAGAGCTAATTTAAGTGTTTTAATTTTGGATCGTGGAATTTATGGTGGCCAGATGAATAATACTGGTGCGATTGATAATTATCCAGGCTTCTTAGAAATTCAAGGACCGGAATTAAGTGAAAAAATGTATCAATCTGCAATGAAATTTGGTCCAGAATTTAAATATGGCGATGTAACTAGTGTGGATTTTTCTAAAAAAATAAAGTTAGTCAAAACTAGTGATGCTGAATATGAAGCAAAAGCTGTAATTATTGCTACTGGTGCTGAACATAAACATTTAGGTGTTCCCGGAGAAGAAGAATATTCAGGCCGTGGAGTTTCTTATTGTGCCGTTTGTGATGCTGCATTTTTTAAAGATGAAGATGTAGTAGTTGTAGGTGGCGGAGACTCCGCAATTGAAGAAGGCTTATACTTAGCTAATATTGCTAAAAGTGTTACTGTAATTCACAGACGTGATAGTTTACGAGCACAACCTGTATTGCAAAAGAGAGCTTTTGCTAATAGTAAAATGAACTTTATTTGGAATGCACAAACCGAAGAAATTATTGGTAATGACCAAAAAGTTACGGCTATAAAATATCTTGATAAAGAAACTGGTGAGCATAAAGAGATTAATGCAAGCGGTATTTTTATTTATGTTGGAGTTGAACCTCAAACTAGTTTATTTAAGGAACTAGGCATTACTGATAAGCAGGGCTGGATTATAACTAATGAGAAAATGCAAACTTCATTAGATGGAGTTTTTGCTCTCGGAGATGTTCGTGCTAAAGACTTAAGACAGATAGCGAATGCTGTTGGTGATGGTAGTATCGCTGGACAAGAAGCTTATAATTATCTTCAAAGCTTAAATGACTAGAAATAATAAGAGTCTGCAAGTAGCAGGCTTTTTTGTATGCTTTTTTTCATTAATTACAAAGTGGTATAATAAAAACTATACTAGTTTATTCTATGGATTAAAAAATTAATGATAGGAGCTACTTTATGACTGCTAGACAAGCATACGAAAATTGGCTTAAAGCTGAAAACTTACCAGATTATTTACAAAGACAATTAAAAGAACTTGGTCAAAATCCTGCTTGGGTAGATGATGCCTTTGGTACTGATATTAACTTTGGTACTGCAGGGATGCGTGGTTTACTTGAACCAGGGACTAATCGAATTAATGTTGTAACCGTGGGTCGTGTTACTGAAGGATTAGCCCAATTAATTGAAAAAGAAGGTCAAGAAGCTAAAGAAAAGGGTGTAGTAATTTCTTTTGACTCACGATATCATTCAGAAGATTTTGCAAAGCTTTCTGCGCAAATCTTGGGTTATCATGGCATTAAGGTTTACTTGTTTGATGGTTTGAGACCAACACCAGAATTGTCATTTGCAATTCGCCATCTTGGTACCTTTGCTGGTATTATGGTGACAGCTTCACATAACGCTAAACAATATAATGGTTATAAGATTTATGGTGCTGATGGTGGGCAAATGCCTCCAGAACATGCAGCCGTAGTTGAAAAAGCTGCTTTAGAAGTGGAAAATCAACTCGCAATTCCAGTGAGTCCAATTGAAGAATTACGTGCGAAGAATATCTTACAACTTGTTGGTGAAGATGTTGATGAAGCATATCTTGAAGCACTAGATACCATTAATGTTAACCATGACTTAATTAAGGAGACTGCTGATAAGTTAAAGATTGTTTATACACCAGTTCATGGTACAGGTAAGGTAATTTATGATCGTGCCTTTAGACAAGGTGGATTTAAAAACTTTACAGTAGTTCCAAGTCAAGCGATTATCGATCCTGAATTTCCAACTACAATTAAGCCTAATCCTGAATATCGTCAAGTATTTGATGAAGGGGTCAAGGTTGCAGATAAAGTTGGAGCTGATATTATTGTTGCAACTGACCCTGATGCTGACCGTTTGGGTGCAGCTGTTAGAACTCCAAATGGTGACTTTCAAGTTTTAACTGGTAACCAAATTGCTACTTTAATTTCTAACTACTTATTAACTAATTTGAAGAATTCTGGTAAATTGGATTCTTCATATGAAATTATTACTAGTGTTGTTTCAAGTTCTTTACCATTTAAGATTGCTAAATCTTTTGGCATTCAAACTAAGTATGTCTTAACTGGCTTTAAGTATATTGGTGAAGAAATTGATCGTTTACACAAAACTGGTGATGGTCAATTCTTAATGGGCTTTGAAGAGAGTTATGGTTTCTTATTTAAGACCTTTAACCGTGATAAAGATGCCATGCAAGGTGCATTGATGTTCTTTGAAGTTGCTGCCTACTATGCTTCAAGAAATATGTCAGTATTTGACGGATTACAAGAAATCTGGAACAAGTATGGTGCAAGTTGTGAAATCACTAAGGCAATTGAAATGCCTGGACTTGATGGTCAAAAACGGATGGCAAAAGTAATGGAAAACTTGCGTAAAGAACAGCTTAAAGAAATTAATGGCCATAAAGTAGTTAAGATTGAAGACTTTGAATTGGCTAAAGAAGTTACTGAAGCTGGAGAAAGAGAATTAGTTGGCTTCCCTAAGTCAAATGTACTTAAATACTTCTTGGATGATGAAACTTGGGTTGCACTTCGTCCATCAGGAACAGAACCAGTAATTAAAGCTTATGTTGGTACTAATGCTGAAACTTATGCTAAGGCTGAAGAAAAATGCAAGGCATATCATGATGCAATTGCAAAATTTACCAAATAATAAGCTTATTACCTGCGAAAACATGTTCGAAGTAGTAAAATAAGAATAATGATAAATTGGACTATTAAAGTCCAATTTTTTTTGCGGGGGATTTTTTATGATTAAAAGACAAACCAATCGAAAGTTTGATTTAGTTTCAAAATTTAAACCTGCAGGCGATCAAGAACAAGCAATTGATAAATTGACCGCAGGCTTTAAAGCGGGAGCGAAAGAACAAATTTTGCAAGGCGCAACTGGTACGGGGAAAACTTTTACCATGGCTAATATAATTGCAAAATTAAATAAACCTACATTAGTTATTTCTCATAATAAAACCTTAGTTGGTCAGCTATATGGGGAATTTAAGCAGTTCTTTCCCAATAACGCTGTAGAATACTTTGTTTCATATTATGATTACTACCAGCCAGAAGCTTATGTACCAAGTTCTGATACCTATATCGAAAAAGATTCTTCAATTAATGATGAAATTGATCAGCTTCGTCACAGAGCAACTAGTGCGTTGATGGAGCGCAATGATGTTGTGGTGGTCGCAAGTGTTTCTTGTATTTATGGTTTGGGGGATCCTAAAGAATATGCAGCAAGTGTCTTGAGTTTGCATGAAGGTCAAGAATATGAACGTAATGTCTTATTGCGAGATTTAGTAAATATTCAATATGATCGTAATGATATTGATTTTCAACGTGGTCGTTTTCGGGTTAGAGGAGATATTGTGGAAATTTTTCCAGCAGGCAATAGTGACCACGCATTTAGGGTAGAGTTTTTTGGCGATGAAATTGATCGAATTGTCGAAGTAGATTCTTTAACTGGAGAAGTAATTGGTGAAAGAGATCAAATTTCGCTTTTCCCAGCAACTCACTTTATGACTAATGAAGAACAGATGAAGCAAGCCCTTAAACGAATTAGTCAGGAAATGGATTTGCAAGTTAAGAAATTTGAAGGAGAAGGAAAGCTTCTAGAAGCACAACGAATTAAGCAAAGAACAACTTATGATATGGAGATGATGAGTGAAGTTGGATATACAAATGGTATCGAAAACTATTCAGCTCCGATTGAAGGTAGAAAAGCAGGAGAGCCACCCCATACTTTACTTGATTTCTTCCCAGATGATTTCTTAATTTTAATTGATGAATCCCATGCTACTATGCCGGAGATTCGAGCAATGTATAATGGTGACCGCAAACGGAAAGAAACCTTGATAGACTACGGTTTTCGTCTGCCGTCTGCTTTGGATAATCGCCCCCTCAAACTTGAAGAATTTGAAAAACACGTTAACCAGATTTTGTATGTTTCTGCCACACCTGGTGATTATGAGCTGAATCGAACTAATAAAGTAGTCGAACAAATTATCAGACCTACTGGCTTACTTGACCCTAAGATTGAAGTAAGACCAATTCAAGGCCAGATTGATGATTTAGTTGGTGAAATAAATAAACGAATTGAGCGAGATGAACGGGTCTTTGTTACTACTTTGACTAAAAAAATGGCTGAAGACTTAACTGATTATTTGAAAGACTTAGGAATTAAAGTTCGCTATTTGCATTCAGATATTAAAACCCTGGAGCGAATGCAGATCCTCCATGACCTGCGAAAAGGGGACTTTGATGTTTTAATTGGAATTAACCTTTTAAGAGAAGGTATTGATGTACCAGAAGTATCTTTGGTTGCCATCTTAGACGCTGATAAAGAAGGCTTTTTACGGTCAACTAGACCATTGATTCAGACGATGGGGCGTGCTGCCAGAAATAGTGATGGTATGGTTATTATGTATGCTGATAAGATCACTGATTCAATGAAAATTGCGATTGATGAAACTCGTCGTCGTCGTGAAAAACAAATTGCCTTTAATGAAGAACATGGTATTACGCCTAAGACGATTGTTAAACCGATTCGTGATGTTATTTCAATTACTAAACCTGTTAAAGAAGAGAAAGAAAAGGAAAGTTTTGCCGATCTTAACTTTGATGAATTAACTAAAAAGCAAAAGCAAGCTATGATTAAAAACTTAACTGATCAGATGCAAGATGCAGCAAAGAAGTTGGACTTTGAAGCTGCTGCTAATTTGCGTGATGCAATTATGGAATTGCAAAATTCAGTTCATGCACCAAAAAAGCATAAGGGGAAGGATTTTGATGGTAAGAGATAAAATTGAAATTCATGGAGCTCGTGAACATAACTTAAAAGATATTGACTTAACAATTCCCAAAGATAAGTTAGTTGTTGTAACAGGCTTATCAGGTTCTGGTAAAAGTTCACTTGCTTTTGATACTTTATATGCAGAAGGACGCAGACGATACGTTGAATCTTTATCGTCATATGCAAGACAGTTTTTGGGACAAATGGATAAAGCTGATGTTGACTCGATCGATGGATTAAATCCGGCTATTTCGATTGATCAAAAGACTACTTCACATAATCCACGCTCAACTGTAGGGACAGTAACAGAAATTAATGATTATTTACGTCTTTTATGGGCTAGAGTAGGACATCCAATCTGTCCTAATGATGGAACTTTAATTGAAAGACAGTCAGTTGACCAAATGGTTAAACGAGTTATGGATTTACCAGAGCGTAGCAAAATTCAAATTTTGGCACCAGTAATTCGTCAAAAGCGTGGTATGCATCAAGAAGTATTTAAAAAAGTGGCTCGAGCTGGTTTTGTTCGTTTATTAGTTGATGGTGAAATGCATGAAGTAAGCGATGAATTTGATTTAGATAAAAACAAAAAGCATTCAATTTCAATTGTTGTTGATCGTTTAATTATTAAAGATGGAATCAAAAGTCGTTTGACCGATTCAATTGAGTCGGCTTTGCGCTTGTCTGAAGGCTATATGGATGTCGATGTAATTGGTGGACAGGTTTTGAACTTTTCTGAAGATTATGCGTGTCCTAAATGTGGCTTTTCAGTTGGCGAAATGGAGCCACGATTATTTTCATTCAACGCACCTTTTGGAGCATGTGAAGCTTGTGATGGTTTAGGGATGAAATTAGCTGTTGATGAAGATTTGGTTATTCCAGATAAAGATAAAACCTTAAATGAAGGGGCAATTGCTCCTTGGGCTAATAG
>JALBSH010000011.1:0-20258 GCA_022756575.1 Lactobacillus mulieris
TTCGGTTCTACAGAGATTAGATTCAATTTGTCAATGTCTTAACTTAATGACATTGGAATTCAGCCTGACTTCTGTTTTTTTTAGCGATGTTTAATTACGTGAATACCATAAGCGATTAAGTAAATTACCACTTCGATCGTTGCAATAAAGAAAGTTACCGGCCAGTTGGTGATAAAGCCGAGATACAGTCCAGCCCACACGCCAACTAAAGCGAAAAACACGGACCAACTGATCATTGCTGGTATTGTTTTACCAATATAGCGCGCCGTTGAAGATGGCAATGTTAATAGAATGAAGACTAGCAATGAACCAACAATCTGGGCACCGATAGCAACTGACATAGCCAAGGCTACCAAGAAAGCAATACCAACCCAGCCAGTATGTACACCATGTGCAACGGCACCGATATGGTCAAATGAGTCAAAATTCAAGCTTCGAGCTACCAAAATAATTAATAGTAAAACTAGAATTGACAAAACCACTAGCTGAATCACGCCTTGTTTATCAACACCGATGATACTACCAAACAGAATATTAGTAGCGTAACGGCTATTTGATCCAGAAATGGCTAAGAACAGCACACCTAGCCCAATAAACAGAGCTGAGATCGCACTAACTGACGATTCTTTTTGATCGCTGTGCAAGGACAATTCTCCTACTCCAATTGAACCGAGCAAGGTAAATAGTAGCATCCCCCATAACGGTGCAATGCCGATAAAGACGGCAAAAGCTGCTCCAGCAAAGCCGATTTCTGACAGTGTGTGAGCTAAAAAAGCATAACTCCGTGCTACTACATATACACCGACCACGCCACAGGTAATCGCAATGAATGTACTAGCTAAGAAGGCATAACGCATAAATTCGTATTGAAACATTATTCGAAATCCTCCTTAAATTTATCCATCTTTCCTTGCCTGATCGTTCCCTTATTTAAATATAGATAATCAGTCATATACTTTTTAGCTAAAGGAATATCATGAGTGACAAACAAAACGGTAATTTTGTGTTCACGATTCAGGTGCTTGATTAATCCCATCAATTCTTCCTTAGCAGCCGGATCTAGGCTAGCTGTTGCTTCATCTAAGATGATCATATTGGGATGATCAAGTAGAGCCTGCGCTAAATATGCACGTTGTTTTTGTCCACCTGATGCCTCACCCATTCGGGTATTCTGAATCTTTTCTAAATGAGTTTCTTCTAACTGATGATCAATCTGTTCCTTAACCTTTTTGGTCTTAAACAATGGGGCGTTAAGTCCAATAAATGCGCGAATCGACAATGGATACTCCGCATCAATATTTCTAAACTGGGGTACATAACCTAACTTAACGTCTGAATCAAACTTAAAGTTGCCCGCAGTCGGCTTTAACATCCCCATTAAAATCTTAATTAAGGTGGTCTTCCCTGTTCCATTAGGTCCAAGTAGTGCAGTCATTGACCCGTCTTCAAGCTGAAAACTCAAATCTTGAAAAACATCTTTAGTATCAAATCTCATCGAGAGATCATTTACTTCTAAAATCACTCTTCTACCCCCTCCCTAAGTTGCTATTATTTTTCTATTTTAGCCAAATTTTGATAATTTTCTTTCATCCAAGCCAAGTAAGTAGTGTGGTTAGGAATAGTCTCCCGCACATTTAACACTGGAATATTATTTTCCTTAGCTAATTTTACAAATGACTTCACAGTTGAACTGCTTGCCTGTGTATTGTTAACAAAGAATGCAATCTTTTTTGCTTTAATTTCATTATTCATTTGATTAATCATCTTAGGACTCGGATCAGTACCATTCTCAATTGCTTCTTCAAAGCCCTTATCCCCAATCTTGTATCCTGCTTCTCTTAAAGCATAATCAAAGACAGGTTCACTAACAAAGACTGGCTTACTATTTTTCTTATTAGTCTTCACCAATTGCTTAACTTGATTAATCTTAGCTAAATACTTGTCACCATTAGCTTTAAAATAAGCTGCATGCTTTTTATCAAGCTTAGATAAACGCTTAACTAGGTAATTAACATACTTGGTTGGCATACTTAGATTGTACCAAATATGCGGATTATCCCCCTTCTTTAATCCCATCAAGTCTTCACCAACTAAGACAGGCTTTTTGCTAACAGAACTAGCTAGCTTATTCATCCAAGAATCATAGCCTAAGCCATTAGCAACAATAATATTTGCCTTGGTCAATTCTTTAGCATCTGCCGTAGTTGGTTCAAAATCATGAGGATCGGTACTGCTATTGCTAATGATTGCCTTAGCCGTACCATATTTTCCTACAACATTTTTAGCAATATCTGCATAAACATTGGTGGTGGTAATGATCGAGACTTTACCCGAATTGCTCGTCGAATTTGATCTATTCGAGCAAGCTGAAACTAACAGCGCAATAACGCCAATTAGTCCCAAAAAAGAGATTAACTTCGTAATTTTAGATTTCGCATTTTGCATAAAATATCCTCCTTGTGCAAAATAAAAAAGCATTTAAGTTAGAAAATTCAGCATAAATTCTAACTAAAAGTTAGAATAATCTAGTTAATTACATATGTCAACATATTTTTGCATAGACAAATAGCACCAGTCTCCCATAAGCCTGATGCTATCAATAATTTAAGTCATAAAATTTTGCTGAATTTTATTAAATGCTTTGTTCTAAAATTACATTATTATATAAACATATTTTTATATAATTGTCAAACTAAATTAAAATTCTTCCTTCACGTGCTGACGCAAAACATCTAAGATTTTAATCACATGCTTATCTTCTAAGCTATAATAGCGCTCCTGCCTAACCCGCTCGCTCTTAACTAGCTTAGCCTCTTCCAAAATACGCAAGTGACGCGAAATAGCTGGCTGACTAACATCAAACTGCTTAACTAAATTATTAACACTACTTTTTTGATTATCATTTAAATAATATAGGATTTGAATTCGAATCGGATGATTCAACGCTCTAGTAATCCGAATAATTTGCTCGTCCAATTTCTTCACCCATTCATACTTTTTAATTTATTATAGCTTAAATTTAGGTATAAAAAAACGCTACCCTTCGGGTAGCGCAAAACATAACAGAGTATCTTGATTTAAGTAGAGATCATCAAGATATTTATATTATAATACGTTTTTGCCAAAATGTATTGTTTTTTGATTAATAACCAGAATTATTTAATAATAATATTCGATATTACTTATAGTATTATTCGTTTGGGTCTTCTTTGACATTCTTCTTCCAGAAACTCATGATTAAACCAGCAACGATTGAACCAATAATAGTAGCTAGGAAGTAGAATAAGATGTGGCTTGGACCACCGATGTTACCAGCAAGTGGTGATACCCAAAGACCACCGTGAGGAGCTGGGACACCAACGTGCCATAAACCAACTAAAGCACCACCAACAGCTGAACCAATGATACATGATGGAATTACACGACCTGGGTCAGCAGCAGCAAATGGAATAGCACCTTCAGTAATGAATGAGAAGCCTAATACCCAGTTAGAAACACCCGCACGACGTTCTTCTACAGTGTACTTGTTCTTGAAGAATGTAGTACCAATTGCAGTAGCAAATGGTGGAACCATACCACCCACCATTACAGCAGCCATCAAGATAGCAGCAGTAGCTGAGTGAGGGTCGTTAGCAAATGCACCTGAAGCGAAGACATAAGCAGCCTTGTTGAAAGGACCACCCATATCGATTGACATCATTCCGGCAAGGATAGTGGTCAAAAGTACCAAGTTAACAGTACCCATTCCGTTCAAGAAATGAGTAATAGCAAAGTTAATGCCACTAAAGATTGGGTTAATGATGTAGAACATAATTGCTGCAATAAAGAGCAATCCTAAAATTGGATAGAACAGCATTGGCTTCATGCCTTCAACAGAACGAGGTAATTTAGCAAATACTTTCTTCAAACCAACCATCAAGTAACCAGCAATAAAACCAGCAGCAATACCGCCTAAGAAGCCGGCTGGTGAAGTTGCGTGAGCTTGAACGTTAACTTGGAATTGACCGTTAACAATAGAGGCCATGTAACCACCAACAAAACCTGGCATTAAGGCTGGCAAATCACCGATTGATTCAGCGATATAGGCTGCCAAAACTGGAACCATGAAGGCAAATGCCAAGTTACCAGCATTGTTTAAAAAGATGAAAGCAGGAGTCTTAGCGCCACCCATGTAGTTTTCTACGATGAATGAGATCGCCATTAAGATACCACCACCAATAACGAATGGAAGCATGTGACTAATACCATTCATCAAGTTCTTGTAGATACCTGCCCACAAACCTGGCTTCTCAGTTGATGAAGATTCAGTTGACTTGTCTTGAGCACTTGCACGGTAAACATCAGCCTTACCACCCATAATGTCATCAATCAATTCGCCTGGCTTGTTAATTCCATCAACAACAGGACGGTTAACTAAGTGCTTGCCGTCAAAACGTGGCATATCAACTTTCTTATCAGAAGCGATAATAACACCTTTAGCACGCTTGATTTCATCAGGAGTCAACTTATCCTTAACCCCTTCTGAACCGTTAGTTTCAATTCTAACTTCGATGCCGCGCTTCTTACCTTCCTTAATCAAGGCTTCTTGAGCCATGTAAGTGTGGGCAATACCGTTAATACATGCAGTAACACCAACAATCAATGGCTTGTTGTCGTCATCACTTGTACCTTGAGCCTTAGCAGCTTCCTTAGCCTTCTTAGCTTCAGCTGCCTTCTTGTCTTCTTCGTCTTTTTTAGCTTCAGCCTTTTCAAAAAGATCGATAACTTCTTCAGGAGTCTTAGTATTCTTCAAAGCTTCAACTAAATCAGGATCAATTAACAAACCTGAAAGTTTTGCTAATGCTTGAAGGTGAGTATTGTCAGCACCATCTGGTGCAGTAATCATGAAGAATAAGTGAACTGGTTGACCATCAAGTGAATTATAGTCAATTCCTTCCTTACTCTTGGCGAATAATACGCGTGCCTTGTTAATAGATTTGTTACGTGCGTGAGGCATCGCAATTCCGCCACCAATACCAGTAGTTGATTCGTTTTCACGTGCCCAGATTGACTTAATAAAAGCATCTTCGTCGTTAACGATATCAGTTGCTACTTCAAGGTCAGCCATTTCTTTAATGGCATCTTCTTTGTTCTTAGCCTTAAGCTCCATAATCATGGAGTCAGGGCTTAAAATATCCTTGATTCTCATATTTTTCCCCTCGTTTTTTATTAAGAAATTTGCTCAACTTTGATTTGTGGAAGAACAGCATCAATTTGGCTCTTAACTGCAATGTCCTTAGTAAAGGCAGTAGCAGCACCACAAGCCATTCCAATTCTGAAGCCTTCCTTAGGATCTTGGGTCTTGTAGTAAGTACCAACGAAGCCGGCAATCATTGAATCACCTGCACCAACTGAGTTAACAGCAGTACCAACAGCACCCTTAGCATGGTAAACATGATCCTTGGTAAGAAGGAAACCACCTTCACCAGCCATAGAAACCATCACATTTTGAGCACCCTTATCTAAAAGCTTTTGTGCGTATTCAAGCATCACATCACTTGAATCAAAAGTTACGCCAAACAAGTCTGCTAATTCATGGTGGTTAGGCTTAATTACTAGTGGCTTATATGCCAAAGTATCAAGTAAAGCTTGTCCAGTAGTATCAACAACAAATTCTGCACCTGCTTCTTTAATAGTAGGAAGCAATGATTGATAGAAATCAGTTGGAAGGCTTGGAGTAAGAGAACCGCTCATTACTACAATGTCGCCCTTCTTTAAATCGTTTAAACGATCCTTAAAAGCAGTGATTTCTTGGTCGGTAATGTTAGGACCAGCCGCGTTAATTTCAGTTTCCTTTTCAGCGTGGATCTTAACATTCACACGAGTGTTATCTGAAATAGTAACGAAATCACTTTCAATTCTCTTTTGATTCAATTGACGAACCAATTCCTTACCAGTGAAGCCACCTACGAAGCCCCATGCCGTATTATCAACATTTAATTGGTTAAGGATTTGAGAAACGTTAATTCCCTTACCCCCTGCTAAAAATGAATCATTGTTAGTTCTGTTAACTTCTCCGCGGTTAACTTTTTCTAATTGAAGAACATAGTCAAGCGCTGGATTAACAGTTACTGTATAAATCATCCTATTTTGCCTCCTCTAATTCAATACCGACTGGTAATGACCGTTTTTGACCTGGTTTTAGTTGATCAGTTACCACAATCACGTCACTTGTATTGGCAAACACAGCAAAGTTACGCTCACCGATTTTACTATTATCAGTTAATACATAAGCGTGTCTTGCCTGTTTGATTTCGGCTGCCTTAACCGCAGCTTCCTCTGGATCAGGTGTAGTTAGATTGCCATTTTTTTCAATTCCATTAGCACCAACGAAGCTAGCTGAAAAATTCATTGCCTTAATCTGACTTAAGGCGGTCTGACCTATAACAGCATGCGTATCGTCCTTAACTTCACCGCCAATTAGAATTGTGTTAATTCCGTGATTTAAACTGCATAAAGCAGTCTCTACACCATTAGTAATAATCTTGACGTTAGCAACCTCTGCTAAAAATGGTACCATCTCATAAGTTGTTGTTCCTGCATCAATGAAGACATTGTCACCTGGACGAACAAAATTCTGCACGGCATATCTAGCAATAGTGATTTTTGCGTCATGATTCAAACTGAAGCGAACGTTTTGTGATACATCACGAGAAAAATGTTTAACTGATTGGGCACCGCCATGAACACGCTTAAGGATCCCATTTTTTTCCATCTGAATTAGATCTCGACGGATAGTTGATTCAGATGTTGCGGTTAAGTCACATAATTCACTTACGCGACATAACTCGTGTTGATTAACATAGTCTTCGATTAAGCTTTGGCGCTCCTGAGTCAGCATCATTTCTCACCTCGATAAATATTGTATTCGCTTTCTCCTCCAAAATCAATCATTTTTCTTCAAAAAATGTCATTTTTATTTATTATCGTTCAATAACATTCATTTATATGCAAAAAAGATGCCGTTTTTTGATTGAAACGACATCTTTTCTTCGTCATTTGGAATTATTCTTAGTCGTTTTACCCTATTTGACTAAGAATCCGTAAAGATGACTAAGAAAGAGAACCAAAGATCTATTAACCTTGCAAAAGCAAAACACGCTGAATCATTATTGATTCAGCGCGTTTTACTATTAAATATATTTTGTCTAGCCTCTCAAGCTACGCTTAAAGTTTTGCCATGGGCCGACATCATCTGTTTGCAAAATCAAGTTTGGATAGATTTTTCTAATCCAGATAAATGACGCTACTGTAGCGGCTAAAGCAATTAAAGCAGAGATAGCTGCCTCTAAATTAGTTGCGTTACCCATAATTACTCTAGCTGGCATTACAAATGATGATAGAAACGGGATGTACGATAATACTTTAGCAAAAATCGTATCCCCACCTGATTGCATATTGACTGTGAACAAGAACCCGATCAACATCAATGTAGATAGTGGTCCCACCGCTTTGTTGGCATTCTCGCTTTTAGCAACCAAAGCGCCACAGAAAGCTGCAAAGATAATAAACAATACCAAGCCGATTATCGTAAACACCAATCCCCAAGAAGCCAGATTGCCAATTGCTTGATCAATCATCGGCTTATACTGTCTAAATAAATCGCTAAAGCCATCGATGTATGGGGCCGCGCAATAAACTGCCACAAAACCAACAACATAAATTAACACTTGGGTGATAATTTCACCAAAAATACCTAAAATCTTCCCAGTGAAATAATCGCCACCTGGCATACTCGAAAAGATTACTTCCATTATCTTGGTACCCTTCTCCGTAGCGATATCTTGTGCTGTTACTTGCGTATAAGTGATCACAAGCATGTACAAGATAATCAGCAAAACCCAGAAGGAAATTTGCTTAACAGGATCATTATCAAAGCTCTTCTTATCAACATGCTTAACTTGTTGCTTAAATTGCGCTCGCGTAGCTAAAGACTGAGTCTGTTTTGTCGTTAGCTTGGCCTTACTTAAATTCAATTGTTGCTGGGCGGTGTTTAGGCTAGTTAGCAGCTCTGATTTTAGATCACTGTCCATTTTTTCATCACTATAGTAAGTTGCAGCTAATTGATTATTCTTTTGTTCAATTAAAACATAGCCATCGATATCTTCATCTTTATACGCCTTTTTAGCCTTAGCTTCAGTGCTATAGTTGTCAAAGTCTTCTGACTTTTTAATTGCTTGCTTTAAGGCAGAATTAGAAGTAACTACCCCGACATAGTTGTCATCACTGCCGCCAGCTGATACCATTCCGATAACAAATGAAAAGAAGACGAGCAGAAACGGTGCTAAAATCATCAGCAAATATGACCAAGTTTTCACTTCTCTACGGTAGGTTTCTTTTGCGACAAGCCAGATCTTATTCATGACGCGCACCTGCTTTCATTTTGAAAATCTCGTCTAAAGTTGGAGGTTCCTGGTCAAAAGTCTGGATATATTGACCGGCCGAAAGTTGGTTAAAAATATCCTTACCATATTTTTCGTCTGCAAGAATAAGCAGCTTCATTCCATTGTTTTGCAAAATTATATCTTTTACACCTGGTAAGGCTGATAATTCAGTAGCACTTTTGTCTGTCCTGACAAAAATTCGAGTTAGGCCAAAGCTGTTCTTAATTTCATTTACTGGGCCATTCAAGACGATATGCCCATCATTGATCATTACGACGTCATCGCACAATTCTTCCACGTTACGCATATCATGATCAGAAAAAATGATCGTAGCGCCTTTTCTTTTTTCTTCCAAAATCAGCTGCTTCATTAGATCAACATTAACAGGATCTAGTCCACTGAATGGTTCATCTAAAATAATCAATTTAGGTTGATGAATTAAAGTTGCAATCATCTGTACTTTTTGTTGGTTACCTTTAGACAAAGACTTAATCTTATCCATGGGGATCCCTTTAACAGCCAAACGTGATAACCAATCAGGCAATTCTTCTTTTACCTTTTTAGCCGGCATCCCTTTAAGGCTAGCCAAAAACACTACCTGATCTGAAATAGTTAACTTAGGCATCAAACTTCGCTCTTCAGGCAGATAGCCAATATTGTCATAATCTTTAGCGTTGAAAGAATGTCCATCAATACTAATCTGGCCGTCATAATCAACGAATTTCAAAATACTATGAAAGATCGTCGACTTACCCGACCCATTTTTACCAACCAGTCCAAGAATACGCCCATCTGACACACTGAAGCTAACATCAAACAAAACCTGTGTTGACCCGAAGCTTTTATTTAGGTGTTCTATTTTTAACATAATTTTTCCTCAACTTTTTATCTAATGGTTATTAGACCTAGAAGTACACCGTCAAAGAACTGCCATAAAGTATCGGTTGAAAAAATTGTTTTTACAATATCAACTGACCCCCAATTGGTTACTAAAGTAATCACTACACCAGCTGAAGCAACCACTACTCCTGTACCAATAACTTGAGGGGCAAGTTTCAACACTTTCTTCTGCCATGGAATCTTTGATGCGACCGTTTTATTAAGGACTAAGCTTGCGGACATGATGCCACCAAACATTAGACCGAAAGCCAATCCGGCTCCAATCGACATAATAATTTGAAAAGGTTGAGGCGAACCAGCAGTCTTAACATACATCATCACAAGAGCTAATATTGGTCCAACAAGTGCTCCAATTCCCATGCCTTCAATAATTCGTTTGTTTTCACGAGCAAATTTTTCATTATTCATTGTTCTTACCTCAAGGAAATTTTCAGCTAATTAAACAAATCCGAAAACTTAGTCGGAATGTTGTTCTTGGCGAAGTATTTCTTGAATGCATCCCCAAAACTCAATTGATCTTTTTCTCTATTTTCAAGCAAATCATGAACAGCTAAGAATGCTGTAACGGCGTAATTAACGGCTAAAATGATTAACAAACCGAGCACAATATAAATTAAGTACAGCATTGTTCTTTCCTCCAATTCAGCGATTATCTCCCAGGAAATAATCTTTTATCCTTTTAAATTAATCATATCCCCATCATTTATGTAAAAGGTAAAACCGTCCAATTCTGTCATTTTTCGGACTGATTTTGCATTTTATTCTTCATCTTTTTTATAAACTAATAAATCCCCTGGTTGACAATCCAAGACTTCACAGATCTTGCTCAACGTGTCGAAGCGAACGCCATGCGCCTTTCCTGTCTTCAGAATCGACAGGTTAGCCGGCGTTATACCAACTTTCTCTGCCAACTCCTTTGAAGACATCTTTCGCTTCAAGAGCATAAAATCTAGTGTCACTTCAATCATCTATATCAACCTTTCTAAATAATCGAGTCTGCATCCTCCTGAACCTTCATTCCGTACTTGAATACCAAGTAGACTACGTATAGTACTGCTAGGAAAAGCAAACCAGTTGTCACACCACTTGGGTATAGTACATTATTCGAGGATTTAGCGAACCAAGTGCGGTGAGTTATGAAAATAATGTAATCTATTATTGAAATAAGGGTATATCCAGCAACTGAAATTAATAATTTCTTGAGTAAATTCAAATTACTATCAGCAAAGTAAACTTCTTGCTTGATATTCTTAACAATTAATCTGGCATATCGACAGATTAAAAAGGCTGCAACGCTCATCATGATCAGTGATAGCAACACAACCACTATTGCACCGATATAGTTATCAACTGATACGCCTTTTATACCCCTACCACTTTCAAAGCCAGCACGAAAATCCGGATTATGTATACCAAATAACACAACACCTCCCATAACGATCCACATAATTATTCCTATCACACAAAATATTTGGTAAATCCAAGCAAAAATCGTAAGCAAATTCAAAATTAATTTTTTCATTTTTCTATCCTCTCAAAATATGGATGATTCTGTATATAGCACTGCCAATTACACCCGTTACTCCAATTACTAATAATGTAATTCTAAGAACACTCCATGTTCCGCCTAAGTTAGCAAACACTAAGATTGCCATCATTATCAGCATTCCAATAATTGAACCTATCTGTCTTTTCTTTTCTGGAAGCATATCTATCCCTCTCTTCCATAAAACTATCTATCTCTTTCTCGTCTTTTATAATTATTGTATTACGATAATTTATAATTGCAATACAGAAATAAAATATTTTTTTGGGATAATAAAAAAATACCAAATTAGTCGTTAAACTAACTTGGTATTATGTTTTATCTTCCAAGCTACTGCTTTTTACTTTTCTTCTTATAGTAAGAGTTCATGAAAATATTCATAAAGATAACAAAGGCTACACTTTCAACTATATTCCAAAATACTGTTCCAAAGCTTAATGTTTTGTACTGAAAATAGTCCCATACCAATCCTATTAACAGGGCCAAAATACCAGCGATGATACTTCTGTTTCTAACTTGGCGCTCGGTTAAAATTTTATTTTTCATAATTTTTACCCCATTATTATCATATCGAAAAATAGGAAATCTATTAACCGAATTTTCTATTTTTTAATATTATCTATGTTTATGTTTTTTATGTCTATTTTGTTTGGCGAAATCTTTAACAGCGCCTTCTACACATTCTTTTATCATACCACTTCCGCTAGGGAGCGCATCAATGAAACCCGATAAACATGATCCACCTACACCAAGCCAGTTAGTGCCACCACTTACTTTTTCTAATTCTTTATAATTCATTTCTTTCATCATAAAAGTTACCTCCTTTTTTACAAATGTGATACACAAGAAACTGATCCGCTAATAATACCCACATTAGCACCAAATATAGCTCCACCTACTGTACCAATTGGAGTACCAAATGCAGTGCCTGCAATGCCATATTTTAGTCCATCCTTCAACGCTCCCATTCCAATAGCTTTAGCACAATTTGTGATTTTTCTACGGCGTCTTGCTTTACCACCGTTACCACCGAAAACAGCTGACAGTTCTTCATAAGTTAAAGTTTCAAATTTGTTCATGTTTTTCCCCTTTATAAAACTTCTAATTACAATTTTCATAAGTGAATTAAGTTTTACCTCTCTTCAACTTACACACTAATAATACAAAACAATTTACCTTCATTGGCGTATAATACCGATTTAGCACGAAACAAGATCTATTTGGAAAATATTTACCAAATCGGCCAAGTTTTCGTATATTAGTAATTTACAAAGGATTCTTATTAATTGTTACGCTAACTTGATATTCTGTTTTATAAATCCGAAAACTAGTAAAAACATAGACACAATGCACTTATTATGAGAATGGCTAACAAAAAAATCTTCTCATAGCCAAGGCTACAAGAAGATTGCCATCACATTAATGCATAAACTGATACGCACGCTCTTTACTTTAATAAAACATGATCAATTATACGACTATAACATAGCCACTCAAAACCAAAAACTTGAGTCGAAATCAAATAATCATTTTTAGCATAGTAACCTACGAAAAAAATCACAAGTTTCATAGGTTTCTTTGCGTTATCTTCTAAGTATTACGATATTTTCTATTGGAGATATTTTTAGCCTATTCGCACCAGTATTTTTTTCAATACTTATCTACTAGTTATTATCTACCTCTATGAAAAGAACTTTGGAAAAACTTAGGATTTTCCAAATAAACGTCTCGTTTATGATTACCACCTTTCTTACTGTATAAAGGTAGCATGTGTTCAGTATCAGTTAGACCAATATCATCTACAGAACCTGACCCACCTAAAATTCCGCTTAAAAGTACTTCATCTTTAGAAATAATGATTCGTTTCATCTACTTTTCCTCCTTAGTTTTCTTTCCTAATGAAATGCCCAAAACTAAACTGATTAAGATACTAATCATTCCAATTAATTGACCCCAGATATTATCCTTCTCACCTGTAGATGGTAAAGACTGAGTAGAACCATTTTTAATAGTGTCATTTTCCAATCGCTTTAACTTAGTAATTCTATTTTGATTGTTCTTAACGGCACTATAAGGCTTGCTTTGCACTTTTACTGAATCAAATTGTTTATTTTCTTTCACACTTCCGTGTTTTTCACTAACTGCTGCTAGAATAATATTCTTTTTATGCGATTTAGCTGTTTTCTTGACCTTAGTGGCTACGATTTTAGGTTTTACTGGCTTCTTCACAGTTTTCTTCTTAGTTTCAGCTCTAGGAGCCGCATACTCTTGATTACCTGTCGTAACTTTAGTCAGATCTGCAGTAGAGCTAGCAACATTTGCAGCATTCTCAAATACGCTATTTTCAACAAAGTCAGTAATAGCAACGTCATTGCTAGACTGTGTTTGATCATCTTCAGCTACAGTCACTTCAGGTATTTCATTACTTTCAGATTCAGTAGTATTATCATCCTTCGGTTGATCCTTAATTACTGCCTGTTCCACTAATTTATTAGCTGCATCAGAATACAAAAAGTTATATAACTCTTGTCCCGTCTTTTCTCCACCGACCCATGCACTAATAATTTTTCCATTAATAAATCTCATTGTAGTTGGAGTACCTGGAATACCAATTTCTTTGAAGGCATACTCATGTGCTCCTTCTTCAGCATCAATATTGAAATAAAGCAGCTTACCTTTAACGATTTCATTGAAATCTTTTAAATCAGGTGAAAATTGTCGACAGTAGTAACATGTTGGACGACCGATATACATAAGATGTTCTTGATTATTTTTCTCTGCTAGAAGATCTTTTACTTCTTGCATTTTTACTCTATGAAAATCTTTTACATTGTTCTCATAATCTTCAACAGATACCTCATCTTCATCATCTTCACTATCTTCCTCATTTGCATTATTAGGATCTTGATTATTAGTATTCTGTGACTGATTATTTTGATCTTCAGAAGCTGCTGGCTCTTCTTCCTGCTTATTTTGAGTTTGAGCTGCTTCGTTCTTACTACTAGTTTTCTGCTCAGATTCGGAAACATTTTTATCATCATTTTCTGTTTTAGATACTACTTCACTTTTATTCTCTTGAGAAGTATTACCTTCATCCGCATGCACAATAGTACTATTCATCATCAATAATACTGCTGGGCTCAACATTAACATTAATATTTTTTTCTTATTCATAGATCTTCCTCCGTATTTTTTATAACTAAGAAAAATATATCAATTATCAGCTATCTTTTTGGTTATCAGACTTATTCAGTACACTTTTTGACCAAATCAGTTATCAAAATAATTGGAATTTGATTCTAACTAAAAAAGAGCTTTTCAGCTCCTTTTAATTTTGGTTAAGAATTTTATCCTTAAAATATTCAAAATATGTACTCTTACCTGTAATAATAGTTGCGTTGCCTTCCATCCCATATTTCAAATTTTTCTTGGACTTGGCCTTACAGATTACTTCATAGACATTATTTCCGCGTAGATTAATGGGATATACTCCAATTTCTTTCACTTTTCCTACTAATCTATCCATTGTTCCACTAGCATTAGCTACCTGAAAATACAGTGTTTGGCCTTTTTTTATTGCCCCAATTTTATTACCTGGGAAATAAGTAACTACATTGACCGTTCTTTTAGCCTTAATCATCGGAAACAAGTGAACTGTATTCTCCTGTTTATCATCAAGATGAACTAGCCATTTTTCTCTATTTCTTCTAACAATTTGTCCTTCATGATAGTTTCTATTGGCAATATTAAGTGTATTTTGTGGTTCTACAATTCCGGTAGATGTAACTGTACTTTGTCTAGTTGCAAAGAAAGAACCGACTATTAAGATCAGAACTAAAATTGCCATAGGAATAATAATCATAGTTGAAAAATTCTTGAATTTATAGGAATAGTATTCGGTACTCTCATAGTCTTTATTATTCATAACGTTGCTCCTAATTCTCAACTAAGTTATAGTAAAAGCCATGTTTCTGCATTAATTTCTCATGACTTCCTTGCTCAACAATTTGACCATGATCTACAACCAGAATATTGTTAGTCCTTTGTGCAATTGCTAAACGATGAGCAATAAAAATAATAGTTTTATCTTTTAATTTCATTAAATTATCTACTACTTTTTTCTCTGTAATCGTATCAAGCCCGCTAGTGGCTTCATCAAAAATTAAAATTTTAGCCGGTGACAATAATGCACGTGCAATAGTTAGCCTTTGCTTTTGCCCACCGGATAAAATCTTGGCATTTTCATCCATCTTGGTTTCAAACTGCAGTGGTAATTGTTCGATTTCAGACTCAATTTCTGCTATCTGACAGGCTTTCAATATATCTTTTTCTGTAATATCTGGTCGACTACCTAAGAGCAGATTTTCTTTGATTGTTCCTGAGAAGATGTATGGTGTTTGGGGAACATAGTTTACGTATGACCGTAAGACATGCTTATCTACTTTAGTAGAATTAAATCCATTAAAAGTTAACTTGCCTTTGCTTGGAGAGAAGAAATCAACTAAAAGTTTGACCATAGTAGACTTACCTGAGCCACTCATCCCTACGATTGCCAACTTATCATTGGGTTCGATTTTTAAATTAATATCTTTTAATACATCGACTCCATAGCCATAATGATAGTCAACATGATGATATTCAATCTCACCTGCTAATTGCTTGGCATCCCTAATCTGAGCATCTTTCTGGAACTCACTCTTAACCATGTATACTTCATTCAATCGATTTTGTGCTACATTAGCTGATTGTAGAGTTGGTTGAAGATTAATAATGCTCTGAAGTGGATCTACAAAATACGATAGTAATGCGTTGAAGGTCATTAATTGACCAATGCTCATCTGCCCGTTCATTACAACCTTAGCCCCTACCCAGAGGATAATTACATTGAGAGATAACTGAATGAAGGTCTTTAAAGCTGACTGCAAAGATTCAGTTTTACTGTAACGAAAAGATTTCTTGAGGTAATCGACGAATTGACTATCAATCTTACGATAACGTGTTTGTTCGCTATTTAAAGCTTTGATTGTTTCAATTCCTTGAATATCTTCAATTACTGAAGAACTTAAGACAGCATTACTCTCCATCTGATCATTATTCATCTTTTCAAATTTCTTAGAAAAGCTAAGAATCACCACTGCATAAATTGGCAAAGACAGTAGAGTAATCACAAATAGAGTGGAATTTTGAATTGCCAAAACTATTCCCATCACAATTACAATTGAAAGATCAAGAAATAATGAAATAACTGTACTGGCGAGTGCGTCAATAATTCGACTAGCATCAGAGAACCTTGAGGTAATTTCCCCTGTTCTACGAGTTACGAAGAATTCCATTGGTAATTCAAAAATATGGCGAATGTATTGTAAGTTAAGATCAATACTTAATCGCTGACCTAGAACATCCAATAGAAAATTTTGCCCGTAAGAAAAGATAGAGTTGAAAACATATGCTATCAATAAACCAATAGCTAGGATCGACAAAGTTTGGTATGTACCGCTAGGAATATAAGTATCAATTAAGCCTTGCAAGAAGTATGAGCTACAAATACTAATGATTGTCATCAAAAGAGCAGCCAAAATAATATTAGTGACTAGTTTCTTTTGTTTGAACATGTATGGAAATAGTGACCACAGATTTTGCTTTTTCTCTTTGAGTGGCTCAAAATCATCATTTGGGACCATAAAAAGGGCAATTCCCGTCCATTCTTGAGAAAACTTTTCTTTAGACATTTTCGTTAAACCAACGCTAGGATCCGGATCAGCAATCACTAAATAATTTTTGGTTGCCTTAATCACAACATAATAGTGGAGTAATTCGCCTTGCTTTAAGACGTGTACGATGAAAGGATATTGAATGTCTGCATCAGGATCAAACAAGGACATGTCAGCTTTAACTGCTTCAGTTTTTAGATTAAATGCTTGTGCTGTTTTAACTAAGCCCAGAGCGGTAGTCCCTTCTAAATTAGTGCGGGCTGAATGACGTAAATGGGCTAAAAATACTCTAGAATGATATTTTTTAAGAATCATAGCTAAGCATGCAACTCCACAATCTGATTCGTCTACTTGTGGTACATAAATTGATTTATACTGTAGTAACATCTTTTCCACTCCTCATATTAAGTTGAATCCATTATTTCATGATTGGAAAACTAAATGTAAAAAAATACCAAATCGGTTATTCTCATTACCGATTCGGTATTTTAGTTTTCTAACTAGATTGAGCTACTCAACTTTAATATTTTCAAATTTATCTACAAGCTTTTTAACCACGGCTTTATACGATCTAGAATAAGTTACCATCTGACCATTATCAAATATAATAATGCGTTCCTTCGTGTCAATTGCACTAATGTTCTTAGGATTTACCAAAGAAGATTGCGAAACTTTTGCCAAGAATGGGTTTTCTTTATCAATCTGAGTAATATTTGCCTTATACTCAACTTCTCCATTCTCAGTAACCATATGTACTTTATGCTGTGTAGTACTGTGTTCAATGAAAAGTATATCGCCTTCGGCCACTTTACATACGCGCCGACCAATCTTATAAGTAAAGTCACGTTGACTAAACTTAATTCTGTTAGATAAATTATCGAAGGCGTTACGTAACGTTTCTTCGATACGTTGAATAATCTTATCAGACGACATAGACTTACTAATATAATCAATTGCACCGATACGACGGCGATACGTTAATGGAGCGTACTTATCGTACGCCGTTACGAAGATGATCTGGGCATTTTCGTCATTCTTCTTGATGAATTCAGCTAAATCTACGCCATTCTTAGCTTTAGACTCTCGACTTAATTCAATATCTAAGAAGTAGATACCATTCTTAATATCATTTGTGACTATGTATCCTACCGCTTGAGCAAAATCGTTAGCAACAAACGTAACAGATTCATTTAATTCAGCGTAACCTTCATTATCATCTATTAAGTCTTGAATAGATGCATTGATATTCTTAGCCATCTGATTAGCTAAATCTTTATCGTCATCGCATACAATGATTGGGAACTTACTCATCCTCTTCACCATCTTCCGTATCAATTGTCATATAAAAGTCGAACCAGCCGTCTTGAATTGTATAAGAAATAGACATATCAGGATATTTACTCTCAATTTCCTTAATATTAGCTAATCCAAGCCCTTTATGGTCTTTCTTAGTAGTAAAGCCACGTTGTTGAATTTGACTAGTTGAGATATTTTTATTTTGGATTTTATTTCTGATTTCGAACTCAAATTCATCTGGGTCATCAGAATAGACCATTATTTGGACTTCAGCACTTCGAATATCATGCTTTTCGGCAATCAATGCTTTACTTTCCTCAATTGCATTATCGAAAGTAATGCCAATAATACGTACTAGATCGAGTTCATCTACATGGTCTGGTAAATTACGGATATTATTTCGACATTCAAAATTATATGGTATATCCAAATTATACAATTCTGTTATCTTTGGAATAATAATGCTCTTAATTGATTTAACGTAAATGTGATTTAGGTCTTTATATTTAAGTAAGGCTTTAGAATTTAGGTTAGTTTCAGTATATTTATCTAGTTTCTGAATTACTTCTTGAACGTTACCTTCTTGCGCACTTACCTTTAAAGAATTAAGAATATTTTTGTAATCATGTCTGAAGGCGCGAAGATCATCTTCACTTTTTTCAAGATAAGAAGCATATTCTTCAAGCTGATGCTGCTGTTGCTTTAATTTTTCTTGATCCTTTTTATTTAAAAGTTTTTCTTGTACCATCGTCATTTCATGATATATAAATATAGCAAAAATAGTTTGGATAAGAATATAGAGAGAAAAGAACAAAGTTAATGGTGTAAAAGATTTGCTTTGAATATATATGATAGAGATGCTCACCGTAGAAACATAGGTATAAGCTAATATGCCTACGAAAATTTTATTATTTTGGTTTGCTAGATAATTATATATTTTTCCATTACCTAGTTTTATTGCAACTATCATCATTAGTATTAGTAAGAAACGTAGTGATAATTGGCCTATCAAAGTAAATGACATAACCTGAGTGATCATATCAGACACAATATCAACTAATAAATCTAATGTGCATACTAATATTATTGAACCAAATAGTATTTCTAATGTATTATTTTTTCTCAAATATAATACAAAAAGCAAAGTTTCAAGTATATTTGTGAAGATTACGCCAATATTACCTATAGACAATAACAACCCTAAAAAAATATTAGCAATACACAAAAATAGAATCTGTCTCTTTTTAGATCTTACTCTTGATATTTTAAAAAAACACCATACATCTGCTAAACTAGAAAAAACATTAAGAAAAAGAAATAAGACTATCTTTTCCATATATTATTCCAAAGTTTTTTACTCAAGAAATTAAAACCAACATGTGCCGTGCTTCCACCAACAACCTTAGTCAATTCTTCTTCCTTCAAAACAGTCTTTTTAACATTTTGCTTCTTCATGATATTTCATCCTTTCATGATTTTATACTCAACTTGTTTACACCTTTAATATATCATGTACTTTTAAGTAAATTAAAAAAGATACCAATTCAGTCATACTTTCGTACCGATCCGGTTTCATATTTCTTCAAACGTAAACAACTGACAATTAATTTTCTTAGCTAATTCCTGACAGCTATCCGTAAAGCCAGATTTGGAAAATAGATAATAATGCTTAAGTGGATACTTGAAGATTTCACTATTTGTAATCAATTTTTCTAACACACTACGAGAGATCGGTTCATTCTTCCATTTACATTCGCCGAAATATCCATCACGTTCATCGTCAGAGAATCCTACAATATCTAACTCAACTTGTTGATGTGTTCTCTTATCGGTTCCCCACCAATTGCCCAAGTGGATAAACGGATTAGGAACAATTTTTTCATTCATATCCTGAGACCACATGAAGTCTTGACTGTATTTTTCAAACTCAGGTCCCATGAAATCAGATAGACCCTTTTGTACTTTTACCCAAGCAAGATCAGTTAAGCCACGCTCAATTAGATCGGTTTGCTTGCCAACAAAGGTATACCAGAAGCGGAACATCCCGTCACAGATACGATAAACGATATTTTTGCTTTTACTCTTCTTTTGCTCAGTAACCGGTAACTTTTTCTCAACAATACCTAAATCTATCAAATTATTCAGGTACGTGGTTAGCGGACCAGTTTGTAAGTGGGCGGATTGCGCAATTTTACTATGCTTAGAAGCACCTGAAGCTATCGCATTGATAATCGAATTATAGTTAGTTGGATCGCGTAATTCCTGTTGTAACAAGTTATTAGGCTCATCAAATAAGCGACCTGATTTACTCAAAAAGTTTTTCTTAATATTATCCGCAACTGACATGCTGTCTGACATATAACTCAAATATTGGGGTACACC
>JALBSH010000012.1:0-19851 GCA_022756575.1 Lactobacillus mulieris
CTTGGGCTTTTTTAATTATTTATTCAACTTACCGTAAAAAATTATACACTTAGGCTATTTCTTGTTGATTGTAAGGATGACGTTTCAGTTCTGTAACATTGCTGTCATATTGAGCTTGTACTATAGAAGCATAGTCATTAAGAAATAAATAAGTTTTGAAAGAATTAATTAAATTTAATAAGGAATGAATACATCAATGAATAAACATGTTAAATCTACTTTAGTAAAAATCTTAGCTGCCTTAGCACTTGCCTTTGCTTGTGTTGCAGTTGCAAATGCTTTTTCTACCAATACTTCAACTACTCAAACTGTTCAAGCTGCAAGAAAGCTTTCAAAAGCTGAAAAAGCTGCTAAGAGATGGATCGCAATGCGCGAATCAGGTGGTAGCTACACTGCTAGAAACGGTGTTTGTTACGGCAAATACCAATTAAACATTGGCTACTTACATGGTAACCTTTCACCTAAGAACCAAGAACGTGTTGCTGATAATTACGTTTACGGTCGTTACGGTTCATGGGTTAACGCCAAGAGATTTTGGTTAGCTCACAACTGGTACTAAAATTAAATTCCTTTAATTCCCAAAAGCTAAAGAAAACCAGCTTAGTCCAATTGACTAAACTGGTTTTTGTTTTACTCAAAATTATCTTGCTTGATAAAACGATAAAGTGCAATGACTAAAACTAAGATCGAGCACGCCATCCCTACATAGGCCATTGTTCCAATGTGGACAGCATTGTTAGCAGCTTCACGGGCTACTTGATTTTCCATTGCATAGCCCACAACCCATTTACGCATTAATACCGGCGTCAAGACAAAACTAACTGTACTAATAATTGAAGTCACTAACGCTACATTACGCGAATATGGTTCTTTAAAGAACTGTGCTAATACGCAGAATGCTGGAGCAATCATCAATAGCAAGATCCACATAATAATCCAGCGCCCAGAACTTGAATTCATCATCTGCGCACTATTAGTGGCATAACGATATGAGCTCCAAAGCGATCCACCAGATAAGGTATTAAGCAAACTCAAGAAATAAGATCCACGTTGTCCATAAACACCACCATTATTGGACAGAATACCTTGAACAAGTTGGAAAGTATCAGTTGATCCAGCCGATGAAAAATCGACCGACACAACTTGCTTCATATAAGTAGCTAAAAACATGGTAACTGAGCCACCTAATTCTAGTGCTCTTAACATGCTTAATTTTCTTGAAGCTTTCAGATGAAATTCCAGACTTAAAACTCGATCAGGATGGTGACTGTGACCAATGATAAAAATCCCTGCAATGACGATCAAGGCTAAGATAACCAATCCCCACCAGAATTTAATCATGGCGAAAAATAAGGCTAAAACAATAATCGCAACCGAAATATATGGTCGGTCAGAAAAAATATTCCAAAAGTTCAACTTAACATGATGGTAATTTTTCCTTGATGCATTTGCGACATTTTGATTAATAATCGGCTGAGGATTACTAATTTTTCTGCTGCGAAATTCTTCACGTGTTGTTGCTCTTGTCTTAGTATAATCGGTCCGTGAACGATCTGCGCCGGCTTGGCCGTGCTCTTTTTTCATGCGATATTCACGCCGCGACATATGTGCCATAAACTGCAGCCCCCTTCTCAAAGCACTATAGTAGCACATTATCACTTTTTTGCTTGAATTAAGAATGAAATTTCAAAGAAAATTTAGCTTTGTTTTGCATGTGCTAAAATGAATATTAATAATTGTGCTTTTTTTAGAAAGAGATAACTTTTTGAATAAAACTAAATCAGCAAAACTGCCAGCTGGTTGGCATATGGCCTTTTATACCTTATGGCTCGGTTGCTTTATCACTGGGATGGGCTATTCAATGACAATGCCCTTTATTTCACTATTTATTTCAGATTTGGGTAATTATTCTAAACTGCAAATCAATCTTTATTCAGGATTAGCTTTTGCAATGACTTTTATTGCCCAGGCAATAGTTTCACCATATTGGGGCAGCCTCGCTGACCGCAAAGGTAGAAAACTAATGTGTATGCGTGCTTCTGGTGTGATGGCTTTAACTATTACCCTAACTGGATTTGCACCCAATGCAATTTATATTATTGTAATGCGTTTTATTCAAGGTTCTTTTTCTGGTTATATTAACAACGCCACCGCTTTAATGGCAAGTGAAACGCCGCATGAACGTAGCGGCTGGGTCATGAGTCAAATGATGACGGCCGGGACTGCCGGAAATTTGGTTGGACCGCTATTAGGTGGTGCTCTCTCCAGCTTCTTTGGCAATATGTTTGGTGGCGCCTGGGGGTATCGGATTCCATTCTTCATTACCGGTGTTTTAATGTTCATCGTCTTTTTAGGTACAACGTTCTTAGTTCACGAAGACTTTACTCCAATTTCTCGTGAAAAGATGAAGCCGATGGGCGAAATCATGAAAAGTTTGCCTAGCGTGAAATTGATTGTGGTGATGTTTATTACTACCATGTTGGTACAATCATCAACCATGTCAATTGATCCAATTGTTTCATTATACGTAAAATCAATGATGCCTCATGGCGGGGATGTTGCCTTTGTTGCAGGTGTTGTTGCGGCAACGCCTGGTCTTGGAACGCTAATTGCGGCATCGCGAATTGGACACAAGATGGATGAAGTTGGACCGTTACGCGTATTGCGAATCGGCTTAGTCGTCGGTGCCGCATTGTTTGTACCAATGGCTTTGACTAATTCGCCTTGGGTACTAGCAGGACTGCGCTTCTTATTAGGGATTGCTAGTGCAGGGATGTTGCCAGCCGCACAGACGGTATTAACTTTAAACACACCAAGCGAAAGTTTCGGTCGAATCTTTAGTTATAACCAGTCATTTCAAGCAGTTGGTGCCGTGTTAGGATCGTTAATGGGATCGACTATTTCCGGTTTTTCAAATTATGCAACGGTATTCTGGCTAACTGGATTTACGTTACTGATCAACTTTGTGCTTGTTTTGATTTTTGCTTGGGGAATTTCTTATCGGAATAGATAGGTTAAGCATATTCCTAAAGTATGGAATTTAAAAATGTAATAAAAGAGCTGTAAATATCACAAAAAAATATTTACAGCTCTTTATTATTTTCAATTTTTTACGCTACCATCTTTTCATAAATGCGATACATCCGATTATCATAAGCGCACATTGAAATAACCAGATTATAGCCCGCGTTTTCTTTCTGCCACTTTTCAATCGCGTCAACTGCGATCTTAGTTGCATCTTCTGCAGGATAGCCATACACACCCGTAGAAATAGCTGAAAAAATTACGCTATGCAATCCCGCTTTCTTTGCCAAAGCCAGTGAATTATAGTAGCAAGAAGCAAGCATATGTGCATCACTAGTCTTGCCAGCATAAACTGGGCCTACTGTATGAATTACATATTTCGCAGGTAAATTATAGCCATGTGTTATCCTTGCTTCACCTGTTGGACAACCATGCAGCGCCATACATTCTTCAAGCAAACGTGGACCAGCTGCTCTATGGATTGCACCATCAACACCGCCACCACCAAGTAATGAATTATTAGCCGCATTAACGATAGCGTCGGCTTTCATCTTAGTAATATCGCCTTTAATAATTTTTATATTTTTCATAATCATGTCCTCAGAAATACCCAACATTTCTTTCCACCCCCATTCTAACACCAACAACATCAGTTAGGCTCAGAAAGAATACAAAGCATATTGTTATTTTTATATTACGAACTTGAATTGATTTCTATCTTTAGTATCCTAATATTAAGTTTAGCGTTATAGGAGCAACGAAATGAAAATTCTACGACGCAGTTTATGCATCATTTCGATCACCTTATTTTCTTTTGCTTTGAGCATTCTCATTCCTAGTGTTCAAGCTAGCAAAACAGTTTTAGATGATCTCATCATATTTTTATATTTAATTGGAATCGTAATTCTGGGCATTCTGTTGTTGTCTAACAAATTTGATTACCTATCACTCAGTCTAAGCATAATCTTGCTACTCGCAACTATCATTGCTTGGATCAGATTCCCAATGATTAGCATTATTTATACTTTTTTTATCGCTTATCTAATCATGTGCTTACTAACTATTTTCATTGCCAAAAGGATTAAGAAATAAATTTATGTTTTCTAAAAAAGAACTAAAAATCATCAATACTACATTAATCATCATATATCTGCTTTCAGTTGGCCCAACATTCATCTTCGGTTTTACTAAATCAAATGATTTCACAAGTACTTTCTTTTTAATTGCAAATATCATTTTAGTTTGTTTATTCATTATCATTGCTATCAGAATTGCTAAAATCAATTTCAGGCTAAAGACACAATATTATCTACTAGGCTTCATCACTCTTATTTCAATAATAGAACTAGCCTACCCTGGACTGACATTAAATGAGCGCATTAGCAATTATTTTGCTATCGGCAATATTATTCTAAGCTTGCTAACTACTAAAATCTCAAAGAAATTAGTTTAAATATAGGACACAAAATGAAATATCTGAAAATTCCAAGATTAATTAACAGTATTTTGATTACTTTACGTCATACTGCTATAAATTATTGAATTCTTATTACTTTAAAACTACATCAGGTATTTTCAATCATTCAATAAAAAATAAGACTAGCACTAAGCCAGTCTTATTTTCTATTAATCAACTATTCTTTGGGTGAGAATTGCCATACTGTTCCATCTTGGCTACGGTATGAGCCATCACTCATCTTTGTAAATATAAAGACAACTTTTTTCGTCCTAATTGTGTAACCGTTTTTTGATTCAGTTGTATCAACTCGGCCCAAATCAGCCTTAACACCTGTTTGGGGTGGATTATTTTTCTTAGTAGAATATGCTTGTAAAATTTCTTTATTAAGTTTAGTCTTCTTTTGCTCAGAGTTGTTACTATTTTTAGCAACTAAAATAGCATGATTCTTTGTAAAATACAGATCAAACCAATTACTTAAGCGATTTTCTGTGTTGTCTACTGTTAATGTTCGATTAACCCAGTTTTTAGGTACCGTTGTTTGATTATTGTAGAAAAACATTCCACCAATAACTGCTACAAGTACTGTAACTACTGCAATTACGGATAACGTCATTTTCTTTTTCATAATACGTTTCCTCTTAAATTCAGCATTAATTATTTGGCACTAAGCCTCTCGAAATAAGTCTTACATTTCCTGAATACATGCTAACCCATCGGTTTCTATTTGTTTTAAAATTGTGATCCATCCAGGTACTGTTTCTATACAAATAGCCACTGTAGGCACCATCATTATAATAAACCTTAGACGGAGTTGTATTAAGTAAATTCATAGCATCCCCTTTACCCCAACTACTATATCTATAAACATTAGATACATACTTGTGAAGTGGAGCATTTTTGATCGGTCCATAGACTTTGACTCCCTTAGTTTCTTGAACCGTAGTTTCTGATGCTTGAACACGTTGATTATTTGTAGCCAAGACTGTAGCTGCAGTTACACCTAAAAGTGTAGCAGTTGTCAATAATACTTTTTTCATTTTTATTTCTCCTCGTTTTGTTCTAATTTTAATAATACTTTTTTGCGAGCCGAAGCTGGTGCAGGAATGTTCTTAACATCATAACTGTATAGATACCGTCTATACAGAGTAGTAGCACTTTTTCCTACTTTTTCACGCATAACTTTTGAAAGATATCCTCTATATCCGTTGTATTCAAAGTAATGAGTGGGACCATAATCGCAACTTGAACCTAAAGTGATCCAAATTCTCTTAGGCTTATAGTAATCTGCTCTTAATTCTGAACTTACAGTTGATTGTGTTTCAGTTGATGCATCAACTTTGCTTGAAAATGTAAGTAAAGTTGTACCAACTAATCCTACTAATGACAATGAAACTAGCTTTCTTGAAATTGATTTCATTTTTATACCTCCGTAATTATCAAATGACTTATACAAATTATCTATTCTCTTTTTCTCCCATCCTTTCAACACCTGGCTTGACATTTAATTTAGGTATTTCAAAAGTATCTATACTGCCTAAAATGACAAAAGCCGTTATAATTGTAAGCGTAAGTTTGTTTCTTTTTCTTTTCATCATTGAGGTAATCTTTATGTACGGTAAAAAATTTAAAGAAATCAGAATTAAGCAGAATATATCATTAGAACAAGCAGCAAAAGATGTTGTTTCAATTTCAACTTTATCACGCTGGGAAAATGATAAATTAGACATCAATTTTTCTCAACTAAACCACTTACTCGCAAATATCCATTTAACATTAAGAGAATTTGCTAGATATTGTGAAATTAATCCATCCGATACTTTCTCAATTAAAGCTGCAAAAGCATATAATTCAGATGATATTAATCAGTTGCATGCCCTTGCTCAACAACAATTAGATAAATACTATAGTTCCAGAGATAGATACGATCTATTTTTAACAGCAATTGCTAATAATTATTATTTTGACCTGACTCAAAAAAATATTTTCTCGCAAGAAGATATAAATCGATTAAATTATCTATTCTCTCATGTTGAATATTGGTCAGAATTTTACATAACAGTTTTTGCAAATACCGTTTTTCTGATTAAGCCAGAAGTTCAATATCAAATATGCAATAAAATCTTAAGCCAGCTATATTTACAAGATTTTTCTAGCTGGGATATTTTTATTGATTCTATTGGTTCAATATTAAATTCACTAACTAGTTTGATTATTAGCAATCCTAGCCTAGCCCAAAAGCTGTTAGAAAAAATCAATAAATTACCAATTCCTATTCAATGCAGCTATATGAAAATTAGAAGAAACTTTTTAGATAAATTACTTCATTATCGATTAAATAAAGATAACGAAAATGAAATCTTAAACATTATTTCTTCACTTAAGACTCTTGGCCTACCTCAGATTGCTCACAACTTTTCTACACTTTTTACTCGTATTAAAGACTTGTAATCATCTCCTTCTTATTTTTATGTTTTTATAATACTCTCATATCTATTTCAGCTTCAATACTTTTGCAGATTTGCAAAACGAATTTAAACTCCATACAAAAACGCCTTGCCCGAAAGCAAAGCGTTTTTTAGCATAAGCAATTTTTGATTAACCCTTATCTGCACCTGCAGTAATTCCGTTAACGTAGAATTTCTGCATGAAGACAAACAAGATAGTAATTGGGATAGCGATGATTACACACCCGGCAACAAATTGTGCGAAGTATGCAGTCGCGTTACCTTTAGCTGTGTGCACCATGTTATACAAACCATAAGCAACTGTATAAGTCTTAGCATTTCCTGAAGTTGAAAGAATAATACCTGAGAAAATGAAGTCTGTCCATGGAGCGATGAAGGCAGTCAAAGCAGTATAAACAATCATTGGCTTTGAAAGTGGCAAACCAATATGTAAGAATACTTGCCACTTAGTAGCACCGTCAATTTCAGCAGCTTCGTCGATTGACCGAGGAATAGTATCAAAGAATCCTTTAGCAACGTAGAAGCCCAAACCGGCACCACCAACATAAACTAGTAACAATCCGAAGAGGTTTAACATGTTAAGACCCTTCAAGATGTAGTACAAAGCAATCATTGACATGAAGCCTGGGAACATCCCCAATACCAATGCGATCTGTAAGAATGGCTTTCTAAATGCAAAGCGAAGTCGTGATAAAACGTAAGCAACTGAAATAGTCAAAAACGTTGAAATTACCATTGAAAGCAATGAAATAACTAAAGTATTAATGATCCAGTTACCAAATGGATATTGTGGATTAGTAAAAATCCCAATATAGTTCTGCAATGTGAATTTTTCCGGCCAGAAGGTCGAAACGAATCCAGTATCATTGAATGAAAAACTTGCTAAGACGATCCAGACAATCGGTAAAATCCAAAGAATCGCTAAAACAATTAATAAGATATACCGAAAGATTAATGAGAGCCGTCTTTGATTTGAATATGACTTCATGTCTAGCCCTCCTTAAATGCATTAGTACGACGATATGCAATCAACGAAACGGTTGCACTAATAATAAAGATCAAGATACCCAATACGGCACTGGCGTTATAACGCTGTTCCTGACCGAAGGTCAAGTTATATAACCACGTTACCAACAAGTCGGTCGATCCGGCGCCGTTATACTTACTGTTCATCGGTGCACCACCCGTCAGTAAGAAGATAACGTTGAAGTTGTTGATGTTACCAATAAATTGTTGGATAAGTGAAGGTGCCATTACAAATAGAATTTGTGGGAAAGTGATTGAACGGAAAATTTGTGCGGCATTGGCACCGTCAATCTTAGCAGCTTCAATTTGATCTTGTGGCAAGTTTTGAATAATCGCTGTTGAAACCAACATAGAAACTGGAATACCGATCCACATGTTAACAAGAATAACGGTAATTCTTGCAACTAAAGGTGAAGCTTGGTTATCAATAAAGTGAATTGGTGAACTAATCCAATGCAAGTTCATCAAGATATTGTTCAAAGCACCTTGGTAGTCCAAGAACTGCGCCATCATCAAAAGTGAAACGAATTGTGGTACAGCCCAAATGATAACAAAGATTGTTCTCCAGAATCCCTTGTGCTTGATTCCTTTTGATTCAATCAGAAGAGCGAGCAAAACACCAAAGAAGAAAGTCGTAGCAGTAGCTGCCACAGCCCAGATCAAAGTCCAGCCTAAGACTGGGAAGAAAGTACCAGCTAAGTCACCACTCAAAACATTTCCAAATGCTTGGAAACCTGTCCACGAGAAAGCGATTGGGTGTTGACGATCATAGTTGGTAAAGGCCATTGAAATCATGAAGATCGTTGGCAAAATCGTAAAGAACAAGATACCCAATAATGGAATAACCATCAAGGTTGCGTGTAACCGAGTATCAAGCAAACTCTTAAGTTCTTCAACGTTAGTTGGAATATGGTCCCCATCACGCTTCAAAATATAATTATGTCTAGTTGAGCGTAAGTTGACAATGTATAGGTAAATGATTGCTACACATAAGATCAAGGCCAATACACCGAATAACAAAATCAAAACTGAGTTTGATGGTTGCTTGGTTACATAAACGCCTTGTGCGGCATCATAAACAACTTTTTTGGTTTTAATAGTACCTAATGTAGCTAATGAATTTAAAGTAGGGATACCACTGAGGATAAACCAAACAATAAAGATAATTTCTGAAAGTAAGAGTGAAATACCTTTTACCCATTGTTTGTTTGCCAAGGCGTTACTACCCATTAAGAAGAATGATAACTTGGTAGCAATGTCACCTTTTGACCAAACCTCGCGATATGTTGCTTTAGGAGCTACATGCTTTTTCTTTAGAAACATAACTTCTCCCCTTCTTAGGCAAAAAGGCTGGACAATTTTTATTTAGCCCAACCCTTGCTTATGCTTTTAGCAAATTATTTCTTTTCAATGTTCTTAGCGAGCTTAGCAAGTTGTGGCTTGTATTGTGCTGGCTTAATCTTGCCGTCGTAAGTACCACTGATAAGTGGAGCTGCACCATTCCAGAATGCGGCCATTTGTGGAAGCTTAGGTTGCAATACTGAGTTACCTGGCTTAGCCATTTCGATTACAGCTTCAGCAACCGGGTCACTCTTAACAGCACTTGAGTTGACAGCGCTCTTCAATACTGGAATTTGACCAGCGTTCTTATGAGCAATTAATTGTGACTTCTTGTTAGTAATGTAAGCAGCTAAATCTGAAGCAGCCTTAGCATTCTTGGTGTTAGCATTAACTGCGAAGCCTTCAATACCAAGGAATGCTTCCATTTGTACGCTCTTACCACCAACTTCAATCTTAGGATACTTAGCAACTGCGAAGTTCTTACCCAAGATCTTCTTGATATTAGCAGCGTTCCAAGGACCGTCCAAAATAGCTTGTGCGTTACCCTTCTTCAATTGGTTCAAAGCGTTTGAAGTTTGCATTACACCCTTGTTCTTCTTTTGAGCTGCGTACCACTTCAAAGCATTAACACCGTTTTGTGAGTTGAAAGTTGAGCCCTTAAGGTCTTCACCATTCTTACCGTAAAGTGTAGTACCTGCTGAGAACATTACTGGCCACATTACGTAAGCGTTAGTAAAGTCGGTAGCTACAACACCCTTTGAAGTTAAAGTCTTCCAGTCCTTAACGTCGTTAGCTGATAACTTAGACTTGTTGTAGTAAATGGTTTGAGCTTGTTGTGCGTATGGGAATGCGTAAACCTTGCCCTTCCAAGTTACACCCTTTGAAGCAACATCGACATAGTTGTCTTGGATATCCTTAGTTGCTGATGGTGAAAGTGGGTTAATGTAACCAGCTTCAGCCATTTGACCTAATTGATCGTTAGGAACTTCAAAGACATCAGCAGCCTTTGATGGGTCCTTACCAACGTCTGTCTTAGCGTTAGCTGAACCGTTAGGACTTTGAACTACACGAACCTTAATATTCTTGTTCTTCTTAGTAAAGTCCTTAGCAATTTGCTTGTAGTAAGGAACTTGTTCAGTATCCACCCAAAGAGTCAAGTTAGCCTTCTTGTTTGAATTACTGCTACTTGATGATGAATTACTTGAGCCGTTTGAACATGCTGCTAATGATAATGCAGCAAGAACAGCAGTACTACCTAAAGCCATTTTCTTCCAAATCTTCATGACTTTTTCCTCCTAAAAAATCAAAACAATAAACAATTCTTAACAACAGTAGCTTCTGCTACATATGGTTGTAAGCTTAATTAATCAAATTTGTACTGCGTTTTCAGTACAAGAGTTAGTTCACAATTGCCTTGGTAGAATCCTTGTCAAAGAAGTGAGCTTTGTTAACATCAAAGCCCATCTTGACCTTGTCACCTGGCTTGTGATAATCACGTGAATTTACAATAGCAGTAAATTCAGTACCATCAACTTCTTGGTGAATCTGAATAGTTGCACCCAAAAGTTCTGAAACAACAACATTTGATTCAATTACTGAATCTGGCCAGGTTTCCATAAATGCTTCTTCTGAGTGAATGTCTTCTGGACGAATACCAAAGACTAAGTCTTTGTCGTTGTAGCCTTTTTCTTCCAGCAGTTTTGCCTTACCTTCAGGAATACCAATATTCAAGCCTTTGCCATCAGAAATTCGACCGTCCTTGTAGTGAACATTGAAGAAATTCATTTGTGGGGAACCAATAAATCCGGCAACGAACATATTAACTGGCTTGTTGTAAACTTCAAGTGGTGAGCCGATTTGTTCAACTCTACCAACAGACATTACAACAACTCTATCAGCCAAAGTCATCGCTTCAGTCTGATCGTGGGTAACATAAATAGTTGTAGTACCCAAGTCTTGGTGAAGTTTAGCAATTTCAGTACGCATTACCACACGCAATTTAGCATCCAAGTTTGATAAAGGTTCATCCATCAAGAAGATAGGTGCCGCACGAACGATTGCCCGTCCTAATGCAACACGCTGTCTTTGACCACCGGACAAAGCACCTGGCTTCTTATCCAAGTACTCTTCAAGGCCTAACATCTTAGCTGCTTTTTTAACCTTTGGATCAATTTCATCTTTAGGCGTGTGACGCAACTTTAAACCGAAGGCCATGTTGTCATAAATGGTCATGTGTGGATACAAAGCGTAGTTCTGGAAAACCATCGCAATGTGTCTATCCTTTGGAGCAACATCATTCATTACTTTATGATCGATTTCCAAAGTACCCTTACTGATGTCTTCCAAACCAGCAACCATTCTCAATGTAGTTGACTTACCACAGCCAGATGGACCAACGAAAACGATGAATTCCTTATCCTTGATATGTAAGTCAAAGTCGTTAACAGAATATCTGTCGTTACCTGCATATTTTTTGTAAATATGGTTTAAATCAACCTCAACCATTGTTTCCCCTACTCTCTTTAATTATTTTTCATTAAAAACTTTTTCAATTTCACTCAATTTCAACTCAGCAGTTGTTGGAACGATGTAATCAGCTTCTTTCAAAAGCTCCTTATCACCAATTCCTACGGCAAATTGACCTGCAGCCTTGATTGCTTCGACCCCAGCTTTGGCATCTTCAAAACTGATTACTTCATCAGCCTTTAACCCTGCAATTTCTTGCGCTTTGATGTAAATTTCAGGATCTGGCTTACCATGATGAAGTGTTGCTGGATCAACAATGCCATCAAATTCATCCATAATACCTAATCTAGTTAAAATCTTAGGAGCATTCTTAGAAGCAGAAGCAATTACCATCTTTAAGTTTTGCTTCTTAGCATCTGCCAATAACTCAGGGATCCCAGGCAAAATGTCCTTTGGCGTCATTGTTTCTACTTGTTCAACAAATTTAGCGTTCTTTTCAGCTGCGAACTTTTCTTTTTCTGCTTCAGTGTATTTGTCTTCTTGACCACCGTACTTCAAGATCAGGTTAAGTGAATCCATTCTTGAAATACCACGCAAGCTATCAAGTTGAGCATCTGTTAAGGTAATGCCTAATTCCTTAGCTAAATTGTTCCAAGCTGTAAGGTGAAACTTAGCTGAGTTAGTTAAAACACCATCTAAATCGAATAACAATCCTTTAAGCATTTGTAGTTTCACCTTCTTTAAGAGTAACTTTCTTATCGTGAACTAATACATCAATATCTTCACCCTTAAGCAAAGTAAGCTTAGTTCCTTCATGATCAACATAAACTTCGATCAAGCGACCACGGTAGTTGATCTTGAAGCTGTAGTGATCCCAACCTTCAGGAACAAATGGATTAAACTTCAATTGGTTGTGATCGTAACGCATGCCTGCGAAACCTTGAACAATTGTAAGCCATGAACCACTCATTGAAGTGATGTGCAAACCATCAACGGTGTCGTTGTTGTAGTTATCAAGGTCAAGACGAGCAGTTCTTTGGTAAAGCTCAACAGCCTTCTTTTGCTTGCCAAGTTCAGCAGCTAAGATTGAGTGAATACATGGTGAAAGTGAACTTTCGTGAACTGTTAATGGTTCGTAGAAGTCGAAGTTCTTTTCCTTTTGTTCCATAGTGTATTCATCGTTCAAGAAGTAGATACCTTGTAAAACATCGGCTTGCTTGATGAATGGTGATCTCAAGATCTTGTCCCATGACCAGTGTTGGTTAATTGGACGTTGATCTTTGATTTCGCTAACTGGACGAATATCCTTGTCTAGGAAGTCATCTTGTTGTAAGAAGATGCCTCGTTCCTTGTCTTCTGGTAAGTACATGTTATCTACGATGTCTTGCCATTTAGCCTTTTCTTCGTCAGTTACGCGAACTCTTTCTTGAGCTTCCTTAGTAGCAAGTGGCAAACGTTCCAAAGTGTATTTGAGAAGCCATCTTGCCATGGTGTTGGTGAACCAGTTGTTGTTTACGTTGTTTTCGTATTCATTAGGACCCGTTACACCGTGCATTACGTACTTGTTACGCCACTTTGACCAGTGAACTCTAGCTGCCCAGAATCTTGCGGTACCAACTAAAACGTCCATACCTTCGTTCTTAACGTAGCTGTCGTCGCCAGTGTAATCAGTGTACATAGCGATTGCGTGAGGAATGTCCGCATTTCTGTGAATTTCTTCAAAGGTGATTTCCCATTCATTGTGACATTCAATCCCGTTGAAGGTAACCATTGGGAACAATGCACCTGGTAAGCCTTGTTCTTTAGCGTTATGGTATGCGCCTGGCAATTGATCGTGACGGTATTGTAAAAGTGCCCGAGTAACACTAGGATCAGTAACACATAAGTACATTGGAACAATGTAGGCTTCAGTATCCCAGTAAGTAGCACCACCGTATTTTTCACCGGTAAAACCTTTAGGACCAACGTTAAGACGTTCATCTTCACCGTAATAAGTCATGAATAATTGACAAATGTTAAAGCGGATACCTTGTTGAGCGGCATCATCACCAGCAATTACAACATCTGATTTGTCCCAGCGCTTTTGCCAAACGGCTTCATGATCAGCTAAGTTTTCTTCAAAACTCTTAGCTTGAAGCTTGGTCATCAATTCAGCTGCCTTAGCATCTTGATCATCTGGTTTGACGTCACGACTAGTAACAACAATGACATCTTTTTCAAGATCGTAGCTTTCGCCTTCATTTAACTCAACTGAAAGCTTTTCATGAAGTTGGGCTGCTTCAGTTGAAACATCACCCTTAACTACTTCACCATTATGACGAAGACTTTGCTTAAGGAGGACTGTAAATTGTGGAACCTTGTATGGGTTAGCCTTAGTTTCAACCTTAATAGTTCTTGCTTTAGCATTTTCACCTAAAGGCATCCAGAATTTTGCATCGTAGTTACTGTCTTCGTTAACAACAGTTCCATCAAGTGCTGCATCAAAGTCGATCTTAGCTTTACCACTTAAAACGGTAGCCTTAACTTTAATTAAAGCTGCTTCTTTTAAGGTAATATGTAAAAACCTTTCGAATTCGAATTTAACCTTAGTATCCTTACCTTCATAAGTAAAACTTCTAGTCAGAAGACCTTGGTGCATATCAAGTGCTAAGTAGAAATCACTAAACTTAACTTTAGCTAAGTCAAGTTTTTCACCATTAATCGTAATTCCCATGTTGATGAAACTTGGTGAGTTAGGAACCTTACCAAAGTACTTTGGATATCCGTTCTTCCACCAACCAACACGCGTCTTATCAGGGAACCAAACACCAGCAAGGTAAGTACCTTGTAAGCTGTCACCTGAATAGCCTTCTTCAAAGTTTCCTCTCATACCCATGTAATCGTTGCCGATTGCAGTCATACTTTCTTGCAATCTTTTATCTTTTGGTTCGAACTTATGGGTAACGACCTTCCAAGGATCAATTTCAAAAATTCGTTTCATATATTCTATCTCCCGTAATATTCGAGGTTCTCTCTTGTTTACGCTTTCATTATCCTTTAGTTGAAAGCGGTTTACAATATTAAATCTGCTGTTACCGTTATCAGGATTAGTTAATAGAAAAAGAAGGTAGATCTTAATCTGCCTTCTTTTTTTGCTTATTAAAAGTAACTTTTAATGAACACTCACTACAAAGCCTTTTGGTGCCAATTGATTATTCTCATAATCTTGACTAAACGTGTTCTCACAATTGATCTCTACTGGATGATCGGTCGTGTTAAAGTATGCTTTAATGCTTTCATTCCCCTCACGATCGACCTCAATTAACCCATTCTCTGTTACGTGTAACTTAATTCGACCTTTACCGAAAGTTTCATCATGTTGCAAACGAAAGTCAATCAATTGATGAACTCGTTGCCAAACCGGACCGTCTTCTTTTGCCCAATCCATTGGTTTACGACAATCAGGATCGTTGCCACCAGTCATACCCATTTCAGTTCCATAATAAATGCATGGACTACCCTTTTGCATAAATTCAAAAGCTAAGGCTTGCAAAGCCAAATCTTGGTCTCCATTAGCTACTGTCAAAATTCGGGCTGTATCGTGTGAATCAAGCATGTTCATCATGGCTGCATTGGTAGCATCGCGATATTTCATCAACTGGTCTGTCAAACGACTAGTTAATTCTTGTGCTGACAGCTTATGCTTGAAAAAGTGATCTTCAATCTGCAATGTATATGGATAATTCATTACGCCAGTAAACTCATCACCGTTAAGCCATGGACGAGCTGAGTGCCAAACTTCACCTACAATATAAAAGTCTGACTTGATATCAGTAACAGCCTTGTGGAATTTCTTCCAGAAGTGGTGATCAACTTCGTTAGCCACATCTAGCCGCCAAGCATCAATATCAAAGTATTTTACCCAGTAAGTAGCAATCTCTAACAAGAAATCCTGTACTTCTGGATTAGCTGTATTCAACTTTGGCATATGCTTTTCAAAGGCAAAAGTATCGAACTTAGGACTACCCTCACCCTTTAATGGATCGCGGTAAGGTTCAACTGGATATTCATTAATGTGGAACCAACTAGCAAAACGAGAACTTGGACCATTTTTAACAACATCTTGCCATTGCATTGATTGATCACCCAGGTGGTTGAAAACCGCGTCCAGCATGACCTTCATTCCGCGGGCATGAGCTTCATTAACAACTTTCGCAAATAAATCCTTGTCGCCGAATGCCGGATCAACTTGCAAATAGTCAATCGTATCATATTTATGGTTAGAACTGGCTTTAAAAATAGGACAGAAATAAAGGCCATTAACACCCAGTTTCTTCAAGTAATCTAGATGGTCAAGCACGCCTTGCAGGTCACCACCATAGAAGTCTTCGCGGCCAGGATGATCCTCCGGATTCCACGCTTTAACCCCTTGGGGATCATTAGACTTATCACCGTTTGCAAAACGTTCTGGAAAGATTTGGTACCAAACAGTATGCTTAACCCATTCTGGCGTTTTCACCATATCAATTTCATGGCAATATGGCACTTTGAAATAAGAACCATCTTCCATAATGGCCTTGTCTACATCACTGCTAATTGCACGATCACCGACAACTACACTAGTGCCATCACTGCCAATTACTTCAAAGGTATACTTCAAGCGATGATATGGTGCTTCAAGCGTAATGCCCCAATGATCTTCACACTGCCCTACGCCAATTTTTTCCATCTCACATGTTTTAGCCTGTTCAAGTGGCAAATAATTATCGCAGTAATGAACAATTACTTTTTTAACGTCATTTTTAGCACTGTGAAAACGCACGCGAACATGACTTGGATCAACTACAAAACTATCTTCACTTTCAGTTCGGTGTCTTAAAGCTGCTAATTGCATATATTAATTCTCCTTTTTCAACACAACACCTGCATAAGGCATCAAAGTTAATTTTTCATTAGTTAATTGATATTCTCCCGCTTTTAGTGTTGCAACAGTATAACCGGCTGGTATTTCAACAGTTGTCTTTTGATCACTCAATGAAACAGCTACAATGGCACTTTCATCATGTAAATCACGTTGATAAACATAGCTATTCTTATCCGTTGAAATCATATAATACGTTCCAATCTGGAATAAGGCTTCTTTTTTGAGTTCCAGCAGTTCTTTGTAAAAATTAAACATGCTGGTGGTATCGTTAATCTCATTAGCTACGCAAGCATCATCCTGTTTAATACCTGTTATCCATGGTTTAACTTCACTAAAACCATGGTTCTCAGTTGCATCCCACGGCATTGGACCACGGGCCGGCAATTTATGTGTTTCACTAACCATAGCTAAGGCCGCATCTTTGCTCAAAACTTTTTCTGCATCCTTTAACCATGGCGCTACAGTTTGATCTTCGAATTGATCTGCACTAGTGAAATGTAGATTCTTTAACCCTAATTCTTCACCGTAATAAATTACTGGAATTCCGCGTTGCAAATACATCAACATCGCCAAGCTCTTAGCCTGAGTCTGTGTTCTAGCTACGCGTGTAGCCAAACGGGCCATATCATGATTATTCCAATAAAGAGTAGGCTGCGATACGCCTGCTAATGTTTGTTGCCAAACCACTTGATTTTGTTTAAAGGCCGTCAAGTCTAACTTTTTAGGCTGATATTGCTTTGAAAAACGCTGATCACAATTAGAATCATCATCGGTAAAGTACCGGAAGGTAATTACACTATCCATTAGGTGATTACGCTTAGTCGTGTAATCAACAGCTAGATTGACACTAGCACTTGCAGCTTCACCTAATAAAAGCGTATCTGGATAATCCTGCTTAATCTGCTCACAGAAAGGCCGCATCCATTCCTGCACCTGTGGTAAGTTAGCGAAAAATGGTTCCGCAACAATTGGCTTGTTCACGTCCCCATCTCCAGTTGGATAATTTTGTCGCAAATCTGCCTTGCCAATATGGATAAAAGCGTCTAAACGCAAACCATCAATTCCTTTTTTCAGCCAATACTCTGCCACTTCCAACATAGCATGCCGAACTTCGGGATTTTTCCAATTCAAATCAGGCATCCGTTTATCAAACAAGTGAAAGTAAGATTGACCTGTGCCTGCTGGATCTGGCTCCCATACACTGCCACCAAAGAATGAACCCCAGTTATTAGGTCGCTTGCCATCATGACCAGCGAAAATATAGTAGTCTCGATAAAGGCTATCGGGGTTCTTGATGGCATCTTGGAACCAAGGATGTTGATCAGATGTATGATTCAAGACAAAGTCCATGATGAGGTGGATCCCTGCCTTATGCAAATCCTTGATTAAGTTTTCCATATCTTCCATGGTCCCCATATGAGGATCGATTGCGAAGTAGTTTGAAACATCATAGCCGTTGTCTACTTGTGGTGAAACAAACACAGGATTAAGCCAGACGGCGTTAACTCCTAAATTTTTCAAATAAGGGATGCGTTTGCGAATACCATTAAGGTCACCAACGCCATCGCCATTGCTATCTTGAAAAGACTTAGGATAAATTTGATATATAATTGCGTGATCGTACCAATGTGCCATAATTAATTTCCTCCACGCATAGTTTAAGGGAAATTAGAAACCGTTTTCAACATCATATTTATTGTTAGCGGTATCAAAAAAGCACAACTCAAATTTGAATTGTGCTCTTTGCTTACTTCTTTTTAAATATCATGTTCCAAACATTCCGCCACTTGCTGCCTTTCTCCTGCAAATCAGCCACTGGCTGCGTTACCTCAATACAGCCAAGATATTTTCCTTGATCATTATGCAAACTATAAAAGGCAATGTTCACCGGAATCCCATCTTTATGAATCATAATCGACAATTTACCACGTTTGCCTTCGTGCATCTGCTTTAAAACTGCCTTAACATGACCTTGACTGTGACCGGGATGAACTTCAAAGACAGTTTTGCCGATATCTTTTTCAGTTCGCTTAAATAAGCGATGTTTATTCATCGATGACCAAACAACCACATCGTTTTCATCTAGGACATCCATTTCCTGAGGAATAGTCTCAAAAGATAGCATTTAACTGTTCGACACTTAAACTGCCGCCTATTAATTCGATTTTATCTGTCATTTACTTTGCTAACCTTATAACTTCACGGGCAATCATCAATTCTTCGTTGGTTGGTACAATCAATGCTTTTACTTTTGAATCAGGCTTAGAAATAAATTTTTCACCGTCTGTTCGATTAGCCTTATAGTCTGGCTCTAAGCCAAGGTAGTGGAGTGCCGACATTACACCGGCACGAACACCTGGATCATGTTCACCAATACCTGCTGTAAATACAATGCCATCAATACCATCCATCTCTGCTGCATATGCACCAACATAACGTACGACACGATTTACGAAAATCTTTCTTGCTAATCTAGCATGCTTTTTCTTACTTGCCAACAGATCACGCATATCAGAGGAAACACCTGATACGCCAAGCATCCCTGACTTATGATTTAACATGTCTACTGCTTCTTCTACTGTCATACTGGTCTTTTGCATAATATACTCAAGAGCAGATGGGTCAAAATCACCACTACGTGTTCCCATTGCTACCCCAGTTAATGGACTAAAGCCCATTGAAGTATCAAGTGATTTGCCGTTTTTAACCGCTGTAACTGATGCACCAGAACCTAAATGGCAAACAATCAACTTAAGCGTATATAAGTTTCTTCCCATTAGTCGAGCAGTACGTGGAGCTACGTAGCTTACTGAAATACCATGTGCACCATATTTTCTGATCCCATATTTCTCATAATACTTATAAGGAATTGGATAAAGATAATTAACCTGATCAAGACTAGTATGATATGAAGTATCAAACACTGCTACTTGTGGCACATCCGGGATAATCTTCATAAATGCCTTAATTCCCATGGCTTCTGGCACATTATGCAATGGTGCTAATTCACCCAAGTCAAAAATTTGTTGAAGCTTTTTTTCATCAATTAAGGCAGACTCCCTAAAAACTTTGCCCCCATTAACTACTCTATGACCTACGCCTGCTAGTTCATCCAGACTTTTTAATACGTGAAACTTCTTTAAATTTTCAATTAATAAGCTAACAGC
>JALBSH010000013.1:0-17580 GCA_022756575.1 Lactobacillus mulieris
GTAATAAAGAGAGAATAAGTTGGATGTTTCTTGAGACGATGGGCTCTTTGAGCAAATTTAACTGCATCATCATTAAAATCAAGATATAGCTCTGGGATCCCGCCAAATTCAGCATCAAAAGGATTTTCATTATACATATTTTTCCTCATTTTACTTCATTTTACTTTTTACATTTATATTTTACTTCATTTTACTCCATTTTACTAATCAAAACTGACTTCTATACTTTTGCATCTCTCAACCACTTCTATTTGCTTTTATTTGTAGAAGTCTGTAAAATTATTATTGACTTTGTATCTATTTATTTATAAATAAAGGGGTAACAACTTTGACTGAAGAAGAAAAGAACGCTCAAGCTCAAGCTGATAAAGAAAATGAAGAAAACGACGACTTTAAAGTCGTAATGCCAGAAGCTAACAAGACTACTATGCCACAGGAAGAATTCAAAGAACAACCTGATTACTTAAAGGTCTTCGCTAACTTCTACATCGCTGAATTCGATGAAGACGATCTTGAAGTTATCAACCTTTACGATGAAAATCATAACATGGTTGATATCAATCGCTATGTTTTAAACAACATCCACTTCCCACGCAAGAAGTTGGTTGATCATGTGTTACAATACCACGACTACAACTTTAAGGACTTGCTTAAGGCCATGGAAGAAAAGACTGGTGTTAAGCCAGAAGAAATGCTTACTTATGAAGCATGGGAAAAATGGGACGAAGACCAACGTACTAAGATTCCTTCATCACTTTCATAATTTATATCAAAAAGGCTCCCTGTATGGGAGCTTTTTTACTGCATATTTTTTATTATAATGCATTAACTTTATCATCACCAAATTCTAGATTCAATTTCTGACAAATCTCACTTGCATTGTCCAGCGAAATAGACGAAAATAGGTACAATAAGGGAAAATGTCATCGTGGCATTTTCTTTTTTTATTAAAACTACAATTTTGTTGTGGGAGATAACGAGATAATGAATAATAAAGCTAAACGCATGAGCGCGGCCGGCTTACTAATCGCCATCGGTATTGTTTACGGCGATATCGGTACTAGTCCGCTTTATGTTATGAAATCAATTGTCGAAGGCAACGGCGGCATTGGTAATGTAAATCGTGACTTTATCATTGGATCAATTTCATTGGTTCTTTGGACTGTAACGCTACTAACTACCTTACAAACCGTAATTATTGCCCTCAAGGCAACTAACCACGGAGAAGGTGGGATTTTTGCCTTATACACATTGGTTAGAAAACGAGCTAAATGGTTAGTTCTACCAGCGCTAATTGGTGGAGCCGCTATTTTGGCCGATGGTACTTTAACTCCAGCAGTTACAGTTACAACTGCGATTGAAGGACTGAAAGGACTGAACTTTGGCGGCAATGTACCCGTTTCTACTCAAAACATGGTTATTGCCATCACTGTAGTCATTCTGCTAGTTCTGTTTTCTATCCAAAAAATGGGAACTAGTATCATTGGTAAAGCCTTCGGCCCAATCATGTTCCTTTGGTTCACTTTTTTGGGTGTAATGGGCGTAATGAACATGGTCGGTGACTGGTCAATCTTGCAAGCAATCAATCCAATTTACGCTATTAGATTATTAGTCAGTCCATATAATAAGGCTGGAATTTTTATTTTAGGGTCAATTTTCCTAGCTACGACTGGTGCCGAAGCCTTATATTCAGACGTTGGTCACGTTGGTAAAAGCAATATTATTGGTTCTTGGCCATTTGTTTTTGTTTGCTTGTCACTCAACTACTTTGGTCAAGGCGTTTGGATTTTGAACAACCCAACTTACCGTCCTGCAGACGGCGGTGTGCTCAATCCATTCTTTGAAATGATCCCAGCTAACATCAGATTGTTTGCCATCATTTTGGCTACTATTGCTGCTGTTATTGCTTCTCAGGCCCTAATTACCGGTTCATTCACTTTAGTTGCAGAAGCTTCAGGCTTGAAGTTCTTGCCAAGAATGAACATCAACTACCCATCTAACGAAAAAGGACAAATTTATATTCCTTCCATTAACAAGGGTATCTGTGTTGCTACTATCGCAATCGTCTTATATTTCCAAACTTCAGCTCACATGGAAGCAGCTTATGGTCTGTCCATTACAATTTCAATGTTAATGACTACCATCCTGCTTTATGAATGGTTAGTAATGAAGAAAGTCAACACTGTTTGGAACTGGATCTTCTTGATCTTCTTCGGTGTCCTTGACATCATGTTTATGATTTCAAGTTTGACTAAATTTACTCATGGTGGTTACGTTTCACTCTTCATCGCTGGTGCTATCGGCTTCATAATGTATGTTTGGTATTACGGCAACAAGGTTCGTGACAAGCGTGAAGCTCGCAATGCTTACGTTCGCTTAGATGAATATACCGACATGTTAACGAACTTAAGTCACGATGAAAATTACCCAACTTATGCTACCAACTTGGTTTACATGGCCAACGTTAAGTACAATAAGTTCATCAAACGTGAAATCCTGTACTCAATTTTGGATAAAAGACCTAAACGAGCAAAGGCTTACTGGTTTGTCACTGTCAATGTTACTAACGAGCCATTTACCGCTGAATATGCTGTTAACACTTACGGTACGAAGAACGTAATTAACATTCAGCTCTACCTCGGCTTTAAGAAGCAAACTAGTGTGAATGTCTACATTCGTCAGATCGTTCATGACTTGATCGCCGACGGTACGATTGAGCCACAACCACAGGAATACACCACCAGCCCAGGTCGTGACGTAGGTGACTTCTCATTCGTTATTGTTAACGACGTCATCAGTCCACAAACACAATTGGTTGGCTATGAAAAATGGCTTGTGGAAGCGCGGGTTCGCTTGCAAAACTTGTCTTCTAACCCAGCTTCCTGGTTCGGCTTAGAATACGCCGATACCGTAATCGAGCGTGTACCATTAATCCTGGGTCGACCAAATCCATCTTACATTAAGCGGATTAAGCCAAAGGATTACTCGACAGCTAAAACTAAATAATTACTAAACTAAAAAAGACTCCCAACAGGGAGCCTTTTTTAGTGCAAAAAATTTATTAATGGGTAATAAGTTATAAAGGGCTGCAGTGTAGTAGCAGCACTGTAGTCATTCTTGTTATAGGAGCTTATATGTAATTTAGCTAATTTTTCATACTCGATATTAAGAAAAGTTACTTACCAAATTACTACTCTCTTTTCAGGAGCAAGCCACATGCCATCGTTTTCGGTCACATCAAATGCCTTATAGAATTCTTCTTGGCATTGTGATTGCACGTTAGCACGTTCTGGACCTGGTGCGTGAACGTCGATAGATACTTGCGTCTTAATTGATTCTGGCAATTGCTTAGTTGTCCAAACACGAGCAAAGTTTTCAAACAATTCTTGCATTGCCTTCTTGTCGCCACCTTCACCCTTGTTAGCTTCAACAGCAGCAGTCAAACCACCTTGATCGGCAATGTTTTCTGATACGATTTGCTTACCGTTCAAGGTTACAGGGCCATATTCAATACCATCAAACAAGTCGATTTCAGCTTGCGTTCTCTTCTTGAATTCAGCAAAATCTTCATCAGTCCACCAATTCTTCATGTTACCAAACTCATCGAATTGAGCACCGTTATTGTCAAAGGCATGTGATACTTCGTGTGCAATAACAACGCCGATTCCACCATAATTAGTAGCACGACTTTGTTTCAAGTCATAGAATGGTTTTTGCAAAATTGCAGCTGGGAAAGTTAAATCATTTCTTTGTGGGTCGTAACATGCATTAACCATATCACCTGGCATCAACCATACCGTACGGTCAACATCTTGGTACAATTTCTCAAGATTGTACTTAATTTGTTCCCGACCAAATTGCACTTCATTTTCATAAAGGCTAGCAGTTGGATCAACTTGTAAACGGTCATAGATTTCTTCAATCTTGTCTGGATAACCGATCTTCAAGATCAAAGCGCGCAACTTAACGATTGCCTTATCCTTAGTTGCTTGAGAAAGCCATGAGTTTTCACGGATTCTCTTTTCATAAACATCCAGCATCTTGTGAATCATATCAGTAACGTCTGCCTTGGCTTCTGCGCCGAAGTAAGTTTGACCATAGTAGACACCCACAACTTCACTAAAGTCAGCGTTAGCGATGTGATATGCTTGCTTAACACCAGTTGAAAGTTCTGGCTGACCCGATAAAGCTTGACTGAATGGAAAGGCAGCTTCACGGAATTCTTGTGACAAGCTTGAGGCTACGCCGTTAACGAACTTAACCAACATCCAAGCCTTAATTTCGTCAAAGTTTTCTTCATTCAACAATTCTTCCGCGTGATCTAAGTAACGTGGTTCAGTTGAAATTATCCGTTCTGGCTTCTTGGTAAATAATCCGCCCAAGAAGTAATCCATCTTGAAGGAATCGAATTTTGCTTCAAAGTCGGCCAATGAAATTGGATTATAAGTTGCTGGGTAATCTGCCCATTCTTCAGTTGACTTAACAACCTTAGCAATCTTAGCGTCATACTTAATTGCCAAGTCAGCGTAATCTTCTGCGTCCTTTTCATCAAGTCCGGCCATTGTTAACAACTTAATAGATTGCTTTTTCAAAACATCCAATAACTTCTCAGCAGCTGGAGTCTTGTAAGTAGTCGTATCTGGCAAGAAAGTACTTGGACCACCAAAATTCAATGAATGAATCTTAGTATTCTTCATATCTGCTTCAACACTGAAAGCAAATGGAACGGCAAAACCATTCTTGTAAAAATCTGCTGCCTTCAAGTTAAAGTCAGCGAAGTTGCGCAAGTCTAAAATTTCGTGCAAATCTGCCTGAATAGGTGCGGCACCATCCGCATTTCGCTTGTCAAAGTTTTTAGCAACCTTGTAAAGCTCAACTGCCTTCTTGAAGTTAGGCACAGTAGGCAGTTCCTTCTTACCAGCAGCAAAATCTGCAAAGTCTTGCATCAAGTTCTTTTCAATATTAAGATCGATCCCATCAAATGAACTGGTTCTTGAACGATCAGATGGTATTTTAGCCTTTTCCAACCATTCTGAGTTAACGGCCAAATATAAATTATCTTGTAGACGCGCTGAAGTATTAGCCTTAGTAATGTCACCAGCACCGCCGCGTACGTTAAAATACATTAAATTACCTCCCTAGTGGAAAAATTTTTCATATAAAGACATGATAGCATTATAAAAAAATTAACGCTATCATGTTGTTTTTATTTTACAAATAATTTTAGTTTTTTCTGTAGTTTTGCATGCATTGGAATAAGCATGACTAAAAGCAAAAAGATACCAATTGCAGCAACAGCAAAGAATTGAATATAGCCGAAATCTTCAATGATTAACCCACCAAATAATGGACCTAGAGCTCGACCAATTGACGATGCAGACAAGGTTAAGCCTTGATACTTGCCCTTACTAGAATCGGGCGACAGATCATTGACATAAGTTGGAATCGACGGCATTGCGGTTGCTTCACCTAAAGTTAAGATAACCATGGATAAGGCGAAATGTGCAAAATCTTTGGCAAAAATCAAAGTAACAAAAGAAATTGCAAACATCAAAGTGCCAAATAAAATTTGTCTAAATAAGCTCTTAAAGATAGTAAAACGACTTAAGATAGCTTGCACGATGACAATAATTCCGGCATTGATGGTCCATAACAAACTATACAGATGAAAAGGAATGCCCAAAGAAACCATGTAGACAGACAAGTTTGATTCCCAGTTCATGTACATCAACCAAATTACAGCGATCGTAACAAAAAAGCCAATTGACATAATCAGATTGTATTTTGGCATCGGCTCAAAGGACTTCTTCTTTGATTCGCCTTTGTTAGCCAAACGCTCCTTGTGGAACTGAATCATTGGCCGATAATTAATAATTGCGTTAACGCAAACGCCAACGAATAAAAGACCAGCAATGACAAATAATAAAGTCACTGAATAATCATAAAGATAACCTACTGCTAATGTCCCACAAACGACCCCAGCATTTTGAGCAAAGTAGATCATATTGAAGACATAACGACCTGGCTTAGATTTAATACTAGTAGCAATCGAGTTAATCAATGCTCCATTCCAGCCACCCAAAAAGCCAGTTAAAGTCATCCAGAGCCAATATAACGGCCAACTATGATTCAAAGCCATGCCAAACAAGACAGCCGCATCTAAAGCAGCCCCCACAATCAGCAAGACATATGGATCCATATGGTCATAGCACCAGCCTGAAATAAATGACCCAATCATATTTGCAACACAGTTGAACAGCAAAACGACACCCACTAAAGCTAGTGAAACGCCAAGATGGTCGTGCAGGTAAACTGAAGTAAATGGCCAAATAAAGCTGGAACCCAACCACGTTAGTAATTGGCCTAGAAGAAGCCAATGCAATTTGATTTCATCAGCTGGTTGTTTTCCATGTGCTGTGCGCATTTTCTCTCTTCCCTTCTTTTTAATCATTCTCTCAATCTAGTCTAGCAAGAATTGTGATTTTTTGCACGAGGGCAAAAGAAAAAGCTGCATCCCTTACTAGAACACAGCCCAACAAGTTAAATTTTTTTCTTTTCTTCAGTCCAGCTTCTAATTTCTGTCACATCTTGTGCTACCTCAAGACAACCCAGATACTTTCCATTTTTATCACGTACTGCATAATAGCGTAGGTATAAGCAGCGCTTCATCTTGTGTGGAGTAAAGTGAAACTCATACTTGTCAACTTCACCTGAATGAAATTGCGCAAAAATCTTTTTAATTAACGGTCTACTTTTAGCAGTATGACACGAGAATACGTCATTGCCAATAGCATTGCGCGAGTGCGGATAAATCTCAGCACCGCCGCCAAAATAAGCTACCTTATCGTGTTCATCAATAAAGGTCAATGCAAATGGCAACATATCCAAAATTGCATTTAACTGCTCTAAATTTAACCTTCCTTCTTCAAAATTAATGAGGAAGGATGAAAGATTGCTAACAGAAATAGGCCCTGCTTCTTTTTTAGCTTCCTTTGGCTTCCAATTCATTGGCTTGCGAATCAGGGTATAGCCAATCTGACTCTCTTCGCGTTTAACGTTGTACCAATCATCTTGATCAGCTACCTCGTCAATCATCGGAATCATAATGCTCTCCTCTTTAAAGATCATCTCAAGCACTTCATGACTCGCCTTTTTAATTGCCTCAGCCAACTGATCTTTATCTGGATGCTCCTCACCAGCAATCTTGCTTGCATCCCCAATTAAATCGCGAATATCATCATCAACGCCCCACATCACTTCGGGCGGAGCTGTAATGCCATATTTATTCATTAATGGAAAAAGCGAGGTCTCCTTACGTCGGTAATGCTTATCGATTGTTGCCAAATCACTCAATTCTTTTCTGATTTTATCCAGTGTATCTTGACCTGCTTGATACTTTTTCAAATCTGGCAAGAGTGCGTCATTAACCAATGATTTCAGTACCATATTTTCCAGCTTAATCGTATGCACCGGGTGCCCCGGAGTAGCAAAATCAGGATTTACCGCATTCTCCTTGATATTACCCTTAAAGACATCGGCATGCACATTACACAGGTATTGAATCTCTGCTGGGTTTAACCCCTGCTTGATTAATTCGCGCTCTGCCGCTGTAATTTCGGCCACATCAACCTGATCGAATTCTTCTTGAAACATCTTCTTTGCGGTCGCAAAATCGCCGCCGTTTTGAATATAATGCAAAATTTTCAGGATTGCGTCCTGTCTTTTTTTATCAGTCATTGATTACCTTGTATCCTTTATCTTCAAATGCTTTTTTCACTTTAGCCAAATCAAGTTTCATTGCCTGAGCTCCCAATGGAATGGTCATCACACGCCCCACCGTTTTAAGCAATCCAGGAATTTTAATTCTAGTAAAACCACAATCGTACATAATTTGAACAAAGTCAGGGTATTCATCTGCCATTTTCTTGATCGGTACTGAAAAGTCGATAATCTTCTCTTTGGTGGCTTTCTCCTGCTTAATTTGATCATCATGGTTAGTTACACCTAATTGCTTTTTAGCTGCACTAGAAAGACGCTCTGTCGTCCAGACGGGATACCAGACCAGCTTAATGTCACAAGACTTAATTCCAGCAACTGAAAGAACAGCTTTTTGAATATGTTGTTCCAAATAATCAGATAAAGGGCAACCCATAATTGTTAAAGTCATCTTAATGGTTGCCTTATCTCCTTCGATATCGATGCCATAAATCAGACCAAGATTTACTACATCAACTTGTAATTCTGGATCAATCACTTGGGTCAAGGCCGTCATGATTTGATCAACTTGTTTAATATTTTTTTCTTCCATTTTTTCACCTAGCAAAAAAGTCCAGAAAATCATTCCGGACTTTAGTTTATCTTATTTTTGCAATTTATCCCAGATGACAACCTTGCCTGCCTTCATCGACTTTGGCACATCAATAATTCGTTGGTTACTAGAACCTCTGAATTGCAGGGTTAAATCCTTTAAATCATTCATAAAGCGGCCATCAACTAGAATATCTATCTTAGACAACATTTCCTTTTTATCAGGTGTTTCTTTTTGCAATTCATCCCAAGTATATCCAGACCAGGACCAGATGTCCTTACTGTGGCCAAATTCTTTTCGAATTCGGTTAATAATTCTTAAACAAACCCAAGTATTCAAGAATGGCTCTCCGCCTAGTAAGGTTAATCCCTGCACGTATGGCTGGCCCAAGTCTTTAATAATGCGGTCTTCCAATTCTTGCGTATATGGAAAACCATAATTAAAGTTTTGGGCTGCTAAATTATAGCAACCAGGGCAATCGAACAAACAGCCTGAAACATAAAGACTACATCTAACGCCTTCACCATCAACAAAGTTAAATGGCTTATAATCCGCAATTTTATGTTTAGAATAATCCTCAGTCTTCCACTCTTGTGGTTTTGGATTTTTCGGCTTGCGGTGCATTCTTTTTAACTCACGTTGGTGATCTAACTGTGGCTTATATTGGTCAGGATCCACAAACATGGTATCCCCACCCATATTAACCTTGATCAAATTACTCCGGATATCTGGTCCTTCTTGAGTGTTTTTATCTTTTTCAGGCATTAGTACTCACCTTTTTTTACTTCTTCTTCGGTAGCTAAACTATCTTCCATGCCAAAGTCCATATGCTTAACCCGGTGCACGATTTCTTCATGACGACCGTGAACCATTGGCCGCTTCAATGGGTTGCCCAAGTAGCCACAAGTTCGCTTGACACAATCACAAGTAGCAGGATCATGATTACCACACTTAGGACATTCAAAACCCTTGGCAGTAGACTTGAATTCACCAGCAAAACCGCACTTATAACATTTATCAATTGGCGTATTAGTTCCTAGATAGCCTACCTTGTCATAAGCCCAATCCCAAACTGCCTCAAGGGCTGCTGGATTTTGCTTCAAGTTAGGGTACTCACAATAATGGATAAAACCACCTGCAGCATAATATGGATATGGTGCTTCAAAAGTCAACTTTTCAAATGGGGTTGGGTGCTTACGAACATCATAGTGGAACGAATTAGTGTAGTATTCCTTATCAGTGATGTCCTTCACCTTGCCAAACTTTGCCGTATCGAGCCGGCAGAAGCGATCAGTTAGACTTTCACTAGGAGTTGAGTACAAACTGTAATGCCAATGATATGGGTCCTCTTTTTCCCACTTAGCACACAAGTCATGCATTTTCTTCACGATCTCAATTGTAAAATCATGTGCTTCTTCATTGTGTTCCCAATCAGGGCCATAAAAGACTGTCCCTACTTCGTACAAACCGATGTAGCCTAACGAAATCGTAGCTCGACCATTTTTGAAAAGCTCGTTAACATCATCACCTGGCTTAAGTCGTTTACCAAAGACGCCATATTGATACATAATTGGCGCATTTTCGGGCTTAGCTTGAATTGCACGTCTACCCTTAAAGGCTAAAGCTTGGTGGCAAGTCCGCATTCTAGTATCGAAGATTTCCCAGAATAACTTCTTATCGCCATGACTCTCCATGGCAATTCTTGGCAAGTTAACAGTTACAACACCCAAGTTCATTCTGCCCGAGTTAACTTCCTTACCATTTTCATCCTTCCAGCCTTGTAAGAATGAACGACAGCCCATTGGAACCTTGAAAGAACCTGTAATTTTCTTGATCGTATCATACATTAAAACGTCTGGATACATCCGCTTAGTTGAACATTGAATAGCCAGTTGTTTAACATCGTAGTTAGGGTCCCCTGGATGTAAGTTCAAGCCCTTCTTAATGGTGAAAACTAATTTAGGGAAAATTGCGGTTCTGCGTTCTCTACCCAATCCTTTAATTCTGATACGCAAGATATCTTTTTGAATTTCTTTTTCAATCCAAGAAGTACCTAAACCAAAACCTAAAGTAGTAAATGGCGTTTGCCCTTGGCTAGAGAACATGGTATTAATCTCATATTCCAAGCCTTGCATGGCATCGTAAATGTCCTTCTTAGTTTGACTCTTAGCATATTCTTCCAGCTTTTCAGGATCATCAATGAACTTGCCAGCATCCTTTAAATGCTTTTGGTAGTTTTTCTCTGCAAAAGGAGCTAACACTTCATCAGCTCGATCAAAAGAACAGCCACCATATTGACTAGAAGCTACATTAGTAATAATTTGCGTAACTTGATGTGTAGCCACATTGATTGAGTTAGGACTAGTCATATAGGCATTTCCAATCTTGAAGCCATTAGTTAGCATATCCTTAAAGTCAATCAAACAGCAGTTAGTCATTGGTGAAAGTGGTGTGTAATCCAAGTCATGCCAGTGAATATCACCGCGCAAGTGGGCTTTAGCAATGTGCTCAGGCATCATGGTCAAACCAACTGTTTTACCAACGGTCCCGGCAGTTAAATCACGTTGAGTACTGAAGACCTCACTATCTTTGTTGGCATTCTCGTTAACAATCGTTGGGTCACCATTAACCATTCGCTTTAACCGTGCACGAGTATCGGTTTGTTTAATCCATTCCTCTTCATCGTGCTTGCGGTATTGCACATAAGCTTTAGCTTCATCCAAATAACCCAACTCATTTAGGCTATCTCTAAAAGCAACTGCTACATCTTGTGCATTTACTTCATCAGCAGCATCTAGTTTAGCCACAATTTTTTCAATTACAGCAGGTGCTACATTATCTAAATCTAGGTTATGCAAAACCATGTTGAGTTTAAAAATTGCGAACGGATACTTTGACCCATCACGTTTAACAAAAGTTTTAGGCGTATTAAATTTTGTTACATTTTGTTGGTTAAATTCTTCTTTTAGCATTTCAATCACTCCAAATCTCGTGTCTTTATCATAGCATAAAACACAACATCTTGTATTGTGTTCAAATATAGATGAATATATCTTGTATTAACCAAAAGACCATTAAATTGGGAAATGATTCAGCTAAAATTTTTTAGAAAAAAAGAGAGGCATTTTTTACCTCTCAATTTAAACTATTTGTTTAATTTTTTATTTTCTTCGTCAAAGATCTTACCCTTATTAACTTCATAGTAAGTCTTGTAACGTTTGAAGTAGTTATGGAACATGTACTTCATCAATAACCAGCGCTTGAAGTTTCTATCCTTGTCATAAAAGACAGTAGTACCATAGCGGCCCTCACGAATAAGTTCGTCAGCAGTCGTCTTATAGTCGTTGTCATAAGCATAATTATTGAATATCTTATTAGGCACGCCTAACCAAAGCTTGTATTTAGATTCAAGCTTATTACCATAAACTGTTTCCTTATCTTTCAAGGCATCTTCAACATAGTCATCAATGTACCATTTAGCCAAGTTGTAACCGTTCAAAGTTACGTAGAAGCTAGAACGTCCCTGACGTAAGTTGATTTCGAAGAACTTGAATTCACCATCACGTGGATCATATTTGATATCAAAGTTGGCCATACCAGTGTAGTTCAACTTTTCAAGGAATTGTTGTACTTCTTCGTACAATTTTTCATTGTACTCAGGCAAAATCGCCATGTAATTACCAATTGATTGTGGGGTTGGGTCTTCCAATAATGGGTGCCCTAAACACATCATTTTTACTTGGTGGTTCTTATCAACATAAGCATTCAAGGTCCGCATGTTAGAATCATCACCAGGAATAAAGTCTTGCAAAATAAGGTCAGCGTTGTAGCCATGAGTATAAATCTTAGTTACGATATCCTTAAATTCAGCCTTATCTTGAATGGCAAAAGTCTTCTTCCGACCTTCAAATTGACACTTCAACCATGAAACTGGATCTTCCGGCTTTAATTCCACTGGGAAATCAAATGGGACATCCTCGTACTTACCTGACTTGTAGTCATCCATCGTAATGATCTTAGTCTTAGGATAAGGCAAGCCATATTCTTCCGCAATTTCATAAAAGCCTTCCTTAGAGATTAATTTTTCAAGTAAGTCATATTTTATGTAAGGAACGATAAAGACCTTTTTCAATTCATCTTGGTGCTTAGAAAGCAACTCAGCATAGCCATCACCACAAGCAATCAAGATAACTGGCTCCTCGTGATTCTTGTATTCTTCCATCTTTTTGTGCATCACGTCCATAAAAGTAGGATCGCTACTAAAGCCATGATGCAATTCAACGTCCACAATGCTTGAATAACGAGTAGCAGCAAGTTGAACGTCAGCTAAGGCCTTCACTTTAATGCCATATGCTTCATTAAATGAACGTGCCATACCATACACGTTGATATCACTACCGAGTAAGATCGGCGTAAATTTTTTACTCATCCTCAAAAAATCTCCCTAGAATTATAGTAATTTACCCTGTGAAATTAGCTTAGCAACTTCAGGTTGCACGTGTTGATATTTCTTAACTGTGTTTTCGTAATCAACAAAGAACAACTTGTACCAAACAAGGAAGGTATAGATAGCCCAGATTTGACGTCTATGTGAGCCATCACCTTCATAGTTGTCGTCAAGTAACTTGATAATCTTCTTTTGGTCAAAAATATCGTTGACAAATTCTTCTTCAAAAAGAGCATGAACTTGTTTGTAAAAACGTGGTTCCTTCAACCATTGCTTAATTGGAGTTGGGAAGCCAAGCTTAGGTCTCTTAGCCCACTCATCTGGTAAAACTTTTTCTGAAGCCTTACGCAAAGCATACTTGGTATCATGACGGTTAACCAAGTACTTGGTTGGGATAGAGTTAGCCAATTCCGCAATCTTCTTGTCGAGGTAAGGAACACGAACTTCAAGTGAATGGGCCATCGAAATCTTATCAGCTTTTTGTTCAATATCGTTAAGCATAAAGTGGTGCAAGTCAATGTATTGCATCTGCTTAACATTATCGACTCCCTTTACTTTCTTAAAGTCTTTTTGGTAAATGCCGTTAACAGTCAATTTATTGCGATACGTTGGCTGTAAAATGCTATTAGCATCTTTAGAAGTAAAGATAGTTGGGTAATCCATGTCATAGATAACCGATTGACCGACATAAAATTCACTCGGTTCAGCTAAATTGGTGTACATGTGAACTTTACCTGGGAAATTAGGCATTCTCTTAATCTTGTGTGCCAATTTAACCCGCTTCTTCTCAGGCAACTTTTTCAATTCTGAAGTAAAGACCTTAATAATGTCGTTATGCGTATGCATCCCGTAGTTCACATAACCAGCAAACAATTCATCAGCGCCTTCACCTGAAAGAGCAACAGTAACATGCTTACGAGCTAGTTTACACAAGTACCAGAGTGGAATGATTGACGGATTAGCATCTGGTTCATCCATGTGGTATTGCATTTCTGGGAAGTCACGCATTGCTTCATCAGCATCAACCTTATCGCTGAAGAACTTCCAGTGATTAATATCTGCTAATGCCTTAGCCTTAGAAGCTTCATCATAAGTTGAATCATCAAAACTTACTGAGAAAACGTCATCTGGGTTAAGCAAACTAGTCAAGTATGAAGAGTCGATTCCTTCTGATAAGAAAGCACCAACCTTAACATCAGCGTTTCTATACAAATCAACCGTTTCTTTCAAATCTTCGTTGATCTTTTGCAAAGTTTCTTCAAAGGAAAGGCTATTTTCTTTATATTCAGCATCCCAATATTGATGGGTCTTCATTTCACCATCTTTGTATTCAAACCAATGGCCCGCTGGGAAGCGGTAAACGCCCTTAAAGAAGGTTTCTTCTAGGTCATTGTATTGATTCATCAAGTATGGCTTAACTGCTTCAACATTTAATTCCCGCTTGAACTTTGGAAATTCCAAAAAGCTCTTTAATTCTGAACCAACCAACAAATGGCCATTTTGATTACTGTAGTACATTGGCTTAATGCCAAAGAAGTCACGTGCACCATAAAGGGTCTTGTTGTTGTCATCCCAAATTAAGAAGGCGAACATCCCACGTACACGCTTAAGCAAGCCATCCATGCCCCATTCTTCATAACCATGAAGTAAGACTTCTGTATCAGCCTTAGTAGTAAAATCATGGCCTGCTTTAATTAATTCTTCTCTTAATGGCTTAAAGTTATAAATTTCACCATTAAAAATAATTGCTCTAGTTTTATCTTCATTATAAATAGGTTGGCTACCCCCACGAAGATCAATAATTGATAATCTTCTAAAACCAAGGGCAACCTCGTCATTAGTATAATACCCGTCGGAACTAGGTCCGCGGTGTTTAATCGTGGCCATCATTTTTCCAATGACAGCCTGCTTTTCATTTATCTTTGGATCATAAAACGCGACAATTCCGCACATAATTTAAATTCCCCTAAGTCAATTCTCTAAATCTTAATATTTGCTATAATATTCACTATTTTTTACTTTAACCTTTTTATTATAAGCTAAACACTTGTAATAGCCAAATACCTTTACTATTCCTTAACTAAATGAAATACACCCGGCGTCTAGAAGCTGCACCATAGCCAAAGGATTGAATGCGGTGTCGTTTTAAATCGACGTTCACAATATAACCCGCAAATTCATTATTTTGATCAATTCTTCGGTCTAAGTTTTTGTTGTATTTAGTTGTTAGCGAATGATTTGGCCCCATCAAGGCAGAACAGTTAAACAAAATATATTGAATCCCGTTGATCCGATACTGGTCTTCACGATGCCGATGTCCGCAGAAGTAGGCAATAATTCTCGCATTCTTGATATTGGTAAAATCAAAATCATTTGATAAACGAAATTCTGTTGGAACACCATTGCTAGCGTGCATTCGACCTTTTTCACGTTGATTAAAGGCAACTAGCAGTTCATGCAAAGAGCGGCCATTATACTTAAGTGCATTAGACCCCTTTCGATTAATTGGGTTGGCATGGGACATGAAGATGATCTTTTTGTTGGAAGAATTAGCCAAAATTTCGATAATTTCCTCAATTTGATCTTCACGCACAGCCAATACAATCTTATTGTCATAGCGCTTTTGCCCGCGGTTATTTAATTCATATGGAACATCTGACGTATTAACTGAAATCACCCGCACGTCATCTAAATCAAAGTATGCCACCCCGTGCTGGCGCGAAACATAATGAATTCCTCGTTGCCGGTACATATCGGGCCACATAATATTTTCGAATTCATTTTCTGGAAATGAGGCTTTTAAATCATGATGTTCATCAAACTTATCATTTTCATCATGATTACCCTTGATACTCAAATATGGCACCTGATCCGACTTAAAAGACTTGTTCAGCTTGACCAATTCACTTTCACTGACCAGGCCAGCATCGGAGCCATCGATCCAGTCACCTAAGTGGACTTTTAAATCTAGCAAGCCAGATTGATCTAAATAAGAAAATTCTTGCACATGTTGCAGCCCATTAAAGCCATAAAAATCGCTGCTATCTTTATCTTTAAAGTGAGTATCTGTAATTACACCGATATTGACCGAATTAGTGCCTGGGCGAATATGCTTTTTCACTTCCGTAGTGAAATTATCCAAGTAATTTTCCACCCAATAACGGCGCCCTGTCTTCTTATTATGAAAGGCACGAAAATGACCTAGTTCCGCATTATACTTGCGTAAATATTCCGGTGCTAATTTCGTTGTACTCTCTGGACTAAGTGCTTGTCGCAAAACGCCGTCTTCGTCTTGATAAACGGTTAAAACATAGTCCTTACCATGCGGCGTACCATCAACGGCACCAACATGATATTCTCCAACAGTAGTATATTTTTGCATCGGATCAAGCAATTCACTATCTTTATCCATTGCAGAGCGTTTTTTGGCGCCAACGATTCGATCAACTATTCCCTTTGTGTGTTTAAACAAATTCATCTTTTCGCCTCAAAAAAGCAAAAAAAGCCGGCCGCTTACCAGCCGACTCAAATAATTTATGCGTTGTGTGCTAAAGCATATGCGGCAAGTCCAATTGATAATACAGCATCTTTAGACAATACTTCTTGCAAGTCCTTAGCTGCAATTGCTTGAACCGCACCAATAACTTTCAAGCTGTAAACAATTTCACGATAATCAGTAGTTGGATCGTATAAATCATCTTCATATAGATTCTCATGATTGTAGGTTAAGTTGATCTCGTCCTTATCAACAAAACCATCAACATGGTTAGTTAAAATGCGATCATGCAAATCAGTCAACTTACTGTCCATCTTGATCAAAGTTAGTTTGTGATCGCTTTCAGCTTCATAATATTGTTCTTCAGTCATGTCGAAGTAATCCTTGATTGGGTTATTTAAAACGCCCAAGTTATCGATTACTTTGTAAACAGCTTCAGCGCCAAAGTCTTGTTCGCCATTTAAAATTTTATCTTGTGATAAGGCTAAATCATCAGCCAACATCATGGTATCTAATTTTTCCATAGGATCCTCCTCGAAATTCACACCTAATTATAGCAAAAAAAGCTGTTAAAACCCTTATTTCGCACATAAAAATATAATTTCTCAAAAAATAATCGCATTTTTTTGCGTAATAAATAATAGAGGGGTAAAACATTACTTACATAGAAAGAGAGAAAAATATGAATCAAGAAATTATTCGCTGTCCATGGGGCGATACAAAAGACGAAGCAGTACAGGAGTATCACGATCATGAATGGTGCAAACTTAATCTAGATGAGTCACATTTGTATGAAATGCTTGTGCTCGAACTTTTCCAATCAGGTTTAAGCTGGTCCACAGTTTTGCATAAACGCAACAATTTTAAAGCTGCATTCAAAAATTGGCAGATCTCTGAAGTCGCAAAGATGACCGATAAAGATATCGAGTCATTAATGCAAAACAAGGGCATTATCCGTAATCGAATGAAAATTAATGCTGCTGTTAAAAATGCTCGGGCATTTTTGGCAATTGAACAAAAATATTGTTCAGTCGCCAAATATTTACAAAATTTTGTACCTACTCCAATTGTGCATGATATTGCCAGCTTTGATGACGTTCCCGCTTCTAATGACCTATCGCAGAAGATATCCAAACAAATGAAAAAAGATGGTTTTTCCTTTGTGGGACCTGTAGTCATTTATTCCTACTTGCAGGGAATCGGATTAATTAATGATCATCTTAATCAATGCCAATTTAAATTTCACGGCTAACAAAAAAGCGGGGACTTTTCGTCCAATGTCATTAAGTTAAGACATTGACTAATCTGATGACACTTTTTGAGACATTT
>JALBSH010000014.1:0-16039 GCA_022756575.1 Lactobacillus mulieris
CGAAGCGACTTTATTAATTTACCTTATTTTCTCCGCTTTGGCAAGTCTTGCTCTTTGTTCGGGTTCTTCACGATACACTAGGTAGTGTTGTAATATATTTTTCTTTATCTTTGCATTAAATTAAAAAGTATTTTATTCTATCAAATCTAATTATTCGAAAATTGTGGGTTTTCATCCCTGAAACCATGCAAAATTAATTTAAATTTTTTTACTTTTTTTGCAAAATCACGTAAATATTCTACTATTCAAATCAGAATTCCATTGCAATGATCAATTTCATGCTGAATCGTTTCAGCTATAAAGTCACCAAAAGTTTGCGTTACTGTTTCTAACTCCATATTCTGATAAGTAACAGTAATTTCTTCATAGCGCTGAACATTACGCTCGCCTTCTAGTGACAGACATCCCTCACTAGCAAGATACATCTGCTTTTTTTGAATAATACGCGGATTCAGCATTACAAATGGAAGCGGGCCAGCATAAAACGCAATAATTTGTTTAGTCTGACCAATCATATTTGCAGCCAGCCCCGCAGCTTTCCCACGATTAGCTAGTAGCGTATCACGCAAGTTTATCGCAACTTGTAAATCATTTTTGCCAGCTAAATCAGATTTTTGTCTTAAAAATAGCCGATTGTGAATTATTTTTTGTGCAGTCATGTTTTCTTCCTTTATCATTATTATTTCTATTCATTATAATTGAAAACGAGGTGAATAAATATTGAATAATCAAGCAAGTTTTAAACTCTCTCCTTACCATCAGCTCAACCAAGAGCAATCACTTCTCGTACAAAAAATTTTACATTTTTCGATTACACATTGCAGCAATAAAAATCATCCTGCTGTTTTCACTATTTATGGTGAAGCAGGTACTGGTAAAAGTGTAGTGCTTTCTGCCCTTTTTGATCAGTTGCAAAAATTAAACCACCAAACAGGCAGCCAACTGTATAAAACTCAAAACTACTTTTTAGTAAATCACCCTGAACTGCTAAAAGTCTATAAGCAGATTGCTGGGCCGATTAAAGAACTATATAAGAAAAATTATATGCGGCCAACTTCATTTATTAATCAGATGGACAAAAAACAAACCAGTGCTGATGTTGTCGTCATTGATGAAGCACACTTGCTCTTATCTCAGCCTGATCACTACAACAACTTTTATCACGATAACCAATTAGAGGAGGTTATTAAGCGGTCAAAAGTTATCATTTTGGTATTTGATGAAAACCAAGTTTTACGAATGAAAAGCTTCTGGACACGTAAGCGACTTGAAGCAATTACTCATCATTATCCCCACGAAGACTATCAACTACATCATCAATTTAGAATGATGGCACCAGATAGTCTAATAGAATGGTTTAACTTTTTTACACATAATAAATTAATGCCCTTAAAAAAAGAAATGTGGCACAACTACGACTTTCGTATTTTTACTGATGCAGAAAAAATGCGGCAAGAAATCGTCAAGAGAAATCAAACAGACGGCCTGGCAAGAATTCTTTCAACTTCCGGCTATCCATCTACTCTTGATGGTGGCAAACATTACATTAAAGAAGGGAAATTTATGCTGCCATGGGATCAATACAACTACACATCAACTCCTTGGGCAGAAATTCCTACAACAATCAATGAAGTTGGTTCTATCTATACTTGCCAAGGTTTTGACCTAAATTATGCTGGCATCATTATCGGTCCACCAATCAGCCTGATTCCCCGCACCAATCAACTTAAAGTTAATTTAGACAAAATTACAGATGTTGAGATGTTCAAAAAGCGTAATGATCTAACCAACTCAAAAGAAAAAATAGAATATGAAGAGAAGATGGTCATGAATTCACTCAACGTTCTATTCAAGCGAGGAATCCGCGGTACCTATTTATACGCTCATGATCCCGCACTCAGAGCAAAATTAGCCGCACTTTTTCAACAAGCTAGCTAAAAATACGTCTTTTCACCAAGATAATAGTTTGTCCGATGCAAAGAACGCGCTAAAATGTAAACAAACCACTTTTTAAGGGAGGCCTTTTAATTTTTGAAAAAATCAATTATTGGACTAGCTACCGCTGCGCTGCTAACGACAGTTCCTGCATTTGCGATCACTGAACCACCACAAGTTCAAGCCAGTTCATACTTTAAAACCGAAATGCGAAATTTTGTCCGCAATACTTTGGCTCAAAACAATACTCGCGGTAGTATCGTCATTATCAAAAACGGTCAGCCGCAACAAATCAGCTATGGCTACGCTTGGTACGGTAAAAAAGTTGGTAATGGGAACGACAACGTAGTTTATCCAACTGCTTCTTTGCAAAAAGTTGTTACAGCAGCAATGATAATTCAGCTGATGAATGAAAACTGGCACACTAGTCAAAAATTTACGCAAAACACCAAAATTTCACGTTGGTACCCTAATCTTAAAAACGCCGATAATATTACTATTGGACAGTTAATGACCCATACTTCTGGCATTCAAGCAACCAATACTGAATTGGATCGCGGAAAAGTTTTAAGTGAGAATGACGCCATCAATTGGGCTATTGATAATACTAATAACGGCACTCAAGGGACACCAGGAACCTACTTCTACAATAATACCAACTATCTTTTATTAGCCGGAATTATTATTAAAATCAGCGGACAATCCTACGAAAACAATTTCAATAATCGCATCATTAACAAATTAGGGCTTGCTAATACATTCCTTTATCAGGATATTCCTAGTTGGAAAACCGATCCTATCTCTTACGTCTGGAATAATGGTAAAAATTACCAAGACGCTGAATACGTTAAAAAGACTCTTGCCTCCCAGCTTCCAGGCGCAGGCAATATGTTCACTACCCCAATGGATTATTACAAGATCCAGCTTGGCTTAACCAATGGTAGTATCTTAAGCAAATCCGATTTCTATTACTTAACTCATCTTAAAAGTGCAACCACTAATTATTCTGGAGGGCTTCATTTAGATGATGACCATACTAAATCTGCTTATGGTAGCTTAAGCAACACTCATTTTGGTAATTGGATCAAAATGACTACAGATAATCGATATGGAATAATTATGTTTTTAAACCAGGTTAGCGGTGATGAAACTGCTCAGAAAAATATCGGGACTAAGATTCTAGATCACATCAAGCCTAGAATGTTTGATAAGGATAATAACCAAGATGACCAAGATCTAATTAATATTAGCGGCAATTAAAAAAGCTTTTCCTAAGCGGAAAGGCTTTTTTGGTCTATTCAAATAATAACTCATGCATTGACTCACTCAGTGGATGTTTCAACATTAAGTTCATCCCTACAGCTGGCTTTTTCTTAACACCGAGCAATTCTTCGCGAACAGAATCAGCTTGAATCTTTGCCTTGCCTAAATAAAAGAACTGCTTACCATCTGCATCGCTTCTTTTAACAAATATATGCAAATTCATCCCTCGCGTATTAAGCAAACGCTGTACCTCATCAGAATCTAAATGCCGTGGTACCCGAGTATACCAGCGCAAACTGCGCCCATCAGCCAATGTATTACGATACAGAGCATTCCGCTTTTCATGATCATCTTTATGATAAGTGATGAAGATTGGTGTGTCCTGCTCACCAACACGATAGCCATACATCGGGGCCGAAACATCCTTAGGCCAGTTCAAGAGTCGACAAGCGTCCTTACGATCATATTGCTGATATAAAGTAAATTGACGCTGATTATCATATTCCTGATTTAAGGCCAAACCAGTTTTAATAGCATCAACAAATAAATTCTTAAAATCATGTTGATCTAGGGCAGAGCGTAGAGAACCATTCAATTGATAGTCAAATAAATTGCTACGTTCAACTAACGGCAATTTACCATATTGTGCTTTTTTGGTAGTCTTTCCCTGCTTAATATCAAAAAAATCTAGCGATAAAATCGCATCAACAGAAGCTAACAATTCATCATTTACATAAGCATGGTGTCGTTTCAATTGAGCTAGATAATCTTCTTGCTTAACAATATCTTGTTCAAGTAGCATCTCTAACAAAAGTAACTCGTGAATTCTTTTACCATTAAGTAATTCCTTAGTCACAAAAGACAGCACTTCATTTTCATATTTTGATAAATTAACGTCTTCGCCCATTTTACCCAAAAAGTCAGCATAGCTTGCCAAGCCATGATTTTGTGCAAAAACAATCGGTGCAACTGAGCCATATTGATAAAAATCAAATAGTAGCGGTACACGCCCTAGTTTGTTCTTGAGATCATGGTAACTCTGCCGCAATTCACGCATCCCATCAAGCTTGACACTATCAAGCGAAGCCAAAATTTTTTCACTGGCAATTTTACTAAAGTTAATCGTTGAAACATCAATAAAGCTTGGCAGACGCGTTTCTCGTTTAGCTTGATCTTTGCTTCGAGAAGTATCCTGATTCAGTGCCAACGGAATCATGTAATTGTTTTTATAATTGCCGATAAAATCTAGCACAACGGTAAAATCTTTGCCAGGATATTTACGAAGCCCCCGGCCTAACTGCTGGATAAACACTATGCTCGACTGTGTGTTGCGTAACATCACAATTTGATTCAAGGCAGGGATGTCGATTCCTTCGTTAAACAAGTCAACCGCTACAATATACCCAATCTCACCTTTAACTAAAGACGCAACCACTTCATTACGTCTTTTTTCATTATCCTCATTGGTCAATGCTACAGCGGGATGTCCTTTTTGACTAAAAAGCCAAGCTAATTCACGTGCTTCATCCTGTCGACTGCAGAAAACCAAGCCTTTAGCCTTTGTTCCACAATAGCCGTAATAGTCTAATTCCTTTAAAACATAGTCTACTCGAGATGTAGAAGCTAGGTAGCGTAAATCTGTTGTTTCATCAATCACTACTCCGTCTGCTTCATAATCCTGGACACCCACATAATGAAATGGCGCCAGCATCTTCTCTTCCAGTGCATCCCGCAAACGAATTTCATATGCCAAATTGTAGTCAAAAATCTGGTAAACATTTTGCTCATCCATTCGTTCAGGCGTAGCCGTCATTCCTAACCAAAAATTGGGCTTAAAATAATGTAAAAGGCGCTGATACGAAGGTGCAGCTGCCCTGTGTGCTTCATCAATCAAGATATAATCAAATTCATCGCTATTAAAATTAGCCAGCATCTCAGGTTGACTTATCGTTTGTACCGTCGCAAATAAATACTTGGCCTGTAAATTGTGCCTATTTCCCGTTAATAAGCCATAATCCGATCTTGGTCCACCGATTACACGATAAAAACTTTCTAATGACTTTTTAGCAATTTGCTCACGATGCACAATGTATAAAAAACGCCGCGGCTGATATTTCTTAACAGCAAAAGCACCTAAATAAGTTTTCCCCGTTCCTGTGGCTGACACTACTAGCCCTCGTTTTTCACCACTTGTAACTAGTGCTTCTATCTGTTTTAAAGCCGCTTTTTGCATTTTATTTGGTAAAATTTTTGTCTGATGCCGATCAGTAGCAACTCGCTCAGGCTTTACCCAATTTTTACGATAATCTGTTAGCCAGGCTGAATTTAAAACAAAACTATCCTGTTTCAAATCTGCAATTTTATCCACTAATTGAGCTGTTAAATCTGCTTGCTTTTTTGAACTTACTTTCAAAGCCCACTCATAGTTAGCCAGCAGAGCTGAACGTGTAAAATTAGCACTGCCAATAATCACAGTTTGATAGTTTTCATGATCAAATAAATATCCTTTAGTATGGAAACCTGCCTTATTAGCAATACGAACTTCTAAATTAGGAATCTTTTGTAATTCCGTAAAAACACGCGGATTGTTAAAACCCAAGTAATCACCAGTAATAATCGTGCCACTAATTCCATTTTTCGCTAAATCTGCCATTATCACCTTAAACGGAACTAGCATGTCTTGCGTAATAAACGCAACCGCCCAAGTAAAGGACTTGCAACTATACAATTCCTGGCGCAAATTCTGCCAGATTCTCTCTTGCTGATTATTAGCTAATATTTTAGGACCTAATTCTTCACTTCCTAAATAATTTTGATCAACAAAACCATTTAATATTGCATCCCTCATCGCATCCGCCATTTTATTCACCTCTCTCAAATTCTACTAAAAAAGCATCCGTCTTGAAAAACGAATGCTTCTTAATTCTATTGTGATTGCCATTTTTCATGCCAGCGATACAAAATAAGTGGCAAAATCGACACAATGGCACACATGCCGATTAAGGTCCAAACATAAACGTGACGCAAATTGCTTGGCGTGCCTTGTGCTGGAACAAAAGTTACAAAGAAAGCTATAACCGTGATGATTAATGCAAGCACCGCAATTGCAATACTCAAATTAGGGTTCTTGCTCATGTAATACATACGGTCATAATCTTCATGCTTTCTTTTCAAAACCATGTAAGCAATCAACATAATCATATAAACCATGAGATATTGCGCCGTCGTTGCGGCCAATGAAACGTTAAACGCAAAATCTGCATCGGCACCACTGGTAAAAGTAATCAATAATGCAGAAATGGTAACGATACTTGATTGTAAAACCATAATTCTTAATGGCACGCCGTGCTTAGTGGTTTTAGCAAAAAACTTAGGCATATAGCCCTCTTTAGCCGCTTCATACATTCCCTGATTAGGACCAGCAATCCAGTTGCCTAGCTCACCAATAATACCGCAGGCTAACATTATACCCACAATTTTTTGCAACAGATCACCAGGTAGCCCGATTGACGTTAACAGCTTGCCATAGGTATAAACAAAGCCTGTACTGTTCTCTATTTGATCCTTAGGCACAGTCATTCCAATTGCCATACTACCTAGCAAGTCGAAGCAGATTGCAGTAACGGCTAAGCCAAGCATAACTTTTGAGTATGACTTGATGTGGTCCAAGTTTTTAACGTGCGGTGCAGAAGCTTCCCCACCACAAAAGGCCAACATAAATGGGACAAAGGCAACTAATGTATTACCATTCAATTTATGTGGAATTACAGTATTCCAGTTAATCGTCATATGCAAGGGATGCCCCTGAATCACATATACGAAGAATGAAATGATCAATAAAATTACTGGTGTCGCAATCCCCAGAATAAACAGCCATTCAGCGATTCGACCAATCTTTCTAACACCAATTACCTGAATCGCTGTTGCTCCCCACAGAATAACCATCATTAAAATGAAGCGTACGATTGGCGTGGTGTTGAACCAAGGTGTCCCAAATGTGATAGACAATGCCCCAATGATCACATACATCATCGTATCCATACCAACAGTAATATGAATCCATTGATAAAACATTGCTGTCCAGCCTGTTTTGTCTCCAAGAGATCCTTTCACCCAAGTGAAGATTCCGCCTTTTTCCCAGCCATCAATTGAGGCCATTTCTCCAGCCATTTGCGTAATCGGGATAAACCAAGCGATTCCAGCAATTAACAAGTAAAACAGTGCCGTTGCTCCAGTTTTACCAAATGGTGCGAGTTCATCAACGGAAATAACCATTGAACTAGTCATCGCGAATAGCTTAAATGCTGTCAGACGATTGTACTTCAGATCCTGCTCCAAAGCCCAATCTTCTTTTTTCTCGTTATTCAAAGAATTTCAACCCCTACTTCTTTTTCAAAATAAAAACATTTCAAAAAGAAATTATACTAGGGCTTGCTTCAATTTAAAGATTTATTTCAAGCAAAATTGGGCAGTGGTCTGCTCGTTTGCCTGTATCGATCATCTCTGAGCGGACCACCTTATCAGCAATGCGATTGCTTACTAGCCAGTAATCAATTCTCCAGCCAGAGTTGTTAGCCTTAGCGGTTCTGACACGTTGAGCCCACCAAGAATATACGCCAGTAATCTCACCATGAACTTTTCTAAAGGTATCGGTAAAGCCAGCATTGAGCAAATTGGTAAAGTCGACTCTTTCTTCATCAGTAAAACCTGCTGAGTGATGATTATTTTCGGGATGCTTCAAGTCAATCTCGGTATGAGCACAGTTGTAATCACCACTAGCTAAAACTGGCTTTTTTTCATCTAATTTTTGCAGATATTCAATATACTTTTGGTCCCAAACTTGACGTTCAGCTAGTCGCTTTAAACCACTGCCTGAATTTGGCGTATAAACCTGGGTGACAAAGCATTTATCAAATTCCAGTGTGATTATCCGTCCCTCATGATCCATCGGCTCAGGGGCGCCAATAATCGGCTCAGACACTGCAGGAGTTAATCCTTTCTTATAAAGATACATTGTACCAGCATAGCCTTTTCTAGCTGGTTCTTCTGAAGAGCGCCAAACATAGTCATACTCAGGGAACTTTTCAGCCAACACTTCTTTATGTTTTTTAGTTGGCCCAGTTGCACGCAGCTTAGTTTCTTGAATCGCAATAATATCTGGATTGGCATCATGAATTTTAGTTAAAACTTGCCGCGTTTCTTCCGCCCTAGCTGAAGTACCAGTCAGAGCTGCATTTAATGAATCGATATTCCATGAAATTAAGATCATTTTTCTTCCCCTTTGTTTTAGTTCTCAAGTTTAATTATAACGAAAAAAAGAAAAAGGACTGATTTAGATGACTTTTCTAAACCAGCCCTTTTAAGGGAGTTGTGTTGAATGAGAATAACGAGATTTTTTTACATTAGCCTACTCATCACTAATGTTGCGAAGATAAATTATCAAGATTAACAAAAGATTCAACGCAAGAGATGTTGCAGGGGGTCTTGACTCTTTACCTTCGCAAAAAGGGGATGGACTTATTATCAATCTTAACTTTCGCGGTTGCATAGGGGACAACCAGCAAAAAGCAATACCCAATGTATGAATTAATAAAGGCCCAATAGGATGTATTAATAAGGAATTAGAAGATTTGTTACCTTCTTACAATTCATCTCTATTTGATGCGTTGTATTTTTGTTATGAGTATATAATATCAGCTTTATGACAATGCGTCACTATTTGCTTTTTGTCTTTAGAAATCCTTAAACTTTTAGACAAAAAAGCAAGCTAGCTCCTATCTGAGTCAACTTGCTTCTTAGTAAACAGAAATTAGATATTACAAATTAAGATCTATGCTTCTTGCTATCTGCTAATCCTAATAAGCTTCCAGCAGCTGCAATAGCTACACCGATAGCAGTCAAAGCAACGTTATCCTTCTTCCCCGTTTGTGGCAAAGTAGATTTTTGCTCACTAGCTACTGTCTTCTTGCCACCATTATCCTTTGCTGGTGTCTTAGTAGCATGAGGAGTTGGTGTTGTTGGCTTCTGCTCTGGCTTTACAGGCGGGGTAACTGGGGTTGCTGGATTATCGCCTGGATCCACTGGTGGAGTAACTGGGGTATCTGGAGTACCAGGATTATTAGCCTTATAGTTAATTACTACTTTAGTATTTGGAGTATCTGGAGTAGTTTTCCAAGTGTAAGTCGTGTCAGGAATCTTGTCCTTGATATCGTTAGAGTTAGTAACTACAGTACTTGGGTCTGGAAACTTGTCACCCTTTGGTACGTAGATAACGTCTGGTACATTTGGTGCAATGACAGTTACAGGAACAGTTGCGGTACTCTTAGTACCGTCTGGGTAAGTCTTGTCTTTGATTTGAAACATTATCAGCTTCTTTGACTGCATCTACATCTATTTTCTCACTACTCTGTTTTTGAACAACTGAGCTGGTTTGCTCAGCATCTCTACTTAAATCATCTGCATGAACAGCATGACCACCAAAAAACATAAAGGTGGTCCCGATTATTACAGAAGCAACACCAATTGTCAGCTTTCTTAGGCTGAAATGCTGTTGGCTTTCTCCTTTAAAATGCATATTCAATTTTCCTCCGCTATGTTTGTTTCTCTACTTAAAGTCCATTATATAACCTGGGTTATATAACGAAAATGCGTCTCTTATACAAATCCATATACTACCTTTAACTAATATTGCTATATACAAAAATAATTTTCATATCTATGGGATTGAGATTAGGTAACAGTTAATAATAGTTGCAATTTTTAGGCTATAAACTTTTTTTGAAAAAATTGCAACTTTTTTGCTCAGAGTAAAACTTGACTTTTATTTTTCTTAAAATCTATACAAAAAAATGGTTCTTTTGTGTTTTGTTGAGCAAGTAAAAGCGTATAATGAGGACTGGTCATACTAATAAATTTTACGGAGGTTAAATTTATGACAAAGATTTTTGCTTACGCTATTCGTAAAGACGAAGAACCATTCTTAAACGAATGGAAGGATGCTCACAAGGATATCGATGTAGATTACACTGATAAGCTTTTGACTCCTGAAACTGCTAAGTTAGCTAAGGGTGCTGACGGTGTTGTTGTTTACCAACAATTAGACTACACCCCAGAAACTCTTCAAGCATTGGCAGACGCTGGCGTAACTAAGATGTCATTACGTAACGTTGGTGTCGACAACATCGACATGGACAAGGCTAAGGAACTTGGCTTTGAAATTACTAACGTTCCTGTATACTCTCCTGACGCTATTGCTGAACATGCTGCAATCCAAGCTGCTCGTGTATTACGTCAAGACAAGCGTATGGACGAAAAGATGGCTAAGCGCGACTTACGTTGGGCACCTACTATTGGTCGTGAAGTTCGTGACCAAGTTGTTGGTGTTGTAGGTACTGGTCACATTGGTCAAGTATTTATGAGAATTATGGAAGGTTTCGGCGCAAAGGTCATTGCTTACGATATCTTCAAGAACCCAGAACTCGAAAAGAAGGGTTACTACGTTGACTCACTTGACGACTTGTACAAGCAAGCTGATGTAATTTCACTTCACGTACCAGATGTTCCAGCAAATGTACACATGATCAATGACGAATCAATTGCCAAGATGAAAGATGGCGTTGTAATTGTAAACTGCTCACGTGGTCCACTTGTTGACACTGACGCTGTTATCCGCGGTTTGGACTCAGGTAAGATCTTTGGCTTTGTTATGGATACTTACGAAGACGAAGTTGGTGTATTTAACGAAGATTGGGAAGGCAAAGAATTCCCAGACAAGCGTTTAGCTGACTTAATTGATCGTCCAAACGTTTTGGTAACTCCACACACCGCCTTCTACACCACCCACGCCGTACGTAACATGGTTGTTAAGGCATTCGACAACAACTTGAAGATGATCAATGGTGAAAAGCCAGATTCTCCAGTTGCTTTGGACAAGAACAAGTTTTAATTAACCTAAATTAAGACAAACTAAAAGACTTGGGAAAAATTACTTCTCAAGTCTTTTTTTGTACTATTTTTATTAAATTGATCCTAATTGGAAAAATATTGGTATAATTGGAAAACAAAAATGAGAATAGGATAAATAAAATGTTAAAAAAGAAATCATATTTTTTCTCGCGTGCCGTTGGCGGACTAGCTAATTCCCTCTTCAGCATGGTCTTTATCTGGTGGCTGCAAACTTCCACCAAAAGTTCCTTTGTCGTCGGAATTGCGGAAGCCATCTTTTCCACCACTGCCGCCTTATCAATATTCTACGGCCCCATTATCGATCATTATTCATTCAAAAGGACAAGTTACTATTCAATTCTTGTTCAAACTGTTTTCCTATTTGCCACAACAATTGCAGTTTACCAACTTAGCAAAAGTTATATTTTGGCATTAATCTGCGCAGGAATAGTATCTGTCTGCGATGAATTTTTTAATCCAGCTGACCGGGCTATTTTAAAAGAAACAACGGCTGATGACCAAGAATTAAATAATCTAATTTCTAAAGTTAGCAACATCGACCAGCTTGTGAATGTAGCGGGAACTGCTCTTTCTGGATTTTTATTAACTTTTTTAATTTCAGCTAATGTAATGTTGATCTGCAGTCTACTGAGCCTAATCAGTTTTGTTTTTCTGTTTTACGCCCTAAAAGAAATTAAAGATAGACCTAAAGTCAAAAAAGCAGAGGCAAAATACCTCAATCAAATTCTTAATGGCTATAAGTTTATTAAAACAAATTATTTCTTAAGTCATTACTTCTGGTCCTCAATCCTGTATTCTTTTGTGACGCCAGCAATGGCCATTCTGTTGCCAAGAATTGCTCAACAAAATGGTCAAGCGGGACTATACAGTATGTTCTATATCAGTTTTATGATTGGCTTTGTAATAGGTGCAACTATTGCAGGAAGATTATCCGTACGGGTAAAAACAATTGGTTTTACTTGGATAGCTAGTGCAGTACCATTACTTTTGATAATTTTCTTCAGTAACAATTGGTTGATATTCACAGGACTAATTTTCTTATTTGGGCTAATGACGAGTATTCACAATATTTTGGCAGAATCATTGATTCAGATTACTGCGGACGATGAAATATTAGGCAGAGTGCTAACTACTATTCGTACCAGTACCTCTATTGGTGGACCGATTAGTTCAATTGTTGCCGGAATTTTGTTAGACAGCTCTGGTGAAACGGTTCTGATTTTAGCTTGTGGATTCATCATTCTAATTAGCGGACTTAATATTTTCAGAGCAGTTAATAAAGCAAACTAAAAGACTTGGGAAAATTACTTCTCAAGTCTTTTTTGCGTATTAAATTAATCAATATCTAAATACTTAGCCAAAACTTTCAAAACACCATTTTCATCATTCGTTGGCGCCTCATACTTTGCTACCGCCTTAGCCTTCGCATTGGCGTTTTTCATCGCATAGCTATAGCCACATGCCTTAAGCATATCAATATCATTTTCGCCATCGCCAAAGGCAATCAAATCTTTTTGCGCAATGCCATAATGCTTAAGCATATCGTCTACGCCCTTGGCCTTATTAATGCCTTTATGCACCAAGTCGATTGTCATATTACCACTGCTAGTGCCGCGAATACAGTCACCATATTTTTCATTAAACCGATCCTGAATCACCTGCGCCAGTTCATCATCAGCTGTCAGACAAACCTTCAAGATCGCATCGGCTGGATCAATGTCAGTAAACTGATCGATTTCCTGAACATCACGATAATAAATTCTAATGTCGTCTTTATCCGCTTGATCCATACTCGTCAAAATATAGCAATGATGCTGTGCGCTAACCATAATGATTGCTTCAGGGTATTCTGTTTGAATAAAATGTAACAATTTTTGTGCAGTATCATAGTCAATCGCAATCCGCTTAAATACTTTGCCATCGGCTTCTAGAATTGCCCCATTTTCAGACACATAATCTACTTCATTAGTAAACTCGTCAAAATATTCATGCGAACGAATTAGTTGGTTCCCTGTTGCACAGATAAACGGTATTTGATTAGCTTGCAATTTTCGTAAAACTTTTGCAAATAGCGCATGATCAAAAGTCTTTTTTTCGGTCAAAAAAGTGCCATCTAGATCAACCGCTACAGCTTTAAAAGGTATTTGTGTCATGTTTTATCACCTTTCTATCGTACCTTTATCTTACTATGCAAGCGATTTTCTAGCAGTATTTTGCTAATAAAATGAAATTTCTTTCATAACTAGTCAAATATTTCGCTTATTTCAAGTTGCACTTTTTAATAAGAAAAGCACTATGCCGCATTTTTAATGTTTCACATGTAACAAGATAAACAATTCATGGTATCATGCTAATCTAATGGATAAGTATAAGGATATTGTGCAGTCTCTGGCACCTTATCCCAAGTGACGGTGTGACCTGCACCATGTGAACAAAAGACAGAGTTAGGCGTATTCTCCAGATCAGAAACGGGATCATAATTCTTTTCCTCAATAATTTCTGCCGCATTGTGACAAGGCAAATAGCCACTGACTACGCATTCAAGATTACCTTCACCATGCGTATAATTGCGCACTTCTGTCGCATAATCTTGCATTTCAGCTACCGGTGCAGAACCGGATATGACTGTTCGTTCACCAATATTTTCAGGCGTACTAAATTTTCCATTCATGCGCTGAATATCATTTAAAGCACGCCCTACCTGATCTTTTCCTATTTCTAAGCGAAAATCATACCACGGTTCGAGCAAAATAGTTTGTTGGCGTATCTTTTCTTCCATTAAACCTTGCCGCACTGCACGATAAGTTGCTTCACGGAAATCGCCACCAACCGAATGTACAATTGAGCCTTTACCACCGATCAAGGTAATCTTCATATCTGTAATCGGCGAAGCTGTCAAAACACCAAGATGTTCTTTAGACTTCAATGCCGTCATGATTTGATGTTGCCAATTTTTAGTCAAAACTTCTAAACTGCATTTATTTTCAAAAACAATACCGCTATTACGTGGCAGTGGCTCCAGTAAAAGATGAACTTCCGCGTAGTGACGTAGCGGTTCAAAGTGGCCTACTGCTTCAATTGGTTTAGTGATTGTTTCTTGATAAAGAATACTTCCCTGTTCAAAAACAATATTCAAACCAAAACGTTCTTGCATTAACTGTTCTAAAATTTCTAATTGAATCTTTCCCATCACTTGCACGTGGATTTCTTGCAAATGTTCGGACCAAGTCACATGCAGCTGTGGATCTTCATCTTCCAAGGTTTGCAGAGCTTTTAAGCAAGCGTGAAGATCATTATCCTGGGGATTAACTTTATAGGTCAAAACTGGCTTAAGCAGTGCAGTTGGTGCATCCCCCACGCCGAATCCTTGTCCTGGATACGTCTTAGTCAATCCTGTTGCAGCAACAATTTCTCCAGCAGCTGCTTCTGTAATAGTCGCAAATTTTTCACCATTATAACTACGCAACTGATTAATTTTCTCACCAGCTAGCTCAGTCTTGGCCTTTAAGCTGCCACCCAAAATTCGCAACCAAGTTAAGCGTTCACCCTTAGCATCATGTGAGATCTTAAAACATCGTGCCGCAAACTTATCAGAGAATTCCTTTTCCTTAGTCCATTTACTAAAACCAGCCAAAAATTCCGTAATTCCTGTTAATTTCAACGCAGAACCAAAATAAATTGGAAAAACTTTCCGCTGCACAATTGCATTCTGCACGTCCTGATCATAAATGGCACCACTATCCAAATACTTCTCAAGCAAGGCATCACCTGTGGCAGCCACATTTTCATAAAATTCATCATCAATCTTCGAAAAATCAACGCAACTCTCACTTAAGTTCTTTTGAATATCAACCAACGCCATCCCTCGATCAGCGCCTATCGCATCAACCTTATTCACAAAAATAAAAACTGGTACCTGATATCGCTTGAGCAAATGCCACAAAGTGCGAGTATAACTAGTTACACCATCTGTAATTGAAATAACCAAGATAGCATAATCAAGTACACTCAGCGTTTCTTCTGTTTGTGCACTGAAATCAACGTGTCCCGGTGTGTCCAACAACGTAATTTCTAAATCATCAGTCGTTAATTTAGCTTCATGAGAAAAAATGGTAATGCCACGTTTTTTCTCCAATTGATCTGTATCTAAAAAAGCATCCCCATTGTCTACTCTTCCTAGCGTCCGCAAATTTCCTGCCTTGTACAGCAGAGCCTCAGAAAGAGTCGTTTTGCCCGCGTCAACGTGAGCTACAATTCCTGTTGTAATTTTCTTCATTGTCTCACCTAATAAAAAAGTATCTTACTTCAAAAATAAGATACTTCTTGTGATAATTCAATTTTCTTTATTCCAAATTAAATTAAAAGTTAACCTCATCCGGATCATTAGCCAACTTACTTGCCCCACGTAAACCATCTAACTTCTTCATGTCTTCTGGACTAATCTCAAAGTCAAAGACATCACCATTAGCCGCAATATACTTAGGATGAACTGACTTCGGCAATGGCAAAAAGCCATGTTGTAAGGACCAGCGAATCAAGATTTGAGCTGGTGATTTACCATAGTTTTCAGCAACTGCATTAACTACCTCATTGCCTAATAAACCACCTGTACCCAAAGGACTGTAAGCCTCATTAAGCAAATCATATTCCTTGCTTGCGGCCGTTACTTCCGGTTGCAAATCACTCGGATTCAAGTAACTTTGGTTAACTACCGGCTTAATTTCAGCAGTCTTCATTAATTCATCCAGGTGATGCTTTCTAAAGTTGGATACACCAATTGCGCGAATCTTGCCAGCCTTCACTGCTTCTTCCATCGCCTGCCAACTTTCAGCGTTAAGCTCTGCCCAGTTGTCACGCATAGCTACAGGATTAGGCC
>JALBSH010000015.1:0-13290 GCA_022756575.1 Lactobacillus mulieris
GTCGAGTCTAACAAGATTGGACTTTTTTATTAACTAAAACGATTTAACTAGCACCCTGCGTATTATTTTATATAAAAAAAGCTGATCAACGAGCAACTCTTTACATCTTTGTCTCAATTGTATGAGTGTCCAAATGAATGATCACGTCAAACATCGCTTTTTCTTCTGGTGAAATCTTATGAGCCACCTCAATAACAGCAATACGTGGATTCTTCAACAGCGTCTTATGAATGCCTAACGACAAGTTCGGGTCAAGCGCACTTGTCGCTTCATCAGCCAGCAAAATCGGCCGATCTGATAAAAGCGCGCGAGCAATTTCTACTCTTTGAATTTGTCCACCCGACAAGCCACTGCCGTTTTCACCTACAGCCTTGTCTAGACCCTGTTCCTTTACCAATTCATCTAGACCAGCCTCATGAATAACTTCTTTCAAATGCTCGTCACTCACTTTACGTCCTAACGTAATGTTGAAACGCAACGTATCATCAAACATGAATGGCTTTTGGTTAACATAGGAAAAATAATTATGGGCAGCATCCCAATTTCCCGTTACATCCGTACCATTGATCAAAATTTTACCGTCTTTGGGCTTTCTCAAACCTAATAGCAAGCGAAGCAAGGTGGTCTTGCCCCAACCACTTGGCGCCATCAATAGAACTTTTTCACCCGGCTTAACTGTTAAGTTCACATTCTCAAAGATGCGTTTGTGATCACTACCTGTAACATAAGATAATTGTTCAACCTCCATACCATCAAAATGATCGATCTTCTGCTTATCATCTTTCAGCACGTGATGCAAAGCGCGCTGGGTCTTTTCCCACATTGGCACAGTCGACTTGACTTGGTTAAATTCGTTAAAAAGAGTCACGATTGGCGTGATAAAGTTCAAGGCCAAATCGACCATCATTACTAATGTACCCACCTTTAAATTTCCCTGCAGCATCATAATACCGCCAATAGTACATGGTACGATGAAGCAAAACAATTCAGCAGCTGAATAAATTAATTCTAGTGCCCAAGCTTGAGTCAACGTCATATTACGCAGAGCGTTCTCCATTGCCTGGGCCGCACCAGCTGCTCGTGTAACGATGTTGGTGCGCACGTTATAAAGCTTGGTAGCCTGTGCCCCATTTAATGAATCGGACACATTTTGCGTATAGTTAGCGTTAGTCGTTGCCCAAATCTTGGACTTACGTGTAATGATAGGACTAGTAATCATTTGAACTAATGCTGGCGCAAGCGTAGCAATCAAAAATACTAGGGTCATCTGCCATGAACTATAAAAAGCAAAAGTAATTGCCCCGAAAAACGACAAACCTTGGAAAATCATATCCAATTGTGCCGTTATCCGATTAGTTTCAATCTGTTTTAAATCGTTGGTCATCAGTGATAAACCGCTCTTGATATCAGGCTCACCTTGATCAACCAAATAACGCAAGTTAGTGCGCTTAAAGGTCATATTCACGTCACGAATAATGCCCATCTTTACCGTTTCATAGACAAAGTTACTGGCCATAAAACACATCTGACCTAAGGCAGTCAAAGCAGCCAGGCGAATCAAATGCAGATAATCATGCGATCCTGACGAAGCAACATTCAACATAATTTGTACCATATAAGCTACAAAGACGATGTTGCAGGCCTTGATTGCGGCCAAAATGGTATAGCTAATAATTTGGCTTTTTTTAGCGTACTTCAGGCTCATTAATTTCTCCTTTTCTATCCCGTTAGAAACATTATACCCGCTAGCTTGTCTTTTTCTCAATTAGATACGATAATTAGAGTAATCATTTTAATTTTTAATGAAAAGCAGAAAGGAACTTTTAATGAAGACTGGTACTAAAATTATTACTTTAGACAACGGTTATCACTTATGGACCAACACCCAAGGTGAAGGCGACATTCATCTTCTAGCTTTGCATGGTGGTCCTGGCGGCAATCACGAATATTGGGAAGACACTGCAGAACAATTGAAAAAGCAAGGCTTGAACGTGCAAGTTACTATGTACGATCAACTCGGTTCACTTTATTCAGATCAGCCTGACTACTCTGATCCTGAAATTGCCAAGAAATATTTAACCTACGAATATTTCTTAGATGAGGTTGACGAAGTCCGTGAAAAGTTAGGACTTGATAACATTTATTTAATCGGCCAAAGCTGGGGTGGCCTATTAGTTCAAGAATACGCCGTTAAATATGGTCAACACTTGAAAGGTGCAATTATCTCCTCAATGGTTGATGAAATCGATGAGTACGTTGCTTCAGTTAACAGAAGACGCCAAGAGGTTTTACCACAAACCGAAATCGACTTCATGCACGAATGCGAAAAGAACAACGACTATGATAATCAACGCTATCAAGATGACGTACAAATTTTAAACATTAATTTCGTTGACCGAAAGCAACCATCTAAGCTTTACCACTTAAAAGACATTGGTGGAACCGCTGTTTACAATGCTTTCCAAGGCGACAATGAATTCGTAATTACTGGTAAATTAAAAGACTGGCATTTCAGAGATCAATTACACAAGATCAAGGTGCCAACCCTATTAACCTTTGGTGAAAACGAAACTATGCCAATTTCAACTGCTAAGATTATGCAAAAGAAGATCCCTAACTCACGCTTAGTAACTACACCTGACGGTGGTCACCACCACATGGTTGACAACCCTGACGTATATTATAAGCACTTAGCTGACTTTATTCGTGAAGTAGAAAATGGTACATTTAAGGGCGAAAATTAATTAACAGATATTCAGGCTGGAATCGATTTCCGGCCTTTTATTTTTAAGGAAAATGATATGGATGAAAAAGATGTCAAAATTCTGCTAGTTGAGGATGAAGAAAGCGTCGCTAGCTTCGTCAAAACTGAATTAGAATTTGAGGATTACCAAGTTGTTTGGGCTGAAGACGGCAAAAAAGCATTAGACCTTTTTACTCAAGAAAAGCCAACTTTAATTTTGCTTGATTGGATGTTGCCAGTATATGATGGCATGACCGTGTTACGGCGAATCCGCAAGCAAAGTGATGTCCCTATTATTATGCTTACCGCCAAAAATTCTGCCTCTGATATAAGCTCTGCTCTTGATCAGGGACTAGACGACTACCTCACCAAACCATTTGAAATCGAGGAATTGCTGGCACGAATTCGGGTAGTCTTGCGAAGACTGGAAAAAATGCGGCAGCAAAATGACGTCCCTGATACTTCCCTAGAATTTGGCCCATTAAAAATTGATCTGCTTAAGCACGAATTTTACTGTGACACCGAGCAAATTTATCTTACTCCTAAGGAATTTGCCTTAATCACTGAACTAATGCGGGACCCCGAAAAAGTCAAAAGTCGTGACGAGTTGCTTGATACAGTCTGGGGATATGACTTTGTTGGTCAAACCAATACTGTTGATGTTTATATTCGAACTATTCGCAACAAGATAGGCAATCCCTACAAAAAGATCATTAAAACCATGCGCGGCTTGGGCTATTGTTTGAGAAAATTAGATGATAATCATGAAAAAAGCTGATCCTCAAACAACTACGCAACAATTAACCCGTTTATTCGTTAGGCTATTTGTCGCTATTTTAATTCTGGTCAATTTGGCTTTTCTAATTATTTCATCGGCCTATATTTATTACCAAGCTGAACGGCAAAGTGAACAAGTTGTTGAAGCAGTAAAAGAAAATCTTGATTCAAAATATGACTGGTCGGCTATGCTGGATGCTTATTTGGCAAAACAAGACGATGATGCCATCATTTTAACCACCCCTCAAGGCAAAAGTTATTACTCTGAAAATGCTCACGAGACCTTTAAACAAATTAATCGCCAAAATCATTATCAAAACATGGTCTATTCCAATAAGCATATTTACTTCTTACGGACGGAAAACTCGCATGACTTTAAAATCAAGGTTGCATTAAACATTGATCGCTTATTTCATTTAATTATTTGGCTATTTGGGACAATGATTGTCATCAACTTAATCGCTATTCTGCTGAGCATCCCCCTTATTCGCCGTTTTGCCCACAAATGGAGTCGTCCAATTCAGGTAATGAATAATGAAATTCAAGAAATCCAGCAAGGTGCTTCAACTGAGCAAATCACAGTGCCGCAACAACCATTAGAGATTCGAAAATTAGCCCAGTCTTTTAACAATCTGCTAGCTTTTCAAAAACAGGCCTTACAGCGTGAGCAACAATTCGTCAGTGATGCTTCACATGAACTCAAAACACCAATCGCCGCAATTCGAGGACACGTTAATTTAATCAGACGCCATGGTCAAGCCAAACCAGAAATCATCCCTAAGTCACTGGATTATATCGATACTGAATCAAAAAAGATGGAAATATTAGTCAACGATTTACTCACCTTAGGAAGAATCGAACGCAATACTGAAGTCGTCAAAATTGATTTGGTAAGAATTATTAATGAAGTAGTGTCAGAAATACAGTCAGTTTATCCACAAAAAATACAGACTGACATGCCACAAGTATTGAAATATCGTATTAATTCACTAGATTTTCACAACATTGTGCACAACTTAGTGGAAAATGCGGCAAAATATTCTCCTCAAGACAGCACTATTGTAGTTAAATTAGCTAAAAATAAAGGACAGGTCTCTTTCACAGTTGCAGACAACGGAATGGGCATTGCGCCAGAAAATCGCGAGAAGATCTTTCAACGTTTTTTCCGTGAAGACACGTCCCACTCCAATAAAGTTAAAGGATCTGGCCTAGGGTTAGCAATTGTCAAAGCTGAAGCTGATAAGTATCATGGTCAAATTAAAGTTACGGATAATAGTCCTCAGGGAACAATTTTTACAGTTTCTTTTCCTACAGAAAAATGAAGAAATCTTCATTTAAACTCTATTAAATCTTAGTTTTTTAAAGCTGCTTAGCTAGTAAGATAAATATATCAAGTTAAAGCAAAACAAAAAATTATCAATAGTTTAAAGGAGAACATATTATGAAGACTATTAACTTAAAGAAAATTACTATTACTGGCGTAGCATTACTCGGCTTAGGAACTGCTGCAATTACCGCAACTAATTTAGCTACTGAACCTAACGTGGTTCAAGCTGCTTCAAGCAAAATTAAGGTTTCACAAAATTCAGCTGTTAAAAAGTTTAAGGCAAAATTCAAGGCAGCTAAAGTCGAATCAATCAGCTTAGATAAAGAAAAAGGCCGTTACGTTTACGAGATCGAAGGCTTCAATTCAACGAGAGAATACGAAATGAAAATTAATGCCGCAACTGGCAAAGTTATCTCATCCCACTCCGAAAGACTTGATCGAGACGAGCGTAATAAAAAAGCATTAAATTTCAGCAAAACTATTTCTCGCTCAACTGCTACTAAAATTGCTCAAAAAAGAGTATCTGGCAAGGCAGTTGAATGGTCATTAGATCGTGAAGGTTCAAAGAATGTTTGGGAAGTTACCATCAGCAAGAACGGCCAAAAGAGCGAAGTAAAAATTAACGCAATTACTAAAAAAGTAATCAGTGTTGAACGGGACTAATTGAGAAAAGAAGGTATAGAATAGATGAAATTTACTAAACTGACAAGTATTGCATTATTAAGCGCAGCTTTATTAACAGGAACTGTAGCATGTTCAAAACAAGATAATTCAACTGCTAAAACTACTACCCAAAAGAGTGTTACTTCATCAAAGGTTACACATAATTCTGAATCAGCAATGAGCAAACAAACTCAAAAAGATAATATTCAAATCAAATTAAGCCAGCAAGAAGCCATTGATAAATTCCATCAACAATTTAGTGGCAAACAGCTTAAAAGCATTGAATTAAATCGTGAAGGCAAACATTACCTTTATGAAATTGAAGGATTCGATTCAAACAATGAATATTCTGTTAACATCAACGCAGAAACTGGTCAAATTGGACATGTTCATTCAGAAAAGTTAGATCATGATGATCGAAACCAAAAAGCTCTAGATTTCAAGGGCACCATTAGCCGCGACGATGCTAGTCGTATCGCAGAAGAGCACATTAAAGGCACTAGCGAAGAATGGAAACTAGAGCAAGACGAAGACACTGGTAAAACATACTGGGAAGTTAAGGTTAAAAATGGTCATCAAGAAACCGAAGTTAAAATTAACGCTCACACCAAAGAAGTTATTTCAACTGAACATGATGATTAATAAGATTAAGAACATAAAGAAAGCCGCAACATTATTCTCGAAGTTGCGGCTTTTTATTTTGTCTAATTTTTGGATAACTTTTTTACCAATAACCAATCAGTTTGAGGATCGCTACCAACTTGGAAAGTATGCTGGCTCACTTTTTCAAATCCATGACGCTTATAAAAATATTGTGCCGGAATGTTCTTTTCATAAACGCCTAACCACATGTAATCTTTGCCTTCTTCTCGTGCTGTCTTTTCTGCAAAATCAAACAAAACATTGCCCAACCCGCGATGTTGAAAATTAGTACGCAGATAAATTCGTTCCACTTCTAGAGCATTATCACGTAACTGCTCAGTCTGAGCATCCCCAACATTGATTTTTAAATAACCAGCAATTTTTCCTTTAACCATTAAAAAGTAAAAACGACTATTAGGATTTTCAATCTCTCTAATCAACTTTTCCGTCTGATAATCTTCCTCTAAAAAGCGTTTCATGTCATCTGGTGCAGTATAAGGATCAAAAGTCGTTTTAAAAGTTTCACGTGAAACTTTCTGTAATTCTTTCACATCCGCTGTTGTAATTGCTTTAATCTCGTACTTCATCAATATTTCCTCTTTCCACCGTTCTTAACCAGGTGCCAATTTTCACTGGCATTCTTTTCTACAATTTGTAACAAAGCAGCTAATTCTGTTCTCTGTTTTTGATCTAGTCCTGTCAAAACTATTTCATTTGAATAAGCATTTTCTTTTTCTATTCGAGCAGCTAATTTATCTCCTAATTCTGTCACAAACAAATGCTTAATCTTTTTATTCTGCTGGTCATTTTCTTTCCTAATCAGCTGATTTTGTTCCAGTTTTTTAATGCTACGAGCTGCCGTCGTCCGATCAACATTAAGCATCCCTGCTAGATGGTCAGAAATAATTCCCGGATTTTCTTTAATGCGGGCTAAATACAGGTACTGACCTCGATTCAATTGCATCTCTTTAAATTCAATATTAGCAATCGAATCAAGTGCTCGCGCAATAGTGCCAATTTGACGCAAAATATCTTCTTTCATGTTTTTCACCTAAAAACTATTATATTTAATTTTGTTGTAATTGCAACAATAAAATATAAAAACTAAAAAAGGGATCGCTCCCTTTAGTTAATTCATCAATTTTTCTTTAGTTCATTTAGATCGACTACCTGATCAGCTAACTGCTTAACTTCATCTCTTAAGTGGTGAGTTACCATAATTACGGTTTTATCTTTTTGCGTCAAAATCAATCTTTCTAATTGTACGCTAGAAGCTTTGTCTAAGGCAGAAGTAGCTTCATCTAACAGATAAATTGGTGTATCACGCAGCAATGCACGTGCAAAAGCAACACGCTGTTTTTGCCCACCGGACAACTGTTTACCTTGGTCAGCTAAAACAGTATCCATGCCATCAGGCAACTTAGCAATTAGATCCTCTAATCCACATTCTTTGATCACTTCAGAAATTTTTGCTTTTGAAACTTGGCGTCCCAAAGTTAAATTCCACCCTAGAGAAGCAGTAAAAATATATGGATCTTGCTGCAAATATGTAATCTGATCATGCAAATCCTTATCTGAAATCTGGTTATATTCCACATCAGAAATTTCAATTTTCCCCTGATAATCTCTAAGTAAGCCAGAAATCAAATTCAGCAGAGTCCCCCATCAGAATATATTTACTTTTCAGTTTAAAATTTAAATTCAAATTCTCAAAGATAGGCTTATCTTGTCCAGAATACTGATAAGAAACTTTATCCAATTCTAGATTGCTTAGTTTAAAATCAGCAGGCAAAGCTCCATCAACAGTTTTAAGCGGTATAGTCTTAAATTTTTCTATAATTGGTTTAACTGATTTGAATTCTTGCCAATTAAAACTAATCCCACTTAATTCAGCGAAAATTGTACTGGCAAAAAATTGTGCCCCACTGATGGTCCCGACTGGCGTTAATTGATGCAAAATCAACCAGCCTGTTTGCCCTAAAATGATAACTTGACTGATAAAGGCTAGACCATTGGTAATCGCCTGAGTTATCCCGGCTGTTTTACTATAATTTAGCGCATGTTTTTTAACATCATCAGAAGCGCCATTGATCTTTTTGACGATTGTTTGCGGTAAATTGGCAAGAAATAAGGTATTGAAGCCATTCAACACATCATTAATTGAATTAACCAAACGTTCATTGGCATGGGTATATTCTAATGACCTTTTGGCCAAAATTTTAGAAAACAAATTGGGAACCACTCCCATAATAATTGTCAAAATAATCACAGTGACCACAAGACTGACATTGAAGTACGCCAAAGTGAGCATACCGAAAACAATTTCACTGATTTGTCTAATGATCATCATGAAATCCTCGACACCAAAGTTATTAATGGTTGTAATGTCATTGGTCAGCCAAGAATTGTAAGTAGCTACCGTTTGTTGATGAAAGCCTGAATAACTCGTCTGTGATAGATCTTGCGCAATGTCATTTCTAATTAATTTATCCACATTTTGTGCCAAACGGGTTTGCTCAACATTGACTAGACAGTTAACAATCGCGTAAAAAATATAGGCACCGCCCATTAAGGCAACCCACATGAAAAAACGCTCAGCTTTTAATTTTGCAACTGCACTTAAAGCATTAGCGCTAGATATTCCGGCTAGTGTCAAAAAGCCTGCATTAATGACTATTAAAAATGTAACAAATAAAAATTCCCACTTTAATCTTTTAAAATATTGCAGTAATTCCATTGATTCTCCTTATATTAAAAATAATTAAATTAATAATACTATATTTATGTATTTGTTCAATATTTTTTAATACTTTACTTAAATTACTGCAAAATTAAAAGGGATCGCTCCCTTTTAATTAGTCTACATAAGCATATTTATATGACCATTGCGTACCAGCAGTATTATGAATGATGCCGTGAACTCGCTTGTTTTGCAAGTAAGCTGTGGTCTGTTGATAAATCGGTGTAATAGCCTGATTACTATTTACAATCTTAGCTGCCGAAATCAGATCATTCCAGCGTATGTCAGGATTATTGGCGTCTTGATTGCCAGCTTTTTTAACCAAATTATCGTACTCAGAATTTGACCACTTACCGTAATTGTAAGACGTACCTGTCATTGGAATTTGCATAAATGTCATCGGGTCGTTGAAGTCGCCACCCCAATGAGAGAGATAAATGTCAAAGTTGCCTTGATGTGCTCGACTGGTGGTTGACTTATCAGGAATATTGGTAATATTTATCTTGATTCCCTTCAATTCTTTGGTCCATTGTGACTGCAAATATTGGGTCAATTGATCACTGTCTGCTTCATCATTTGAAGATAAAACATCAAAAGTCAAACTCTTTTGGCCAATCTCCTGTAATCCCTTTTGCCAATATTTCTTGGCTAGAGCTGGATTATAATCAACTGTATTTTTCACTGCTTGTTCTTTAGCAAAATCTATACCTGTTTTAGGATTTGCAGCCAAATCATTGGCAACAAAGCCTTTTGGCAGAGTTGAGCCATTGCCTAAAACCTTTTTAGTCACAATATCACGATCAATTGATAATGATAAAGCCAAGCGAATATTTTTATTATTCAAGGCCTTTCTATTAACTGCATTTTTATCCTTAAAATTATAAAGCAAGAAACGCACTAACGAATATGGATATTGAGTAAAGTCATTATTGCTCTTCAAGTTTTTAACTTGCTCACTTGAAAGTGGAGTTAAATCCAATTTGCCCTGTTGATACAACTGATAACCAGTATTGTTAGACTTAACTACTTGATAGTGAATCTTGTTCAACTTGACTACCTTCTTGTCCCAGTAATCATTATTCTTAACAAATGACCAGGTATCATTAGTTCCATTCCATCCTTTAATCTTGAAAGGACCTGAGTAGACTTGGTACTGAGCCTTGGTTGCGTATCTATTGCCATACTTTTTCACAACTTTTTCGTTTTGCGGCCCAAATAGTGGATAAGCCATCAATACTCTAAAGTAAGCGATCGGGCGATTTAACTTAACCACTACCGTCTTTTTATCCGGTGCAGAAATTCCTAATGCATTAGGTGATTTCTTTCCTGCAATGATTGCGTCAGCATTCTTCACGCCACTAAAAAGATAGGCATACGGAGAAGCGGTCTTAGGATTCAAGCTTCTTTTCCAAGAATAAACAAAGTCCTGCGCTACAATCGGATCACCATTGGACCACTTAGAATCACGTATCTTAAACGTCCAGGTCTTACCATCTTTAGATACGGTCCCAGTTTTAGCTAAGCCGGCTGTTGGCTTACCATTTTTACCAAGACGATAAAAACTTTCGAATACATTGCCAGTTTGACCAAATCCGGTAGACTTACTGATATCAATAGTATCTAGTGGAGCTGTGGTGCTTAAATTTAAAGTGCCACTTTGAGCTGCCGACTTACTACTGCTATTGCCATTACCACATGCTGCAAGAAGCATTCCTAATGAAATAGTAACGACTCCTGCTAAAACTCCCTTTAGTTTCGACATAAATTTTCCTTTCTCAAACAAAAAAATGGGATGTACTCCAACACGGAATACATCCCATTAAGAACCACAACTTTTTAACTAGTTAATCAGTAATAGTCTTAAGATGAATCACCACATCAGAGCATGTCAAATAAATGCTGTTTGTACAACAACATTCAGTGTATTGACATTGCATTTGACGCTTAAACATGTGATTCATCATCCTTCTTACTTTTGATAAGAATAATCATAATTTATTCGATCACGATTGTCAACAAAAATCTATTGTATAATTATAGAAAAATATTTGGAGAAATTTTTATGGAAATTATAAAATATGGTCCTTACACTCTTTTCACACTTATTAGAACAATCCTAACATTTATCGTGGCTATTGAGCATATCGGTATCTGTTTCTTAGAAATGTTTGGTAAACCTGAACAACAAGCTAAGGCTTTTGACATGGATATCAATTTTGTTAAACAAGAAGCTGCTCAAGTTTCACTAGCTAACCAAGGCATCTACAATGGTATGTTAGGTGTAATTTTGATCATTGCTTTCTTTATTTTCCCTATCCCTATTCTTTTTAACGTATGGAAATTAATTCTAAGTTTAATTGTCGTAGTAGCAATTTACGGCGGATTCACTGCAACTAAGAAAATCTTTTTAGTACAAATGCTACCCGCACTTTTAGCATTAATTTTTCTTTTCATTTAAAAATATTGCATTTTTGTAGCAAAAAACATAAGAAAATTCAAAGCTCCTAGTGATAAGCTGTCACCTTGTGATTATGTAATATATAATATCAGTAAACATATAGAACATAATAACGAGGTGGAATTCATGAGAAAATTTTTTATCATTATCAGCAGCATTATTACTGGGTTACTTATTGGGATAATTGGGGCAACGATCTATCTAAATAGTCAATCGTCAAAGGTAAGTAACTTTACCATTCGAACTACTAATTTAACAGCTCAACCGAAAATGATCAGCTATTCTAGCAATAACCTGCCACAGATTAATCTCTCACAGGATTCCGCCGTTCAGAAATTCAAATCATTATATACACATGCAGTAGGTCAACTACCTTAGACTGAAGTCTAGGGTTTAGTGGCTTGTTAGCTTGCGCTAACCAGAACACCAACTTGCTTAGATACGGATTTGACTTACCAGCAGTAATCTTTTGACTATTGCCGATAGAGGTCGTCTAATTACCAAAGCCTTTTAAGTCCGCGAGTTGCTAGCGGACTGCAGCTTTTCTAGGCTGCTTCTTTTATTTTAGGATTCTGCCACTTGCCTAATCCTTTTTCTAAGATGTTCACGGCCGCATTCCAATCACGAATATGATGCATCTGACAGATTGGGCAAGTCCATTCCCGATCCTTAAGGGTTAATTTCTTATAACCGTTTTGGCCCATAATACTGCCACATTGATGGCATCTTTGGGTGGTGTACTTAGGATCAATTGTTAGAAATTCTTTGCCATATAGATATGCCTTATAAGCCAGCATGTTCAGGAAACTACGCCAACCAACATCAGAAATAGCTTGAGACAAGGCATGATTCTTAAGCAGGTTTTTGCTCCTTAATTCCTCGGCAACTACTAAATCGTGGTTTTTGATTAATGCAGTTGAGAGAACTTGTAAGAAGTCTTCACGCTGTCTGCGAATCTTGTCGTGCAGTCTGGCAACTGATAAGCGCTGCTTTTGATAGTTTTTTGCTAGCCGCAAATTGCGTCCTTCTTTTTTAGCCCGGCGCTGCCTGCGAGATAATACTCGTTGAGCACGAGCCAGCTTCTTTTTGGCTTTGCGGTAAAAGCGTGGATTAGCGACCATTGATCCATTTGAATCCGTTAAGAAATTATCAAGGTTGAGATCTATTCCAAGTTGACTCTGCGTCTTAGGCAAGGCTTTAACAAAGGCAATATCGCTGCCTAACTGCATTGATAAGTAGAATTGCTCGTCAGCGGTCTTTTTTATCGTCACTGTCCCAATTCTAGTTGAGATATGATTAAGCAAGCGCTCTTTAATCAGTTTTCTAAAACCAGCAATGCGGACAACGCCTAGCTTAGGCAATTTAATATGCTTAGCATCAATAAACCTAGCTGTCCCGTTATCAAGAAAAGCTTCTGGCTGCTTAGGATATTGACAGTTGGTCTGATATGACCAGTCGCTGCGTTTTTTATGGAAAGTTGGGATTCCATGACCAATCTTACGATAGTTGTTCCAAGCCTTCTGATAATTTTGAATGGCATTGGCAAGAGCGAGGCTATCAATTTCTTTAACACGCAAAAAGCTATAAGTATCGCGGATATTCTTTGGCTTAGCCAATAGTTCGCTATTAGTGACTACTTCTTCTGCCAACCTAGTCTCATAATTATTAAGAATAGAAAAGGCAAAAGGCATTGCTTGATATTGTCTAACAGCTAAGTAGCCCTTAGCATGATAATTACTTCGATTACGTCCTACATAAGAGTTGTAGACAAAGCGCTGCGCATCATAGTTTAGCTTAATGATTTTCTTTTGCTTAGAACTAGGATAAAAGCGAAGCTTAACGCCAAAATGATAGGCTAAACTGCTCATTTTTTTCATGTGTTTCACCTCCTCGTATTATATAAATTGTAATTAGTCATATTGTGATAATTAATCAAATTA
>JALBSH010000016.1:0-13261 GCA_022756575.1 Lactobacillus mulieris
GTGTTGGTAGTGGTTGCAGCAGCGTTAACAGAAACAGCTGAAGCAGCAACTGGAGCAACAGCTAATAAAGCAGCAGCAGCAGCGCTAACAATTCTTAAATTTTTCTTCATGTGGTCTTTTCCTCCTTGAAATATAAAAAATGTAATAGGCCATAGGTTCAGCATGTAGGGAGCCTATAATGTACAAAATTCTTCAAAGCAAGATCCATGAGTTTATAACTCTCATGAGGTAGTAGTCATTGCTGAAGGATCAGCATGCGTACAGGCGACACGCCTGAAGCACGTATATTGTGTACTCGATTTTTTTCAAGCAATGAAAGGGTGGTTTCTGTCCTCTTATTTGCTTGGGGTCGGTTGGGTGGGTTTTGTCCGCTGCGCAGATACTTTTATGAAAAAAGAGTACGATGCGATTTGATGATTTAGAGTGTCATTTTTGGTTTTGTTAAGGGATGCTTGTAAAATAATAAGGTAAAGAAAATCTAAAGAAGTAATTTTGTGAAAAAGAAATCGACATTTTTTGCGTACTTATATATTGTCAAAATTAAGATATGTAGGTGATAATTATGTTAAATAAAAAGGATAAAACTAAAATTCAAGAATTAACTGATAAAACAGTGGACTTGATCGTAGAAAATATGGGGAAATCGCGTAAAGAAGCGGAACAAGATTTTCAAAAGTCAGATACATATGCGTTCTTATGGCTAGCGAAGCGTAATATTGAAAATGAGCACCCTATTATTTTGTACAGAATGTTTAATTCTGAGTTAAAAGCTAAACCAATAGATGAAGAACAACAAAGTTTTATTGACTTTATGACTGATAACACAATCGAGTTAATTACACAGAATACTAATTGGGGAAGATAAAAGGCAACTAAAGTTTTCAAATCTACAAAGGTATATTGGATACTAGTTCACTCAGGACATAATTTAGATGAATCTTCTCCCGAAGAGCTGTTTTATATGTTTAGAAATAAACTTAGTATAGGTAATCCACTACCTTCATCTACGCTGAAGTTAACTTATTAAAAAATTTATATAAGTTAAATAATATTATTACAAATGTTACTTTTTTACAATAAATCTGTTGAAACGCTTGTCTAGACCTAATTTGCTAGATACAATGGAGGTGTTATATTAAGGAGGATAATTTTTTATGAAGAAGAGACTTTTGACCAGTTTTGCTGCTGCCGCAATGCTTACTCCTGTAGCTGTGCCAGCAGTAAATACTACGATGATGAATCAAGCCTCAAGCCAACGAGTTTCTGCCGCTACCGCTGATCAAACTGCATTTTTGAATAAAGCTGCTAAGCAAGCTGTGAAAGCAGCTAAAAAATATGGAACTTTGCCATCAGTGATGATTGCCCAGGCAATAACTGAGTCAGGCTGGGGAAAGTCAGGATTAGCTGTGAATGCTAATAACCTTTTTGGGATGAAGGCTGATGATTCTTGGACAGGTGAGACTTATACTGCCAAGACTAGAGAAGAAGATAAAAACGGTAAGAGCTACTATATTACTGCTAAGTTTAGAAAATACCCATCTTTTGAACAATCATTTGAAGATAATGGTAGTAAATTAAGAAATGGTGTTTCTTGGGATCCGTTGCGTTATAAGGGCACTTGGATTGAAAATGCATCAACTTATGCAGCTGCAACCAAGGCTTTGACCGGTACGTATGCTACAGACTCTAAGTATGATAAGGCATTAAATAGTCATATTACTAGTTCTAATTTGACTAAGTATGATCCAGTAACCGTTAATACTACTAGAACTTATACTGCTGGCAAGGATAGTTCAACTTATAATTGGCCAACTGCTCCATCTGTTGCCAGTGCTATTGGCTCTGTTAAAGCTGGTGAAAAAGTAGTAGTTACCAAGACTATTACTTTCCATGATGGTTCAAGCAGAATGTATATTGATGGTCGTGGTTGGGTTAATGGCTCAGTTTTGGACAAGAGCAGTTCTGCAACTAAGGAACCAGTAACTCAGGCACCTAAGAATGTGCCAGCTGTTTCTAAGAACTTGATGCATAATGCCTATGTTTATGACCAAAATGGTAAGAAGCTAAAGGGCAAGATGTACAAGACCAGTGATGAAAACGGTGGTAAGTGGATCAATACTTATGGTACCAAGACCATCAAGGGTAAGACCTACTACCGTGTCGGTGAAAATGAATACATTGCAGCTGGTAATATTGATGGTAGCCTCAGATTCTTGAAGAAGAATGCTTATGTTTACAATCAATATGGCAATCGCGATAACAATTTGAAGCACAAGAAGAATAGCCAAATTGCTACTTACGGCAGTGCTATAACTATCAATGGTAAGAAATACTATAAGGTAGGTATTCGTCAATACGTTAAGAAATCGAACTTCATGTAATTAAGGAAAGGGCTTTGTTGTGAAGATACGCAAATTTTTAATTGCCTTAATTGCGCTTTTGGGGTTAGTCGGCGTATCATCGGTCAGTAACCAGGTCAAAGCCGCTTCGATTAATACTTTAGCGAAGAAATATCAATATAGTGGTGTCACCTATTTATACAAGATGCTCAAACTAGAGGGGATTAAGTACAATAAATTCCCTGGTGTTGAGTATCAAAATGGCAAGCCAGAAGGAATTGTCGTTCATGAGACTGACGATCCCGGAGCTACTGCTCACGATGAAGCAATCTACTTTAACCGCGAGTGGAAAAATATCAACGCTTACGTCAATGCTTTTGTAGATAGTAAGCAAGTCATCCAAATGTATTCACCTAATAATGGTACTTGGGGCGCAGGACCGAATGCCAACAATCGCTTTATTCAAATTGAGCTTTGTGAAGAAGATAGTCGTGATGCCTTTGCTAAGTCAGTTAATAATGATGCAATTTATATTGCCAAGTTGCTTCATCGTTACAATTTAAAGCCAGACAATGCTTGCGATGATGGTGAAGGCACAATTTGGTCACACAAGGCGGTTAGCACCTTCTTAGGTGGAACAGACCACGTTGACCCTGATAGTTATTTTGCCAAGTGGGATTACGACATGGATCAGTTTTATTCTTTGATCGAGTATTACTATGACTTGCAAAAGAAGAATGAAAATACTGATACTAAGGATCCAAATAAGATTAAGGACGAAGTACCAGCAGAAGTTCAAGGTGCGGTAACTTTAGGTCACGATGCTTATGTTTATGACAAGAACGGCAAGAAGACCAAGATCTTGAAGTTAGCTGGTAGTCCGGTAACCGTTTTAGGCTACAAGATAATCAGTAATAAGAAGTACTATCAAATTGGCAAGAACGAATACGTAGTAGCTACTAATATTGATGCTACTGCTAGAACTGTTAAGAAGAATACATATTTGCGGACTCGTTCAGGTCGAATTGAAAAAGGTAATTTGGTCAAGAAGGGTAGTCGGGTCATGACATATGGCAGCAAGATTACAATTAAAGGTCAAAAGTATTATGCTTTAAATGCTACACAATATGTTTTAGCTAGCGATATTAATTAGAAAAATACGTCTTAAACCATAAATAATGGGAATTAAGACGTATTTTTTGTATAATTCTTGTGTTGAATGTGAAAAGGGGAGAATTTAATGGCGCAATTATCATTATTTTTGGTCGTCTTATTAGCGCTCGTAATTCCAATATTTATGGCGCGTTTCAAAATAAGCACTGTACCAACGGCGATTGCTGAAATTATCGTCGGAATTATTGTAGGTTCGAGCGGATTTAATATCGTGGTTTCGATACATGATTTAACATTTTTATCGAACCTCGGCGTAATTTTGCTGATGTTTTTATCAGGAATGGAAATTAATTTTGACCTGCTACAGCGCAAGAATAATCCTAAGGCTAAATCACAGGCGGGAAAAACTGTCGATCCGTTGCCAACAGCTTTAACAGCTTTCGCTGGAATTGTGGTAATGGCCTTTGTTTTGGCATATGTTTTAAAGCTGATAGGGCTATTTAGCAATGTTATCTTGGCAGCGATTATTTTTATGACCATTGCATTGGGTGTAGTTATTGCTACCTTGAAGGAAAAGGATATTCTTGGCCGACCGATTGGTCAGACAATTTTGTTAACTGCGGTTTTGGGCGAAGTAATACCGTTGCTCTTATTAACGATTTATGCCTCAGTTAATGGAGGGAATGCTGGCCAGCTTTGGTTGATTATCTTACTGTTTATCGCTGCGATTATTCTTTTGCGGCGGTTTAAGCAACCGTATTTATGGTTTAGCAAAGTAACTAAGGCAACGACTCAATTGGATATTCGGTTAGCCTTCTTCTTGATTTTTGCTTTAGTTACTGTAGCTGAGCGAGTTGGTGCTGAAAATATTTTGGGAGCATTCTTGGCCGGGATGGTAATGAAATTATTGGAACCAAGCGAGGCAACTAAAGATAAGCTAACTTCAATCGGTTATGGGTTCTTTATCCCAATCTTTTTTATTATGACTGGCGTGGGCTTGAATTTAAAGTCACTATTTGCTCATCCATCATCATTGATGTTGTTGCCAGTTTTGGTCATTTTCTTGTTCTTAGCTAAAGCTCCTGTAGTTTTTCTTTATATGCGCTATTTTGAAAAGAAAAATGCCTTTGCTGGTGGCTTTTTAACTGCTACTACAATTACGATTGTTTTGCCAACTCTACAAGTTGCTAGAAAATTGCATGCAATTACTTAAACACAATCAGATGCCTTTATCTTAGCTGCGGTTATTGTTTGTATCGTGAGTCCGATTGTCTTTAATTCAAACTTTGTTTTATCACCTGAGGATCGGATGAAAGAAACTGTTACTATTGTGGGTGCCAATACTTTTACGGTACCAGTTGCACATGATTTGCACGATAATTGGTATACGATCAAGATGTTTACCGATCAGCAGGACCAATACGAAACTTATGATAGTAGGGTTAAAGGTTTAACATTACTTGATAATTTGGATAATCAAAGCTTAGAGCGTAGTGGTGCCTTTGATTGCGACATTTTCGTAGCTGCAGGGCATCATGATCAAGAAAATGCACGAATGGCGGAATATGCCAAAGACTTGGGAGTCAAACGAGCAATTGCCCGAATGAATGAAGTCGATAGCGATACGATGGCTCGATGCCAGGAGGCAGGAGTAGAGTTGTTCAACTTTACTAATGTACGTTCTGCTCTGATGCGAGCTTTGATTGAGTCTCCAACGGTCTACAAGATTATGACTGATACTAACAATGTGTTGTACTCAGTTAAGGTGAGAAGTACTTCCTATACTGGACGACCACTTAGGGATCTGGAATTTGTGGACAAGATTACGGTTAGTCGAATTCGGCGTGGTGATGAGTGGTTAATACCACACGGTTGGACTGTTATTGAGCCGAATGATATCTTGATCTTTTCTGGAGAATTTAAGGTTGCTGATCGAGTAAAGAAGTTACTTAGTCATCAAAATTAGAGATAAAAAGAGGCTAAATGCAAAAATCCTGCATTTAACCTCCTTTTTACGTAATTAATGATTTTGTCCTTCAACTGCTTCAATGTCGCCTTGTCCATCGCGCTCAACAATAGCCCCAATTGCAGCGATTAAGCCTTTAACAATATCGGCTAATGCCATTGATGGAGTGCTTGGTCTTTTGACAACTTGTTCTGGCAAAAATGGGATGTGAATGAAGCCAGCTTTAAGGCTAGGGAATTCTTTAGCTCGCATGTATTGCACTTGATAAAAGATGTGGTTGCAGACGTAAGTACCGGCAGTGTTGGAAACTGTAGCAGGTAGACCAACAGCGCGAATCGCCTTAGCCATTGCCTTGATTGGTAGTTGGGTGAAGTAAGCCGTGTCGCCATCGGCTTGGATAGGTTCACCGAGCGGTTGATAACCATCATTGTCGGGGATGCGACCATCGTTAATATTAATAGCTACTCGTTCTGGGGTTAAAGCAGCACGCCCGCCAGCTTGACCAACATTAAGTACATAATCTGGTTTTTCTTGCACGATGGCATCATGAACAACTTGGGCAGATTTATTGAAAACCGTAGGAATTTCTAATTTGATAATTTTTGCACCCTTGATTGAGTCAGGTAGTTTTTTGACTGCTTCAATGGCGGGGTTGATCTTGTCGCCACCAAAAGGATCAAAACCAGTTACTAAAATTTTCAATGGCTTTTCCTCCAAATTTAAATCATAGAATTTTTTGCTTTAGTCAAAATTTGCATTGTCTCTAAAGTATTGACAAATGCTTCATCCGCTTTTTGCGTATCGTGTTGATCAATCATCTGGGCAAAAGTATTAAATTCAGCTGCCATTCGGTGCGGATATTTATTTAAATTATAACGCTTAGGTTGCTCATTTCTCATTTCAACTGTGAAATTATCAAGTGTTCCCGTTGAGCCGTCAAAATAGATACTACCTTTTTCACCTTCGATAAAAGAACGTGGCGTTACATAGCTATCTTTTGATGCCGTGAGGGAGGCTTGTTTGTCAGGATAAGAGAGGTGAAGAATACCAGAAGTATCAACGCCTTTTTGCATGTTGGCATAATATTGCACTTGATCAGGCAAGCCAAACAATGCCGAGACAAGATGAATGTTGTAGATATTTAAATCCATTAAAGCACCGCCATCTTTTTTAGGATCAAAAACCGGCGCAATTTTGCCTTCAAGAAAGGCGTCATAGCGGCTAGAATATTGCGTATAATTTAAGTTAACAATATGAATTGGTGCGATCTTGTTCAATTCTTTTTGGATTTGTTTGAAGTTTTCTAAATAAAGGTTAGTAATTGCTTCAACGATGATCAACCCCTTTTCGTCGGCTAACTTTTTTAATTCTTTTGCTTGAGTGGTGCTCTGAACAAATGGCTTTTCACAGATTACATTTTTATCGTGTTCTAGAGCAGCTTTAGCAATCTCATAATGCAAGAAGTTTGGCACCGCTACATAAACTGTATCGACTTCAGAATCAGCCATTAATTCTTCATTGTCCGTATAAGTACGTTTGATGTTGTACTTTTTAGCTAATTCCCGGGCAATATTTTCACTGCGCTTAGTTGAGGAAATAGCCGTTACAGTCATATTCGCAACTTGATCAGCGGTTGTTAAAAAGTCATGGACGATCATGCCGCTGCCAATAATTCCTAATTTCATTTTTTTGCCTACTTCTTTTTAGTATTAGTGGTTGGTAAATCTTTAGCGTTAGTTGCAGAGTCTGGTACTCTTAAGAAGTCATGGCTGCCGAAGTTGCCATAACTTTGACCAACTTTAACGTACATTAATTTACCTAGTTTCATATTAACAAAGACATTAAAGGTAGATAATTTATTACCTTTAATTACAGCCTTAACATTCATTGATTGGTACTTGCCTAATTTTTTAATTTGGCTGAAAATTTTAGCTTGATTTGTACTTTGAGCAGTAGTGTCAAAAATTGGTGCTGCTGCCTTTTTCATCAAAGCTTGGTCAGTACTTTTAGCAGTTAAAGTATAAGTGTAAACACCATCTTTTTTGCTTTTTTTCATTTTATAAGCAGAAACCAACTTATCACTTGGATTGGTGATCATGTGGTTATTCATGATGGCATCGGTTAAGTCGGCATAATTATGACCGGTTAGTTTTTCAAGGTCAGCCTTGTACCAAGTATCTTGTCCATTAATGTAGACATTGTTAAGGTTGACCCATTCCTCAGTAGAACTAGTTTTACCTTTGCTAGTGGTTTGATTGGTGATGTGGTAAACAGTGGTTTTACCACCAAAGGTAGTGTTAGCTAAGGCAACTTGATTAGAAGTGTCGGTACCCAGAGTAACAGATTGAATAACCTGTCCCGACTTGAAGCTACTTTTAGCTTTTTGTACAACTTGAGTCTTAGTCAGAGCTGAAGTAGCCTTCTTCTCTTGTTTACTGCAGCCACCTAATAAAAAGAGGACAGCAAAGGATAAACCGATAATCGTTTTCTTAAGTTTCATTTTTTTCTCCTCTATGCTTCAATAAGTCTATTATAACTAAAAAGTCCGTTGCTCGTTGGAGTTACGGACTATTCTTTTACTTTATTTTGTATTAATTTTGCCTAAATCTACGGCCGATTTCTTGATAGAAGCAGGTACCGTCAACTTTTTGACTTGATTAATTTGATCAATCTGCATGGTGAAATTCTTTTTGTGTCCTTCATCCTTATAAGTAGAAGTCACATTAACATTTTTGATGTCGTAATTCTGATCTACGTTAATTTTGATTTCGTTGCTAATTGGTTTAACATCATCAAGATCGATGCCGATTAAAGCAGTAAAGGCAGAATCAGATACAATTGCGTTCCAAATTTTTTTGTTATTTCCTTTATAAGTAAGCAGATAATCATTGCCGTTTTGCTTTACCTTAAAATATTTTGCGTTAGGGATGAAAGGCATGAGTAATGTGCCGTTCAAATTGTCGGTAATGGCACCATAGGCACTAGCCTTAGACAACTTTGTCTTAAACCAACGCTGAGAATTGGTACCTTTCATTTGGATATAGTTGCTTTTACCCTCAATCCACATTTTATAGTGATTAGAGCTGCTAGAAACATTAGCATAAATAATCGTTGGCTTTTTAGTATATTGGGCTTCGGCTTTTTGCAAAGACTTGCCATTGCTTAATTCATTCCAAGTAGCGTGCATTGAACTGAATTTCGTTTTTTCTGCACTGGTTAAAATCGTCTTGGCAGTAGGTAAATTAGCTGTCTTTTTTGAACCTGTCTTAGAGCAGGCCGTTAAAAAGAGTAATGCTAATAAAACGGTAATGATAATATTTTGATGTTTAAATTTCATACATAACTTTCTTTCATTAAATTTTTTCTTCTAGTATAGCAAGAATAACGTTACAAAATTGAAAAAACACGATTTTTTTAGTCTTAACTCTATGAAAAAATTTGTGAAATGTGTAAAATATGGATGAAACATTGAATTTTAAAAGGAGATATTTCATGTCAAAATTAGTTTTAATCCGTCACGGTCAAAGTGAATGGAACCTTTCAAACCAATTTACTGGTTGGGTTGATGTTAACCTTTCAGAAAAAGGTGTTGAAGAAGCTAAAAGAGCTGGTCGTTTAATTAAGGAACATGGTCTTAAATTTGATCAAGCTTACACTTCAGTATTGAAGCGTGCTATCAAGACTTTGCACTTTGCACTTGAAGAAAGTGACCAACTTTGGATTCCTGAAACTAAGTCTTGGAGACTTAATGAACGTCATTACGGTGCTCTTCAAGGTTTAAACAAGAAGGCTACTGCTGAAAAGTACGGCGATGAACAAGTTCACATTTGGCGTCGTTCATACGATGTTTTGCCACCAGCTATTGATGATGACAACGAATTCAGTCAAGCACATGACCGTCGTTACGCAAACTTGGACCCACACATCGTTCCTAAGGCTGAAAACTTACACGTATGTCTTGATCGTGTAATGCCATTCTGGGAAGACCACATTGCTCCAGATTTACTTGACGGCAAGAACGTAATTATCGCAGCTCACGGTAACTCACTTCGTGCTTTGACTAAGTACATCGAAAACATTTCTGATGAAGACATTATGAACTTGGAAATGAAGACCGGTGAACCAGTTGTTTACACATTCGACGAAAACTTGGATGTTGTTAACAAGGAAAAGTTGGACGACTAATTTATTAAGTAGTTATTCACACAAATAGAACTTCGGCGTAAGTCGGAGTTTTTTTATACACCAAAAAAGGCATCACCGTTAAGGGATGCCTTCTTTGTATCAACTTGCTCCAAAAACTATAATTATTTCTTTGATTTCATAATTTTTTTGGAACAACTTCATTATATTATAAATAAAGAAAGATCGCCATTTTTTTCTAAGAAAGTGGTGAAAATTGACAGTTGTATATGATAAGTGCTATTTTGAGTTACAGGAGTGTAGAAATTGGGAGAAAAATATGCAAACAATCGATAATTCTCTCTTTCAAGTCTCTGTCGATGAGAATGGGGCCCGGATGGCACATCTGGTGTCTTTAACAGATCAATTTGATTATCTCGGCGAGCAAGAAAGTGAAGAAGGTATGGCACTTGCTTTTCCAGTAATGGATCAAGCCGATAATTTGGCTAACAAGTTGCCTTGGACCGTTGTTGACAAAGGTGATACTCGCGTAAGTCTAACTTTAATTGATACGCCGGAGAGCTATAAGAGTTTTCCATATCATTTTGAAGTAATGACTACTTATGCTTTGGAGGGTAATCAAGTCAATATATCCTTTTATTTAAAAAATTCTTCAAATAAGGAACTGCCATTTTCTTTGGGCTTTATCTTACCAACTTCTTGGCAAAGTGAAAGCCAGGTCAATAAGATTAGTTTGACTGGCAAAGAACATGGCATTGATCTTACTTCAACTGATTTTAAGTTGAGTGCAAAAGAAGGAAGCGTTACAGCTTTTACGGATAAAATTGAATTAGAGGCAAAAAGTAGCCGTAATTTTGCGTTAAGCTTGACTTTGAAGTAAAAATTAGTAACGATTTTAATAAGATATACTAAGCAAGTCAGCGATGATTTGCTTTTTTTGTTATAATACATTCAATGTGAATTTACATCATAATAGGTATATTTTATGAAAGATAGAAAACAAAGATCTAATCACCCGCATAATAGTCGGGTAGACACACACAGTTATAAAAATCGTCATATTTGGGTCTGGGTTATTAGTATCGTAGCCTTGCTTGCGGTTGCTGGAGCGGCGTACTTTGCATCAGTTTATTTCCGTACTAAGTCAGCGGTTGATAAGACCTATGATCCTAAGACTGCAGTGAAAACTACAGGTGAATTTGATGGAAAGAAGAAGTTCGCTGTTTTACTGATGGGGACTGATACAGGTGCCCTTGATCGAACTGAAAAGCGCGGCCGGACTGATACCATGATTTTAGCTGTAGTTAACCCTGCTAAGAAGCGTTACACATTGGTCTCAATACCGCGTGATACGATGGCACAGATGGTTGGAAGCGAGAGCTTCAAGACAGAAAAGATTAACGCCGCTTATGAATTAGGCGGGGCTAGGATGTCAATGGATTCAGTTTCTAAGTTAATCAATGTGCCAATCAAGTATTATGCCGTGGTTAACATGGGTGGAATCATGAAGATGATTCGCTATGTTGGCGGAATTAATATTAGACCAACGCTTAGCTTTGAATATGGCGGTTATATTTTTAAAAAGGGCAAGCTGACCCATATGGGTGGTGCAGGTGCGCTAGCATATTCTAGAATGCGTTATGATGATCCACGTGGAGATTATGGTCGTCAAGAACGACAACGACAGGTAATTACCACTTTGATCAAGAAGGCAGTTTCAATTAGTTCATTATCAAATCTGGATTCAATTTTGACTTCTGTGTCAAGCAATGTTCGGACTAACTTGCCATTTAGTGCGATGCAACAGATTGCGATGAATTATCGTAGTTGTGCCAATTCGTCATCTAGTGATTATCTACATGGTTACAATGCAATGATCGACGATGCGGCTTATCAAGTACAGCCAACTAGTGAATTGCAACGGATTTCTAACCTGGTGCGCAAAGAATTAGGTTTACCTAAGGAAATGATTTCAAATAATGAAACTTTCCAAAACGAAAAGAATATTGCAAATGGCTTTAGCTTTAAGAGCGAAAAAACGCAGCACTATCATATCTATGATTACACCGAAGAAGGTGATAATTAATGGCGCGCATTTGGGCTACTCTGATTGGCTACGTTTTTGGAAATTTCTTAACGGCGATGATCGTTGGCAAAATCTTTTTAAAAATAAATCCTACTGAATACGGTTCACATAATCCAGGAACGGCTAACATGGGTGCTGTTTTTGGTAAAAAATGGGGTATTTTAACCTGTTTAGGCGATTTGCTTAAAAGTTTAATTGCCTTGTTTATTGTATATTTTGCTTTTCCAGCTCATATTAATATTGCTTATACAGGGCTAGGCCTGATCTTAGGACATTGTTTTCCAATCTGGGATCATTTTCGAGGTGGCAAAGGAGTTGCGGTTGCAGCTCAGGTAGCAGTTTTTTATAATTGGAAAGCTGGCTTTGCTACTTTATTAGTGGCTTTGGTATTAACAGCAATTATGCAAAATTTGACGATTCCGCCTTTAGTGTTTATGCTTTTATTCAGTATAAATACATTCTTGCATAATCAAGAAGCAGGATTTGTTTTTATCGTGATTACTTTGATCATGTGCTTTAAGTTCTGGCATGATATCGTAGACTTTTTCACCGGTCATGGCAAAAAGGTTGATATTCTGCTTTCAATTAAAAAGAAGCTAGGGATCATTAAGTAATGACAGAAATTTTTAGTGAGGACACAGACTAGAGAAAATGAGTGAGATTAACAAGAAAAAATCACTAAATGCTCTTCAAATCATTTGTTTGATTGTCGTAGCATTCTTTATGCTAGTGCAGATGTATTCTTGGGGTAGCACTTTTGGTAGATTACCATTAAGTACCCTAATGAGATTTATTCCAGGACTACTTGGTCACAGTACGATGGTACTAGTACCAATGGTCTTTGGTGCTGTTTATAGCAAAAGAAAGGTTCATCCAACTGAAGCCTTTAAGTTTTGGATTATAGCGGTTGTTACACTAGTGCTTTTATACTTGGTGAACTTCTTTAAACGACCAGGTACCTTTAATATGTGGAAGCTCTGGGGAGTATTTTTCCCAGTTTTGACTAGTACATCAGTATTGTTGGCTGGCTTGATTTTTAGTATGCTAGTTCAACCATACTTGTATGAATTACAACATCGCATTACTACTAAGCAAAATGTATTATTGCTTAGCGCATTAACTTTGACTGGTTTTGCGACTAGTGCAGGTACAATGATCTTTAACAAGTCAATTTATGGCATTTATTTGATCTTGTACTTTGCTTGGGGGATGTTTTTAGCTAACGTTAAAATTCCTAAAAAGGTCTTTGGCTGGTCAATTGCAGCTGGAGTAATGTCTTTCTTCGTAATGTTTATCGGTATTCCCGGATTTAATGGGGTTTACTGGTACCAACGATTATCTGGTCGAAGTGGCGTTTATTCCTGGAATCCTAAATTTTTAAGTAATATTGCTTCACCATTTTTGTTCTTAATGGTTTTAGCAGCCTTCTTAATCTTTAGAAAAGTGATTGTTAGCTATAGTGCTAAGCAGATGCACTTCTTTATTCCAGTAATTATTTTTATGGACGCTCCAATTATTGGTGGTTTTGTTAAATCGTTCCGCTTTACCAATAGCGCTGGATTTAACAAGTTCTTGATGATTGTCATCATGATGCTAGCTGCCTGGGGCTTAAGC
>JALBSH010000017.1:0-9835 GCA_022756575.1 Lactobacillus mulieris
ATATTGAACCAAGTACGGTAGGGATGCTTGGAGCCTTCGAGCCACTGATTGCAACGATCCTGTCAGTTTCACTGCTTCATGCGGACTTTGGCCCAATGGACATGTTTGGTGGCTTTTTAATTATTGTTGCTACATTCATGCAGCTAATGCCTAGCAGAAACCCAATTAAGAAAAATGATGAATAAAAAATTAACGGACTAGTTCAAGCTAGCCCGTTTTTGTTATGATAGAGTATGTTAGTTTTAGAAAAGTTGGGGATTAAAAAGAATGGTTACACAAAAACCACGGCGCCTGTGGGCCTTTTTAGCTGGATTAGCTTGCATAATGTGGGGAATATCAGGTCTATTTGCTAAGAGTTTATTTAATACTAGTCCTGAGATTACACCAATGTGGCTATCACAGATTAGAATGGTAACTTCAGGCATTATTTTGTTAATTGTAGCTGGCGTATTAAAGCAAAAGCCAATCGCTACAATGAAAAATAAGCATGACGCGTGGACGATTATCGCATATGGGATTTTTGGTTTATTACCAGTCCAATTGTTTTACTTTATTGTAGTACAACAAGCTAATGCTTCGATTGCCACGATTTTACAATTTGTTGGTCCCTTTTTTGTAATGGGCTACCTAGCTGTAACGCATAAGCAAGTAATGCGGCGAATAGATGTGCTTGCTGCCATCTGTGCCTTTATTGGCGTAGTATTGCTGGCGACACATGGGCGTTTTAATCACTTTGCTTTAACGCCTAGCGTTCTATTCTGGGGTTTGCTTTCAGCTGTTGGAGTTGCGACCAATACATTAATTCCAATCAGTGTGTTGAAGCGAGTTTCTAGTTTAGTCGTTACAGGTTGGGGATTGCTGTCAGCGGGAATTTGCCTAATGATTGTGCACCCACAGATGCCGCATATTCCGAATACGCCACATGTATGGCTAGATGTGGTGGCAGTGATTGTGATTGGAACCCTGATTCCATTCCAATTAATGACTAATTCGCTGCGCTTTATCAAGGCATCAACGGCAAGTTTGCTAGATGCTTTTGAGCCTTTTTCTGCAACCGTTGGTTCAGTTATTTGCTTTGGTTTGGTGATGACCCCAATGGACTGGATTGGTTCGATTTTAGTTGTGCTGGCAGCTATGGCCTTGAATATTTCACCTAAGAAAAAGAAAGTTAAAAAAACTCATCAATAAAGTTGAGGATGCCCAGTAGGTATCCTTATTTTTGTGGTTTAATTATTAGGTGAATGAGAAAGAAAAAGGTGAACTAGATGGTACCAGCAAAAACACGAAGATTGTGGACATTTCTAGCGGCAATGGCAGCTGTAATGTGGGGTGTGTCAGGATTATTCGCTAAAGGATTGTTTGATATTAGTCCTAAATTAACACCAATGTGGTTAACCCAAGTCAGGTTGATTATTTCAGGAGCAGTTTTATTAATTGCCTCAGGATTTTTAAAGCAAAAACCAATAGCTACGTTGAAAAATAAGCACAATGTTTTGGTTATTATAGCCTATGGCATATTTGGATTATTGCCAGTGCAGCTATTTTATTTTATGTGTATTCAAGTGGCTAATGCTTCTATTGCGACAATCTTGCAATTTATTGGGCCATTTTTTGTATTGGGATATTTAGCTATCACGCACAAGCAAGTTATGCGTAGATTGGATATCATAGCGGCGTTATGTGCTTTTTTAGGAGTGTTTTTATTGTCAACGCATGGGCAATTTAATCATTTGGCCATTACGCCAGTTGCACTATTTTGGGGCATTTTATCCGCTTTTGGTGAGGCTGCTTATACTTTGATTCCAGTTAACATTGTTAAAAAAGTTTCTAGTATGGTTGTAACAGGTTGGGGGATGATTTTTGCTGGAATCAGTTTGTTGATAATTGATCCGCAATTTCATGCAGTTCCGAATAAGCCTGAAGTTTGGCTGTATACTGCGGCAGTTATTGTAATTGGGACGATTATTCCGTTTCAAATTATGGCAAACGCGCTGCGGTATGTAATCCCATCAACTGTAAGTTTATTAGATGCTTTTGAGCCATTTTCTGCAACGATAGGTTCTGTAATATTCTTTAACTTAGTAATGATGCCAATGGATTGGGTCGGATCAGTGTTGGTTGTCGTGGCTGCGATGGCTTTGAATCTAACGCCGAAACAGAAGAAAAATAAGATTAATCAAAAAACGAAGCTTTAGTTGGCTCCGTTTTGTTGAGTTATTTGCGTTTCAATTTTCTAATTTTAAAGTAAGAATAAATCATTGAGATTAAGAAAATAATGTCTAGTGGAACGGGAACAATCAATAGAAACAGGGCACCTAGACCGTATTTTAATCCAATGAATAAGTTGATACCTGCAATTACTAGGAATTGGATTAGGATATCCCAATAGCCTACTTTATTCAAGTAAAATAGTTGATACCTTTTATAAAATGGTGAGTAGGCTAGTACAATTACTACGATAATTAAGATGATTGCTGTTAAAATTTTAGTGTCCATTGTTGTTCCTGTGATGTCGATATTTATTTTGCATCTTAATATCAATATACAATCCTACCGCAGTTAACAAACTCCAGATGATTGTATATGGAATTCTGACTATTACTAAAGTGATATAGGTACTCCAATCTAGAGTAAACGGGAAGACCCAAAATATCCATGGGAGACTGATTAAAGTGACCCTTACTAATTTACGATAAGGATAATGCTTTTTATAGGTTACATGCGCATTGATAATTTTATAAATATACGCGTGGTGCTAGTTAAATCGTTCTAGACAATATGCCATATTATAAGCTAAAATAGCTATTTCTAGCCGTTGTTGAAAACCTACTAAGCTCCTGGCTCGATTATTCTCAGCATTGTAATAGCTAAGCAAAGAAAAGTCGCTTTCGATTGTTCTTCTAATTGCCATTAACTGATGATCATTATGCTTTTTAGCACCCCTCATGTTTTTACGATATGGTGTCCAAAGCACGTATCCCATACGCTTTAGCTTGGCTGCTAAGTCTTTTCCTAAATAGCCTTCATCTCCTAAAAGATAATGGTTAATTGGATGAGCATTGATCATCAATTCTACCGTCTCTTTTGCATCATGTACCGACGCCTTAGTAACTGCGTAGTCAAGCAGATAGCCATCATCACTCACTATTGCGTGGACTTTGAAGCCATAATAGTAGATTTTTTTCGTCGCTTTATAACCAATATCGGCTATGCCACGGAAGATCTTAACGTGATAATTGCGAACAGGCTGACAAACTGGAATCGGAAAACTGTCGATAATCAATAATTCTCCACCTACCTTTACTTCCTGATTCCAACCCTGACGGATACAACGAATTAGAGGCAAGAGCATTCGAGCTCGACGGTTAAAACGAGAATGAGATAAGCCAACGAAGAATTTACAGAATCTTCGTTGAGATTCAATTCCAATTTCAGTTTGCCAAATGAGCATCGCTAAGATAGAACTATCAGGAAGCTTGGTCTGATCAACATTTTTACGATGTTTAAGTCCATCAGGCGCATAAAGCTTATACAGCGAGCGACAAATCACATTTAACCGATTAAAACTAACTTGTAAATGGTGAGAAAAACGATTAAGCTTGAGATAGTTCAATTAGATCAGACTCTTTTCTATTTAAATTACTTACAACTTGAGTCTAGTCTAATTGGACTTTTTTATTAACTAAAACGATTTAACTAGCACCACGCGTATAAATATAATTCCTGTGAATATCGCCATAATTGTAACAGCGATAAACACAATGATGCTAGTCATAATTATTCCTTCCTAATTTATGCTTTTCATAAAGATAGGCAATTTAAGCTGAGTTTTTATAGAGATCAACGACTGACATAGAAGTTAACTATTCAACCTTCTTTTGAAAAATTATATTAGTAACACAAACCAAAAATACAATGATGTTATAAATCAGAAAAATGCTGACAACGAGACCAAAAGTATAGGTTTTGAACCAGAATAGAATTACGATTGCAGAAAGAATTAAGATTAAACTGATCGTAAGCCAATTAAGCTTGTGAAATTGCAAGGTAATGCCCGAAGCAAAAGTGCAGATAATGGCAGTGGTTAAAGAGATAATGCCAATGGTAGATGAGTCATAGGCAATAATTTCGCGCAGTTCTGAGACGAGCGAGAGTCCTAAAATTAGCGCGATTAATATTAAAAAGTGGCGTACATAACTATCTATCTTATCCATAATAAAAAACTCCTAAATTAATGTATTAAGCATATAGAAAATTATAGTGTTTTTCAAGTTAAGCAAAATTTACAAGAAATAGCAGATTTTGTTACATTGCTTAATTTTATAGTAGTCATTTTAAAACAAGGCTGTAATATTTCTTCGGTAATATAGAAAACGTTGAAAGATAAGAAGTGTTAAGGAGAAATAAATTGAGTTTTAAACGTAGTTTAGTTAAGTTTGCCACAGTTTTGTCAGTATTTTTTACAGGAATTTCATTCATTAATGTTCCACTTCAAACGCAAACTGTCCAAGCAGCTAGTCAAAGCAAAACAGAAAAACGTAACGCCGTAGTCCAACTTGCTAAAGAACAAGTTGGCAAAAGTTACGTTTACGGTGCTACCGGTCCTTCAGCCTTTGACTGCTCTGGCTTAGCTCAATACGTTTATAAAAAAGCCGCTAAAAAGACCTTACCAAGAACTACTTATGGTCAAGTTACTAAGGGTAAAAAGGTTTCGTTAAGTCATCTTAAGAAAGGCGACTTGTTGTTCTGGGGTTCTGCCTCAGCTCCTTACCATGTTGGTATTTATGTTGGTGATGGACAATATGTTCACGCTGCAACTCCTAGTCAAGGGGTGAGAAAGCAGGCTATCAGTGCCTACTTTTATCCCTCAGCTGCTAAACGTGTTTTAAATTAATTTGATAATGAAAAATCCCAGTCAGAAATTCTGACTGGGTCTTTTTTATTCTGTGACTTTTTCGGCTTCGCTAACACGTTCTTGGTGCCAAGCGATAATCATTTTCATGATGGCATTAGCTACATTAGTATTTTTAAGTAGTGGACCATGTGAGTATGAACCAATAAAGTTGCGATAGCGCAGGCCTTCGACGTGGTCTTGTGGGTTGTTGCCGTAGCCTTCGATCATGTCGCCGAGGGGATGCAACTTGTCCTTGTTGTCGAAGTAAGTTTGACCAGAGTGGTTTTCAAAAGCCTTAACTTCGCCCCATTCGGTCATGTAACGGGTATCACCAATCATTCGCTTGTCGCTCTTGAAGACAGTGTGAAGTGGCAAAATGTCTAAGCCAGGAATTGTTACACCTGAGTTGGTCTTATAGTAACTACCCATTAGTTGGTAACCACCACAAATGCAGAGCATAGGTTTGTCATCGTTGATGTATTTATCAAGTGTTTCTTTGTGCCGTGGTAAATCCTTGGCTACAACGGTTTGTTCAAAGTCTTGACCACCGCCGAAGAAGACGAAATCATAGTCAAAGGCATTGAAGTCATCGCCAAGTGAAATATTGTCGACTTGAGTGTCGTAGCCTTCACGCTTTAGCAAAAAGCTCAAGATTTTAACATCGCCTGAGTCACCGTAAGTATTCATTAAATCTTCGTAGAGGTATGCAATTTTAATTAATTTATCGCTCATTTTATTGTCCCTTAGTTCGTTTAATTTCTTCTGTCTAGTATAGCTTAATAGCTAGAATGGGGCAAAGGATTAATATTTGAATACTGTACTTGATGAAGCTAGTATGACATCAATAATGTGTACAGTATCGTTTTCGATAAAGTAGAATATAGCGTATTTTTTGAAATTAACTCGTCGGTATTTTCCTGAAGGAGTTTTTCTATATCTTTCTGGAAAATAATTTAACGCTTGCATAGTTTGTTCAAGATCTTTTACATAATCTCGAGCAGTTTTTGGAGATCGAGATAATTGCAAGATAGAGCTATATATCTCTTTAAGTTCTACAGATACGTTAGGACTTGATTTGACAGTATATTCTTGTATGAAATTTAAATTCCTAATTCTTTATTCAGGTCGCTAAAAGTTTTGCTAATCTCGACACTTTTACCATCTCTTGCATCTTGGGCATGCTTAGCTAACCTTGCTTCAAGCTCCTCTTTAGTCATCTTATTCATGTTCATCCAGTCAGGAATAAACTCAGCTAATTTATCCTCCCAGTTGGATTTAACGATTTCATATTGAGCTGTAGCTTCTGCGACCATCATTGCTGTTTCGTGATCATTTTTCTTTTTTCTTTTCTTGGAAGATAGATCAAAGGGAATGCCGTCAGTCAATGCAATTTGTCGTAAGTACATATCAATTGCGACTGACATCGGGATGCCTAGTTTGTTTAATACTTTCTCTGCGTTTTGCTTAGTTTCTTTATTAACACGGATGTTAATTGCTGCTTTTTCAGTCATATTTTTCTCTTTCTGTAGTTGATAGATAGTTATTTGGTAGTTAGTAACTACATAATATCAAATACAGCATGAAAGTAAAACCAAATCAATTTATTTAGTATTGACATAGGATAAATAAGAATATAAAATTTATCTAATTTTATATTCATTATATTTTAACATTTTTGACTGCTAGTCAGAGTTAGGTGACACTATGCATACGATTTTTAGCAAAATTGATAAAAAGTATAAAATTGAATATTGGCTTCTATTAGGAATGAATATTATCAGTACTGGCATTTTGACTTTTAATGTTTACTTAGAAGGAATACTGTTAAATTCCTTAGTATATAAGGCTGATAGGGCTGCTTTTGTACGTAGTATTGTATTAATAACGACTTTAAGTCTTATCAGACTTTTGTTGTCATATTTTATGAACAAAATTCAGATTTTAAGATTTAGAGAAATAAACATGGAAGTTAATGATGTAATAATGAAAGAACTGTATGTGAAGGATACGCTAGCAGTTACAAAGATGAATTCGGTTCAAACAGCAGATAGAATTACTGAAGATACTACTGAAGTGTTGACTTTTTTATTCCAAACAATAAATCAAATTATTTCAATCGCCCTTTCTTCAATTTTGATTTTTACATATTTATTTATGGCTGGGTCTGGTTTTTTATTGTTAATAGCGATCCTGTTGCCTGCATATAGTCTCATATATTTATTTTTACGGCCTAAGATTTTTGAAGTTAGTTTAAAATTGAAAGAAGCTTATAATAAGTACTTTTCTGGTTTTACTGAATGGTTAAGCAGGTATATTGAAGTAAAAGGTAACCGAAGAGAGAAAATAGAAACTGAGAGATGGAGCAATACTAAAAGAACGCTTTTAGGCGTTGCTAAGAGAGATTTTCTTCTCAATTTAAATATGTCTAATAGCGAGATTGTTTTACAACTTATTTTTCAATTAGTATTGTTTATTAATGGCGGTTTATCAGTGATTTCCGGTAAGATGACAATCGGTTCCTTTTCAATTATTTTTCAATATTTTAATCAACTTTTGGGACAGGTTGATGAAATTTTTTCTATTTTATTTAAATTTGAATCATTTAAAGTAGCGTGGATGAGAATCAACAATATACTAACCATGAAGAATGAACAAGATGGTAGAAAAATAATCTCTAAAATAAACTTGATTCAAGTACATGATTTTAATATTTACTTAGATGAAAAAACACCGTTATTTACCCAAAATTTTTCTGCCAATTTTGTTACTCCAGGATTTTATATTGTGAGGGGCAGAAATGGAATTGGAAAATCTACTTTGCTTAGGACAATAATTGGCCTATACACGCCGAAAAAGGAAGGAAAAATAACCATAAATGGTATAGATGCTGATTTAATTAATAAAAGAAAACTGAGAGAATCGAACATAAGTTGTTTATTTCAAGATATACCACTCCCTAATTGTTCAGTGAGGGACTATTTAGGATCATATTCTGATAAAAGTCAGGTTTATAAAAGCGAGTATTTTGCAAAAGTTTTTGATTCGCCACAATTTAGAATTGAAAAGATTTTAGATAGAGAGATGAGCGAACTATCAACAGGTGAAATACAGTTAGTAAAGTTATATTCTGCTGTTTTAAAAACTGGCGCGCAATGTTTTTTACTAGATGAACCGTTGGCAAATATCTATCCTGAGTTACAAAGTGATTTATTAAAACTATTGCAGGAAATAGCGCAAGTTAATTTGGTTATTATCATAAGTCATGATCTGAAATTGAATGAAAATACGAAAAATATAAGGATAGAATGACTATTATTGATAAGCCACTGTTCATGCTATAATGATCTTAATTTTCACAGAAAGCGAGGACTAAAATGCGCGACATTTTAGGGTTAAGTTTGCGAATGAATTATTTCCTTTCATTCGTCAAACGCTACTTAAGGCTCAACCCAGATTTTTAGCTGAAAGTCTGGGATTTTAAACTAAAACTAAATAGTAATTTTCCCTGGCTTTCAGCGACATTAGTAGTGTTGTGAAAAGGAATGGGAAAATGTTTAACTTAATTGAAAAAGAAAATGTCAATGTCAGACGATTATTAGCAGGACGAGTGTTAACCAACATTGCGGATTCGTTGTTTTACATGGCGATCTTGTGGTTTTTCAAGGTGCGCTTTCATTCGCCGCTTATCTTATCGTTAATCTTTGTTGCAGACTCATCAATTGAAATGTTGTCGTTCGTCTTCGGACCGTTGATTGATCGTGTCTATATTAAAAAGCTACTTAAGCTTGTAACGCTAGTGCAGATAGTGGACAGCGTTATAGCGGCGTTGTTGTTTCAAATTAAACTGTGGCAAGATTTAACAATTTGGCTTTTGCTAGGGATATACGTCATTTCAACGATTGGCTCAACTTTGATTTATCCTGCTGAAGAAAAAATTTTGCCAGTCATTATTTCAAAAGCAAAGCTAACTAAAGTAAACGGCGTTTTCCAAATGACTTATAAAACGCTGGATTTGTTTTTGAATGCAGCGGCAACGTTATTGATTACTTGGGTGTCACTTGATTCCACGATAATTATTTCTGCAGTATTTTTTGCAAGCGCCCTAGCTTTTTATACGCGACTAATATTGTCTAGGAAATTATTACTTTCGAATAAGTCGAATGAATATTTCACAGAAAACTATTGGCAAGATTTGCTTAAAGGCTGGCAAACTCTGAAACAAGAAGGCAAAATAGCACGCTTGATCATGCCTTTTGCAGTGACTAATCTATTTTATGGTATTTCCTCTGTGGGCTTGCCATATTTTGCGACTGAGCATTTGACTAAATCAGCGATTAGCTATGGCGGTTTAGAATTAGCTTCTTCAATAGGTGGGTTAGTTGGCAGTGTACTGGTACAGCGACTAACTTTTGATAAAAGCAAGATTAAAAGGCTAGTCGTCATTTGTCTCACGTTATCAGGTTTAGCAATTGTTCTTGAGCCAGCTGTTCCCAAAGGGATGCCGTTTCTACTGTTGATTTTGTTTTTTACGTCTGAACTATGGATTGTGATGATGAATATTAACTTTGAAGTGTTGGTGCAGGAGAGTTTTAGTCCGCATATTTTAGGTAGAGTAGAAACGATTAATGAGTCGATTTTATCGTCAATGATTCCGATTGGTTCATTTTTAGGTGGACTGATTGTAGCGCATTTTGGTGCGGATTGGGCGATTGCACTTGAAGGAATTGCGCAGATTTTGACAGCAGGATATTATTTTGTAATTGGGAAAAAGAAGTAAATTAAAATACACTCATCATTGCTGTTTTCATGCAAAAATTATGCATAGATGTAGATTGCTAAAAATCTCTAAGTTTACATTATGGCATGTAACTGTTTTTTTCTTACTTTATCTAAGTGTATAATTTTTTACGGTAAGTTGAATAAATAATTAAAAAAGCCCAA
>JALBSH010000018.1:0-8336 GCA_022756575.1 Lactobacillus mulieris
AGTATACACTGTAATTAATGCTGATGGTACCGCAATCAACACTCCAGCTGATGCAAAATACGATGTTGATGTAACACCTAACCTTACTGCTATTGCAGCTTCTACTGTAAATGGACAAACTATTAACGGTAGCATTACTGGTAACATTACTGCTAGTTACAATGGCCAATCATACACTGGTACTTTAGCTTCTAAGAATGATAACGCTGCTGCTACTGATTCAAAGGGTAGGACAGTTACTCATTTTGCAAAACTTGCTAATGGTTTATATACTGTTACTGTAAAGGGTGTATCATTCAACTTTGGTATTGCTAACGCAAACAAGACTATCACTCTTGGCTCCAAGAACAGCAATGTTAAGTTCTCAACTGATGAGGGTAAGAGCTTTGCTAACACTAAAGAAGTTGAACTTAACCAAGATGGTACTTTAAAGAAACCTATTTCAATTCAAGTTTCAAACGTTAATGCACTTGACCTTTCAAATGCTAGCGGTATTAACTTCTACAACGCTTCAAACGGTTCACAAGTAACTAAGGGTTCAGTTAATGTAACTGCTGGTGTTAACGGTCGTTTGAACGTTTCAACTGTTGCTAGTGAAATCTTAAAGAACTTTGCTGCTTACCAAGTTTCAAATGGTAAGGCTGTATCACAAATGCCAGACCAAAAGGCTGTAGTTGCTGATGTTAATGCTGCTTTAAAGGCTGCTAATATTCCAGTTGACAATGGTTGGTTTGCTGCTCCAACTTCATTCTCAGTTAATGTAAAGGTAACTTCATCAATTAATGGTGTTGACGCTACTTTACCTGTAACCGTTAATGTTGCTAACGGCAAGGACACTACTGTACCAAGCCAAAGCAAGACTATTATGCACAACGCTTACTTCTACGACAAGAACGCTAAGCGTGTTGGTACTGACAAGCTTACCCGTTACAAGTCAGTAACTGTTGCTATGAACACTACTACTATCAACGGTAAGGCTTACTACGAAGTAATCGAAAACGGTAAGGCTACTGGCAAGTTCATCAACGCAGACAACATTACTGGTACTAAGCGTACTTTGAAGCACAACGCATACGTTTACAAGACTTCAAAGAAGCGTGCTAACAAGGTTACCTTGAAGAAGGGTACTGAAGTAATTACTTACGGTGGTACTTACACATTCAAGAACGGCAAGCAATACTACAAGATCGGTGACAACACTGAAAAGACTTACGTAAAGGCTTCAAACTTTTAATTAAGTCTATGTAGTAGATAAGATAAAACGAGGCAATTTGCCTCGTTTTTCTTTTTGCTCTAGAAAAAGGTACCGCTTGTTGCGACACCCTCGGAAAATATTATTGTTATAACCTAGCTCTGCTTCAGAAATTCTTCTAACTGTTTATCAGAGAACACATTGCCATACTTTTGCTTTAATTGTTGCAGGATTTGTTGGCTAGTGCAGCCAACATCTTTCAAAGAAGCGACTAATGTAAGTGCACCTGTTTTAAGGCCTTTCTTTTCACCAACTTGCTCGCGTTCAAGCATTCTAGTTTCCAAGTCCATAATAGTATCCCTCCATTCTGGATCGGCATTCATTGATTCAATACGTTTTTGTGCCTTATCAAAAAGCTTGTCACCATGTACTGGCTAATTTTAAATCCAACTCTATAAACCATTTGTTATAATAAACGTTGACGTTTATGCCTTCCAATATCAGATCTCGCATTGGGAGGTGAACACATGCTAGATTTGTTTCACTTTTTATTAGGCTCTATCTTAGCGCCACTTTTAGTGAACGTAGTTTCTTATGTCTTAGAGAGACTATTTGACAAGCGGCTAGGCAATGGTCATAGCAAAAGGCGTAAAAATTATAGATTGGGCTCTAAAAGACATCACAAGCGTCACTAGCCTCAGCCAATACATTTAGTTTTAATGCTATAAAATTTGGTGAAACAAAAAATCGTTACTCATTTGTCCGATTAGAGTAGCGATTTTTTTGTGTCTTAACTCTCGCACATGCAAGTCGTTTCACTTTTATATATACATGTTAGCATATTTTTCTATATTTTTCTATATTCAGGGTTTGTTTGCAGTATTTACGTTTAAATTAATGTTTTGGCTCTAAAAAAGATGCCGCTTATGCGACATCTTGGAAAATATTGTTGTTACAACTTAGCTCTGTTTCAGAAATTCTTCTAACTGTTTATCAGAGAACACATTGCCATATTTTTGCTTTAATTGTTGCAGAATTTGTTGGCTAGTGCAGCCTACATCTTTCAAAGAAGCGACTAATGTAAGTGCACCTGTTTTAAGGCCTTGCTGTAGGCCTTTCTTTTCGCCTTCTTTTCTGCCTTTCTTCTCGCCTTCCATACGACCTTTCTTTTCACCAACTTGCTCGCGTTCAAGCATTCTAGTTTCAAAATCCATAATAGTGTCCCTCCATTCTGGATCGGCATTCATTGATTCGATGCGTTTTTGTGCCTTATCAAAGAGTTTATCGCCATGTACCGGTAAATCTTTCATGAGTTTGACTAAATTAAGTAATGTTTCAGTCTCGGTTCCATCAGGAACTCCGTTTGAATTAATTATAATTTTAGTCAAGCCATCCTGCAATATATCTGCATGATTGTCTACATTAATAGTTTGGTATGTAGACTTGATTGCAACTTTTTGCTTAGTTTTGAACGTGCAAAGAAAAATAATGAAGACATTTTTCAAATTATTGTAAGTATAGCCCTGGTGGAGAGTATACCTTTGATCGTTTTTCGAAGCATAATAGCGCATGCGACGGGCAATATCGTCATCGTCTGACCGCTGCATCTCAATATTGTAAAGGTTGCCGTTAATATCCTCAACCAAAATATCGAGTCGGACATCTTTTTGATCCCGATGCTCAGGATCGATGATTACTTCTTGCTTCTTAGGCGGAAAGATCTTCTTAATTAGGATCTCCGGCAGAATTCCTTGCAAAACATGCTTGCAGAAAGCTGGATTGGACATGATTTCGCCAAAAACCTTATCTTCTGAAAAACCAAACCATAATTCTTTTTGTTTGTGCGTATTTTTCATTGCGCACCTCTTTCTAAAAAATAGTAGGATAAAATGTACCCTCTATTATTTATTACGCAAAAAATCGGCAAAATTTTTTATAAAATTGTTTTTTTCAGCATAATAATTTCTAGCTATACAATCAATGCTTCATACTGTATAATACTATTCAATATTTGAAACAATATAGATATATTCAAACATAGGGAGTGTGATGGATGTGTCAGCCTACAAGCAACGTAACTTGGGGATTATTAGCTTGCCCACTGACATAAAATATCGTAATTGGTCCAAGGACCTTACCAAGCGGAGAATTGAGAATGACTCGCAATTAGAGCAATACATCAAGTATGACAATAAATATCGACTCAATAAGAACACATTGGCAGTCTATGAGTTCAAGCAAAATCCTATCTTAGGCAAATATAAGGCAGTAGCCTTCGACCTGAATCGTGGAATTGTGCTTAGTCAGAAGTCAACACATGCCATGATGCAAGGATTGATGCGGCATGCCGTACATTGCGATATGATTTGGCAGAGAATGCTAGCTCGCGAGGCTGGAGTTGATATCTATCAAGGGATTGTCATGTACAATGTGCTTTATTTTTCAATGCATGCATTTAGTGGAAACTTCTTCACGGACTGGATTTGCTTGCACTGGATTAAAGACTTCCACGTCAAACGCCATGATCAAGCTATTTTCAACAGTATTGCACTTGATGAAAACGGCTTGGTTTATAATTTTGCTTTTGATTCTCCTAAGCCCAATCTTACGAAGATAATTGGTCAGTATCTGTTTCATAATCATTATTATTCTGACTTATATTATCAGCATATGTTGCAAGAAAATAATCTTCGCGTAACAGCCATTAATTCTGATTCAATCCTGCATAATTCTAACTATTATGTGCAACTGGACTTGTACGCTATTGATAGTTTTAAAAAGCTGGCAGACAAATTCTACAATCATGTTTTGAACTTACACCTACTTACGATTGTGAAAGAATTTAAGCCATTAGATTATTTGCACCGTGAACACCGCTTTTTTACTAAACAGATTATTAAGATCAGATATAATCGTTAACAGCTCTCATGAGCTGTATTTTTTTGCACTTTTTTGACTATCATCTGTTCTTCGTCAGGTACTATCTGACTTGACTTTGCTTATCGTAGAAATTAACAAACACATGCGACACTTGGGATTAGAGCATCTCACCACTAAGTTTTTTTGCAGATCCAATCTTGCTAATCTAATAGTGCACAAGCGCTTGTGACATCATTTAGGAGAGTGTCACAATGACAAGTCAAAAATATTTCGAAGAAGCATGGAAAAATCGTAAGTTAGTTGGTGGTGCCTTAAAGGCGGCACATGTTCGACCGGACTATCATCTCTATGAAGATCTGTTGCAAGAAGGTGTAATTTTGTATGCCGAGATGTTGCGCAAATTAGATGGGCAAAAGGTTCGCAGTGAGATTGATAAGCTTAGCTTCAAAAAGGTTCTTTGGCAAACAATCGATGCTCTGCGCCGAGAGCAACGCGTATGTGAACGCAATACTGCAATTGACGAGGCTTATGACTTAGGTAAAACAGAGGCATGGGATAATCTTGTAGCTTTAAAGAATGAGATTAAGAAACTAAGTCAACTTGAGCAAGTAATTCTTTTTGAGCATTTGCTTGAGAAAAAGACAATTACGCAGCTAGTTAAAGAATGCGGTATACCGCGTATTACGTTGAAACGATTGAAAAAGCAGCTTTTAGGTAAATTACGTAATGTGATGGAACAATAAGTTCATTTTGTAACAAAATTTAATTTCATAAAAAATTTTACCTACTTTTTGCGTAATAAGTAGTAGAGGGTAATTTTGCTGAAGCAATAATTGAAATGAGGTAAAATATGATTAAAATAAAAAGTCGATATCCGAGAAGCACTGACGATTTGGTCTTTGGTCACGTCATGAGCAATAAGAAGAATTGAATTTCAGACTGGTACGCACGTTAAAGTTTTCAATTCTAAGGGCAATAATCATGACCTGAACCAAAAGATAATTGACTTCTTGGATTACATGAATGGAATCATCAATCACCCTGAAGGTTACATCGCCAGCTTGCAAAAGGATGTCGACCATTACGTGAATAGCGGAAAGTGGGTCGAAGATATGGACAAGTTGGAATATGAAATGAATGAAGTCGCTAGGAAAGTAAAAATAGAAGATGCTAAGAAGCTAGTCCTAGTCATTAAACGAATGGGTGGTACTAAAGACACTGCCTTACAAGAACTCACAAACAATTACGGCGATATGCTTAGCCATGATGAAATTATCAAACTAGTACATGAAGTTTATCAGTAAACAGTAATCAATAATCTACAGTAAAATTATCTTTCAAAGGTGTCGCAACAGCGATGCCTTTTTAGAGCAAAAGAAAAAGTTCCCCCAATTTTATGTTTTATAAAAAAAACAGTATCTATGCTAATTATGGTTCTCAAATTGAAAAATGGATAATTTGATGTTGGAACAATTGATGGTATTCAAGTTAAATACTGCTTGATTGGTTGTTAGAAGAGTAAAAAAGCCATTTCAGTCACATTTTTGCTGAAATGGCTTTTTCTATTTTCCATCTTTTAATTATATTATCTTGAAATGACCTCTTCTTATCCTGAAGTGTAGTCTACCAAAAATGTCAGAGATTATTTCGTTCCTTCTCGTAGAGTAAATTATTATCCTAAATTCTATTCTCGTTAATCATGCTATCAGGCAATATAATTTTCATTCGATCATCGAACATATTGAAGTTTACCTCAGAGCCTTGAATCTGATAATCATAATGAATCAATGCATTAACTAAAACCTCTCGAATAACCTTAAATGGTTTAAATATTTTTATATTGCACCTGTATCATAATGATAAAAAAGTTAACGAATGCAACTCGTTAGCTCTAGTCGTAGTCTAAGATAACTATTAGCTTAATTTTTAAGAGCAAAAGAAAAACGAGGCAATTGCCTCGTTTTAAATTATTTTCTCTTTTTAGTATGTTTGACAGTTTTCTTATGTGCCTTTTTGTGATTCTTCTTATGAGCTACTTTATTATGTTTCTTCTTGGTAACTTTCTTCTTGCTTACTTTAATAGTATTTCCAGTAATATTACCCAAACTAGTATGACTTAATCGACCATTCTTGACCGCAAAATCAAATTCAAGATTACCTTGTGCAAGAGTACTGTGTGCATTAACACTAGCAGAACCAATAATTTCACCATTGTTATTAACAATAGTAACTGAACGATCAGTTGAAGTTGGCGTCAAACCCATTATTGTTACTTGTGCATTTAAAGTATATTTACCATTGTTTAAAACTGCATCGTTTGTTTCAATTTCAGTACCAGTATTATTAGTCAAATGGATGTTATTAATTGAGGTAGAAGCACTAATTCTAGTGCTGTTTGTGTATACACTTCTATCACGAAGATAGTGAGTGACAACACTACTTTTAGTTACAACTGCAGCTGCTTGAATAGTATTTGGGGCAGCTACCAATGAAACTACAGGCGATGCAGCGAACAAAGCCGCCGCTACAATACTAGTAAATTTAAAATTCTTTTTCATTATTATTTCCTCCAAAAAAAGACAGAGCTTTCGCTCTGCCTTTCTTATTTGTCAGCGTATACCACAGACTTAATTAAAAGTTTGAAGCCTTTACGTAAGTCTTTTCAGTGTTGTTACCGATCTTGTAGTATCGCTTACCGTTCTTGAACTTGTAAGAGCCACCGTAGGTAACAACCTTGTCACCCTTCTTAAGAACAACCTTATTAGCACGCTTCTTTGAAGTCTTGTAAACGTATGCGTTGTGCTTCAAAGTACGTTCAGTACCATCAATGTTGTCTGCGTTGATGAACTTGCCTGAAAGCTTGCCGTTTTCAACTACTTCGTAGTAAGCCTTGCCGTTGATGGTAGTGGTCTTAGGTGAAACAGTTACTGAGTTGTAACGAGTCAACTTCTTGTCAGTATCAACATGCTTGCCGTCCTTGTTGTAGTAGAAGGCGTTGTGCATAATAGTCTTGCTTTGGCTAGCAACAGTAGTATCTGGCTTAGTAGCAGTTAAGTCTGAACTCTTAACGAATTCGTTTGAGCCTTCCTTGTTGATACGAGTGTATTCAACACCGTTAACAGTTACCTTACCGAATGTGTAAACAGCTGCGCCCTTTGCAAGAGCTGGAATATTAGCAGCTTCTGAAACAACATTACCGTTAATGTTGTAAACTTTAGTATTATCAGCCTTTACGTATTCTTGTGGTGCCTTTTCAGTAGGACCCATTACAATTGCGTAAACAGTAAGCTTTGAAGTAAAGCCAGCTGGATTAGTAGCAGTAATAGTTACTGGGTACAAACCTGCAACACTTGGGTTAACCTTGCTTGAGTCAATCTTAATATTGCTTGAGTTGATCAATTGTTGGTGAGCAGCTAATTCTGCTGGAGTCTTGTCGAAGCCAGTACCATAGGCACTTTGTACGTAAGCTTTAACAGCACCAGTTACAGCATCGTTGTTAAATTTACCATTTACAATAACTTTGGTCTTGTCAGTGTCCTTAAGTACTAAGTTACCTGAAGTTTTACCATTTGACATAACGTTGTCATTGTAGTAAACGTTGCCGTCAAATACAAATGCAGGTGCATTGTAGTTTACTGATGCATTAATTCTTACAGTAATTGTAGTTGAATTACCATTTTCTGACTTAGCAGTCAACTTAAGGTTGAAACCGTTTGCTGGATAATCAAAGTTACCGTTTGAAGCACGCTTCAAGCCTTGAGCTACTAATTGACTTTCTACATCTGAAGCGGTAGTAGTCATATTAATAGTGTCATTTGATTGATCACTGGTCTTCCAAGCATAGTGCTTTTGAATAGCATTCAAAAGATCTGATGAACTAAAGCCGTTAGCAATTTCGTTTAATGAAACAGTGCTACCATCGTTTACAACAGTGTTAGTATCCTTGTTGTAGAAGTAAGGAGTACCTTGTTGGCTAGCGAACTTAGCATTTAAAGTAACTTGGTAAGCTTTGTCATTAACAGTGAATGTAACAACTTGTTGGAATTCACCATTTGAGTTTGAAGCAGATGCTGACTTAACAGTAATATTCTTCATATCTTCTGGCTTAGCATCCTTTAATGCATCGCCACCTAATTGTAAGATAGCATCCTTTTGAGCATCGCTCAATTTGATACTGAATTGAGTATTTGAAGCACGGTCAAGAACAATGGTGCCTCTTAATGTACCAAGGTCAGTAACTTCTTGAGAAGAAGCAGGTGCAACA
>JALBSH010000019.1:0-7020 GCA_022756575.1 Lactobacillus mulieris
TTAGCTTATAATTTGGCTTATTGTCTAGAACGATTTAACTAGCACCACGCGTATAATATATAAGATAGGCGAAAAGGCTGGTCTTTTCGCCTTTATTTTATACAAAAAAAGAGATCGAATCCAAATGATTCGATCTCTAAAAAAGCACCCTTAATTGTCAATGTCTTAACTTAATGACATTGGAACATTTCTAGCTGGCTTTTTGTTGTACAATAGTTTGTGACACGTTTTTTTTATTGTGAGGGAGAAAGTAATGAAAGACGAGGCAAACAGAACTAATATTAAACTGTTGCTCCAAGCACTACTTGTCGGAATATGTACCGGCGTAGTAGTTGGTTTATTTAGATTTGGAATCGAAAAGACATCTGGTTTTTGGTTATACTTGTTTCAATTAGCGCACCAGAATCCGTTGTGGTTTATTGCGATTATCATTGGCTTTATTGCGGTAGCGGTAATTGCTGGTTATTTTGTTAAACAATATCCCCATGTTGGTGGTTCTGGTATTCCAGAAGTAAAATTGCAACTGCAAGGGAAGCTATCACTACAATGGTTTCCAATTTTATGGCGGAAATTAATCGGTGGTATCTTGGTTATCGGCACAGGGCTATTCCTAGGACCAGAAGGACCATCATTGCAGCTGGGCTCGACAATTGGTCAAGGTGTTGCTCAGGGATGCAAGCAGAACAAATTAAAAACTAGAATTCTGCTTGCAACAGGGGCTTCAAGTGGTTTGTCTGCCGCTTTTGGCGCTCCTTTGAGTGGTGCCTTGTTTGTCTTAGAAGAAGTATTCCATAACTTTTCACCATTAGTTTGGATGAATGCTTTAGCTGGCGCAATTGCTTCAAACTTTGTCGTTTCAAACTTGTTTGGCATTCGTCACGCCCTAGCAATTCAATATAACTATTCATTTCCGATTTCGTTGTACTGGCACTTGCTTATCTTAGGGATTTTATTAGGCTTATTGGGTCATTTATATAAAGTTGGTTTATTTAGTTTAAAGAAGGTCTATGCTAAAATCACCATTTTACCTCGTTGGCTGCATGGACTTATTCCTTTGGCAATATTAATCCCGATTGCTTACTTTTGGCCATTAATCACCGGCCCAGGTAATCGGTTAATTCTGGCATTGCCGAATATAATCACTAAAACAGGTTGGGGCATTGTAGGGATGCTAGCCTTCTATTATGTCATGAGAATTGTTTTCTCCATTGTTGCTTATGATTCAGGTCTTCCTAGTGGTATCTTCCTGCCAATTTTGACAATGGGCGCTTTGATTGGTGCAACTTATGGACTGATGATGGTACAGTTAGGCTTGTTACCGCAGCGTTTAGTAGTTAACCTAGTGATTTTTTCAATGGCAGGATATTTTGCAGCAATCATTCGTGCACCATTTACGGCGATTATCTTAATTACTGAGATGGTAGGGTCCTTACTTCACTTGATGCCATTAGCTGTGGTGGCCTTCATTGCGTTATTAGTTGATGAACTTCTTGGCGGTAAGCCTATCTACGGGCTTCTAGCAGCCGCTATGGACAAGAGTAGTGACCATAAGGCTAACTATACTGGTCAGGCTGATACAATGGCTCTGCCGGTCTATGAGAGCAGTAGACTGGTTGATAAAACCATTTCTGAGGTTCAATGGCCGGTTGATACTAGGGTAAGAACAATTCACCGCGATGGAGATGAGATCATACCAAATGGTCAAACCGTAATTCGCGGCGGAGATATGCTTATTCTGGAGTTTGATTCAAGTCAACGTGGCGCGGTTTATAGCAAGATGAAGGACTTGCAAGGCGTTGAACTGGATGGATAGAAAAAATCGTTACTCAATTGAGTAGCGATTTTTTGTTTAATTGGATTTTAAGTAGTGTAAAAACTAATGCTAAAACTTTTAGTAATCAAATCAATATAGAAGTTGATGGTTAAGCTGCTCGCTTAAATATCTCTTTAGTTGCATCAGCTACTCGATTTGGTATCCCGTATGCTTGCATAAATAAACCTGTATCTTCGAAGCAATCACCCATTTTGCAGGAGTAATTATAGATTAGCTTTATTGAAAAGATGTCTGCTGGACTTTCTTCGGAATTCTGTTCTGTAAAAGTGATATATTGACGAGAATCTACTTCACCATTAGTCAGCATAATGTGACCAATCTCATGACCTATTGAAAATGGTACTTCTTCTTGATGATGCCAATTAGTATTAATGACAGCGAATCTATAGTTCTTTAAAGAAATGGATGGGTAAGTTGGATTTACTTCAACTAATTCAACCATAATATCACGTTTTTTAGCATAGGCTAATAACCAGTCTATGAGTTCTTGTTTATTCTGATCTGCTGTTGTCATGTCGTTTAATAAGTCCTTTTTTGATATCACGTTCCATAAGTTGACGAACTATGTTCAGGTAGTCTTCTGGAATAGTGTAGCCATGATAGAAATATGGTACTTCACCATCAATAGAAATACCACCAGTTTCATCACCTTTAGGTGACGGGCTAGGATTGTTTGTCTTACCACTTAAATAATCGGCTGACGTATGTAGTACATCTGCGACTGCATTAAGTGCATCAATTCCTGGTCTTTGATTCTTCCAATTATAGATGGAATTTCTACCTAAACCTGCCTTGTCATTTACTTCACGGAGATTCATTTTGTATTTTTTTGCTAATTCTTTTGTGCGCTCTAACTCAATCATACCAAGCCTTTCAAGAATACTTGTTCGAAAAAATAATAGTTTTTTAGCTTTTTTTATTGACATAATTAGTTAATTAACTTATAGTAAATATTGTCAACGAGATATGAAAAAGAAAACAACCTAAGTTAATAAAATTCTTGGCGGAACATTTACCAGCTTTCGGTTATTTCTTATACATTTATATTAGTCTAAAAACTAATATAAATCAAGTGTATTAGTGTCTTGTTGAACATTATCAAACAGAGGTGAAGTCCAATGGACATTCGTTAGCCCCCTTGGATCGTTTGATCAAAAGAGAGGTGATTCATTCAATTATGGATATTCATGATTACGTTGAGCTGATTACTCTGGCGTTATGGGTAATTAGCGTAGTAGGTATTGGCATCTTGAGCAGAGTTCATTTCAAGAATAAACGCTTAGAGCAATTCCGCAATACTGCAGATAGCTTAATGAAAAGCTATGTACGCTTATACGACAAAGAAAATCTTTCTGACGAACAGAAGATTAACCGTGTTGGCAACGCAGTAGTGAACAGCCTTGAAGCAAAAGGCTTCAAGCTGAACAGGCAAGAAGTGCAGGACATCTTTGCGGAAGTGGCTAAACAGATGAATGAGCAAACTCAGGATAAGTAGTAGTTTTTAAATTTTTCGGAGGTTTTATTATGTTAGATGCAACAAATATTAGAATTTTAGATAGATTCGATATGAATACAGGTTACAGAGCTGTAGTTCAAAAAGGTAATGTAGGATCAAAGTATGTTTATGGTTTACAGTTAAGAAATAACCAGACAGAAACACATGTATTGCGTGGCTTCCGTGGCAACGTGACAACCCCTGTGCTTACTTTAGTAGGTGCAGCAGCTGGACACACCCAAACTTGGGAATATTCAGGTAGATCTGGTAAATGGTTCGTTGGTACTAAAAACAAGAATAAATGGGCTTCTCAAATTGCTCGAGCAGATATTAGATACAAATCATATGCTTCATCAAATACTGAATTCCCACGTTTAGCATACTTGAACCGCGCAGGTAATCCTGAAGATCAATGCTCTGGTGATGAAATGGAACGCGCTGAAGTAGCAGTTTCACCAGATTATAGTATGCTTTTAATTGCTACTATTGAGAATAATGGAACAGGCCACTTTTCAATTTATGACCTAAATGTCATTAATAATGCATTAGATGAGGCTGGAAATAATGGTTTCGTAAATATGGGAAATTATCAATGTGAAACTAGTTTTACAGTATATGGTTTGTATGGATCTGTTTTAAACTCTGTACAAGGTTATGATCTTGATAATTCTGGTAATATTTATATTACTAGTCAAAAATCACCAAGTTTAAGTAATGGTTCATGGTCATACTATCACAAGGAAATTGTAAAAATTCCGTTTTATGCACGTAATGATCAATCTCAATGGGAAAATGTAAACTTAAGTGCATTTGGTGGATTAGATATTTCAGATGAACATAGTGAAGTTGAAAGTATCCAAATTATTGATGAAAATCACGGTTACTTAACTGTTGCATACCATGCTAATGTTAACGGTAAAAATAAAACTGTTTCAAATAAGGTTTATGAATTAGCTTGGGACTAAATTTGTAAATTTTAGCCTTAATAGCATCAAATCAATATGATTTGATGCTATTTTTGTTGTCTAAGTTTATACAAAGTAAGATAATTGAAGTATAGAGATTTTCAAAGGGTGGTTAATAATGAGAAAAAATAAAATCATGTTAATTTCTGTAGTAGCTTTAATGGGAACGGCACCTATCCTGAGTACTACAACTAGCGCTCATACAGTACAAGCAGATTCTTCAATAACCAAGACTATTATGCACAACGCATTAGCTTATGATAAAGATGGAAATAGTACCGGTCATAAATATTACGTTTATGGTAGTGTTCATGTAGATCCAAAACTAGTAACTATCAATGGAAGTCAATATTACAAAGTTACAGATAAAGATGAATATATCAAAGTAACTAATATTGATGGTGTAACCCGAAAGATTACTCATAATGCTTATATATACCGGACTTCTACTCAAAGGACACCTTATGGTATGACTGCCAACAGTAAGAAATGGAAATTTTATAAAGGTGAAACCGTAACTACATATGGTGGATCATATAAATTTAAAAACGGTAAACGTTACTTTAGAGTAGGTGGGCCACGTAAGCAATATATTAGATCATATAATTTAGGCCCAGTTATTAGTACTAATACTGCATCAAATTTAACCAGCAATGAATCAAACAACGCTACTAATACTAATGCCGAGGAAGCAACTGTTACCGTAAAAAATGCTTACGGTGTAAATATTTATGATAATCAAGGTAAAGCAATCAAAAAGAATCTCAAAGCTGGTACGAAGTTTATTGTAGATAAACTAGAAGTTACTCCGTTTGCTGATCATTTTCCATCAACTGCAGCACAAGCTGGAATGTATAGAATAAAAGGTACAGACAATTGGCTTTTAGCTATTGATGTAACTGCCGATAAAAAATTAGTAAAGCATGATTATGATCACGAACATTATGGCTATATCAAATTTGTCAAGGATACTGATGTGTATAATGCTGACGGTACTATGCAAAACCACAATGGCGCAAAAATTGTAAAACAAGGTGGAAATCTGAAAGTAGATAAACTCATATACATTTGGGTACCAAGTGAAAACAAGGCAGAATTATTCTACCATTTAGTTGGTACTAAGTTCTATGCTACAGGTAACGTTGATCAAATTGAAGTCGGTAATGATGCCTATGTTAAAGCTAGTGATGTTAAATTTGTTAATATAGGTTTGACATTAACCCCTTCAAACACAGCAGCAGAAGCTGAGGCAACGGCATTGAAAAAATAAATTAAAAGAAAATATCAAAAGTAGAAGTCCACTTCACTTAATGGGCTTCTTTTTAATGCTTTAATTAGCTTTAGAGAATATAATAGCAGTGTAGAGATTTGAAAAGGATGATTATGATGAAGAAAAATAAGATTGCATTAATTTCTGCAGCTACATTAATGACAGTTGCACCCTTGGCTGTTTTGACTAATACAACTAATGAAGTACAAGCTGCTACGACTAAAGCAGTTATGCATACTGCTTTAGCTTACGACAAGGATGGTAACAGCACAGGTGTAAAATACAATGCCTATCAATATGTCACTGTTGAAAGCAACCCTGTAAAAATTGACGGCTCGCTTTACTATAAAGTAAGCGGCAAGGATCAATACATAAAGGCTACCAACATTGATGGTGTAACACGTAAGATTACTCATAATACTTACATTTATCGTACCTCAACTGGCAGAACCTCTTACAATAACCGTTGGAAATTGTATAAGGGTGAAACTATCACGACTTATGGCGGTTCATACAAATTTAAGAACGGAAAGCATTACTTTAGAATAGGTGGACCTAATAAACAGTACATTAAGTCTTATAATTTAGGTCCTGTAATTAGTGTTAATACAAATAACAACACTAGTTCTTCTTCGTCTCAAACAACTAAATCAGAAGAAACGACTGTTACTGTAACTGATAAACGTGCTGCTCTTTTTGTTGAAGTACCTGATAAAGATGCAGTTCAGCCTTCAGGAAAATACGCAAAACAAGGTGATAAGTTTACAGTGGATCGTTTAGAGCAAGGGACACGTGCTGATACTGGTAGAGATGGTGACGATGACAACGAATTAGCAATCTATCATATTAAGGGAACTGATTATTGGATTTATAATTTCAATGTTAAAGCTGCTAAAGATATTCCAGTTCAAAATTATTATCATACTAAAAAATCACTAATTCAATTTATTAAGCCAACTGATATCTATGATGCTAACGGAAACAAGATTGACTTCAAGGGCGATCAAGTTAGAAAACAAGGTGGAAGATACAAGGTAAATAAGTTGCTTTACATCTGGGTACCAAGTGAAAATAAGGCAGAACTGTTTTATCACTTAGTTGGTAAATCTGTCTATAGTAATCAAGGTGAAGTCCAATTTGCTGATGGTTATGTAAAAGCAAGCGATGTGCGTTTTGATCCAAACAGTACTTCGTTAACCCCTTCAAACACAGCAGCAGAAGCTGAGGCAGCTGCACAAAAGAAGTAATATTCGTTAGCCCCAAAATTCTACAGAATTAACTCAATATTAGAAGATGGCTAAACCATCTTCTTTTTTCTTGCAGAAAAATAATGATTAGGCGACAATTAAATTCACGGAAGAAAAAAGAGGGGGCGAAAAATTGAATAAACTTGTACAAATCACGCTTAAGGCTGATCAAGAAAAATATAACTTAGATGGGGATGCAAGTATTACGG
>JALBSH010000002.1:0-75937 GCA_022756575.1 Lactobacillus mulieris
AAGAATTTATAAAGATATAGATTTATTTTAAATTTATCTTTCTGAAAGCGATTTCTGATATATAATTAATATATGAATAGCTAGTTCAGTATTTGGACTAGTTAATAATTTGGGGAAGAATTACTATTCATTATTTTGGAGGAATGAAAATGGCAACATCTGAAGCACAAAAGCGTGCAAACCAGAAGTGGCGCTCACATCATAAGGACAAGCAACAAATTTATAATCATCGGTCTACTGCAAAACGATTTGTTAAATTATATGCAAATTCACATGACTTAGATGTTTTAGATGAAATGATAAAAGAGCGACGTAGTGAATTGGAGAAGTTAGGGTAAGCCTAACTTTTATTTTCTCCATTTTAGTAAGCGGTTACATATTTTGGTATAATATATCTGAGATGCTAAAAAGGAGAAGAAATATGAAAGAATTTAATTTTGATTTTGTAAAAAAATCGCACTTATTAGAAAAAGTAAATCCACAAATATCTAAAATTTTTAATTTTTATAAGAATAAGCAATATAATGAGATGGTTTTTAATATTAGACGTGATGTTGAAAAGTTAGCCACTTTATTAGTTGAACAGGCACATTTAGTATCAGATGAGAATCGAGGTTTTGGTTTAAGTGAAAAAATTAAAACTTTGCGTCAAAATGCTATTTATCCAGCAACAATTATGCGGTTATTTGATCGATTGAGAACTTATGGGAGTATAGCTGTTCACTCAAGTATGAACATTGATGAATATACAGCGCAACTTGCCTTACAAAACTATCACGATTTACTTGTCTTTCTTGCTAATTATCATGATGGATTAAATGCGAGGTATGCAGATATTTTATTAAAACGAGTACAGAGAAAAAAAGTTACAGCATAATACTTGCATTTTAAATTAATGCGTGATTAAATATTTGATAAATAAATGAACAATAATTAAAAGCTAAAAGACGAGTAGATTAATTCATTCTTACAGTGAGCTGACAGCTAGTGGAAAGTTAGCAGACCCTGAATTTTTTGAAAAACACTTTTTCATGCTGCGAGGTCGAATTCAGTAGGCCAAGACGTAATCCCCAACGTTATCTCGGGACAGATGTGATTGCATCTGATTTAGAGTGGTCATTGTTTGACAAGTTGGGTGGTACCGCGGAAAGAGCCTTTCGTCCCTTATACAATTGGGGATGGAAGGCTCTTTTTCATTCCAAATTTATATTTTAGGAGAAATAATTATGAAGACATTTATTCCCACTGATTACAAGGCAACACGTAGTTTAAGAGAAACAGAAGAAGCAATTCGTGATATTAGAGATATCTTTCAGATTGAATTAGCTGAAAAGTTGAATTTACTTCGAGTTACAGCTCCTTTGTTTGTTAAAAAATCATCTGGTTTCAACGATAATTTGAATGGTGTTGAACGTCCAGTTGCGTTTGAAACTAAAGAAGAACCTGATGAAGATTTGCAAATTGTTCATTCACTTGCTAAATGGAAAAGATTCGCTTTAAAGCGATATGGCTTTAAAATGGGTGAAGGTCTTTTCACTAACATGAATGCAATTCGTCGAGATGAGGATACAGATAATCTACATTCAATTTATGTTGATCAATGGGATTGGGAAAAAATTATTGCTAAAGAAGATCGGACAACTGAGTTCTTGAAGAAGACTGTTAAAGATATTTATTCGGCAATGAAAATAACTGGTAAGAAGGTTGCTAAAAAATATGGAGATGTTTTTGAATTTCCAGAAGATATTTATTTTGTAACTAGTGAAGAATTAGAAGCTCGTTGGCCAGAACTTACTGCTAAAGAACGTGAAGATAGAATTTGTGAAGAATATAAAGCTGTGTTTGTTATGCATATTGGTGGTAAGTTACCATTGTCTGGTGAACCACATGACCTTCGAGCACCAGATTATGATGATTGGAAATTAAATGGTGATTTGTTATTTTGGAACCCAGTTCTAAAATGTGCATTTGAAGTTTCTTCAATGGGAATTAGAGTTGATGAAGAAGTTTTGAAACGCCAGCTTACTCTAACTGATACTTTAGATAGATTAGAATTGCCATTCCATAAAATGCTAATGGATGGCGAATTACCTTACACAATTGGTGGAGGAATTGGTCAATCCAGATTTTGTATGTTGCTTTTGAAAAAAGCTCATATTGGTGAAGTACAAGTTAGTGTATGGCCTGAAGAAACAATAAAAGAATGTGAGGCAGGTGGCATACACCTACTTTAATCCTAGAACATGATATAATTATCTAAAATCATGTTTAAGGAGAACAAGATGGCAGCGAAGCAACATATAGATTTGGATATTGGGTTAACTACTCCTGAAGTTAGTAAGAGAATAAAGCAAGGATTAGTTAATGAGGCAACTGATAATCAGTTTAAGTCTAATTGGCAAATTATTGCCGAAAATACTTTTACTTACTTTAATTTGATTTTTGCGATTTTGGCTGGATTGTTAATAGTAGTTGGCTCTTATCGTGATTTATCTTTTTTGCCAGTAATCATTGCTAATACTATCATTGGGATAGTTCAGGAAATCCGTGCAAAGCATGTTTTATCCAAATTGACAGTAATGAATGAAGCTGAAGTTCTTGTTATTCGCGATGGGAAAAAAATACGACAACCAATTGAAAAATTAGTGCAAGATGATGTTGTTATTTTGACAACAGGTGATCAAATTCCTGCTGATGGTAGAGTTTTAGCTTGTGAAGCAAGAGTTAATGAAGCATTGCTTACAGGTGAAGCTGATGAAATTAAGAAAACTATTGGTTCAGAGTTGATGTCTGGAAGCTTCCTAGTTTCTGGGGAGATTTATATGCAACTAGAAAAAGTTGGTAATGAATCTTATATAGCTAAATTAACTCTCGAAGCTAAGGCTATGAAATCAGTTGAGCAAAGTGAAATGGTTCGTTCCATTAATAAAATTATCAAGTGGGTTGGTATCATTATTATTCCTTTGGGGATAGCACTATTTTCTCAAAGTTATTTCCTCAATCATGCTGGTTTAGCAGAAAGTATTACTTCTATGGAAGCTGCAATTATTGGAATGATTCCAGAGGGGTTATACTTATTGACTACCATTGCATTGGCTATGGCTGCAACAAGGTTAGCACGAAGACGGGTAATGCTACATAATATGAAAAGTGTGGAAACTTTAGCCCGAGTAAATGTTCTTTGTGTAGATAAAACTGGGACAATTACTGAACCGGTCATGACAGTACAAAAAGCAATTACCAGTAATAATGTAACAAATAGTGATTTAAATAAATACTTAGCTGACTTTTCTGGTAATATGCCAGTTGATAATGAAACAATGAAGGCAGTAAGTGAAAAATTTAAGACACGCTTGTTTCAAAAAGCTAAGCTGATTGTTCCGTTTACTTCTGTGAATAAATATTCCGCAGCAGTTTTTGAAGAATATAGTTTAGTATTGGGCGCTCCAGAAATGGTGTTGCGAGCTGATTTTGAAAAGTATCTTCCAGAATTTCAATCATATGTTGAATCTGGATATCGAGTAGTAGTTTTTGCTAAATATCCCAAAGAAATTTCTGAAAACTCTCCTTTAACAGAATCTGTATCTGTATTGGGTTATATTTTAATTAATAATCCTATCCGCAAAGAGGCGCCAGCAACTTTTAAATATTTTGCAAAACAAGGCGTTGATATTAAAGTGATTTCAGGTGATAATCCTGTTACAGTTTCTCGAGTAGCTAGAGAAGCAGGAATTAGAAATTCTGAGAAATATATAGATTTATCAAAATTTAATGGTGAATATAAAGATGCAGTAAAAGAATACACTGTATTTGGGAGAGTTAAGCCTGACCAAAAAAAGAAGTTGATTTTAGCACTTAAAGAAGTTGGCAAAACTGTTGCTATGACAGGTGATGGAGTCAATGATATTTTAGCAATGAAAGAAGCAGATTGTTCTATTGCCATGGCTTCAGGTAATTCTGCAGCTGTGCAAGCTTCCCAAGTAGTGTTGCTTGATTCTAATTTTGCAAAAATGCCAGATGTTGTTAATGAAGGTAGACGAGTTGTTAATAATATTGAACGAAGTGCGAGCCTATTTCTTGTTAAAAATATCTTTTCATTTTTAATGTCAATAATTTCATTAATGTTGACCGTAAATTATCCTTTGCGTCCATCACAGATAACGTTGATTAGTGCCTTTACAATTGGCCTGCCGTCATTTTTATTGGCTTTAGAGAGTAATCATAATATTATTCGTGGTAATTTTATTGCCAATGTTTTATCTAAATCAATTCCAGGGGGCTTAACAGATATGTTGGCCGTTTGGGTTTTGATTGCAGCTAATATGGCACTAGATTTAGGACATAAAGACTTATCGACTACTGCAACTATGGTATTAGTTGCTGTGGGGATGATGGTTTTATATCACATTTCTGAACAATTCAGGTTAGGGGTAATGGTTATAGCTTTCTTTACAATTGTTGTATCGATTGTATTCTTCCATCATTTCTTCGCACTAACCATGATTTCAGGTAGATCTATATTCTTATTAGTTGTTTTGTTCTTTGCAGAAGTTTCAATCTTTAGATGGCTATCGGCAATAGCTGATGGCATGGCTGAAGTAGGAGCAACTTTAGTACAAAATGGGCGAGAAACAACTTTTGCACAGGTAAAGGCAGCTTATAAGCGAGGGAAAAATAATTAATAGAATATTTTGTTGGAAAGTGTCTAGAAAAACTAACTTTTAATAAAAGTTGAAAATAAAAAAAGTTGATATATCAAGGTTTTATATAACCAAGATTATCAACTTTTTTGCGTTATAGAAGCTTTTTCGCAGCTCTTTTATCAAAAACTATGCTCCTAAGATGTGAAAATAACTTAAAACAATTCCTAAAACTAATACAAATAAAATTACTTTTGTAGAAGTCATCTTTTTTCTACCTAAAAGCCAGTAAACAAATGCCACTAATAATACAGGAATTAGAGAAGGCATAATTTGATTTAAAACAGTTTGTAATTTTAAGGTTACTTTTCCCGCTGAAAAGACAAACGGAACATCTGCTTTAATTACCGTTGGAATTAATGCGCCAACAACTGTTACACCAAGCAAAATTGCGGAGTCTGTAACGGCATTTAACTTCCCTTCGGCTGAATTAATTAATTTTTCTCCTTGGTAGTAACCCATTGGTAAAATTGCAAATCTTGCAAATAAAATAAAAATATTTACCAATAACCAGATAATAGCTCCTAAAGCATTTCCCTTTAAGCCCATGTATGCTCCAATTGAACCACAAATAGTTGGGATGATTACTCCAAATATTGTATCCCCAACACCTGCAAGTGGACCCATTAGTCCAGTTTTAATACCAGCAACAGTTTCTTTTGCTTTGTAACCTTGATGTTCTTCAATTGCTAAATCCATTCCGATAATAAATGGGCCAGTAAAAGCATTCGTATTAAAAAATTGAGAATGCATTTTCATCATGTCTACAAGTTCGTCATCTTGATAGAATCTTTTTAAAAATGGTAATACAGTATAGAAATATCCTGGTGCCATCATTTTTTCATAGTTCCAAGATAATTGACTTGCCCAAAGCCAGCGCCAATTTGCTTGAAATAAATCTTTTTTTGTTAATTTAGTATTAGTCTTCATATTCACCCTCCGCATTTTCATAACTTGTAGTGTTTGTTTGCATTGTAGGGGTATTTTCTCGTTTGTAATTCAAAATTGCTAGTGCAGCACCAAGTAAAGCTACACCTAGCATTGGCATTTTTAGATAGGCTGCAGCTAAGAAACCAATTATCAAATATGAAATAAATTTTTTTGTTGGTAAGTAGCGTAATAAAATGGCAATCCCTACAACTGGCAAAATTCCACCAGAAACTTTGAGTCCATTTGTTAACCAAACTGGAACAACACGTAAAATAGTTTTGACAACGTCATTGCCGATTACTAATAAAATAAAGACAGGAATAGCTCTAGATAATCCCCAAGCTAGAAAGCCTAAGTATGCATTGCGACTTGCTACTTTTGTATTGTTATTTTTGATGGCTTGCTCCATTTTATGTTGAAAAATTGTATTAAAAAAACGTGCTAAAACATCAAGTTGTACCATTAATAAGCCAACTGGAACTGCTAGTCCAATGGCAAATTGAGTACCTTTGTTTGTTAAAACAGCATAAACTGTTCCTACTATTGCACCTGTCATAAAATCAGGCATACTTGCTCCACCATATGTTGAAACACCGAGAACCATTAATTGTAGTGTTGAGCCAACAACTAGACCTGTTTTTATGTCTCCCATTATAATTCCGGAAATCATTCCAATTAAAAGAGGGGAGTTAATTGTTACTAAAGTAAGCTGATCTAATATCATCCAAAAAGCTAAGGCTGTTAATAGAATAATTTGCCACCATGCAATCATTAATTTTGTCCTCCAGTTTCGTTACTTTTAAGTAAGTTCATAAAATCTTCTCGTGCTTCACTAGGTATCATTTGATGATATATAGTTAGTCCTTTGTCTGCTAAGTATTTAAAATCAGCAATATCACTGACTGTTACGGCAACACTTTTTGCGACTTGCTGAGATCCTTCTTTGGTTGACATATTACCAACATTGATTTCTGGTAACTTAAGTCCCAAATCAACTAGTTGCTTTAAAATCGCAGGTCTTTTTACTAAAATTAAAACTGTTTGCCCCTGATATTGTCCTTGCTTGATTCTTTTAGCTGCACCTGCAGCTGTTAGGATACTTAAATGAATACCATTAGGGCAAGCTGTTTTAAGAGCAGTTTTTTGAATGGGACTTTTAACAATTTGATCATCAATTACCATTAACCTTGTTAGTTTTAAAGCATTAGTCCACATAGTCGCAACTTGTCCATGAATTAAACGTTCATCAATTCGGACAAACATAGCAGTTTTTTGAGTTGTACTTTTAGTTATAGTGCTAACCTTGTTTTTTTCTTCCGGCTTTTTTTCTCCTAATAAGCCACTTGTTTGTGCTACTTGTTTATATGCATCAGAGAATGGCGTTCCACTTGCAACTGCCAAAAGTAAGGAAAAAGATAAACCTGTATATATCTTTACTTCTGGATGTTGGGCTTGAAACCTAATTGCAGTATTTGCCGGAGTTCCTCCAGTAAAATCTACAATAATTGCATCTAATTTTGTAAATGTTTGTGCTGCAACTTCGATTTCTTTAAGTAAATCATCCTGATTCATGGTTTGCTTAAATTCAATTGCTTTTATATTTTTTAACTGGCCAAGAATCATTTCACAACTGCTTAAAGTTGCCTTGGCGTAGCTTCCATGACTAATTAATAATAAATTAGGCATATTTTCGCCTCCAAAATCAATCTGTTACTGATTATATACTAATAGCTAGAAAAAGCTAACCAATTTTTCAATTATTGACATAAACCGTATGATAAATTAGCATAAATTATGACTAGACCAATTTTTGAAACCTTGAAGTTATTAGTTTGTAATCGCTTTACAAACTAAAGATATATAATTGAGAAAAAAGCACTTTGGTATAAACCACTTTTTAGTGTTTTAGGGTGCAGACTGGTAAAATAAAATCAGATAAATTTTACAAGAAGGTATACATTTTTATTTATATTGGATTTTTACAAGAAAACCGTACTTTTTGCCAAAGTATTCTTAAAAAGTAAATATTTTCTAACAGCAGAGGAAAAATTATGGAAGAAGATAGAGAATTAATTTATTCTGATACAGATTTAGCCCAGTCGTTAAGAGAAATGGGAATAAGTTCTACTGACACTTTGTTAGTAAATTTACGGATGTCTGCACTGGGAATTTTTCCAGGGAAACAACAGTCTCTTTTTTCCGCTCTGAAGTTATTAGTTAAAGATGGCAATATTATTTTGCCAAGTTTTAGCTTACATTTGAAAGAACCACAAGTTAGGGCAGAGTTAAAAGAAAAAATTATGAAAAAAATGCCAGCATTTGATTCTGAAGCTACTCCTGTGACGGGGTTAGATTCTTTTATGGAATACTTTCGAATGCAAAAGGAAGTTTTGCGTGACAATCATCCAATTTATTCTTTTTCAGCATGGGGAAAAGACAAAGAAACAATTGTAAAGGCCCATACTTTTGATTTGCCATTTGGAAAACAAGGGGTTTTAGGACGTTTACTGAGATTGAATGCCAAAGTGGTGTGTTTAGGTACAAATTTTGAAACATGTTTAGCACCTTACTTGGCAGAATCAGAAATATCACGACCTCTAATTCAAGAAAAAGCCCCTGTATTAATTGCAGGTGAAAAAGTTTGGGTAAGCTTTAATAATGTGGAATTAAATAAATATCATGATTATGAAGATTTAGGAACTCATTTTTTACAAAAATATCCTGTTAAGATTGCAAATTTACCTGCAGGTCAGATTTTGATTTTTAATTTACAGGACTTTGTTAATTTTGCTTGTGATTGGTATCAAAAAAAAGATCGAGTTCATTTGCTTAATGCTGGTTGGAAAGGGCCAGAAATTTAGTATAAGAAGCGTATCTTTGGACATTGAAAGCGAAAACATGATAGGATAATTATAGATATATAAAAAGGGTGGGCTGTTTATGGCAATTATTTTAACTTCTGTCTTTGTCGTTTTCGTTTTGGTTTGTGCATATATCTTTTCACATCATATTATTATTCAAGATAATGAATAAAAAATAGGATTGGGTTTAACCAATCCTATTTTTTACTTAAATTTAGCACTTAATGCTAACTCATCAAATTTTTCGAAAAACTTTTTCTTATCTGCCTTGGTAACTAGAGTCATTGGACGTCCTTGCTTTGATTCAACTAAGCGCCCAGCAGCTGCACCTTGGGTCAGAACATATGATTTGGCTTTGCGAGTTTCGACTAAATTAGGATAAAGGGCTGATAACGTAGTTAAGACATCCCATAAATAATATTGATTACCAGGTTGAGAAGAAATGATTAAACTATAGCCTAACCCAATTAAATCCATTGCAGGATAACGTCGTAAACTGGCAAAATGTTGTTTAAGATCCTCATTTAATGGGATTTCTTCCGTGCTTTCGAGGCCAACCATCTGAATGTCAATATTTGAATTCCAAACTCGTTCAACTGCTTCTGGATCCCAAAAAGCGTTCCATTCTTGAGTTGTGTCATAATAAGGAACAAATACATTTCCATGACCGTCTAATGAACCACCCATCCAATATAATTTATCAATTTTGTTTTCAAGGCTTGGTTCATAATCAAGAGCCCGAGCTAAATCGGTTATCGGACCAGTCATAATTAAAGTCGTTTTTTCAGTTTGAGCCATAATTTTTTCTGCCATATCGATATGAGCAGGATTTTTAGCGGCTGGTGTATTAATTGTGCCATGTTCATTCAAAATCGGAAAGCTGTTAAATGTAAAGGTGCTTTGACGCCATTCTTCTGGGAATTGGTGATGGGCACGTGAATTAGACATAGCTACTTCTAATTGATGGTTGAAAGTATTGAAACGATCAATTATTTTTCTGCTAGCTTCGCATGATGCAACCACATCACCATCGCCATCAATCGCGCTGACTCCAATTAAGTTGATATCTGGAGCTTGTAAAAGTAAAAGTAAAGAAACTAAATCGTCTGTATTTCCATCGTGATTAAAGTAAATGTTCTTCATTTTGGTAACCTTTCATAAAAAAACTACTATCATTATACATGATAGTAGTTTAAATAAGAACAATTTTACTGATTTTTGTTTAAAAGACTGTGTTTATAACCATATAAGAAATAGATAATTATTCCCAAACTAAACCAGATTGTTGCCATAATATAAACATCAATATTAAGTTGGGTTAATAAATATAAACAAATTAATCCAGAAAGAATTGGTAAAACAGGGTATCCTGGCATTTGGTATCCATTATTTGGTAAATCTTTTCTTTTTCTAAGTGGTAAGATTCCAAATGAAACAAATGTAAATGCCAATAAGGTTCCAAAGTTTACTAGACTAGTTAATTGATCTACAGAAAATACTCCAGCCCCTAAGCTAATAATAATAGCTACTACCCATAAACTTATTTGTGGAGTTTTATTTTTTGTTGATAATTTAGCAAGTGATTGTGGTAAAAGACCATCACGTGCCATTGCATATACCAATCTAGAACTCGCATAAATCATAGTTAACATCATAGTTGCCATACCTACTAGCGCTCCAAATGAGAGGAGTTGGGCAATCCAGTCTTGATGTGCGAATTGTAAAGCGAAAGCCACGGGATTTGCTACATCAAGAGCTTTATAGTTAACCATTCCTGTAAGTACAATTGAAACTCCCATATAAAATAGGGTTGCAATTAATAAAGTACCAATAATGCCAAGGGGCATATTCTTTTGAGGATTTTTAACTTCCGCAGCAGAACTTGATACACAATCAAAACCTAGAAAGGCAAAGAATACAGTAGTTGCTCCTTTTATTACTCCAGAAAAATGATATGGAAGAAATGGTTGATAATTAGCTGGCTTAATAAAGTTTGCACCAACTATTATAAATAAAACTATAATTGCAATTTTTAGAATAACAGCAAAATTATTAATTTTTACAGAATCCCGCATTCCACGAGACAATAAGAGTGTAATTAATAAAACAATCCCAATAGCAATTATGTCAATATAAGTTCCCTTGCTTGGATTAAAAGAACTTACAAATGCAGCTGGTAATTTAATATTAAATGGTGCTAAGAATGATTGAAAATAGCTTGACCAACCGGCTGCAACCGCAGCAACGGCTAACATATATTCCAAAATTAAGGCCCAACCTAATATCCAGCCAATAATTTCACCATAAATAATATTTCCATATGAATATGCACTCCCAGCAACAGGCATAGTTGAACTAAATTCAGCATATGACATAGCACTAAGAACACATACTAATGCAGCAAGTAAAAATGACAGGGTCACACCTGGCCCAGCATAATTAGCAGCTACAGTTCCAGGTAGAATAAAAATTCCAGTCCCGATAACTGCACCAACACCTAAAGAAATTAAATCTTTAGCAGTTAGCGTTTTACTAAATTTATGATCTTGGGCTAGGTATTTATTAATGCTTTCTTTTCTAAAAATATTCATTGATAAACCTCACCTCGTTAAAATTGAAAAAATTTATTTATATATTATAACGTTTAATATCTTTTTAAGCTAGTTTGAAAGGGTAAAAGCTCAAGCTATTTGCTATAATTTTGATTGTATTAGGGTAAAAGAGGTTACAAAATGAAAAAAGAGTTTTTAAAAAAGGTGATTTTAAGAAAAATATTTTAATAAGTTCTGCAATTGCTGCAAGTTTATTAAGTGTTGGAAATACTGTACAAGCAGTTAAAGCAGAAAGCACCTCTCCTTCACAAACTGATCAGCGGTCACAAGGTTATAGCTGGACTTTTAAGGGCTTAGGTGATACTAAATTTGCTACAATTGAAATTAATGGAAGTAATTTAAATGTGGTTGCAACTGGTGTAGCACCACACGTATATTGGTAATAAAGGTATTAAGTTCAATGAAAATTTTACTTTAAAAAAAGGTGATAAAATTGCAATTTACCACGCAGAACCAACTAGATTAATCTCATCAATAAAATTTACAAGCACAAATCAAGTACTAGTGCAAGTAGTGGTAAAGCAAGTACAAGTGAAAGTAATTCCAGTTCAAGTAGTGAACTAATAGATAGTAGCTCGAATGTTAGGACAAGTCTTAACCCAACTGTAAAAAGTATAGAGAATAATTTCGCAGATAGACCTGTTAATAAAAAGCCAGTTACTTCTTTAGTTAATAATTCAAAACCACAATTAACCACTGAAAGTCTAAAATCTAACACAATAAATTCATCATCTTCTGATAATCAAAAGATTGAAAAGCGAGAGAACAAAACTGATGCAAATTCTGTTATGAATAAGGCACCTAAACATAAAAAAGAGTTAAAAAAGAAAAATAAAACAAAAAGTGTCTGACACCTGAATGATTAAGTGGCAGACACTTTTTTATAATTACTTCTTTATTCTCTTTTTATACCAATATACACAACCAATTCCAAAGCCAATGATTAATAAGCCAGCACATAAAATTGCATAATCATCAATTATTTGAACAACTATGTCCCACTTGGAACCAAAGTAAAAACCAAGAGAGGATAAGACTGTGTTCCAAATTAATGATCCTAAAAAGGTAAGTCCAACGAACAACGGCAATTTAACTTGTGCAGTTCCAGCTGGAATTGAAATTAAACTTCTAATTATCGGTACAAATCGTCCATAGAAAATAGCCCCTTTTCCATGCTTGTTAAACCAAGCTATTGTTTTACTGACATCATCTTCTTTAAAACCAAGCATTTTGATAAATTTATTATTTACTAATTTCTTTAGTCTTACTTCAGTAAAAAGCGAGCCTGCATAATATAATATTAATGCGCCAAGAACGCTTCCAATTGTTGAAGCAAGAACTACTTCCCATAATGACATCTTCGTATGTAATGTCAAAAATCCCCCAAAGGAAAGAATTACTTCAGAAGGGATTGGGGGAAAGACGTTTTCAAGTGCAATTAGAAATAATATTGCCCAAAAACCAAACTGATTGATTAAGCTGATCATCCATTCAGTCATAAATATTCTCCTTTTCCTGTATCTTACTTTTAATTATAGGGAAGTAAAACATAAAAAGCCATTTAAAAGCAGTTTCATGCTAGACTAGAAAAGTAGAATATAAAGGGAGTGAATTTTTTGGCTAATCAACTTATTGAAAATAAATTGAAGTTATTACCTGAACAACCAGGCTGTTACTTAATGAAAAATATCAATGGTACTGTTATTTATGTTGGTAAGTCTAAAAATTTAAAAAATCGGGTTCGTTCATATTTTAAAAGTAAGCAAGTTGGCCGAAGAGCTGAGTTAGTTAAAGAAATTGCTGATTTTGATATTATTACAGTGACATCTGATAAAGAATCTTTTTTGCTTGAAATAACGCTGATAAAAAAATATCAACCTTATTATAATGTTCAATTAAAGCAAGGTACTGGCTATCCTTACATTGAAATAACTAATGAAAAAGATCCTCAAACACGCTTAACTTCAATTGTTCATAAAGATAATGGTTATTATTTTGGACCTTATCCAAATGTTTATGCCGCCCAAGCAACATTGCGTTTTATTCAAAAGGTTTGGCCATTAAGACGTTGCAATGGTCATCAAGGCAGACCTTGCTTGTATTATCATATGGGACAGTGTTTAGGTGCATGTTTTCAAGAGGTCCCGCGTAGTAAATATGAAGCACAAATAGCAAAAATAAAGCGCTTTTTAAATGGTGATATCACTCAGGTGAAGCAAAAGTTAACAGAAAAGATGCAAATTGCAAGTGGTAATTTAGAATTTGAACGAGCTGCTGAAATAAGAGATCAATTAAGATATATTGAACAAACTGTTGAAAAACAAAAGATTATTTCTAACGATCATACTCAACGTGATATCTTCAATTTTTATGTAGATAAAAGTTGGATTTCTGTTCAAATATTCTTTTTGAGACAAGCTAAGCTTTTGCGGCGAGAAACTAAAATGTTCCCTTTGATGGACTTATCAGATCCTAAAGATGAATTTATGTCTTTTATTGTTCAATTTTATAATCAAAAGAATCGAATTTTACCTAGAGAAGTTCTTGTTCCTGAAGATTTAGATAATGGTAATTTAAGTGAAGTCCTTGGTGTAAAGGTTCGGACTCCACAGCGCGGAACAAAACGTGATTTACTTAAAATGGCTAAAGATAATGCTAAACTTAAATTAGATGAAAAGTTCCGGCTTCTTGAGTTGGGAAATCGTAAAACCAAAGGAGCTCAAGCAGAAATTTTTAAAGCTTTGGGTCTGCCATATGGTCATATCATAGAGAGTTTTGACCATTCCCATATTCAAGGGACAGATCCAGTTTCAGCTTGTGTAGTTTTTAAAGATGGAGAACCTTTCAAGACTGCTTATCGTAAATATAAATTAAAAGGTGAAGTCGAGCATCAAAATGGTGCAGATGAAGTTGGAAATACACGTGAAGTCGTAAGACGTCGATATAGTAGAATGTTAAAAGAACATTCTCGCCTGCCAGATTTAATTTTAATGGATGGTGGTCAGATACAGGTAGATGCTTGTCTAGACGTTTTGCGCAATGAACTGAATTGTGATATTCCTGTTGCTGGTATGGTTAAGGATAATCATCACCATACCAATCATTTGATTTTTGGTGATCCAATTAATGGTAAACCTTTAGAACTTATCCCGATGGATCCTAAATCAGAAGGGTTTTATCTAATGACAAGAATCCAAGATGAAGTTCATAGGTTTGCAATTACTTTTCATAGACAAACACATGCCAAGAATTCACTTGCAAGTAAATTAGATGGAATTAAAGGAATAGGACCTAAAAGTCGTAATAAACTACTTAAGAAATTTGGCTCATTGAAAAAAATTAAGGATGCGTCTGTTGAGGAGTTACAAGATGCAGGCTTAACTTTGCCACAGGCTCAATCTGTAAAGTTAACTTTATAGTTTTTTTGAAGATTTTATTTAATTTACTTTGTCAATATGGTATGTTTAATTAGTTGAAATTCATTTTAGAAAGAAGGGAAATTATGCCAACTTTTGTTGATCAAACTAAAATTGAAGTCCAAGCTGGTAAAGGTGGCGATGGTATGGTCGCTTTTCGTCATGAAAAATATGTTCCTAATGGTGGACCAGCTGGTGGTGATGGTGGCCGAGGCGGTAGCATAATTTTTGTTGCTGATAGTGGACTTAGAACCTTAATGGATTTTCGTTATCGTAGAAAGTTTAAAGCTGATAATGGTGAAAATGGTCGAATTAAGTCACAATATGGTCGAGGAGCTAAAGACTTATACTTAAAAGTTCCAGTTGGTACGGTTGTGAGTGATTTCTTTACTGGTGAAATCATTGGCGATATGACCAAAAAAGGTCAGGAATTAGTGGTTGCTAAGGGTGGTCGAGGTGGCCGTGGAAATATTCACTTTGCAACTAGCGTTAATACTGCACCTGAAATTGCAGAAAATGGTGAACCGGGCGAATTTAGAACTCTAAAACTTGAGCTTAAAGTTTTAGCTGATGTTGGTTTAGTTGGCTTTCCATCTGTTGGTAAGTCAACACTTCTTTCAGTTGTTACCAAGGCAAAACCAAAAATTGCGGCTTATGAATTTACAACTTTAACACCAAATTTAGGAATGGTTGTTTTAAATGATGGTCGAGATTTTTCAATGGCCGATCTTCCAGGTTTAATTGAAGGAGCCAGTCAAGGTGTCGGCTTAGGAATTCAGTTCTTGCGTCATGTTGAAAGAACTAAGGTTATTTTACATTTAGTTTCTATGGACCCTAATAATGGTCGAGATGCAGTTGAAGATTATAAGATTATTCGTAAAGAACTAAGTAATTATACTGCTGATTTAACTAAAAAACGTGAGATTATTGTAGCTTCACAGATGGATATTCCAGGTAGTGAAGAGAAATTTACAGAGTTTAAACAAGGATTAGAAAAGCTAGGAATTGAAGAGCCAATTTTTAAAATCTCTAGTGTAACTCATCAAGGACTTGAACTTTTAATGAATAAGGCCGCAGATTTAGTGGCTGAAGTTGAAGCTAGTCAAGAAGTGGAAGAAGTAACTACTGAAGAAAAGAACTACAAATTTAAGCCTGAAGTTGATGAAAGCTTTAAGGTTGAATGTGTTGGTGAACATGAATTTATTGTTACTGGTGCAAAAATTGAACGTTTGGTTCAAAGAACTAATATTGAACACCAAGATGGTATTATGCTTTTAGCAAGAAAACTGAAAAATATGGGTGTTGATGATGCACTTAGAGCCAAAGGAGCTGTCGATGGAGATGATGTAACAATTGGCGACATTTCCTTTGAATTTGTCCAATAAAAAGGGAGATTGGAAAGGATGCAGCGAAAAAATCGCTTTATAAAGGGGTATTCAGGCCTTCGGGCAATAGCAGTTATTGGAGTTATTTTATATCATTTTGATCCTAATACTTTTATTGGTGGGTATCTTGGTGTGCCGATTTTTTTCGTATTATCCGGATATTTAGTAACTGACCACATATTAGCTAGTTATGAAAAAACAGGTTATTACGATAATAAACGTTTTTATTTATCAAGATTAAAAAGGCTTTATCCGCAGCTGATTACATTATTATGGGCAAGTGGTGCTTATATATTAATGTTTCAACAACAAACTCTTGCCAAGTTTAATCAGATTGTTATAACCAATTTGCTTAATATTTATAATTTTTGGCAAATAGTTAATGGACAGAGCTATTTTGAACGTTTTGCCGGGAATGTATCACCATTTACTCATCTTTGGACCATGTCAATTGAAGGGCAATTTTATATATTTTGGCCACTAATAATGATGGCCTTGATTAAGTTTTGCAAGACAAGATATCGTGCTTTTTGGATTATTATAGGTTTTAGTATCTTGTCTGCTTTAGAGATGGCGATTTTATATCAGCCAAATGTTGATACTAGCAGAATTTATTATGGGACAGATACTAGATTCTTTGCGTTAGGATTAGGTGCTGCTTTAGCATTTGTTTGGCCAATTAGACATCTTAATCCCAAAATTAATAGAAGTGATTGGATATTTCTTGATATTACTGGTGCAGTTTCTTTGCTTGGAATGCTTTGGTTATTTTTATCAAGAATTATGGATCCACAGGCTACTTTTGCCTATCGTGGTGGAATGTTTTTATTTAGCTTGTTTACTACAATTTTAGTCGCAATAATAGCTCACCCAGCCAGTCATTGGAATCAAATTTTTACAAATCGAATTTTTGATTGGATAGGTAGTAGAAGCTATGGAATATATTTGTACCAATTCCCAGTTATGGTCTTTTTTGAAGCTAAGTTTACCGATATGGCAAATCATGCCGTTTTATATCGGCTAATTGAGCTTGCTATTATTTTAGGCTTGGCTGAATTGACGTATCGCTTTATTGAAAAGCCATTTTCTAAAATTAGTTTTAAGAGCATTCGGATATTTATTACTCATTTAAAGGACTCAGAAAAAAATGCTCATTTAAGAATTGCTAGTGGAATATCAACTTTAATTTTAGCGTTAGGAACAATTGCCTTAATAAAATCCCCAGCTGTTAAAGTGGTAAATGCAAATAAATCACAGCTTGCTGAAAGAATTGAGAGAAACAAGGCTAATCAAGAAAAGTCAAATAAACAGTTAATTGACAAATTTAAAAGTACCAAGAAAAAAGAAAGTAAATCTAAAGTTTACGTAGAAGCAGAACAGGCTGCTAAGGATAAACCAGTTAATAAGGAATTTGAAAAATATGGAATCAATCAGGTTGAGTTACAATTAGCACAAAAAGTTCATGTAACGGCAATTGGGGATTCAGTGATGGCTGGTTCTAGTGATATGCTTAAGCAATTAATGCCGAATGCTTTAATTGATGCTGCTGTTTCAAGGCAGTTAGTACCAACTATTGGCTTATTTGATCAATATAAAGGCCAAGGCGCTTTGGCTGAAAATGTTTTAATAGGTTTAGGAACTAATGGACCTTTTTCTATGAATGATGTTGATCATTTGATGAAAATTATTGGCCCTAAAAGGCAAGCTTTTTGGATAAGTATTCATGTTCCAAGCAGGCAATGGCAAGGACCAGTAAATGATTTGATTGCAAAAGCTAGTGCAAAGTATAAGAATCTATCAGTAATTGACTGGTATAGTTATAGCAAGAACCACAATGATTGGTTTTATGGTGATCAAACACATCCAAATATTGAAGGATCAAAGTATTATAGTAGCTATATTACAAATGAAATATTGAAAAAAGCAAAGTTTTAGATAGGGGAATGATTAATGGAAATTCAATTTTTAGGAACTGGAGCTGGGCAGCCATCCAAGCAGCGAAATGTTTCTAGTCTAGCTTTAAAGTTGCTTGACGAGCTGAATGAGATTTGGCTGTTTGATGTCGGAGAAGCAACTCAACATCAAATTTTACGTACCAATATCCGTCCAAGAAAAATTACTAAAATTTTTATTTCCCACAATCATGGCGACCATATTTTTGGTTTACCAGGTTTGCTGTCAACTCGTTCTTTTCAAGGAGATGTAGGACCTTTAACTATTTATGGACCAGCGGGGCTTGAACAATTTGTTACAACAGCATTACGTATATCTAAAACTAAAGTTAGCTATCCAATTCATTTTGTTGAATTGAAAGATGATCAAAAAATTTTTGAAAATGCAGAATTTTCCGTATATTGCAAAAAACTAGATCATCGTGTTGCAAGTTTTGGCTTTCGTGTAGTAGAAAAATCGCATCCTGGTGTATTATTAATGGATAAACTAGCTCCATATCATCTACCTAATGGGCCAATTTTAGGTCAATTAAAAGCTGGAAAAGTGGTAGAGTTAGAAGATGGAAGGGTTCTAAATGGTAAAGACTTTTTGGGACCTGAAAAAAAGGGTAGAATTGTTACAATTATTTATGATACTCGGATTACGCCTTCAATTGCTGAATTAGCCCAAGATGCAGATGTTTTAGTTCATGAATCAACTTTTGCTGGACCTGAAGGTAAAATGGCTAAAGCATATTATCATTCAACAGCTACTCAAGCAGCTGAAATTGCTAAGAAGGCAAATGTAAAGCGCTTATTTTTAACTCATGTGTCAGCTCGTTACTTAGGGTCAAAAGCACATATTTTGGAAAAACAAGCGCAAAAAGTATTCCCTAATACAGTATTAGTAAATGATTTAGATGTTTTTGATATTCCAATGAGAGGATAAATCATGAATAATTCATTACGCAATAAAGTTGTTGTTATTACTGGTGCATCAAGCGGATTGGGACGTTCAATTGCTTTGCAATCTGCAGAAAGAGGTGCCAATTTAATTTTAATTGCTCGTCGTGAAGAAAAATTATTGGAAGTAGCGGCTGAAGCCAAAGAATTATCAGGAGCTGAAGTTTGGGTTTATCCAACTGATATGGGAAAAGCCAATCAAATTGAAGATACTTTCAAAAAAATTATCGTGGCCGTTAAGCAGATTGATTTCTTAGTTAATGCAGCAGGCTTTGGTGATTTTGATGATTTCTTTGATCAAAATCCGCAACTTATAACTAATATGTTCCAGGTTAATGTCTTGGGTTTAATTTACTTCACTAGATTAATTGCGAGAGTGATGATTGATCAAAAATCAGGTCAAGTAATCAATTTGGGCTCGATGGCTGGAAAAATACCAACAACTAAGTCTGCAGTGTATAGTGCTACAAAAGCTGCAGTTATTCAGTTTTCAAATGTTTTACGCTTAGAACTTAAACCATTTGGTGTAAAAGTAATGACGGTAAATCCAGGTCCTGTTTATACTAATTTCTTTAACAGAGCAGATCATACTGGCGATTATGTCCACAACGTTCAATCTTTCATGTTAGATCCTGATGATGTTGCTTGGCAAGTTGTACATTATTTTGGTAGTGATAAGCGTGAGCTCAATCTACCATTATCATTAGCAGCGATGGCTAAACTTTATAACTTATTCCCATCTGCTGGTGATTATTTATCAATGATTTTTGGATCTAGAAAGTAATGGATATGAATAAACAAAAGAATTTAGTTATTGGATTAGCAGTAAGTTTATTATTAATAATCTTTGTTTTATTAAATACGGAACCAGTTACAATTAATTTTTTGGTAGTTAAACCTAAACTGCCGTTAATTGTAGTCTTGGTTATTATGGCTTTTTTAGGGGCATTAGTATCATGGCTAATGGGAGAAAAGAGTCAGAATGACCAAAAAGGATCATGGGGATTTTTTAAGAAAAAAAACGACAAGAAGATTAATGAATAACTTGATTTATCCATTATCTAATAGTATTATGGAAATACGTGAGTAACGAAGTCTAATTCTTATTGGACTTTTTCAGTCTCAAACTACAAAAAAGGAGATTTAACGAATGGCAGTTCCTGCAAGAAAAACTTCAAAACAAAAGAAACGTTCACGTCGTGGTCACATTAAGTTAACTGTACCTGCAATGCATTACGATGCAACTACAGGTGAATACCGTTTAAGCCACCGTGTTTCACCAAACGGCTACTACAAGGGTCGTCAAGTTGTTAAAAAAGCTAACAACAACGACTAATTAATAGACACCTGATTTGCGGTGTCTTTTTTTTTACAAAAAAACAAAGAGGAAAGTATTATTGAACAATGAAACTAGTTTTTTTACATACTAGCGATACGCATGGATTTTTATTACCAACAGATTATCAAGATAAAAATGATTATGAAGCACCAATTAGTTTGAGTAGAGTTTCAACTGCTATTAAAAAGCAAAGAGAAAAATGGGGTGCAGATAATGTAGTAGTTACTGATGCAGGTGACTGTTTGCAAGGTTCACCATTGGCAAGTTTTTGTCATAAAGATAGTAGTTTCAAACGGCTCGATCAATTTACTGCTGCTTATAATGAAATTGGATATGATGGTCGCTGCTTAGGAAATCATGATTTTAACTTTGGCTTGGATTATTTAAAGCACTATATTGAAAAAAATACAGCTAGTTTTGTAAATGATAATATTCTTGATGAAAATACAGATAATCCTGCTTTTGGTCAAGAATACAAAATTATTGAACGTCATGGGGTTAAAATCGGTTTATTAGGAATTACAACCCAGTATGTTCCCCATTGGGAACCAGAAGAACATATTCAGGGGTTAAAGTTTGTCTCAGCTTTTGAGCAAATAAAGAAATTAGCACCTAAATTGAAAAAAGACGTTGATATTTTAGCTGTAATGTATCATGGGGGCTTTGAAAGTGATCCCGTTACTGGAGTAGCTACTGAACCACATAATGGTGAAAACGAAGGCTACAAGATTTTAACAGAAGTTCCAGAAGTTGATGTGTTTTTGACTGGGCATCAACATCGTCGCTTGAACTTAGTGGTTAATAATACTGCCATCGTCCAACCAGGATATCGAGGCGAATGTGTTGCGCAAGTAGTAATTGATTTGGATAAAACTAGTGATGGTGTTAAGATTAACAATTTAGAAACTAGTTTAATTGAGACTAAAGATTATGAACCAGATTCAGAAATTGTAAAAGATATAACTGATGTTGACGAAAAAGCTCAAGCATGGCTTGATCAACCAATTGCTCATTTATCTGAGCCAGCACCAATTAAAAATGCTTTTGAAGGTAGAACTAAAGGAGCACCATTTATAAATCTGCTTCAACAAATGCAAATTTACTTTACTGGTGCTGATATTTCTGCAACTGCTGTTATGAGCGAAAAGGCACGTGGGTTTACCAATCAAACAGTAACTTTGAGAGAAGTTATTTTGAATTATCCATATGCTAATCAGCTTTGTAAGGTAAAACTAACTGGCAAGGAATTAAGGGAGATTTTAGAACATGCTGCTACTTTCCTTGAAAAAGATAACGAGGGAAATATTCATTTCATTGATCGTTATATTAAGCCTAAGCCACAGTTGTATCATTTTGATGTCTTTTATCCATTACATTATGAAGTTGATTTATCTAAGCCACATGGGCAAAGAGTAGTAGAATTGACTTTATATGGAAAACCAATCGAAGATGAACATATTTATCATTTGGCAGTAAATAATTATCGGGCTATGGGTGGAGGTTTCTACCCTGCATATTCAATGGATAAAATTGAACTAATGCTTGATAAAGATTATGTACAAATGTTTACTGAATATCTGACTAGTGGCGAAGTTAAGGTAGATACTAAGCAATATTACAAGTTTTATTAGATAAAAAGATCACTTCAAAAGGAAGTGGTCTTTTTAATTTTGAAATTGCTTACATGATATAATTAAACTGAAATGATGAGTGGGATTTTTTAAGGAGAAAGCTTATGAAGAAAGTAACATCATTTTGCCAGAATCATCCATTTATTTCTCCAGTAATTGTATTTTGGAGTATAGTTTTCTTAATGTTTTTCGGACCCAAGATTTTAACCTCGATTAAATCAGCATATTTTAACTATCAAATTACTCAAGTGGTTTCAGAAAAGAAACCACAAGCCAAAGCACTGGATATGATGCAAGAAGATACAGAAAGCAAGGTTTATTATCAAACATATGAATATAAAGATAGGAAATATATCCTTGCTTGCTACAAGAAATCTGGAAGAAGACACTTTGATTGGTACAGTTTAAAAACTGGAAAGATTGAACATCTAAAGTAGGTATAACTATGAAAAACTTTGGACAAAAGCACCCTTTGATGGTGTGGATTTTAACACTTTTATTCAATTTGCTGATTTTAGTTGGTATTTATTTAAGTTATTTGTCTTTTCAAGAAGAGCATGATACGAAGGTTGCCTATTCAGAAATTGAATTAGCTTTGAAAAAACAAAATATTAATACTCATGAAATAAAAGTTGCCCAGCCTTTTGTTAGGAATCAAAGGGCTTTTACCAATACTATCTGGTACACACTAGCCTTTACTTTCAAAGGTCAAAAATATGAAGCAACTTATCAAGAAGAACTTATTGATAAAATTATAACGAAAGATTGGGCAATTCGTTATAAACCAGAATATAGAGTAAAGATTGAAAAAGTTAAAGAGTTTCAATAAAAATAAAAGGAGACGTAACATTCTACGTCTCCTATTTTTATATTCAATAATTATAACATCTTACTGTACTTGGTTTTACCCTTGTATGATTTAGCTGCGATGAAAGGAATAATAACAGCAAATAACAAACCAAATACAATTCCTACACGAATTGCTTGCATTGGGTTAAATTGCGTTTCAGTTAATGCTGCAGCAATAAAACCAATGATTGACATAAAAATAGTACTCCAAATTACTGAAATAATGTAGCGCATAATCTCTCCTTCTTTCGCTTTGCATTTTATCAAATTTTGAAATTGTAAACAAGGAAATGAAACATAATACCAGTTTTTGGTATACTTAGAATAAATGAAAGGGGTCACGTGATGCAAGTTTCTGGTTTACAAACGCTGAGTTCTTTTTCTCTGCTCAAAAGTCCAATTTTAATTGATGATTTGGTGAAAGATGCCGTAGATAAAGGATATAGTAGTTTAGCCTTAACTGATATAAATGTTACATATGGCTTAGTTGATTTTTATTTAGCTGCCAAAAAAGTTAACTTAAAACCTTTACTTGGAATGACAATCAGACTTAATGGGATTGTTGACCAAGCGCATCGTTATGACTTAATTTCAATTGCTAAAAATAACCAAGGTTATAAAAATATATTACGTTTATCTAGTGCAATCAATCTAAAAACTGATAATGGCGATGAACGTAAAGTTTTAACCCTAAAGCAGTTAGCCAAATATTTAAGTGATCAAGTTTTTATTGTGCCAGCTAATATAACTAGTGAACTGCGCTATCTAGCTGAAAATAATGAAAAGTTGGGAAGTGATTTCATTCGTGAATTACAAAAAATAATTCCCAGCTCTAGTGATTTATATTTAGGAGCCTATGCCGGTAAAAATCAGCCATATATTGATTATGCAAAAAGCATGGCTAAACAGTTTAATTTACCTCTAGCTGCAACTGAAGATGTTCAATATTTGCAAGCTAGTGATCATTTTTTGGTAAAAACATTAAGAGCGATTGAACAAGGACAAAAATTAGTTGATACTTCTAGTTTGGCCTTGCAAAAGGGTTCTCATTATTTACGCACCAGTGGTGAATTAGTATCTGCGTATAATGAATGCAGTATTTTATCAGCTTTGCATAATGCAGCTAAAATAGCTGATGAATGTAAGGCGTCAGTAACTTTTACTCAACCAGAATTACCTAAATATAAGCAAAGTTTTGCCCCTGATTCTAAAATATATTTACGTCAGTTAGTTCAAAAAGGGCTTGCTAAGCGTTTTAATGGGCAACCAATCCCAGAAATTTATCAAAAAAGGCTAGATTATGAATTAAAAATTATTGATCAGATGGGCTTTGATGACTACTTCTTAATTGTGTGGGATGTAATAAATTATGCCCATTCTGTTGATATTACTACTGGACCAGGTCGTGGCTCAGCAGCAGGTTCTTTAGTGGCGTATAGTTTGGCAATTACAGAAGTTGATCCTATAAAATATAATTTGCTTTTTGAAAGATTTTTAAATCCAGCTCGAGCTCAAATGCCAGATATCGACCTTGATATCCCAGATAATCGTCGTGATGAAATCATTAAATACATGTTTGAAAAATATGGAATGGATCATGCGGCCCAGATATTGACTTTTGGGACTTTGGCTGCAAAACAGGCTTTGCGTGATTGCGCCCGGGTATTTGGTTTAACAACAATTCAAGCTAGTAAATTTACCCATGCAATCCCGTTTTCCAAATCAAAAATCACCTTAGCACAGGCTTATCAAGAATCAAAAGCATTGCAATTGCTTGTTAATGCATCAGAACTTAATAAGTTATTATTTAAAACGGCTATGCGATTAGAAGGGATACCACGCCATGCCTCCATTCACGCAGCAGGACTAGTAATTAGTGACAAATCTATTGCGCAAATAGCAGGATTGCAAGCAGGAACATTGGGGATTCCTGTGACCCAACAAACAAAAGCCCACGTTGAGGAACTAGGCTTATTAAAAATTGATTTTTTGGGATTAAGAAATTTAACTATTTTAGGTGATACGATAGAATTGCTAGCAAAAGATGGCATAAAATTAGACCCTAAAAGGATCCCTCTTGATGATATTAAGACCTTACAATTGTTTCAAAAGGGGAAGACTGATGCTGTGTTTCAATTTGAATCACAAGGAATTAAAAATGTTCTAAGGCGATTGCATCCTGATAGTTTTGAAGATGTTGTAGCCGTTAACGCCTTATATCGGCCAGGACCAATTCAAAATATTGATCATTTTATTAATCGAAAACAAGGTAAAGAGCCAATCACTTATCCCGATTCATCTTTAGCGAAACTTTTACAACCAACTTATGGAATTTTGGTTTATCAAGAACAAGTTATGCAGACTGCACAAATTATGGCTGGTTTTAGCTTGGGTGAGGCGGATTTATTGCGTAGAGCCATGTCTAAGAAAAAGCAAGATTTAATTGATCAAGAACGCGAAAAATTTATTGCTGGAGCAGTTAAAAATGGCCATCCACAAGCTACTGCTAGCAAAGTTTATGCATATATTGAACAGTTTGCTAACTATGGTTTTAATCGTTCACATGCGGTAGCTTATTCCAAAATTGCTTTTTGGCTTGCTTATTTAAAAGTTCATTATCCAGCTGCATTCTTTACTGCATTATTAAATTCTGTTAGTGCTAATCGAGTAAAAGCTGGTGAATATATCACTCAGGCTCAAGAAGCTGGTGTAAAAATCTTGGCCCCAGATATTAATAATAGTCAGACTGACTATTATTTGGTAAATGGTCAAATTCAGGTTGGCCTTAAAGCAATTAAGGGTCTGAGAGTTGATTTTTTAAGAAATATTGCTGGTTTGCCGAAAAACTTTACCTCTTTAGCCGATTTTTTAAGAAAAATAGATGCTAAATTTCTTTCTGAACAAGCGATTGCAGCCATGATTAAGGCAGGTTGCTTTGACAAAATTGATGAAAATCGAAAAATGTTATTGGCTAACTGCAAAGAAATAGTAGAAAATATTAAGTTTACTGGTCAAAATGAAACTTTATCTGAAGGATTAGGTGGAATTCGTTTAGAGCAAGCACCAGCCCCTAATTCAAATGAAAAGGCCACAATGGAAGAAGAAGTGTTAGGTTTTTCAACAACCAAAACTCCAATTTTAGTTGTTCAAAAATACGCCGAACGATTCAATGCTCAAGCTTTAAATTCTTTTACAGTTAATGAAACGGGAATTGCAGTTGGTAAATTAATTAAATTGAAATTAATTAGAACTAAAAAAGGCGATACAATGGCTTTTTCAACTTTTAGGGATGCAAGCAGTGAACAAGAAATTACAATTTTCCCAGGAATTTACAATAATATTTCAAATATCTTGAAAGAGGGACAAATATATCTTTTGGGAATTAGAACTCAAAGTGATCGCTATGATGCTGGAAAAGTTCAATATATGTTGACCAATTTGAAACTTGTCAATTTTACTGAATAAAAACAAATTCAAAGAATCACAATCTAGCGGCAATGGTAACGCTAACAAAATAAAAAAAGCAACAGAATAGTAATTTAGCCCATTTTTTTAAAGACTTTGAGAGAAAAAAATGGTAGTATTTAATTGATGTGAGAAATTACACATAATAATCATGATGGGGTGAATTCATGAAACGGATTGGTATTTTAACAAGTGGTGGGGATGCCCCTGGTATGAACGCTGCTGTTCGTGCGGTTGCTAGAACTGCGATGGCTAATGGCATCGAAGTATTCGGTATTCGCTACGGATTTGCAGGGTTAGTTGCTGGTGACATCTTCCCAATGACATCTGATTCAGTTGCCAATATCTTAACTCGTGGTGGTACTTTCCTTTACACAGCTCGTTATCCGGAGTTTGCGCAAGAAGAAGGTCAATTACGTGGTATTGAACAATTGAAGAAGCATGGTATTGAAGCATTAGTAGTTATTGGTGGAGATGGTTCTTACCATGGTGCTTTGGCTTTGACTAAGAGAGGATTTAACTCTATTGGTCTTCCAGGTACTATTGATAATGATATTCCATTCACTGATTTAACTATTGGTTTTGATACTGCCTGCACTACAGCAGCTGATGCAATTGATAAAATCAGAGATACTGCAAGCAGTCACCAACGTGTATTCGTAATTAATGTTATGGGTCGTGATTGTGGTGATATTGCCATGCGTGTTGGTGTGGCAAGCGGTGCTGATGCTATCGTTATTCCAGAAAAGCCATATGACATTGAAGCTATTGCTAACAAGCTTAAAAAGAGCTTTGCTAATGGTAAGGATCACGGTATTGTCATTGTTGCAGAAGGCGTAATGTCTTCAGAAGACTTCTTGAAGGAACTTCTCAAGTATGGTGACTTTGATGCTCGTACTGAAGTTTTAGGTCACATGCAACGTGGTGGTGAACCTACTGTTAGTGATCGTGTTTTAGCAAGTAAAATGGGTTCATATGCTGTTAAGCTTCTTATGGAAGGAAAAGGTGGCTTAGCTGTAGGTATTGAAGACAATCACTTGTGTACTCATGACATCGTTGATTTATTTGATTCACGCCATGTTGGTGATTACTCATTGCTTGCAATGAATGATGATTTGTCACGGTAAATTTTGTTTTTGTAATAGGAGAGTTTTTTAAATGAAGAAAACTAAGATTGTTAGTACTTTAGGTCCTGCATCAAACGATTTAGAAACTATTATTAAGTTAATTGAAGCAGGTGCAAATGTCTTCCGTTTCAACTTCTCACACGGTGATCACGAAGAACACCTTTCACGTATGAAGTTGGTTAGAGAAGCTGAAAAGAAGACCGGCAAGTTAGTTGGTATTATGCTTGACACCAAGGGTGCTGAAATCAGAACTACCGAACAAGAAGAAGGCAAGTTCACTATTCACACTGGTGAAACTATGCGTATTTCTATGGATGCTACCAAGAAGGGTAACAAGGACAAGATTTACGTAACTTACCCAGGTCTTTACGATGACACTCACGTAGGTGGTCACGTATTAATCGATGATGGTAAGGTTGACTTATTAATCACTGAAAAAGATGAAGCAAACAAGGAATTAGTAACCAAGGCTCAAAACACTGGTTTAATTGGTTCTAAGAAGGGTGTTAACGCACCAGGTGTTGAAATCCGTCTCCCAGGTATTACTGAAAAGGATACTGATGACATTAACTTCGGTTTACAACACGGCATTAACTTTATTTCTGCTTCATTTGTACGTAAGGCTCAAGACGTTTTAGATATTCGTCAATTATGTGAAAACGCTGGCCAAGACCACGTTAAGATCTTCCCTAAGATTGAATCACAAGAAGGTATCGACAACATTGATTCAATCCTTCAAGTTTCTGATGGTTTAATGGTAGCTCGTGGTGACATGGGTGTTGAAATCCCATTCATGAACGTACCATTTGTACAAAAGACTTTGATCAAGAAGGCAAATGCATTAGGTAAGCCAGTTATTACTGCTACTCAAATGCTTGACTCAATGCAAGAAAACCCACGTCCAACTCGTGCCGAAGTAACTGACGTTGCTAACGCTGTTTTGGATGGTACTGATGCAACTATGCTTTCAGGTGAATCAGCAAACGGTTTATACCCTGTACAATCAGTACAAGCAATGCACGACATTGATGTACGTACTGAAAAGCAAATTGCACAACGTAACACTTTGGCACTTCAAAGATTTGAAGAATACCAAGGTTCAAATGTAACTGAAGCTATCGGTGAATCAGTTGTTAGAACTGCTGAAGAATTAGGTGTAAAGACTATCATTACTGCAACTCAATCAGGTTACACTGCAAGAATGATTTCTAAGTACCGTCCAAATGCAGACATCGTTGCATTGACTTTCGATGAAAAGATTCAACACTCACTTGGTATTGTTTGGGGTGTTCAACCACTTCTTACTGAAAAGCCAACTTCAACTGATGATATGTTTGAAAAGGCAGCTAAGATTGCTAAGGAAAACGGCTTCGTTAAGGATGGCGATTTAGTAATTATCGTTGCTGGTGTTCCGGTTGGTGAATCTGGTACTACTAACTTGATGAAGCTTGAACTTATCGGTTCAAAGCTTGTTAAGGGTCTTGGTGTAGGTACTGGTTCAGTTATCGGTAAGGCTGTTGTAGCAAACAGTGCTGATGAAGCAAACAACAAGGTAGAAGATGGTGACATTTTAGTTGCTAAGACTACTGACAAGGATTACTTACCCGCAATCAAGAAGGCAAGTGGTTTAGTAGTTGAAGCTTCTGGTTTAACTTCACATGCTGCTGTTGTTGGTCTTTCATTAGGTATCCCAGTTATCGTTGGTGCTACTGACGCAACTGACAAGATTGCTGACAACACTACTATTACTATTGATGCTCGTCGTGGTGCTGTATACCAAGGTGAAGCAGCTAACTTATAATAGCTAGTTAAATATAAAAATAAAAGTAGTCTGATTTTTCAGACTGCTTTTATTTTTTGCCTAAATTCTTTATACTATAGAATTAGATTATGTAAAATAAATATATTTAAGAAAGGAGGCCTCGCATGCTAGGGACAATTCAAAAAGGAAAAGTTATTGATAAAAATGACGAGGCATATTATGTTCAGGTAAATGGGGTGACTTATGAGCTCAATAAGCTAGAAGTTACTCAAGAGCAAATGCCCCAATTAGGTGATATTGTTCAAGGCTTTATTTATGATAATAAAAATCATAAAAAACAAATGACTCAGTTTTATCCTTTTGCAATGCCAGATCAATATGGATGGAGTAAAGTTACTGAAGTTAGACGTGATTTAGGAGTCTTTGTGGATATTGGTTTGCCAGATAAAGATGTAGTTATTTCTTTGGATGATTTACCTCTTGATAAGGCGAAATGGCCAAGAATTGGAGATCGCTTGTTAGTTACTTTAGAAACCGACCATAAAGATCGTATTTGGGCAAAAATGGCCGATGAAAATGTTTTTGAACAACTTTCAAGCAAATTTCCTCAAAATATGAAAAATAAAAACTTGTTAGTTACTGTTTATGCGACGCGTCCAGTAGGAGATTTTGTTTTAACAAGCGATTTTTATTTAGGCTTTATCCATGAAAGCGAAATGATGACCCCACTTAGATTAGGGGAACAAATTAAGGCTAGAGTTGTAGGAATTAGTAAATATGGCCGTTTAAATTTGAGTGTATTACCAAGAGCATTTGAAGAAATTGATGAAGATAGTCAGATGATTTTGATGTCACTTAGACGTGAAGCAAGCAAATCTTTGCCATTTTACGATAAAAGTGATGCGCAAGATATAAAAAATCATTTTGGTATTTCTAAATCAGCTTTTAAGAGAGCAATTGGTAGATTGCTAAAGCAAGGCTTGATTGTTGAAGATAAAGATGCTGGTAAAATTACTTTGGTAGATAAAAATGAAGAAGAATAATCTTGATCAAGTTGCTGATTTCTTGAGATTTTGCAGTTTGGAGCGGGGCTTGAGTAAGAATACAGTTGATTCATATCAATTGGATTTAAACCAATTTATTGAATATTTAGATAAAGAAAAAATTACTGATTGGCCAGAAGATCCATTGATAATCGATTCTTATCTAGCTAAACAGCGTGATGAAGGAAAAAAGACTAGTACAATTAGTCGTGGCATAACTACTTTGCGACGGTTTTATCGCTATTTGTTGCGACAACATATTTTGGTAGTTGATCCTTTAATTCAAATTGATACTCCTAAGCAAGAAAAAAGACTACCACTTGCTCTTTCACAAAAGGAAGTAGAACAGCTGCTAGCTCAACCTGATATCAAAACTACAACTGGATTGCGTGATCGGGCAATTTTGGAATTACTGTATGCTACTGGCATGCGGGTCAGCGAATTAATTAATTTAAAAGAAGCGGACTTGCATACTGATTTAAAGATAATTAGGGTTTTGGGGAAAGGCTCAAAAGAGCGGTTGGTTCCTGTGACTGACTTTGCTTTAAATTGGCTTGATAAGTATTTAAAAAATGTAAGAGATCCAGCATTGCTCAAAAAGGGTGTTGCGTGTGACTTTTTATTTTTAAATAATAGAGCCGGACAGTTAACAAGACAAGCAGTTTGGCAGTCAATTAAGAAATATAGTAAATTGGCTAAGATTGACAAAGATATTACGCCGCATACTTTGAGGCATACTTTCGCGACTCATCTACTTGAAAACGGAGCAGATTTGCGAGTTGTGCAAGAAATATTGGGTCACAGTGACATTAGTACAACTCAGATTTATACTAATTTATCACAAAAGCATATTTTTGATGTTTATCAGAAAACACATCCTAGAGCATAATTATGTTAGTAAAATATAAAAAAGACTATGAAAAAATCGCAATGGGGTTGTTATCCTATTTGCCTGATTTACGAAATTTAAAAAATTTACAAGAAGAAATGAGTTTGTATGATAATTCTGGTGAATTCTTCCTATATTTATTTAGAGATAAAGAGTCTGATTTAATCGGGATTGTGGGGATTCAATTATTAGAACATTTTGTTTTAATTAGATATTTGTCACTAGCACCGGGATTTAGAAATCACGAATATGAACAAGCAATAATTAGAGATTTACGTGAAGAATTTCCCAAGAAGCGATTAACAGCACTTCCAGATTATAGTTACTTATTTAAGGATTAACGATGACAGAAAATTTAAAAGTTGAATTACCCAATTTTGAAGGGCCATTAGATTTATTATTACACTTAATCCGTTCTCAAGAGATTGATATTTATGATATTCCAATTGCTGAAATAACAAGACAATATCTTACGTATCTTGAAAAAATGAAAGAACTCAACTTGCAACTAGCTGGTGAGTACTTTGTTATGGCATCAACTTTATTGAGAATTAAGTCACAATATTTATTGCCCAAAAATGATTTTGTTGAATTAGAGCAAGAACCAGATATCGATCCAAGACAAGAATTAGTTGAACAATTAGTTCAATACTCTGTTTTTAAGAAAATATCTAAATATTTAAAACAGCGTAATGATAGTGTCCCTGTTACTGTAGCCAAAGAGCCTAGTGTAGGACAAGCTAAAAGCATATCTCCATTACCATTAGGACAACTTAGTGAGAGTGAATTAGCTAATACCTTCTCCTTATTGATTCGGCGGTATAAATTGCGGACACCAGAATCAGCTACAGTAAAGATTAAATATTCTTCTGTAAGTGATATGACTAAAATGCTTGAAAATAAGTTCTCGCAAGTAACAAGGATTAGTTTTTTTTCATGTATTCAAAAAATTAAAACCTTAGATGATGTAATTTCACTCTTTTTGGCTATTTTAGAAATGAGTAAAAATAAAAAAATAAAAGTAAGTCAAGGTCGTGAATATGGCGATTTGACACTAGAAAGAATTGATTAGTAAATGGCAACTAAGCTCGCTGAATTAGAAAGTTTATTATACTTAGCTGGTGATACAGGTGTTGAACAAGCTAACTTGTGTCAATTATTAGAAATTGAAGCTCCGGCTTTGCGTGAGTTAGCGAAGAAGTTAACTCAAAAACTATCTGAGGATGAAAATTCAGGTTTGCAAGTTAGTTTGATTAAAGATACATATAAGATGACAACAAGTTATGATGTGGCTGATGTTGTTGAAAAATATTATCAAAAAGATCTTTCAAAGACCTTGAGCCAATCAGCTTTAGAAATTTTGGCAATTGTTGCATATCGTCAACCAATTACAAGAGTTGAAATCGATGAAATTCGAGGAGTTAATTCTGCTGGTGCAATTCAAACGTTAATTTGGCGTGGGTTAGTTAAAACAAGCGGGAAAAAAGATGTTCCCGGTCATCCTAACTTATATGTAACGACAGATTATTTCTTGCAATATTTTGGATATGAGTCTTTAGCTGATTTGCCAGTGATTGAAGATTTTGAAAATGAAAGTATTGATGAAAAGGGACAAGTAGATCTCTTTAAGGCAAAAGATAGTAATAATCCTCAAAATAGACTAGGAGAAAGATAATGGCAGAACGTTTGCAAAAATTGATTGCTCAAGCAGGTATAGCTTCTCGTCGGAAAGCTGAAAAAATGATAACTGAAGGCAGAGTGGCAGTTAATGGGCGAATTGTAACTGAATTGGGAACTAAGGTTGAACCTAGTGCAAATATTGAAGTTGATGGCTTACCAATTCAAAAAGAAAGTAAACATACTTACCTTTTATATAAGCCAAGAGGAGTTATTTCTTCTGTAAAAGATGATAAAGGAAGAAAAACTGTTCTGGACTTTTTTGAAGAGAGTCCTTATCGTTTGTATCCAGTAGGGAGACTTGACTATGATACCTCTGGGTTACTACTTATTACTAATGATGGTGAATTGGCTAATAAACTAATGCACCCTCGCCACATGGTAGATAAAGTGTATGTTGCAAAAATTAAGGGCTTTTTAACCCCAGAAGAAATATATAGTTTAAAACATGGTGTAAGGATTGATGGTAAAAAGTCAGCACCTGCAAAGGTAAAAATCATTAGCACTAATCGAGAAAAGGGAACTTCAATTGTTCAATTAACAATTCATGAAGGACATTACCATCAAGTTAAAAGAATGTTTAAGGCAGTAGGTCATTTAGTTGATAAGTTATCACGTGAACGATATGCTTTTTTAACCTTAAAGTCACTTACTGCAGGTAAATATCGTGAATTAACTCGTGAAGAAGTTGCTAAACTAAAAAGCATGTAGTATACTGAAGCTGAATTTAATAGGAAAGCGTCTTCAAGGCAGGGTGAAAATCCCGACCGGCTGTTTGAGTCAGCAACCCACTTATGTGGCTGAACCCTAAGGTACCGATAGTATAGTCTAGATGGAAGAAGACAGGCTGATAAAGGAAAATTACATAATACTTTCTCAAAGGTCTGCCTCTTGGAGCGCAGACCCTTTTGTTTGTAGGAAATATTTATGACTAAGACAAGATCAAATCTAGCTAAGACTTTAGCAGCAGTAATGATTGGTGTAATTGCTTTTGTAGTAATGAAGATTGAATTCCCAATTATTCCGATTTTCCCATTTTTAAAAATGGATTTTTCAGATGTCATTATTTTAATTGGTAGCTTTTTATTCGGACCAGTGTCTGGAATTGGAATGGCTTTTATTAAGTGCTTCTTGAGTTTAGCTTTATCAGGATTTAATATTCTGTCTTTAGTTGGCCAAATAGCAGCATTTTTGGCAAGTATTTGCTATATTGTGCCTTTATATGTGGTTAGCAAGAAAAATGAAGATAAATTCATTATGCAAATAGCCGCAGTAGTAGTTGGTACAATTTGCTTAACCCTTGCGATGAGCTTAGCAAATATTTGGCTTTTAATGCCAATGTATGCTAAGTTTGCTAATTTCTCATTCCCAGCAACTTACATTCTTTATGGAGTTGTTCCATTTAATGTGATAAAGGGAGTAATTAACGGAATTTTAGCAGTTATGGTGATTAAATTTGTTTTACCACAACTAGAGAATTTTGCTTCAAAGAGATTTTAATTTGACTAATATTAGATAAGCCCTAAGAGGGGCTTTTTTCTTTATCCTTAAATATGCTAAAATAACAGTGATTATGTTGGGAGAGTGTTTATCGTGAATAATAATTCATCAAATAACGGCCCTTACAAGCATTTTAAGCGGCCTGAACAAGGACGAGTTCAACAATCTAAGCCTAAAAAGGCTCATCATTTTGTTAAATGGGTAATTGGTTTAGTAATTGTTGTATTGGTTGGTGTCCCAGTTTACTTGACATTTAATCATAAATCTTCAAGTTCAGATGTGACTACACCGACTAGAGTTAAAACTTCAGCTTCAAGTTCTGCAAGTTCTAAGAGTAAAAAAATTAAAATTGTAAAAGAATCCTCAAGTTCTAGCTCAGCTTCAAGCGAATCATCATCTAGTTCTCAAGCCGCTTCTTCAAGTTCAGTTGCTAGTTCATCAAGTTCAGAGTTGCGGACATATGTAGTTCAAGATGGAGATAGCTTATCATCTATTGCTGCAGCTCATGGGATGTCTGTTGATACATTAGCTCGGTTGAATAATATTACTGATGCAACAAGTATTAGAGCTGGGGAAACACTCAAACTTAATTAAAATCACAGGAAAGGATAAAGAGACCGTGGTCTCTTTTTTATTGAAATGCAAGTAGCTATTGATGGTCCAGCTTCTGCTGGAAAAAGTACAGTTGCCAAGATTATTGCTAAAAAGTTAGGTTTTATTTATATTGATACTGGTGCGATGTATCGCGCATGTACTTTTATTGCAAGAAAAGAAAATATTGATTATGGCGATGAAGCTCATATTTTAACAGCAATTAGTCAAAATAAAATTGAGTTTAAGTCAGAAAATGGTGAACAAAGAGTTTACGTTGCTGGGGAAGATGTTTCTCTTGCTATTAGAACGCCAGAAATCACTGCTAATGTTTCGCAAGTAAGTGCATTAAAAGGTGTACGCGAAAAAATGGTTGAATTACAACGAGAAATGGCTGGTTCAACTAATGTTATTATGGATGGCCGTGATATTGGTACAACGGTTTTGCCTGATGCTGAATTAAAAATCTTTTTAGTTGCAAGTGTTCATTCACGAGCTAAGAGAAGATTGCTTGATTATGCTGAAAAGGGAATTCATGAAGATTTAGCTAAAATTGAACATGATATTGCCGAGCGTGATTATAAAGATTCGCATCGTGCAATTTCTCCATTAAAAAAGGCAGATGATGCGGTTGAAGTTGATACAACAAATATGTCAATTGATGAAGTAGTTAGTGACATTTTGGCAAAAATTAAGGCAAAAATGGCAAAATAACAAAAAATCAAGAGAAATTTTGAAAAAAAAGCTCGAAAAGGTGGAAAAATATCATGCTTTCATTTAAAATTAAACATGATATTGGGAGGTATTTATGTCAGATAACAGTAATCAATTTTTAGATGCTTTAAAGGAAATGCAAGGTGTTGAAGTTGGCAACATTGTAGACGTTGAAGTTTTAAGTGTTGAAGACGGACAAATTGCAGTTGGTGTTCAAAATGCAGGTGTTGAAGGTGTCATCACTCGTCGTGAATTCACACAAGATCGTAATGCAGATCTCCACGACTTAGTTAAGCCTGGTGATACTTTCAAGGCTTTGGTATTGAGAAGAGCCGGTGGCGATAAGGAAAACGGCGAATTCTTCTTCTCAGTAACTCGCTTGAAGGAAAGAGAAGCATTTGATAAGCTTCAAAAGGACTACGAAGCAGGTAACGCTATTGAAGGTACTGTAACTAGTTCAGTACGTGGTGGTTTAATTGTTAACGTTGGTACTAGAGGTTTCTTGCCAGCATCATTAATTTCTAACCACTTTGTTTCAGACCTTAAGCCATACATTGGTAAGACTATTAAGGTTAAGATTACCGAAATTGATCCTAACAAGAACCGCTTAATCCTTTCACACAAGGAATTAATCGAAGAAGAACGTGAAGAAGCATTTGAAACTGTAGCTTCACAACTTGTTGCTGGTGATATTGTTGAAGGTAAAGTTTCTCGTTTAACTAACTTTGGTGCCTTTGTAGATGTTGGTGGTGTTGACGGCTTAGTTCACATCTCTGAAATCTCATACAAGCATATTGACAAGCCTAGTGATGTATTGAAGACTGGTCAAGATGTTAAGGTTAAAGTTATCGGTATCGATGACGACAGACACCGCATCTCCCTTTCAATTAAGCAAACTGAACCATCACCATTTGAACAAGCAACTTCAGAATTAAGTGAAGGCGAAGTAGTTGAAGGTGAAGTTAAGTCATTGACTTCATTTGGTGCCTTTGTTGAAGTAGCAGATGGTATTCAAGGTTTAGTACACGTTTCTGAAATTTCAAACAAGCGTGTTGAAAAGCCTAGCGATGTTTTGAAGGTTGGCGAAACTGTTAAGGTTAAGGTTTTGAGCATTAACCCAGATGAAAAGAGAATTTCTCTTTCAATTAAGCAAGCACAACCAGCAGCTGAAGGCGAAGGAAACAACGCTCGTCGTAGCGCATCACGTAACGATTCTGTAGCTAAGAAGTACATGAGCGATAACAACGACAACGGCTTTGCACTTGGCGACATCATTGGTGACCAATTGAAAGACCGTCAATAATGATGATTTAAAAGCCGACGATAGTCGGCTTTTTTTGTTGGATTTTAAATTTAATCAAATAAAGAAAGGATGATAATAATGGCTCTACCAACTGTTGCAATTGTTGGTCAACCTAATGTTGGAAAATCAACTTTATTTAATCGAATTATTAATGAGCGTTTAGCTATTGTTGAAGACCGACCAGGAGTAACGCGTGACCGTAATTATGCCAAAGCCTCTTGGCTAGGCCATGAATTTAATATCATCGATACTGGTGGTATTACTTGGGAAGGTGGACGAATTGAAGATGAAATTCGCGCTCAAGCTGATATTGCTATGGAAGAAGCGGATGTAATTGTAATGATTACAAGCGTTGCCTTGCATTTGACTGATTTGGATGAGAGAATTGCTAGAATTCTCTATCGCTCAAGTAAACCAGTTATTTTGGCTGTTAATAAGGCAGATAATCCAGAACAACGTGCAGATATTTATGATTTTTATAGTTTAGGACTAGGAGATCCAATTCCAATTTCATCAACTCATGGTACAGGAATTGGGGACTTGCTTGACGCTGTTGTTGAGAATTTTCCACCTGAAGCTGATACTAAGGATGAAGATGAAATTGCCTTTAGTGTGATTGGGCGTCCAAATGTTGGTAAATCATCAATTATCAATGCCATGTTGGGTCAAAAACGAGTTATTGTTGCTAATGAAGAAGGTACAACTAGGGATGCTGTTGATACACCATTTGTAGCCGAAGATGGCACGAAGTTTAGAATGATTGATACCGCAGGTATTAGACGTCGCGGAAAAGTTTACGAAAAGACAGAAAAATATTCTGTTTTACGTGCTCAGGCTGCAATTCAACGCTCTGATGTAGTTTGCCTAGTTTTAGATGCAAGTACTGGCATTCGTGAACAAGATAAGCATGTGGCTGGATTTGCGCATGATGCAGGCCGTGGAATGATTATTGTTGTCAACAAGTGGGATTTACCTAAAAAAGATTCTAATTCCGCTAAAGACTTCACTAGAGTCATTCGTGAAGAATTTCAATATCTTGACTATGCCCCTATTATTTTTGTATCTGCAAAAACTGGCAAAAATTTGGATCAACTACCAGATTTAATTAAAGAAGTTGCTGAAAACCAAAGTCAAAGAATTCAATCTAGTGTCTTGAATGACATGTTAATTGAAGCATCTAAGCTTGTACCATCACCTTTAATTAAGGGAAAACGTTTAAGGGTTTACTACATGACTCAAGTAGCTGTTCAACCACCAACTTTTGTTGTCTTTGTAAACGACCCTGAATTGATGCACTTTTCATATAAACGGTTCTTGATTAATCAACTTCGTGACAATTTTGATTTTACTGGTACTCCGATAAAAATCTTGCCACGTAAGCGAAAATAAAGGAATTAAAAGAAGTTTTTAATAATAAACTAAGAAAATATATATTTGTATCTAGCAAAGAAAGATTTATTATTTATTTTTTGAAAAAACCTTGTTATGACGGGCTTATTGTGCTATTTTTAGAATCAGGAAACAATGATTGGTCATGATCATTCTTCCTTATTCTTTTTTAAAGAATAAGTCTGAACTCATAGGTTCAAACTCAGGAGGTGAATACAATGGCAAACAAAGCAGAATTAGTAGCAGAAGTTGCAGCTAAGACTAAGCTTACCAAGAAGGATGTTGCTGCAGCAGTTGACGCAATTTTTGCATCAATCCAAGATGATCTTGCTAAGGGTGAAAAGGTTCAATTGATCGGCTTTGGTACTTTTGAAGTACGTAACCGTGCCGCTCGTAAGGGTCGTAACCCACAAACTGGTGTTGAAATCGAAATTCCAGCAAGCAAGGTTCCAGCATTCAAGCCTGGTAAGGCTCTTAAGGATGCTGTTAAGTAATTTTTACTTAACTTTTAAAAGGTCTAGGTTTTCCTAGGCTTTTTTTATTTCTTAAATGACTTGAAGCTGTTAAGATAGAAAGAGCGAATTTACCTAGAAAGAAGGATCAATTGATGTCATATTCTGAGCAACTGCTTGATGCAATTGAAAAACATGATTTTTCTCAAAATAATATTCTTTTAAAGAAGGCACTTGATTCTGACAGTAGTGAGCTTCTCGCAGCTTTGGCAGAGAACTTAACAGATATGGGCTTTAGTGATATGGCAAAAGATGTTTATCGTTCACTGATTGCTAAGAATCCCGAAGAGGACTTGTTTAAAGTTTATCTAGCCGAAATCTTATTGAATGATGGTCAAGATGACGATGCTTTAAGCTTGCTTTATAGCATAGACGAAAATAGTGATAGCTACCTTGAAATCTTGTTAGTACAAGCCGATTATTACCAATCATTAGGTCTTTTTGAAACTGCGCAAGCAAAATTACAAGAAGCACATGAATTAGCTCCTAAAGAAGATGCAATTATTTTTGGTTTGGCTGAATTAGCATATTCAACTGGAAAAAATGAACTGGCATTGCATTATTATCAAGATTTAGCTACTAGACAAAAACATTTTGGTGAGATTAATTTGCGTGAGCGGATTTTTGCTAGTTTAGCTAAATTAGGTCGCTATGAAGAAGCCAGTGAAATAATCAAACAATATGGACAGGACTTTATTGATATTGATACCAGATACGAAGCAGGCTTAGTTCTGTTAAGTACAAAAGATTATAAAAAGGCAATTGAATATTTAACTGGTGTATTAGAGCAGGCAAGTGATTATGTAAATGCCTATCCATTGCTTGCACAGGCTTATGAAGCAAATGGTGATAATGAAAAGGCGCTAGAGACGGCTCAGACAGGTTTAACATACAATGAATATGATGAGACCCTTTACGCTTTAATTGGCCGTGTAGCTGCTAACTGTGCTAAATATGACCTAGCTGTTGATATGCTAAAGAAAGGTCTATCATTTGCCCCCGATAATATGGATTTACGTGTACAATTATCGAATTTATATCTCTATTTGAAAAAAGACGAGGAAAACTTACAGTTATTCCGAGAAGTTGATGAAGAAAATCTTGAACCGCAAGCAAGATGGAATATTGCAGTTTCGTTGTATCGTTTAGAAAAATATCAAGAATCACGCAAAGAATTCTTACTTGCCTATCCAAACTTGCAAAATAATGCTGATTTTTTGAAGGACATGATTCGGCTCTTTAATATCGATGGAGAAAGAGTGGCATTGAAAGATTTACTTCAAAAGTATTTGGAGTTAATTCCAGATGATGAGGAAATGCTCGACTTATATGATGAATTAGTATAACCAATAAAAAGAACCATATAGAAAATATATGGTTCTTTTTATGCGCTTTTTTAAGATAAAAATATAATTATATTTCATGTGTAAATGAGTTGTATATAGCACTAAAGTGGTAAAATAGTAATGTACGTTGTAAACGTTATTATTATATAAATTAATATTAAACAAATACAATCTACAACAAATATATCTATTGTAATAAAGGGAATATTCCCGTGGGAGGTTATTATAATGGGAGTTTCAAAGAATAATTTCCGAAATAAGATGGAACAGTCGTCAAGACAGGTTCAACACTTCGGTTTTCGTAAGTTTTCAGTTGGCTTGACGAGTGTTTTATTGTCGACGTCGTTGTATTTTGGCTTTATGGGAGCGGGAGCGCAAGCTGCAACAACACCGTTAAGTCAGACCAGTTCTGAAAGTACTGAGCAGACAAGTTCGGCAAGTTCGTCATCGGCACGAAGCGAGCTAAATAAAGAGGTACTTTCTAGTTCAACTAGTTCTGCCAGTTCATCAGTTAAATCAGCTGATAAGACGGATTTACAAAAGCTTTATGATGAGATTGTCAAAAGTGAAGAAAAGAATCAATTAGCTTCACAGTTGACTTCTGTTAAGTCTATTCTTAATAATGAAAGCGCTTCACAAACGGAAGTAGACTCAGCTTTAGCAAGCTTGAAGCAGGCTTATATTAAAGCCTTGAGCGATAATGCTAAAAAACAAGAGCAAGCTAATGCTCAAGCTAGTGAAACAAAAGTAGCTAAGCAAACTCAAGAAACACAACCAGTAGTTAAGGATAATAGTTTGAGTGTTACCAAGGTAGCAAATCAAGATAATGCGACAGTTGCAGCACTAACTACCAATTTAGCTGCTCAAGCTTCAAATAGTAATGCTGCTAATACTGCTACCAATAACGATGCAGGTGCAGAATCTGAAGCTATTTCTACTTCAGAAACAGCACCAAATGGGATTGACCAAGTAGCTAAGCAGACAGCAGCTACTACAGTTACTAATGCAAATGAAGTGGTTACAAGTAGTGATCAAACTCAAAATCGTTCTAAACGTGAGGCAGTGACAAATGCTGAAGCTGATAAATCAACTACTGGTTCTACTATTCAAGGGCGTAACATTAAGGTTACCTTCCTTGGTGGTAATCAGTTCTATGCAAGTAGTGATGGGGATGATCAACCAACAGGCGCCGTCAACCCTGGCGTTGATGTAGATCAAGGTTACTATGTGGCTGCAGTATCTTTTCAAGGAAAAGCTGGTGACACTGTTAAAATTACCCTTCCTTATGTTAAGGGGTTTAGTCCAAGTAAGTTAGGTGCCCAAGCTGATTTACCAGCCTCTGTAACTTCTCAAAAAGAAGAAACTATTACTGGTGAAGATGGTAGACAATATTTGGTTGAAACTTATAACTTGACTAACAATATTGAAAGTTTAGTAACGGTTTACTTCCAATACCAAAACCAAGGTGTGTGGATTGTTTCAGGTAAGGATTCAGCGAAGATTTATAATCTTTCAGCTAGTGATATAGGTGATAAGACTTATCAAATTAAGGCCGTTATCGGTAGCGGAGAAGATCCAGAAAAAGATAAAGACAAACAAGAAAGTTCAGCTGATTTTACAACTCATATTAAAGAAAATTTTACTTTTGCTAGAATGTCTAACGATTCCAGTTTAGTTGCTGGATCTGGACAAGATCCTTATCCAGATGGAACACCTAAAGTAATAGCAGGAAAAGAGTTCTCGACGTTTCTACACGTCTGGGATAATGTATCATTGCCAGCTAATAATGGTCAGGCAAACTATTGGGGAATTTATGGCGGAACTAATCTAGGGACAACTATTACTATTCCAACACCAGAAGGTTACCAAATTGATGCTGTTGGAACTATGAATGTTAATGGTTGGGATAGTAAGGGTTACCATATTACTCAAGATGGTCCGGGTAAAGATATCATTATCCAAATCGATTCTGGCTACGGTATTATGTACCAAGATACTCCACAAGCTTCATATCGAATTCTTGGTAGATTTACTCAAGCTATCCCAGACTTTGATACCCGAGTTTGGGCGTCAGGACCAATACATGTTGAAAAGACTAATAGCTATGATTCTACAGGTAAAAAAGTTACTATTTCATATACTGGTGATTCAACTTGGAATGAAACTATCATGGGTCAAGATAGTATTGATAAAGCAAAAAAAGCTTCTCAAACAGCTATTGACCCAGATACAGGAATGCCAAAAGAAGCATCAAGTATTGCTGGAAATTATGGTAGTGTAAATTCTTACAAGGTACCAAAGAGAAAAAGTGAAAAATTATTTTTGGATGCAGAACCTGATGATAATGAAGGCTCATTTAGATTTGATACTGGTACGGCTCAAAGTTTTACTACTAAAGATGGAAATCCAACTTTATATTTCACTTTTGATAAAAAGTTAAATGTCTATAAGTTATCAACTCCAAATGCTGCTTTTATGCAGGGAACAAATTTCATTAATAATTATCACTACACTTTAACCCGTGCAGATGGTAGTACCCAAACAGGTAAAATTGATGCTGGTGGAATAATTGAAAATGCTAACCCTACATCAGCAATTGTAAGCATTGTTTTAACACCTGACCAAGTAAGTTCAGCTTCTATTGTTAACCACTACTTTGATAAACATAATCAATATACATTCTATGGTCGTGTAGTTAATAAGAATTTAGCAACTGGTGAAACTAAGTCAAATGTTGGTGACAAATTGACTGCAACCTTCCAATTTAGGTCAACTACTGCCCAAGGTGTAGTAATTAATTCACCAATTGCTAAATTAACACAAACGGTGGACGAAACTGAAGCCTCACTTAAATTTGAAGCCTTACCTGATACAAGTGTTCAAGCTGGTGACTTACAGGGTTGGACTATTCGTGGTTTATATGATGATTCAAGCAAGACTGCTAGTGGTTATAGTTCATATGAACCAATCATTTACTATGTATTGCCCAAGGGTATCACTTACCGTAATGCTCCAGGTTTAGCTGCAGGTAACTTTACTGCAGGTGGGAATACTGCAATTCCTAAAGTTTCCACCTTTGTTAACTCACAAGGTGAACAAGTAATTAAGGTGGATTATACTGGGACTAAATCATACTATACTTGGCCAAAGGATAAGTCTGGTATTAACGATCAATACACAATTGGGGCAGTTCCAGGACTTGATGTGCTTGCTGGTAATTACAAGGGGTCAGTTTACATTAAGTCAACCACGCCAATGGATTCTACTTTAAATCCAAAGGCTACTAGTGATGATGCTAAAAACTTACTTGATTTAGCTGGGGATGCAACTAATCTTTACCACGTATCTGATTTGACCTTTAAAGTTAATAGTGGTGATATTGTTAACACTGTAACTTCAGCTAAAGTAGATAATGGGGCTTGGAGCGATGTGGTAAAAACGGATGTTAACCCAACTCACTTTAAGGACCACACTATTTCATTTGGATGGACTTTGAATAACCAAGCTTCTGATGGAGTTAAAGGGATTGTTTCTGTTGCTGAAGTACCACAAATTGATAAGCATGGAAACTCAATGAACTTCCAATTAACTGGTCCAATTACTTTGCCAAGCAATTTAACTAATGCTAAAGCCTACTACTACACTGGCGACTTTAACATGGACAATACTGAAGTTAGTGGCAAGCCAGATTTATCTCAATGGCAAACAGCAGATCAAATTACCGATTGGTCAAAGGTTAAGTATGTTGCAATTGCTATTGACTCACTTCCTCCTAAATCTTCATCTGGTAGAATTGAAATTACTGGTTACATTACTCAGTCTCGGTATTCTAATGCTGGGACTGCCTTCTTGCCAACGATTACTTATACTAAGAAGCCAGATAATACCGACAATGGGCCTTTATCAATCTTAACTAAGACTAATACAGATGGTCGTCGCCGTGCTGCTGAAGTTGATGCTACTGTTATGGATTCACTTGATGTCAAGGCAGTCTTTCCAAGTGACTCAGGAATAGCTGATATTGACTTAGGTCGTGGACCTGTTTACACACCAAATGCTGGGGAAGTTTATACTGAAAGTGATTATCCAGATTCAATGGCAGATGGTAAGATTCCTGCTGGCTGGAAACTAGATAAAAAGGTCTTAGTTGGTAAAGATGGCCAAGAATATGCTTGGGGTTCTTCAGTCTTTTATGCGATTACAGGAGAACCTTACTTCACTGACTTGCATGTTGAATTCCGTTATGTTCACAACCAAAGAGTAATTACCCCTGGTGACTTCCCAGATAAGGATAAGTCTGATCCAGTTGATGGGATAACTTACCGTGATGTGGTTAAGACTGTAACTCGGACTATTAGAATTCACAAGACTGATGGCACGATTGAAACTGTCACTCAACCAGTCGACTTCTACCGGACTATTACTTACGATGAAGTAGATAAGAAGATTATTGCAACTAGTGCTTACAAGCCTGATGATAGTTTGTGGGCAGCATATAATGTACCTTCAGTTCAAGATAAAGTAATAGTCTACACTAAGACAATAGATGGCAAGACGACAGATCCTACAATCATTTCAGATGGAAATGTTCCTGAAGAAACTATCGACTCAAATACTAACGATGAATTTGTTGATGTTTACTATCAAAATCCAGGTACTAAGAAGCCAGATGCTCAAAAGACTGTAACTCGTACTGTTGTTGTCAACTTCCCAGCTGGTTACTCAGTTGATGCTACTGCCTTAAAGGCAAATGATGGTAATGGTGTAACTACTACTGTTAATGGTCAAACTGTCACTAGAACTTATACTACTACGATGACTAGAACTGTAAGTTTGAAGAGTGATGGTACTTGGCAAACTACTGACTGGCAATACACTGACAGAAACTGGCCAGATGTAACTAATGGTAGTGACTTATTACCAGCAATTACCAAATACACTCCAACTGTAACTGACAATATTAAGAAGACAACTGTTGACTCAATTAATGCAGAAACAGTTGATGAAAATACTCAAAATGAATCATTCACCATTGATTATGTTCAAAATGGTGTCATTCAAATTGTGGCTGTTGATAAGAGTAGTAACAATAAGCCAATCGCATTAGGTGATTTAACCACTACTATGGAAGGTAAAGATGGTTCAAATATTGACCAAACTACCTTGAATGGTTATATTGATGCAATTAAGCAAAGATTAGCTGGCCAAAACTATAAGTTTGACTCTCAAACTCCAACTTCAAACCCAACTACTTATGCTGATCAAACTATTACCCTTTACTTCACTCACAATACCCAAGACTTTACTCCAGACAACAAGCCTAGTGATGCTGAAGATCTAGAAAAGACTATTAGCAGAACAATTACTGTTAACTTCCCAGATGAAGCTCATGCTCAAGCATTTGCTGGTCAAGCAGGTTACACAGTAAATGGTAAATCAGTAACTAGAACTGATACCGCAAGCTTTACTAGAACTGCTACTAAGGACTTAGTAACTAATACTTACACCTACTCCCCATGGGTAGTTAAGGGTACTAGCCAAGCTAGCGCAACTTTACCAGGACTTAACTACGGTGAAGCCTTCTTACCAGAAATTTCACGTTATGCTCCTAATAGATCTAGCGTAAGTTCTGTAAGTGTTGATGATGCTTACATTAAAGCAGGCACTACTCCAGAAAGTGTAACGATTAGTTATGCTCCTGTATCATCTACTTTCCAAGTTGTTTTGGAAGACCAAGATGATGGCAATAAGGTTGTTAAGGCATTTATCTTCAATAATAAAGTGGGAGAAACACATACCTATAGCGATACTGAAAAGTCTTTGCCTGCAAACTATGAATGGGCTGATGAAAATAATAAGTTAGGCGATAGTATCACCCTTAGCGACACTACACCTGCTGTAACTGTTTACTATGTAAAGCACATGCATAAAACAACAACAGGTACAAAAGATGTCACTAGAACTGTTGATGGTACTAAGCCAGATGGTAGTGCAATTAACTACAGCGACAAGGTAACATTTAACTACACTACTGATACAGACTTGGTAAATGGTAAGACTACTACTAAGTACGACCATGATAGTCAAAGCTTTAATGCAGTAGCTGATGATGTGGCTCCAGCAACAATTAATGGTTATACTCGAGTATTGAATGGTGGCAGTTTAGATGCGCAAACAGTAACTCCAAATAGTAGTGACATTAATGTCCACGTAAGCTACATTGCCAATGACCAAAAGATTTTAATTAAGGCTTATGATGTTCACAATAATTCTAAGACCGAGTTAGCTATCCCTCGTGGAATTATGACTTCAATTATTGGTAAGAGTAAGGCTGTTGTTGATACTAGTGAAGTTCAAGCTGCAATTGATGCTATTAAGCAATATCTTGAATCTAACGGTTACACTATGATTACCAAGGATCCAGTAATTCCTCAGAATTATGATAGTGATGATAAAGTTGATCAAATTATTGAATTAGACTTTGATCACAAGACTGATGTAGTTGATCATGATCATATTCCTGATGGTAGTCCAATTAAGAAGGCTGACCTTGAAACTACTGTTAAGAGAACTGTAACTGTTCATAATACTGATGGTTCAACTCAAACTGTTAGCCAAGACTTTATTGCAACTAGAACTGCCAACTATGATCCGGTTACTAAGACAGTAATTAGTTACAATCCATGGTCTGGTTCAAGTGATACTTACACAATTTCTCCACAAAAGGGCTACAAATCTCGCTGGACTACTAGATTTGGTGAAGGTGCTACAATTGCTGCTAAGAGTGGAGATTCTGATTACCAAGTAGTACCTGCATATGATGTTGATGCTCAACATATTACAGCTGATACTGTTCCTGGTGAAAATGTCGATGTTTACTATGATGCTCAAGATGCAACTAGAACAATTAAGTACCAAGATAAAGATACTGGTAAGATTGTTGGATCATTTGACTCTGATCCAGCTAAGGTTGGTACTCAAGTAGATGTTGATATTAAGGGGCATGTCCCAGATGGCTACGAATTAACACCTAACATTGAAGTTCCAAGTCAAGTTGCTATAACTTCAGATAATGTTCCTGTTGTTGTTTCTGTTCAACGTAAGGGTACTACTTACACTTACACTGACAAGAACTTGCCAACTGGTATAACTGCTGATGATTTACAAAAGACAGTTCATCGTCAAATCATTGAACACTTGACAAGTGCTGGTCAAGAACATGATAAGTATATTAATCAAGATGCTAACTTTGTCAGAACTGTCACTGTTTACCCAGCTACAGCTGATCAACCACAAAAGGTTGTCTTTGGTGATTGGACTCCTAAGACTGATGCTGATTCAATCTTCAGCGAAAAGGCAATCGATCAAGTAGATGGATATATCAGTGTTTATGTTGATAGTGATGGTGTAACTGGTCACCCAATTACTGTAGTTCCAAGTCAAGTAGTTGCAAAATCAAATGGTGTTCCAATTGATGCTGATACTTTCCACGTATACTACCGGAAGGTTTCAACAGTTCCAGAAGGAAACATTCCAGATGGTACTACCAAGAAGGATGGTACTAAATTAACAGATGCTGATTTAGGTACTGATATTATTCGTGATATCTATGAAACTGCACCTGGTACAACTGAACCTAAGCTGATTAAGGAACAAAGAGTTCGTTTAACTAGGGATGCTTTAGTCAACCAATTTACTCACGAAGTTATTGGCTACTCTGATTGGAGAGTAAACTCTGAATATAACAAGGCACATACAGCTGATGGTTATGATGACACTTTGCCAGACTACACTCCAACTGCTTATGCTGGTTACACTCCTTCAGTTGCTCAAGTAACTCCAATTATTCAAATTGATAACAATACTCCACACTTAATTAAGGTTTACATTTCTTACAACAACCAAAAGCGGACACAAGTTATCAACTATGTTGACTCAGCTACTGGCAAGACTGTTCGCAGTCAAACTATTACTGGTGTTTCAGGACAAGATTCTTCAGAAAATCTTGAAATTCCAGCAGGTTATGAACAAGATACTGCTAAGCCAGCTGAAAACGTAACCTTCAGTCAAGATGGTCAAAGTATTGTTGCTCACTTCCAAGATAAAGATTTACCAACTGGTACTATCTACGTTAAGGCTAGTCAAGACACATACACTCAAGACAATGTTCCAGCTAACTTACGTGACCAAGTAGTTAAGGAAGTTACTAGAACAATTACTGTTAACCGTCCTGGTGATAAGACTCCACAAGTAATTAAGCAAACTGTTATCTTCCACAGAACGATTAAGTTTGATAAAGTTACTGGTCAAGTTATTCCTGATACTGCAACTGCATGGTTAACTGATGATAATAATGCTAGTGGTACTTGGGAAGAATATGACGCACCAACAATTACTGGTTATGTTCCAACCACTGCTACAGTTGCTAGTCAAACTGTTACTGCAGAAACTCCAAATAGCGACATTACCATTAACTACACCGACAACACCCAAAACCTTAAGTTAAAGGCAGTTGACGATGCTAATAATGAATCTGAAATTACTATTCCAAGTGGTTTAACTACTGAAATTAAGGGTACAAGTAGCACACCAGTTGACCAAGATAAGCTTCAAGGTGCAATTGACAAGATTGTTAAGGCTCTTGAAGATCAAGGCTACAAGTTTGCTGGAAATAACACCATTGATACTTATGATGATGACTCAAAGACTGATCAATGGATTACTATTCACTTCACTCACCAAACTGAAGACGATGACCAAGGTCAACTTCCAGAAGGTGTAACTCCAGAAGATTTAACTAAGACCATCACCAGAACTATCCACGTTCAAGGTGAACCAACTAAGAGCAGTCATGATGAAACTCAAACAATTACTGCAACTCGTAAGGCAATTTACGATAAGGTAGCTAAGAAGATTACTGGTTACACTGATTGGACTGGCTCAATTCCTGTATTTAACGTCAACCAATACACTGGTTACACTTCACAAGTTGATGGCAAGGATGCTAAGGAAGTTGCTAGCGTAACTATCGATAACAACACACCAAGCACGCTTGAAAGTACTGTAACTTATAAAGCAGGTGAAGCTACTCAAACTATTAACTACGTAACTGAAGATGGTACTAAAGTTGGTACAACTTCAATGTCTGGTAATGTTGGCACAGTTCTTGGAAGCGGTGTTGTTGATAAGATTAACGGCAATGTTCCAAGTGGTTATGAATTAGTTCCAGGTCAAAACTTTACTAGTTATGAAAATAATAAGTTTACAACTGATGACAACCCAATCAATGTTTACGTCAAGGTAACTGGTAACACTATTTCACATGATGGTACTAAGCCAGACGGTGTAACTGATGATCAATGGAACGGTAGAAACAAGACTGTTACTAGAACTATTAAGTTCTTCAATGCTGATGGCACAGAAGATACTACTAAGACTATTACTCAAACAATCAACCTTGGTGCAGATGTCTTATACGACAATGTCAACAAGAAGTTCCTTGGTTACACTAACTGGAGAATTATTTCAGGTTCATGGAATTCAGAAGATTTAACTGAAAAGACCCCAGCAGGGATGGATGCTACGATTGATGGTCACATAACTACTTATGTTCCATCAGGCGCAGTTGATGTTAACAACCCTCAAAACCAAGAAGTTGATGTTCACTTTAAGGCCAAAGATGGTTTAAGCTTCACTGTTCAATACCAAACTGATAGTGGTGTAATTCTCAAGAGTTACACTATTAAGGGTAAGGCTAACCAACAAGGTGTTGCTTTAGCTGAAGGTACAACTACAATTCCTGATGGCTACAGTGTTGAAGCAAAGTCACAAGCTGCATATGATGCTTTGAAGTCTGGTAACCACAATTTTGGTACTAGTGATGAAACTGTTGTTATTTACGTTCAATCTGCTGGTACTCATAATGTTGGCCCAGATGATCCATCTAAGTTGCCAAGTGGCGTTACAGTTAGCGATTTGAAGAAGACTGTTACTAGAACAGCTACTATTCATAAGACTGACGGCACAACTGAAGACTTAACTGCACAAACAGTTGACTTTACTCGTCAAGCAATTGTTGATGATGCAACTGGTGCCTTCAAAGGCTTCACAGCTTGGACTCCAGAAAACGGTACTTGGGCTGATGAAACCAGTCAAGTTCCTGATGTTGCTGGTTACACTACTGTTAATAAGAATAAGCTTGGTCAAGTAACTGTAACTGGTGATATGGAAGATCAACATGTTGATGTCTTCTACGTTGATTCAACTCAAAAGGCTAAGATTGAAGCTTACACTACTGATGGAACCCAATTAACTATTCCATCTAGCTACACTACTGAAATTTCTGGTAAATCAGGTTCAGGTATTGCTGGTAAGACAATTAATGACATTATTAGTTACTTCAAGGGTGAAGGTTACAGCTTTGATCACCAAGATGTCGACACTTATGACACTGACAGCAATGTTGAACAAACTGTTAAACTTTACTTCACGAAGGGTGAAAAGAATTACGATTCAAACACTCCAGATAGTGATTTACCAAAGAATGTAAACATCCCTGGTGAAACTAGTCCACGTGACTTAACTCATGATGACTTATACAAGACAGTCACTAGAACTATTACCACTGAAACTCCAGATGGTAAGTCTTCAAGCTTTACTCAAACTGTTGTTGCAACTAGAACTGCTACAGTTGATCAAACTACTAAGAATGTCACATTCAGTAGTTGGAATTACTCAAATGATGGACAATTTGCATCATATGATGTTCCACAACTTACTGGTTACACTTCAACTGTTAACGGTACTGCCGCAACTACTGTTGCTTCTGCTAGCGCTAAGGATGGTAATGGTAACCCAATTAATGGGGATGCTGTAACTATTAAATACACTGGCAACACTACAACCCTTAACCCAGATGATAAGGGTGATGTAACTATTCCAGATGGTACTAAGAAAGGTGACGGTACAACTGGATTAGAGAAGAAGGACTTGTATGTAACCAGCACCAGAACCATTAATGTCTACAATACTGATGGTTCAGCAATTGACCATACAGAAACTCAATCTGTAACTTACAAGCGGACTGCAACTTTAGATGCTAATAAGAAGGTTATTGGTTACAGTGACTGGGAATTAGTTGGTAAAGACAAGACTTGGGCAGCTTACACAATTAGTGTTCCTCAAGGCTACACTTCAGACTCAGGTAGTCAAATTGCTGAATTTACTCCAGGACCAGGTACTCAAGATGTTACTATCAACGTCAAGTTTGTTCCTGAAACTAAGCAAGTTGAAATTACTTACACTTACACTAACCCTAAGACTGAAGAAAAGACTGTAGTTGATACTGACCATGCCCCAATTACGACTGGTAAGGAAACTACAATTACCCCACAACCACCTACAGGTTATGATGTTGATCCAAGTGCTCAAATTCCTAAGACTGTAACTACTAAGGATGGTTCAACTAAGACTGACGACAAGGGTCAAACTAGCCCAATCGACACGCCAATTAACATCCCTGTAGTACAACATGTTGACACTTACTCTGAAGGCAACGTTCCAGAAGGCACTAAGAAGTCTGACGGCACTCCAATTACTAATAGTGATTTAGCTGCTGATGTAACTAGAACTATCACCATTAATATTCCAGGCCAAGATGCAAAGACTATCAAACAAGGACCAGTTCACATGACTAGAACTGTTTCTATCAACCGTGCTACTGGTGAAGTAACATTTGGGAACTGGTCAGCAAATGGTTCATTTGATACATACTCAGATGTTCCAACAATTGATGGTTACACTGCTTCTCAAACTAGTGTTGCTACTGTAACTCCAGATGATCCAACTAAGAACTACGATGTAGTAATTAACTACACCCCAAACACTGCTAACATTACTTACTCAGCAGTTGACCGTGAAAATGGTACTGATAGTCCACTTGACGTTTCAGACTTAGATGTCACTGTTGATAACAGCAAGGGCAGAAGCGAAGCTGATATTAAGAAGGATACTGACAGTGTAATTAGCGCAATCAAGGGTAAGTTCTTAGCACAAGGTTACAAGTACGTAACTATTGAAGGCACTAAGTTAGTCTTTACTAAGGATACTGAATCTAAGTCAACCATCCCTTCAGGAACTACTGATACCACTGGTAAAGAAGTTACTGATAAGGACTTGACTCAAAGCTTCACTAGAACAATCAATGTCAAAGGCGTTGATGGCAATGTAACTACTTACAAGCAAACTGTAACTGGTCACCGTCAAGCAATTATTGACAAGACTAGTGGTAAAGTAACTGGCTACACTGATTGGGTATATGACAATAACGACACTTACGACCAATTCGGTATTAGTCAAGTTAAGGGCTACACTTCATACGTTGGCACTAACTCTGACTACAGTGATGGCAGTCAAAAGACTTTTGTTGAAGAAGTAACAAATGTAAATAGCGATGCTACAGTTTACGTTCATTACGAAAAAGACCAAAATGACGCTAACGCACAAATTATCTTTAAGGATGTTGATTCTGGTAACCAAGTTGGTACTACTCAAGAAGTAACTGGCCCATCTGGTGAAAGTAAAGAATTTGACTTAACTGCACCAGCTGGATATGACTTCGTAGATTCAAGCGATGCTAAGAAGAACATTACCTTCTCAAGCGATGGCAAGACTATTATTGTTCCTGTTTATGTAAAGCATCACACTGATACGATTGGTCCAAAGGACACTCCAGATGAAGCTACTAAGAAGTTAATTACTCAAAGCTTAACTGGTAATGCAACTAGAACTATTACTGTTCACAAGGTTGATGGCACAACTACTACTGAAACGCAAACAGTTGCAATGCACAGAAGTGCTATTATCGACCGTGCTTCAGGTACTGTAACTTACACTGCATGGGAAGCTGATGATCCACAAAATGCTTCATTTGCTGAATATGCTCCAGATAAGGTTGCTGGCTACACCACTTTAGTTGATGGTGCTCCAAAGGACACTGTTGCTAGTGAAACTCCAACTAGCCCGGTTAATGAAACTGTTAACGTAACTTACAAGGCTAGCCAAAAGTCTGCTGAAATTCGTTACGTTGATAGCAAGACTCAACAAGTTATTAAGACTGATGTAGTAACTGGTATTCCTGGTCAAAAGGTAACTAACATTTCTACTTCAGTACCTACTGGCTACGTCTTAGATGATGGTCAAAATGTTCCTACTGAAATTGATATTGCAGCAGGTGATCAAGCAACTGATCCAACCATTGTTTACGTTCACCAAGAAACTCAAACTTTGACTGATGAAGATGCTAAAAAGCAAGGCGTTCTTGATAGTGACTTACATAGAACTGTAACTAGAACTGTGATTATCAATGAACCAGGTAAGGATAGTAAGACTTACACTCAAGTTGCCCACTTCAATCGTCAAGCTATTTTGAACAAGGCAACTGGTGCCATTACTTACACTGCTTGGACTTCAGAAGACAGTCACTTTGATGCAATTAGCATTCCAACTGTAGCTGGTTACAAGTCAACTGTAGCTGCAGATGATGCAAGTGTTGCTGCTAAAGATGTCACAGCTGAAGATAGAGACAGCTTCGTAGTAGTTAACTACATAGCAGGTGATCAAGACTTAACTATTCGTTTGCACGATGTAACTGATTCTTCTAAGTCTGTTGATATTGCAATTCCAGCAGGTGTAACTAGTGTATTCCACGGCAAGAGTGGTGCACCAATTTATTCAGCTGATTTACGGACTGCTATTAGCAAGATTAAGGATGAATTAGCTAAGCAAGGTTACCAATACGTTGGTGAAGATATGCCAATTGATTACGATACTGATAGTAGCGTAATGCAATACCTTGACATGAACTTCAAGCGCATTAGTGACACAATTGGCCCTAACGATCCAGTTCCTTCAGATATTAAGAAGGATGATGGCTCTAACTTAAGCCACGATGACCTTACTAAGACCGTAACTAGAACTATCTACGCTACTGATCCTCAAGGTAACACTACTCATTTCACTCAAACTGTTGTTGTAACCAGAACTGCAACAATTGACATGAACACTAAAAAAGTTACTGGCTTCTCAGCTTGGTCAAGCGCAAGCTTTGACGAATACAGTGTTCCTCAATATAAGGACTACACTGCTCATGTTGATGTTGATAGTGATGAAAGTGGTAATGTTGCTGGTCGTGCAGTAACTAGTGCTGAAATTGCAGCAGGGCACGCAGCTGATGTTCACATTACATACACCAGCAACACGCAAGATGCTACCCCAACTAAGATTCCAGAAGGTGCAACTAAGAGTGACGGAACTCCATTAACTAAGGACGACTTAGAAAAGACTGTCACAAGAACGATTCACTTTGTTGATGAAAATGGCAACAAGGTGGCTGATGACAGTGTTCAATCTGTAACCTTCAGCCGGACTGCTAAGTTAGACAAGAACGGCAAGGTAATTAGCTACAGTGACTGGACTCAATCAGGTAATTGGGATGATGTAACTAGTCCTGAAAAGGCTGGCTTTAAGGCAACTGTAGCAACTATTCCTGCAGTAGCATTAACTCCAGAAACTGCTCATGATGTTGATATCACTGTAACTTACAAGCCTGACCGTGTAATTGGTCACATTAAGTTTGTTGATGACAAGACCGGTGCTTTAGTTTCAGACAAGATTGTCGATGCTAAGGCTGGTCAAAATGGCGTTGCAACTAATGCATCAGTTCCAGAAGGATATGAAATTGCTGCTGATTCAGCAGTTAAGTCTGTTCCTGAAACTATGGACTTTGGTGCAACTGACCACGCTGATGTAATTATCAAGGTTAGCCAAAAGGTTGACGATATTGATCCAGATCATATTCCAGATGGTGCTAAGAAGAGCGATGGTACTCCATTAACTAAGGACGACTTAGAAAAGACCATTACTCGTCACATTCACTTTGAATACCCAGCTAGTTACAAGGGCACTAAGGATGCAGACTTTGATCAAACTGTAACTATTAAGCGGACTGCTCAATACAATCAAGCAACTAAGACTGTAATCTTTGGTGATTGGAATACTGCAACTCTTGAAAACTACAAGCCAGCTGATCGTGAAGGATTAGTAACTCCAGGTGAAGTTCCAGCATTAACAGTTGATGAAAACAGTCAAGATAGCACAGTAACTCTTACTTACACTACTAAGACTGCAAGCATGAACTTTAAGGCTCATGACGACACTACTGGTAAAGACATCAATTTACCAAGCACTTTGCAAACTTCAATCAGCCACGCTGGTGATACTACAGTTACCCAAACTGAAATTGATAATGTAGTTAATGGTATTAAGGCAGCAGTTGGTGACAAGTACAACTTTATTAACACCACGACTGATGAAGATGGTACTGTAATTGTTCACTTCACTCACAAGACTAGTCCAATAACTGCAACTGATACTGATGAAGCAACTACCAAGGAAATTACCAGAACAATTAAGGTTATTACTCCAGATGGTAAGACTACAGAAACTAAACAAACCGTAACTTACTCCAGAACTGTAACAACTGATAATGTAACTGGTCAATCAACTACTGGTAGTTGGACAACAACTGATAAGTGGAATAGTTACGCAGTTCCAACTATTGATGGCTACACCCCAAGTCAAAACAATATTGAAGAAAAGATTCCTTCAATAGATGATAAGGACGAAATTATAACTATTACTTACGTAAAAGATGCCATTCCGAAGCCTTCTGACAACAAGAAAGATGGAAATAACTCTAACAGTTCTTCAGATTCTATTCCTAATAAACCTTCAGAATCCAAGAATGCAACCCCAATTGATAAAAAGAGTTATTCAAAATCATCTTCAAGTCGTTATCAAGCTGCAAAACTTAGAAATGCAAATCGTTTACCTCAAACAGGTAATAATAATGAAGCTGCAACAGCAGCAGGATTAGCAGCTGTAACAGTTTCTGGCTTGATGTCACTTCTTGCTACAAAGAAGAAAAAGCGTCATTAATAAATTGGCTCTTATGTTATGAACTAGAAAAGGTATTAAACGTTTAGCGTTTAATACCTTTTTTCTATATGAATTAATTATTCGAAATAATATGTTGACAAAACTAATCTATTTTAAGTTTTTCAAAAAAATACTTAATCGAAATATTGAAATGATTTTATATATAGGTGTACAATTTTTCTTGTACATAACATTTATATTTATATTTTCTAGGGGAAGGATAAAAATAATATTTATAGCCATGTTTATATTTGTATATAATATGTTCTGGCAATAAGTTATTGCATAACATAAAGGGGTAATACAATTCTCGGGGGTTATTTATTGAGAATGGTTACTATATGTAGTAAATCTTATTTTAGAAAATTTTTATCGATGAGCTTAATAATATAAAAATATTTTTGTTAGTGCTATAATTAGTCTAGAATCTTGTAAGCAGTTTATACCTAACATAGGTATACCGCTATATTATATATTTTTATGTGGATTCGAATATAATTAATGATAATGGGCTTTAAGCTCGTGGGAGGTTATCATGGGAGTTTCAAAAAATAACTTCAAACATAAAATGGAAGAGTCTGCCAATAGAGTGCAGCACTTTGGCTTTAGAAAGTTTTCTGTGGGATTAACAAGTGTTTTACTTTCTACAAGTCTTTATTTTGGTGTATCTAACTCTGTTGCAAAAGCAGATACAGTAACAGATAAAAATAATACTCAAGTTGCAACTGTTAATAAGCAACAGCAGGACAATGACGTTGAGCAAAAGTCAACGCTTACTAGTGCGAACTTAAACACTAGCCAAGAAAAGACGACAGCAGCTACTACAACTGCCACAGATGCTTCAAGCACCGGCAAGAATGAAAGCGCTAATATTACAAACAGAACAGAACAAACAAGTTCTAATAAAGAAAAGAAAGCCACTCAAACTGCAGCAAGCACTACTACGCAAGTATTAAATAAAGATACTAATGCAGCAACAGCAACTCAGACTCGCTATAGGCGCGACTTGCTTGAAGCAAGCGCAGTAGAAAATACTGCAGCTGAAAACGAGATTCAAGTAACCAGTAACGATCAACGGGGAGATGTAACGCCGGCGATACGGTTGATGGTCAAGCCCTTGATCCGACTAAATTCAACCTTGTTGTTCGTTATGTAGACGCTGATTATGCGAAGGGTACTGGCTCAAGTTCTTATGGTGGTCGGCTCTTAAAAACAAAGGTTTATGCGGTTGATGGCGATACTACCCCGCCAATTGTCGGGTTGACTGATGGTCTTGATTTTACTCACTATCAATCAAATGCAACAGTTACTGACTCTTACACTTATGACCCCTGGAATGATACAAATGGCACTTACCGGATTCTTACCTATGAACTTGATCACAGGACAATTGCCATTCCAGCTGATTTGAGTGCTGACCTCCCCAAGGGGACAGTAATTAAAGTTTCAGAAGATGGGACGACTTACGATCCAAATGGGACTGCAATCAGTGGGATTGATGGGATTCCTGAAGCCCGGACAACCGAAAGTTTTAGCAAATCATTACTAACTAACCAATTTACAGATGAGGTTTACGTCACAAAAGATGGTGTTCGGCGCATTGACAGGAGTCTATCCACCCGGCAACAATTTAAGGTTAAATGGAATTTGGATTTAGTTACTGGGAAGTTTGACGTTGATAGTCAGAATTCGATCACCGATCTAAATGGTAAAACATTAGCGTATGTTGGTGCGACTGCTAAGCAAATCCCCCAATATCCTGGCTACAAAGCATACTTTGTAGTAAACGGAGTACGAACACCAGCCACTTCAATTGCTGCGAAAAGCGTTGTTGTCGGTAAGGATACTTTGACAACAGTTAATGGCCTTAAGCAGTTAACATATACAGAGGACATTGTATATGTTGCCGATGGGCAAATTTTGAACTTTAAAGCCGTTGACGATGATGAAAATGATGCGGATATTACCAGCAAGATTGGCAGTGCAATTGCCACCCAAATCACTGGTGATAGTGGTCAAGCCGTTGATTTAAAGCAAGAACAATCCTACATCGATGCGATTCGCCGGGTTCTGGATGCGCAAAACTACCAGTACGTTTCAAATGACGCCTTGGTAACGACTTTTGACGATGATATGTCAACCAATCAGACGGTTACAATCCACTTTAGCCACAAGCACGGGGATGTTGTTGAAAGTCAGCCAATTACTAGAACGATTAATCTTCACCAACCGGACGGCACCACCGTTAAGACTGAAGTTCAAAATGGGACTGCTACCCGGACTAACACGAAGGACTTAGTGACTGACACTGTCTTAACTTACGGCAAATGGAGCGGTGGTCTAACTCAATACCAAATTCCACAAATTGAAAACTACGTCAGTCAAGTAGATAATAACGGTACTCGCGTTGATCAGTCATCAATTGATGGCACCAGTTTTAGTGACCAAGACAGCGTGCCAAGTTATGATGCAATTGATGTATATTACCGGACTGTACCAGCTTACACTGTTGTTAACTATAAAGACGCTGATGGTAACATTATTAAGACTGAAAACGTTGGTGGTAACGTTGGTGACAAGAAGACAATTACTGCTGACGAAGTTCCAGATGGCTATGAATTAGTTCCTGGTCAAGACACTTCAAAAGAAGTTACTTTAAGCGGCGATAACCCAGGTCAACCAAAGACCCCTATCGTCTTCAACATCCAGCAAAAAGTTGTTAAGGTTACCCACGACGCTCCAAAGAATGCCGGTGACATAATTGAAAAGAGCTTCACTTACCCACAAGGTGTCAGTGAAGAAGATTTAAACCGGACTGCTACTAGAACGATTAATGTAATTGACCCTACAACTGGCAAAACAACTACTTCTAGTGAAAGTGTTAAGTTCTACCGCGACGCTACAGTTAATGAAGTAACTGGTAAGATTGTTTACACTGATTGGCAAATTGCCAGTGACTCACCTCAAAAGTCCTGGTCAGCATTCACTACCCCTACAATTAAAGGATACACACCAACCATCGCTAGTCTTGACGCAGAAACTCCAACTGCCGATACTGGTGATAAAACTTACACGATTACTTATCAAAACCAAACCTACACCACTCACGTAACCTTTAAAGACGCTGATGGTACTGTTTTACGTACCCAAACTATCACTGGTGTGACTGGTACTACTGCTAGCGTTGATCAAAAGTTACCAGCTGGCTACAAGTTAAAAGACGGTGAATCAATTCCTACTTCAATCACCTTTAATGGTGATCCAATTGCGGACAAGGAAGTTACTTTAGAACATATTGTTGAGACTTTAACTGATAAGACACCAGATTTACCAAATGGTTATACTAGTGCTGACTTTAAGCGGACTGTTACTAGAACCATTAATGTTTACTCAACTGATGGACAAACCATTACCAAGACAGTTCCACAAACGGTAACCTTCACGCGGACAGCTACTTACGATAAGGCAACTAACCAAATTACCTTTAATAATTGGTCAGTTAGTGATGGAAATGCCAACTTTGCTGAAGTTGACGCTGACCCAATCAGTGGCTACACCGCTACCACCAAAGCTAGCGCAGTTACTGTGACTGAAGCTGACGGCAACTCAACCGTTAACATCTACTACACTCCAAATGATAGTAAGGTTGTTTTTGAAGCTTACGACCAAGCTAGTGGAAAAGATGTAAAGATTGATTTAGATAGTATCGCAACTAACACTGACTTAGCTGGTAAGGTTGACCAAGCTGTTAATGCAGAAGATGCTAGTTCACGTGAGACTGCAATTAAGAACTTACTTACTAAGCTGGGCTACCAATACGTTGAAAACTCAGCTACCCCTACTCCAAGCAAGTTCACAGCTGATCCTCAAACAATTAAGCTTTACTTCACTCACCAAACCAGTGAAACTCCAGAAGACAAGATCGTTACTCGGAAGATTAATATTCCAGGAGAAAACGGTAAGACCATTGAAGTTACTCAAACCGCTACTGTCCACAGAACCAACACTACTGACAAGGTAACTGGAACTACTACTCCAGGTGAATGGTCAGAAGCAGAATTTCCTGAATATGATGCAAGTCAAGTTGATGGCAAAACTACTTATGTAGATGGTAAAGAAACAACTACTGTTCCAAGTGAAGCCGTCAAAGTTGTTAATGGCGTTCCTCAAAACGGCGATGATGTAACTGTTACTTACGAAGCAAATCCTGGTACTCAAACCATCAAGTACGTTGATGAAAAGGGTAATCCGGTTAAGTTCAGTGATAGTAGTGAAGACCAAGTAATCTCCGGTAAAGTTGGCGAGATTAAGGAAGTTAACACAACTATTCCTGATGGTTATGAATTAGTACCTGGTGAAACTATTCCTGGTGCAATTGACATTAAGAAGACTGATTCGCCAATTATCGTAACCTTAAAGGCTAAGACGGTTACTGTAACTCCAGACAAGCCTCAAAATGAAGGCAGCGAAATTCCAGATAACCCTGGTAAGACTTTCCCTAAGGGAGTTAGTGAAAGTGACTTAAACAGAACCGTTACTCGTAAGATTATTGAAGATAAGCCAGATGGTTCAGTCACAGTTAGTGATGAAAGTGTTAAATTCACTCGTACTGCTACTGTTAACATAGCAACTGGCGCAGTAACTTACAGTGAATGGACAGTTGTTCCAAATACTAACAACAAGTTTAGTAAGTATGTCTTAGGTGCAAGCGATCAAGTTGCAGGTTACACTGCAAGTAGAACTATGGTTGACGAATCAACTCCAAGTGTTGAAGCTGGCGACCAAGAAATTCACATTACTTATGCTAAGACTGACCACACGACGACCATTAACTACGTTGATGAAACAACTGGTAATATCGTTCATCAACAAGTTGTAACAGGTCAGACCGGGGAAACTAAAGACGTTGCTAGCGAAATTCCTGCCGGCTATACAGTTGCAAAGGACTCAAGCGAGCCAACAACTATTACTTTTGATGGCAATTCTCCTGCAACCGACACCAAGACTGTTAAGCTAGTTCACAAGACTACGACTTACACTGGCGATGAACCAGAATTACCAAAGGGTGTTGTAAAGACTGACTTGCAAAGAACGGTCACTCGGGTAGTTACAGTTTATGAACCAGATGGTCAAACTGTTCAATCAACCCATACTGATCAAGCCACTTTCAAACGGACTTTAACTGTTGACCAAGTTACTGGCGACTTTACTTGGAGCCCATGGACAACGAGTGACAACACTACATTTGCTGCAGTTCAAGGAACTGAAAAGACAGGTTATGTTGCTCAAAGCACCCCAGCAGTCACTGTTAACGAAAATAGTGGAGATATGAAGATTGATCTTTACTACACTCCACTGACTCAAAAGGTGACCGTTGAGGCTTACGACAACCAAACGGGCCAAGAAGTTCAATTAACTATTCCTGCTGGCTTTGGTAAGGAAATCACTGGTAATACTAATACTGATGTTCCAGCACAGAGTTTGAACGACTACATCAATGCCTTGAAGGAATTCTTTGGCGACAAGGGTTATACTTTTGTATCTCAAACTACTAACCCAACTAACTTTGGTACGACTGATCAAGTAGTTAAGTTAATCTTTAACCATAAACCAGTTGATGTATCAAACACTGATCCAAATGCTAAGAAGACTGTCACTCGGACTATCACCATTAAATATCCTGGTGGCAAAACCCAAGAAATTAAGCAAACTGCAGTTGCTACAAGAACTGCTACAATGGATCCAGTTACTAAAGTAGTAACTTATGGCGATTGGACTGGTGGCTTTGATGAATATGATGCTCCAAGTTTGCCAGGTTATAAGAGCCGGGTTGATGGTAATGACGCAGACAAGGTTCCTTCTGTAACTTTCGATAAGACTCATGAACCAAGTGATGCTAATACTACGATTGATTACTACGCTAAGCCAAGTACCCAAACCATTAAGTACATTAATGACAAGGGTGAAGTTGTTAATACCCAAGTGATTGATGGTGATGTTGGTACAACTCAGAAAGTTACCGGTGAAGTTCCAGCTGGCTATGAAGTAGCAAAAGGTTTCACAGTTCCAGGCGAAGTAACTATTCAACCTAGTGATACGCCAATCTTAATTCCAATCGTTTCTAAGACGGTCGAAGTTAGTCACACTGATCCTAAGAACCCTGGTGATGAAATTCCAAATAACCCTGGAAAGACCTTCCCAGATGGTGTTAAGGAAAGTGACTTAAACAAGACAGTTACTCGTAAGATTATTGAACACAAGCCAAGTGGTGACGTAACTGTTCAGGATCAAGCAGTACATTTTGTACGGGATGCAAAAGTTAATGTTGATACTGGTGAAATCACATACACTGAATGGAAAGTTGATGGCAACCGCAGTAAGTTCGACGAATACACTTTAGGTTTAGACGATCAAGTCCCAGGTTACATTGCTAGCCGGATTAAGATTGATGCTTCAACTCCAAGTGAAAATGCTGGCGACCAAGTCATTGATATTGACTACCGTCCAATTCAAACTATCAAGTTCAGAGCAATTGATAAAGATGGTAATGATGCCGAAATTCCACTTAAGAATGCTAGCTTAGCTACTTTGATTTCTGGTGAAGGTAGCGATAAGGTTAATGACAAGCAAGTTTACAGTTATGTTCAAGCTATTCGTGCTGAACTTGAACCACGTGGATATGAATTTATCAACTACGATAATATTCCTGAATTAATCAAAGAAATTAAAGATGGTATTATCAACATTTACTTCAAACACCAAACTATTCCAGTTGAACCAGGTAAGGGTAAGACTCCAACTGATCCAGTTCGTCCAGATGATCCAACAAGTCCTAAATACCCTGAAGGTGTTGATAACAAGGATCTTGACACTACTATTACTCGTACTATTAATGTTTACGATGAAAACGATAAGATTCTTCACACTGAAGTTCAAAAGGTTCGTTACCAAAGAACTGGAATTGTCGACAAGGTAACTGGTAAACTTCTTGGCTACACTGATGGTAAGGTAATTGGTACTGATACTTGGCCTGCATACACTTATGCTGTGCCAGCAGGTTACCAATTAGTCGATGGCAATGGTTATGTTGTTAAGGCTGACGAAGTCAAGGTTGGTGTAAATGACAAGGATGTAACTCTTAAGATGAAGCTTGTGCCAATCCCACAACCTACTCCGCAACCAACACCACAACCAGGTCCTGATAACAAGCCAAAACCAAGTCCTGACGACAAGCCTAAGCCAAATCCAGAACCTAGTCCACAGCCAACACCACAACCAGGTCCTGATAACAAGCCTAATACTCCAGAAACCCCTGCCAAACCAGCGGAAAAGAAGAATGAATCTAAGAAGACGCCTGCTTCTCCATTAACCCCTGAAGCAAAGAGCCCTAAGAAGGGTGAGGCAAAGAAGATTACCAGTTCTACAGCGAAACTCCCACAAACTGGTAATAATGATTCATCAGTTGCTGGCCTAGGCATTGCCGCAATGGCTGTCGCAAGTTTGATTGGCTTGGCGGGAAAAAAGAAGATGAAAAATAATAGCTAATTTTCGTTAATCTTTTCAAACAGAATCGATGAAAGTCGATTCTGTTTTTTTATGGTAAAAACTTACAAGTGGGTAATTTTCTTATATAATTGATTAGTGTGTTTGAATTAAAAAATTTAAGAAAATAAATTTAATATTTGGAAAAGAGAACAATGAATTATCTTATTGTAGGCGCAGGCCTTTTTGGTGCAGTTTTCGCTCGTGAAGCTGCTAATCATGGAAATAAAGTTACAATTATTGAAAGACGTAACCATATTGCAGGTAATATTTACACCAAGAAAGTAGATGGAATCCAGGTTCATCAATATGGTGCACATATTTTCCATACTTCAAATAAGGAAGTTTGGAACTATGTTCATCAATTTGCTGAATTTAACCGTTATACTAATTGCCCTGTGGCTAATTACAAGGGGCACATGTATAACTTGCCATTTAATATGAATACTTTTAGTGAAATGTGGGGAGTCAGAACACCACAAGAAGCTATGGACAAGATTAATGAACAACGTCAAGAAATGGCTGGTAAAGAGCCTAAGAACCTTGAAGAGCAAGCTATTTCATTAATTGGTAGAGATATTTATGAAAAGCTAATCAAAGGTTACACTGAAAAGCAATGGGGTAGAAAAGCAACAGAACTTCCAGCTTTCATTATTAAGCGTCTTCCAGTTCGGTTAACTTATGATAACAACTACTTTAATGATGATTACCAAGGTATTCCAATTGGTGGTTACACTAAGATGGTAGAAAAGATGCTTGATTATCCAAATATCAAAGTTGAATTAAATACTGACTTCTTTGATAAGAAGGATGAATATTTGAATAATTTTGATAAAGTTGTCTACACTGGAATGATTGATAAGTTCTTTGATTATAAGTTAGGAGAACTCGAATATCGTTCACTTCACTTTGAAACTGAAGAAAAGAATGTTGGTAACTACCAAGGTAACGCTGTAATTAACTATACCGAAGCTGAAATTCCTTATACTAGAATTATTGAACATAAGCACTTTGAATTCGGTAAAGGTGATAAAGATAAGACTATTATTACCCGTGAATATCCTGCTGATTGGAAGCGCGGAGATGAACCATATTATCCAGTTAACAATGAGCGCAATAATGACTTATACAAGCAATATGCCGAACTTGCTGGCAAGCAAGATAAAGTTATTTTTGGCGGTCGTCTTGGTCAATACAAGTATTACAATATGGATCAAGTAATTGAAGCAGCACTTGAAGCAGTGAAAAAAGAATTTGAATAAAAAATAAGTGTAAATAGTTAATTGAAGGTCAAGGATATAGGTCCTTGGCCTTTTTTGTAGGTTTTGATAATACAATCTAAAATCCGTTATTTTATTTTATATGATAGCTTAATGCATAAAGTGCCTATATTCGTATATCCTTAGTAAGTCTGATTATAATCAATGCTTATATAAGAATTATTAAGCATATAAAAATCCATGTTATATAACGTTTGAATAGATTCATTTTCGGGAGTGCTTTTTGCTATAATATTTTTTATAACTTTGTATATATTGAGAATATTGGGGGGAATATTTTATGAAATCTTTTTTTGATATCAAACAAAGATTTTCAATTAGGAAGTTATCTGTCGGAGCAGTTTCAGTATTATTGGGATTAACTTTTATTAGCACTGCTCAAACTGTAAACGCAGCAACAACTTATACTGTAAATGCAGATGATTCTATTGAACAAACTGATCCGGTTGCTACTTTTTGGGATGGAAGTAAAGTTTTTACTAGCCCTCACCAAATTAGTGAAAAAATTGCAGCTTATGATGGTGGTGAAAGCTATGTTAAGAAATCAGCTATCACTGTTATTTTAAAATCAGCTACTGGTGAATCAGTTACTTTAAATGAAAATGACCATGTCTACGTTACGGCAAGAAACTATAACGATAAAAACTCTAGTTTTAAATTTGATTTAGCTAGCTTGTTGAAGAATAAGACTATTACAGCTAACGGTCAAAGTCATACTTTCTATGTTTATAGTTATGGTCCAAGTCAAACTCACAATCCTGCTAAGTCAAGATTTAAAAATGACAAGAGATATTATAGACCAGGTCAAATCTTCTACTTGTATCCAGCAGCTGATTACAATGCAAAGTTTGATGCACAATGGGCACAAGCAACTGCAAGTAGTAGTGATCATGTTTTTTATGCTGTAGCAAATAATCCAGCTCAAGGTAGAAATACAATTGATGAAATTGATGTTAATGGCACAAAAATTCCACGGCAAACATTGATTTTTTATGTTACTGAAAAGCCTAAATATGATCAAAATGCATCAGTTCCAGCAGGAAATTATACAGCTGAAGAAGTAGCGAAAAAGCTTGTTAAAAACTATGACAATCTTTCAAATGGGGGGGTAACTTGGACCTTTGAGGGCTCTAATAATCCTACTGATACTAAGACCTTAACATCCGGACAAGCAGTTAAGTTAGTTCCTCATTATCCAGGTTATGAAAATACAGATATTAATAAGTATTACGATAATAAGAGTGAATCCTTTGGTAGTGATATTTCAAATGGTAAGTCATATCTTTACAGTGATTCAGGTAAAATTCAAAGTCCGGTAAAAACTGGTGATGCAATTGAAGTTAAAGTAAGTAAAGATTTTAACTCTAAGATTGACCAAGTACCAGTTAAGGGCGATGGTAAGTTAACAGATGACCAAAAGCAAGCAGTTAGAGAAAATATCAAGAAAGCTAATCCTGATTTAAACTTAACTGATGACCAAATTAAAGTTAGCGATGATGGTACAACTACAGTTTCAACAGCTGATGGGATTAATGAAACCTTAACCCCAGACCAAACAATAAAACGCTATGACTTAGGTGATCCATTAACAACTCCAGACTTCAATGATCAAGTTGAAAAAGAAGTAATTAAGGGTAATGACAAGTTAACAGATGATCAAAAGCAAAAGATTAAGGATAACATCAAGAAGGCCAATCCAGAAATGGAATTAACAGATGGTGATATAACTGTTGACGATGATGGTACAACGACTGTTAACACTAAGGATGGAAGCAAGAAGACCTTAACCCCAGACCAAACAATAAAACGCTATGACTTAGGTGATCCATTAACAACTCCAGACTTCAATGATCAAGTTGAAAAAGAAGTAATTAAGGGTAATGACAAGTTAACAGATGACCAAAAGCAAAAGATTAAGGACAACATCAAGAAAGCAAATCCAGGAATGGAATTAACAGATGGTGATATAACTGTTGATGATGATGGTACAACGACTGTTAACACTAAGGATGGAAGCAAGAAGACCTTAACTCCAGATCAAACAATTAAGCGTTATGACTTAGGTGACCCATTATTTGACCCAGAATTTAACGATCAAATCGATAAAGAAGTCGTTAAGGGTGATGGTGATTTAACCAATAATCAAAAACAAGCAGTTAAGGACAACATTAAGAAGGCCAATCCAAAACTAAATCTATCTGATGATCAAATTACAGTTGATAAAGATGGTAAAGCGACTGTTAAATTGGATGGCAATGTAACTAAGACCTTAACCCCAGATCAAACAATTAAACGCTATGAAAAGGGCGAACCATTAGAAAATACAGGAGATGCCGATAACTTCAATAAGAATATTGATAAGGTACCAGTTGAAGGTCAAGACAAGTTAACTGATAAGCAAAAAGAAGAAGTTAAAGATAGTATCAAAAAGGCTAACCAAAATTCTCCAATCAAGGACATTGATGTAAAGGATGATGGCCGTACAATTGTTACTTTTGACGATGGCACTCAAGTGGAATTGACTCCAGAAGAAACAATTAAGCGCTTTGAAAAAGGTGAACCACTAACTAGTCCAGAATTCAATTCAAATATTGATAAAGTGCTAGTTAAGGGAGAAGGTAAGTTAACTGATGACCAAAAGCAAGCAGTTAGAGAAAACATCAAGAAAGCCAACCCAGATTTAAACTTAATAGATGATAAAATCACAGTTGGTGATGATGGTAAAGCAACTGTTGATTTAGGTGGTAATGTAATTAAGAATTTAATTCCAGATCAAACAATTAAACGCTATGATGTTGGCGACCCATTAATTTCTCCAGAATTCAATGATAATATTGACAAGGTACCAGTTAAGGATGGCGATAAATTAACTGATGACCAAAAGCAAAAGGTTAAGGACAACATCAAGAAGGCCAATCCAGGAATGGAATTAACAGATGGTGATATAACTGTTGACGATGATGGTACCACAACTGTTAACACTAAGGATGGAAGCAAGAAGACCTTAACTCCAGATCAGACTACTAATCGATATAATTTAGTAGATCCATTAATAAATACTGGTAATGCAGATAGTTTCATTAAGAATATCGATAAGGTACCAATTGAAGGTCAAAGAGACTTAACAGAGCAAGAAAAAGAGCGAATCAAGCAAAATATTAAAGATGCTAATCCAAATTCTCCAATCAAGAATATTGATGTGAAGGATGATGGCCGTACAATTGTTACTCTTGACGATGGTACTCAAATTGAATTAACCCCAGATCAAACAGTAAATCGTTATGAAAAAGGCGAACCATTAGAAAATACAGGAGATGCCGATAACTTCAATAAGAATATCGATAAGGTACCAGTTGAAGGTCAAGATAAGTTAACTGATAAGCAAAAAGAAGAAGTTAAAGAAAACATCAAAAAGGCTAACCAAAACTCTCCAATCAAGGACATTGATGTAAAGGATGATGGCCGTACAATTGTTACTTTTGACGATGGTACTCAAACTGAATTAACCCCAGACCAAACAGTAAACCGTTATGAAAAGGGCGAACCATTAGAAAATACAGGAGATGCAGATAGTTTCAATAAGAATATCGATAAGGTACCAGTTGAAGGTCAAGATAAGTTAACTGATAAGCAAAAAGAAGAAGTTAAAGAAAACATCAAAAAGGCTAACCAAAACTCTCCAATCAAGGACATTGATGTAAAGGATGATGGCCGTACAATTGTTACTTTTGACGATGGTACTCAAACTGAATTAACTCCAGATCAAACAGTAAACCGTTATGAAAAAGGCGAACCATTAACAACTCCAGACTTCAATGATCAAGTTGAAAAAGAAGTAATTAAGGGTAATGACAAGTTAACAGATGACCAAAAGCAAAAGATTAAGGACAACATCAAGAAGGCCAATCCAGGAATGGAATTAACAGATGGTGATATAACTGTTGACGATGATGGTACCACAACTGTTAACACTAAGGATGGAAGCAAGAAGACCTTAACTCCAGACCAAACAATTAAACGCTATGACTTAAGTGATCCACTATTTTATGATGATACCGCCAAAGATAGATCAGCTAATGATGATAAGAATTCTGATAGAGAAAATAATTCTAATACGGATAACGACTCAAGTAAGGATTCTAATTCAGATAAAGCTAATAATTCTGATAATCATGAAGATCAAAGCAATAATAAAAATGCTCAAAGTATCAATGGTGTAAAAGATGAGCGTGATGCTACAATATCATCAAAGAATGATATGAATGTCAAGACAAACAATAAACAAAGTCTTTTACCACAAACAGGTAATCAAACATCATCTTTACAAACATTAGGTTTAGCGGTATTGAGTTTATTGACTTTAAGTTTCTTTAAAAAGAAAAAGCAAGATTAGTTGGCAACAAGAATCTTTGTCAATTCTTGTTGATGAAGAGTAATTAGAGAATCAAGCAATATGTAAATTGCTTGATTCTTTTTCTTTAACCTTCTTTTCTTTTTAAGACTGTCGGGTAAGTTAATAAAGCCTTGAATTAAGTTATACGCATTAGCTAGTCTTGGATCACAGCTAATGCCTCCCGTTATAACTTGTTCTTGAGTTAAATAGGCTTTGAAATAATGTAGAAGACTTCTTGTATCTGTTTCTGAGGATTTGAACTACTTCATACTTTTGACCATCAAGGCAAATGAAGTGTAGCTTTTTATCAACGCCTTTAAATTCATCAAAGGCTAAGTGTTCAGGTAAATAGTTATAGTTATCAGTAAAACGGTGAGAACAAGAAGCTAAAACGCGTTGACCAGTATTAACAGATAGGTTATTCTCACGAGCAATACTGGTCATAGAACGAGTATTACAATCTCGGCAAAGAACTCTTTGTTTATTTAACCGGATAATCACAGGGCTTATAGCATTAGAAGTATAGGCTGAAGATGCCCATTATGAATCAAATTAAGGAAAGGGCAAGCTGGTTGAACAAGAGTAGCTAAGAAAACTTTATGTTTGATACCATTAATTAATTTAAAGAAATGAGCATTAAAAATGATATTAGGGTGTTGGATATCGAGCGAAAATTTAATACATCATTGTAAGGGGGCATAGAAAAACTTCAATCTATTAAAATTTGAGTCGTGTTGAATTTTATTGTAAGTAGAGGTGACTATGACCTCTTTTTTATGCAATAAAAAAACTGTTAACAGTTTAACTCAAATAAACTATCAATAGGAAAAATTATAGAGCCAATACTATTGAGTTGCTTTTTTTGTGCTCTTTACATGCAAATGATTAATAACTGTTCAAATTACCACAGAGAAATAGCAATTTTTACTGTATTTATATTTGTAAATAAAATTCTCTGGAGGTAATTATGTCATATCATGATGACAAGTTTTATGGTTTCACAAACGATGAAATCTTTGGTAGTATTATGCAAAATAAGAGATTTTGCAAAGCTATTATTCAAGCAGTGCTACCTGATGTGAATGTGGTGTCGGTAGAAAATATCGATGCACAAAAGGAATTGGGAACTAAAAGTGATAAGCGAAGTAAGTCGGTTCGTTTAGACATTGCAGTTAAAGATCAAGCAGGTAACTTATATAATCTTGAAATGCAAGTTAATAACAATCATGACATTGGTCCACGAATGCGATATTATCAATCCTCGATGGATCGGGACACGCTAGATCGAGGGGAACCATATACTTCGTTGGCACGAACATATTTGATATTCCTTTGTGCTTTTGATCCCTTTGGTAAAGGAAAGTTGCGGTATAGTTTTCACTTGTACGATGATGAAGACAAGAACATTCAGCTGAAGAACAATGCAGAGAACATTATCATTAATTCAAAAGGGAGAGGCACTAACGATGTCGATTTGTTAAATCTCCAAAAGCTGATGAACGATGATAAAATAGAGGTAGCAGGAGTTTTTAAAGAGATTCAAAACAAAATCCAAGAATACAATGATGATCCAAAAAGGAGAAACCTTATGAGAACAGCAGAACTACGTATGAAGGAAGAAACGGCAGTAGCAGAAAAAAGAGGTCGTGAAGAAGGTCGTGAAGAAGAGCAAAAGAACACGGTGAAAGTATTCAAAGCCTTGCAACCTAATGTAACAGTATCAGAGGGATTGGCTTGGATAAGAGCAAATACCCAAGTTTCACTTTCAGATGAAGAAATAAAAGCAATTTTGAAAGAAAAGTAAACTGCTAAAGGAGAAACCTTATGAGAACAGCAGAACTACGTATGAAGGAAGAAACTGCAGTAGCAGAAAAAAGAGGCCGAGAAGAAGGCCGAGAAGAAGGCCGAGAAGAAGGTCGTGAAGAAGAGCAAAAGAACACGGTGAAAGTATTCAAAGCCTTGCAACCTAATGTAACAGTATCAGAGGGATTGGCTTGGATAAGAGCAAATACCCAAGTTTCACTTTCAGATGAAGAAATAAAAGCGATTTTGAAAGAAAAGTAAACTGCTAAAGGAGAAATCTTATGAGAACAGCAGAATTACGAATGAAGGAAGAAGTTGCAGTAGCAAGAAGAGAAGAGCAAAAGAACACGGTGAAAGCTCTAACAGCCACAATCAAAGAAATGCGACCAGAGGTTAATGAGTCAGATTTGTTTAGACAAATCAAGAAGTCTGTTAGTTCAAGGTTTAGCTTAAGCGATGCGGAAATTATGGATATTATCCGACAAAATCTGAAATAAGCTTGTTAATGTGTCTCATTTTATTTATGATTAATAACTTTAAGAATCAAGCATTTTGCTTGGTTCTTTTTTTATAAATTTAGATTATTGCAGTTCGGTATTAATATAATAGACATGTATAAAAATTCGTTGCAAACGGTTGCAAATAGAGCTATTATAATAATGGAATTACAAATATCTTATTGTAATGGAGAATTGAATATGGAAAAAATTGACCAGCACAGCCATAGTCTTCTGACGAACCAGAAGTGGGTCCTAGCAACCACTTCAGCCGGTTTCGCTTTGGAAAATATGGATGTGCTTTTTTTATCATTTGCCATGAGTTCAATGATTGCAGATTTACATTTAGCTGGGGGTGCTGCTGGCTTAATTTCTTCAATTACTAACTTGGGTATGTTGTTTGGTGGAATTGTTTTCGGAATGCTAGGGGACAAGGTTGGAAGGGCAAAAACTTTCAATTACACGATTGTTATCTTTTCATTGGCAACTGGATTACTCGCAATAGCCAATAATATCTACATGATATATATTTTGAGGTTTATTGCTGGTATTGGTGCAGGCGGCGAATATGGTGTTGGAATTGCTTTAATAGCTGATAGCTTCTCACGTAAGCAAATTGGAAAGATGACTTCAATTGCCGCTGTAGGTGGACAAATTGGGGCTATTATTGCAGCTATAATTTCTGCTTGGATTATTCCTTTATTTGGTTGGCATATGTTGTTTTTAATTGGAATTATTCCGATTGGATTAACTTTTGTTATTAAAAGACATGTCCATGAAAAGACGATAAGTGATATAAAGCAAGTCACCTCTTCTTCTGAAAAAGACCAGGGAATTTTTAAACAAATGTTTTCAACACCTAGGCTTGCTTGGCAAAGTATCGGATTAATGATAATGATGACGGTTCAAATTGCCGGTTATTTTGGCTTAATGAATTGGCTTCCAACAATTGTTCAAAAGCAATTGAATTTAAACGTTTCATCTTCAAGTCTTTGGATGATTGTTACTATCATTGGAATGAGTATTGGGATGTTAGTTTTTGGTTCAATTTTTGATTATTTTGGTTCAAGATTAGCCTTTACAATTTTTTTGCTTGGTTCTGCTGCAATGGTATATGCCCTGTCCCTTGCTAACAATATGATTACATTGTTAGCAATTGGAGCAGTGATGGGCTTTTTTTCAAATGGAATGTTTGGAGGCTATGGTGCTGTAATTAGTCAACTATATCCTGAAGAAATTCGATCAACGGCTAACAATTTAATTGTCAATGTTGGTAGAGCAATAGGTGGTTTTTCTTCAGTAATTATTGGGATTTTAATGGATTACGGCAGTATTGCCTTAGTAATGGGCTTTTTATCATCATTGTATATTTTTAGTTTTATAATTTTGTTAACTTTGACAGGATTAAGAAAGTTAGCTCCAAATAGAAAATAGTAGAAAGTGTGATTTAAATGACAAATATTAGTGTTGAATTACCTGGTTTAAAATTAAAAAATCCTTTAATGCCAGCTTCTGGAACGTTTGGCTTTGGTGATTTACCAGAAAAGTTTAATTATGACGAAATGGGGGCAATGGTTTTAAAGACTACTACTCCAAAAGAAGGGTTTGGCAATCCCAAGCCACAATTTGCTATTTATGATGATGGAGTTATGAATTCTGTAGGTCTTACTAATCCAGGGGTGGATGTCGTAGCAGGAGAAAAGATTCCTTATGTTAGAAAAAAGCACCCTGATTTACCAATTATTGCAAGTGTAGGAGGAGCTTCAGTTGAGGATTATGCTCTTGTAGCTAAAAAGTTAGATCAAGCAGGAGCTAATGCACTAGAAATTAATATTTCATGTCCAAATGTTGATCACGGAGGTCTTCATTTTGGTACTGAACCTGATGCTGTTCATGATTTAGTAGCAGCAGTTAAGAAGGAAGTTAAAGCTCCAATTTATGTTAAACTTACACCAAATGTAACTGATATTATGCCAATTGCTAAGGCTGCTAAAGAAGCGGGTACTGATGGCTTTTCAGTTACTAATACTGTTTTAGGATTGCGTTTTGATATTAAAACTGGTAAAGCGGTTTTAGGTAAAGGTCAAGGTGGTTGGTCAGGTAAAGCAATAATGCCAATTGCAATTAGATTAGTGTACCAACTTCGCCAATTAGGTCTTCCTATTATTGGTATGGGTGGAATTGAAACTGCAGAAGATGTAGTGGAATTTATGGAAGCAGGGGCCAGTGCTGTTGCAGTTGGTTCAGCGCACTTCAAAGATGCTTTGGCAATTCCACATATTGTAAGCCAATTACCTAAAGTGCTATCTGATTTAGGTATTAATGACATTAACGATTTGGGTGGAAAAGCAAAAATATAAACAAAAATTCCTGAGATTTTCTCAGGAATTTTTTAATGACTTAATTCATAAGCTTTCTTGACTGGTGTTGGCATATCTTTTTGAGCAATTTTAGTTTGCAATTCAGCTTCGTCTTTGACTTTTTGTTCAATGAGTTGGTCATAATACCAGCATTTAAAATCAAGCATGGCTTTAGTTGCTTGAAGTTTTTTTATTTCATCTTCAATTTCACTGCGTTGCTTGAGGAATAATTCTTGCCTTAATTTATATGTTGAACTTCCTTCACGGCACCAGTCAAAATATTGCTTGATATCCTTAATTTCTAAGCCAGATTTTTTCATGCAAGCAATTACCCGTAAACATTCTAATTCAGCTTCAGTGAAAATACGTTGATTACCCTTTCTTTGCATGTCTGGAAAAAGGCCTTCTTTATCATAATAACGCAAGGTAGAAATTGGCAAATCAAACATTTTTGCTACTTGACCGATAGAGTACATTAAAAACCTCCAAAAAAATAAGTGCTTTTACTTGACCTAAAGTTAGGTTTAGGTACTAAGATAGTAACAACAAATCAGAAAAAAAGCAAATAGGAGGCTTACTTATGAAAGCAGCAATTTTTAAAGAAAAAGGCAAGATGGAAGTTGTCGAAAAAGCAATGCCAGAATTAAGTTTTGAAGATAGTGCAATTATTAGAACAGTCAGAGCGAGTGTTTGTGGCAGTGACTTATGGTTCTTTAGAGGAATTGATCAAGAAGAATCTGGTAAGGTTACTGGTCACGAAGCAATTGGAATTGTTGAAAAAGTAGGCCCTGCTGTCAAGAATATTAAACCAGGTGACTTTGTAATTGCGCCATTTGTTCATGGATGTGGACATTGTGCAGCTTGCTTGGCTGGATTTGAAGGAGAATGTCAAAATAATCCAGCACCATTTAACAACCATTTTCAAGCAGAATACTTTGAATACAATAATGCAAATTGGGGATTGGTTAAAATTCCAGGCAAGCCAGAAGATTATACCGATGAAGAACTAGCTAGCTTTCAAACTTTAGCCGATGTAATGCCAACAGGTTTTCATGCTGCGAAAATGGCAAGGGTCAAGAAAGGCGACACCGTAGTTGTTCTTGGTGATGGCGCAGTTGGATTGTGTGCAATTTTAAGTGCTAAGAAAATTATTTCAACTAGTCGTCATGCAGATAGAGAGGTACTAGCTCGTGAATTTGGTGCAACAGATAATGTTGCCGTTCGAGGCGATGAAGGCGTTAAGCAAATTCGTGAATTAACTAATGGTGCAGGAGCTGACGCAGTTTTAGAATGTGTTGGTAGTGAATTGTCGATGGATACAGCTGTTAAAGTTGCTCGAGCTGGGGCAATGATTGGTCGAGTTGGCGTGCCACATGATGAAAAATTAGATTCTAATCAATTGTTCTTTGGCAATTTAGGAATTCAAGGTGGCCCTGCTTCAGTTACTACTTGGGATAGAAAATACTTACTTGATGCAGTTTTAAAGCATGAAATTAATCCAGGTCGTGTCTTTACTGCACAATTTAAACTTGATGATATCCAAAAAGCTTATGAAGTTATGGATCAAAGAAAAGCAATTAAATCTCTTTTAGTATTTTAGTTAATTAACAAATAACGACGCTTGGTATATTTACTGAGTGTCGTTATTTGTTTGATAGAATGGCTAACGCTGCTAGTTGCAGCGAGTCAGTTTGCCTTGAATTGGTACATCTTTTATGACCAAAAGAGGACACAAAAAAACAACCGTCTTAGCTCGGCAAAGCTGATGGTTGTTTTTATCACAATAAAAAATAAATAAAACAGCCGGAAGTGACGCATAAGCTCCAGAGGCATCATGGCAAGTGGTGCCTCTTTTTTTCACTTTCGATATCTTAATTTTAAAATGATGAAGACAATAAGTCAATATCTAATCAAAAACACTTGTTCGGAAAAGCCATATCCTGTAAAATCATGTAATGGAGCTTAGTTAAGGCGTCTTCTTCTGACTGTTTTATTTTGACAGGTAGTAGAAAGTAGGTGATGCAAATGATTCAAATCGTTGCATTAACGAAATCTATTGAGAGGAGGAAATGTTTTTTTGATAGAATGGCTAACGCTGCTAGTTGCAGCGAGTCAGTTTGCCTTGAATTGG
>JALBSH010000020.1:0-6990 GCA_022756575.1 Lactobacillus mulieris
GAAAGCTCAATAGTGACAGGACTTGAGCTTGATTTTGGTGCTTTCAATTTTCAGTCATTATAACAAAACAATGATTTATAATTAAAGTAGTGACTTTCACGGAGGGTGACATTATATGATGGATTTAGCAGAATTACAAACAGATATTAATAATGCCCAACATATTGTATTCTTAACTGGAGCTGGTGTTTCTACCCACTCAGGTATCCCTGACTACCGCTCTAAAAACGGAATCTATGATGGCGTGCAAGAAAGTCCCGAAACTATACTGAGCGATAGTACGCTATTCAATCGACCTGAATTTTTCCATGAATTTGTCATGAACAATATGTACTTTCCTACTGCTAAACCAAACTTAATCCATGAAAAAATCGCCCATTTTTGTAATGAAAAAGGTAATTTAATTACCCAAAATATCGATACTTTGGATACTAAGGCTGGCAATCAACATGTAACAGAATTTCATGGCAATTTATATAATATTTATTGTACTAAATGTCATCAACCTGTTTCTTATGAAGAATATGCTAAAAGCTATTTACACAAAGATTGTGGCGGAATTATTCGCCCCGGTATTGTGTTATACGGCGAAGGCATTGATCCGAAAGTATTAAACCAGTCCGTTGAAATAATGCAAAAATCAGACTTGATCATCATTTGTGGGACGAGTTTTGTAGTTTATCCTTTTGCCCAGCTCTTGGCTTATCGCAAAGAAGACGCCAAAATTTACTCTATCAACAAGACAGAAATTCCTACCCCTGGTGTCACGCAAATAATTGGGGATGCATTAACAGCATTCCAGAATTTGAATTAACTTTCCTAGTTTGTTATTCTTAGACTAATTATTTTTAATAAAGATGTTACACATGACAGAGTTTTTTTACTATGATTACGTTACAATTGAGCCATGGACCTACTTTTTAACAGCTTCAGAAGCCGGCCTAACTTACGTCGGACTTAAAGGAGATGAAACTGTTTCACCTATTTTTAGCTTCTACCCTCACCGCATGTTGGTGCGGGACCCTAAAAAGATGGCACCTCATATCAAACAATTAAAGGAATATTTTGCTGGTATCAGAAAGAATTTTGATGTTCCTATTGATATTTCGGAATTCGGCACTGAATTTCAACGAAAGGTATTAGCCGTTGTCCAGCATATTCCTTATGGTGTGACGTTAACTTATGGTGACGTCGCCAATTCACTAGCCGAAGCCACATCTTCTCGCTCAGTTGCACACGCCGTAGCATTAAACCCTGTTTTGATTTTTATTCCTGACCAAAGAGTTATTTTATCCAACAATAAAGTTGGGACTTATCGTCTGGGACAAAAAGAAAAAATCAGATTAATTAAATTAGAAAAGAAGCAACTACATGTCAATTCTTAAACTATATGCACCCTTTTTTGACGGCAATAACTGGTTACATGTCCTAACCAGTGGCAAAGACTGGATGATCATTCTGACTTTAATCTTGATGGAATGCTTGTTATCAGTCGACAATGCTGTCGTTTTGGCCGCACAGACACAGGTGCTACCTAATAAAGCTGAACAACGCAAGTCCTTGGTTTATGGCTTGTGGGGTGCTTATTTATTCCGCTTTATTGTTATCGGAATCGGGACTTATCTGATCAACTTTTGGGAGATTAAATTAGCTGGTAGTATTTATCTTTTTTACCTAGCCTTTAAATTCTTCTATGATCAACGCCACCCTAAACAAGCTGCCGAACATGAGAAAGAAAAAGAAGAGCGCGAAGCAGCTCACCACAAAGGCAAACAGAAAAAGAGACATGTGCTATCTCTTTTCTGGCGTACGGTTATTTCAATTGAATCAATGGATATCGTCTTTTCAATTGATTCTGTTTTAGCTGCTTTAGCCGTGTCTGATAACCCCGTTGTTGTTTTAATCGGTGGCATGATCGGTATTCTCTGTATGAGAGGAGTTGCCGAAATTATCATTAAATTAATGGATATTATTCCAGAATTGCAGCCAATGGCTTACTTATTGATAGGAATCATCGCTTTAAAATTGCTACTAGCTCTGCCACCATTGAGATTTGAGTTGCCAAACACCGTTTTTGCAATTATTGTCTTTGCGATCTTAATTTTGACAATTCTCTTCCACTTTTGGAAAGTTAAAAAACACGGTCACAAACATATTTAACTGTTTAGCGTATTTAATACATATTCTTTGAGTACAACTGCTTGGTTGTGCTCTTTATTTTTGGCACCAAATAAGAAAAGAACATCTTCTTTAGCCAAATGCTTCTTTACATCTTGCAAAAATTCCGCTGTATAATCATTATGATTAAGTTCTTCAATATACTTTTGCTTAAACTCAGGGAATTTTTTATCTTCATGATTAAACCACTGACGCAATTCCTTACTAGGGCCAATTTGTTTATCCCATTCAGCTAAATCGGCCTTAACTTTGCTCATTCCCCGTGGCCATAAACGGTCAACTAAAATCCGATAACCAGCAGGTTGCTCATGGTCATAAATTCGAACTAATTTAATTTCTGTCATTATTTTTTATCTCTTTTCTAGAAAGGTCAAAAATGAATTATTCAACTTATTTTTCTACTAACACTACCGATTATATTGCAAAAGACCTAATTGGGCGAATGCTTACTTTTGATAATGGTCAAGAAAAATTAGGCGGCTATATCGTGGAGGCAGAAGCATATATGGGTAAAAAGGATCGCGCTGCACATTCTTATGGCGGTCGTCGTAGCCCAGCGAATGAAGGACTTTACGGCAAAGGCGGAACGATCTATATCTACGCGCAACGTCAATATTTTTTCTTTGATGTTGCCACTAGGGTTCAGAATGAACCACAGGGTGTTTTAATCCGTGCAATCGATCCCACTTTAGGAATTGAGACCATGATCAAGAACCGTCATGGTAAAGATGGCGTTCTTTTGACTAATGGTCCCGCAAAAATGATGCAAGCTTTTGGTATTCATGATAAGAATTGGAATTTGCACTTTTTATCAGACTCCCCTTTTGCCATTGATCTTGATGATCGTCATAAAAAAATTCCCCAGGAAATAATTGCTGCAGCGCGTGTTGGTATCAATCAATCTGATCCCGTTTGGGCTAACAAGAAATTACGTTTTTATGTAGCAGGAAATCCTTATGTTTCTGATATGAAAAAGAGAAATTATGAAACTAATAATGGTTGGGCTTGACAAATTTAACTTTTTCTTCTAGTATTCTTCATTAGTTAAATATTTTTCCAATGCAATAGAGGTTGCGACAATCACAAGTTAAGTTTGAGTTCGCGAAAACAATGATAGTTAACTTAGGGTTGCCGCCGAAATAGATTTAATATTCGCGTGTTAATCTGTTGGGCTATAGAAGAATATTCTATAGACTGTCCTGGTTAGTCCCCAGGGAGCGCTATAAGATTTGGTTTAAACACTGATGATTATGACCCTCGCAATTCTTTGGAAGAGCGAGGTTTTTGTTTACTCTTTATTGTGTTGGCTTTATGTTAAAACTATTTTTGGAGGTTTTATAATTGAAGTCAAGATTTAGATGGATGGCTGTAATAATGTCTGTCCTACTCAGTTTATTTATCGGTTTTTCTCTTAGTAGCAATCAGACTCAAGCTGCTAAGAAAGATTCTGGCACGTTAAAAATAGGTATGGAGGCAAACTATCCTCCATACAACTGGACTCAGCCAACCAAAGCTAATGGCGCTGTTCCAATTGATGGTTCTAACTCCTATGCTAATGGTTATGATGTTCAAATTGCCAAGATCATCGGTAAACGACTGCACAAAAAAGTAATCGTCGAAAAAACCCAATGGGATGGCCTTTTACCAGCTTTGACATCAGGCAAAATCGACTTGATTATTGCTGGTATGTCTCCTACTGCTGAAAGACGCAAGGCAATCAACTTCTCAGAACCTTACCGTAAGAGTACTTTTGTCGTAATTACTAACAAGGCAAGCAAGTATTCTAACGCTAAGAAATTGACTGATTTCAAGGGTGCTAAGTTAACTGCACAACAAGGAACTTTGCACTATGATTTAATCAAGCAATTAAAGGGTGCTAAGCGTGAACCAGCTATGCGTGACTTCTCAGCCATGCGTCAAAGTTTAGCTTCTGGCACCATTGATGGTTATGTTGCTGAAGATATTGAATTTGAAAGTTACCACAACGTTAACCCTAACATTATTGCAGTTAACTTAAACAAAATGGCTGGCTTCAAAGTTGACCATGACGATTCCGTAACTAGTATCGGGGTTAAAAAGGGTAATACCAAGCTTTTAAATGAAGTTAACGCTACTTTAAGAACTATTTCTAATAAAAAGCGTGATCAATTAATGTCACAAGCCATCAAGGAACAACCTAAGGCTGGTAACGAAACTAAGAAAGAAAACTGGCTAGTTACTACTTGGAAGCAATATGGTGGCATGATTATGTCAGGTATTGGCATGACCTTGCTTTTAGCTTTAGTTGGTACCATTGTTGGTTTCTTTATCGGCTTGCTTGTAGGAATTATTCGTACCATTCCTACTCCAACTACTCGCGGCAAGCGTTGGACTTTGAACGTAGTTAAGTGGTTATTATCTGTTTATGTAGAAATCTTCCGTGGTACACCAATGATGGTTCAAGCAGCCGTAATCTACTATGGTATTGCCCAATTCTGGCACTTGAATTTAAATAGAACTGTAGCTGCTTTGATTATTGTTTCAATTAACACTGGTGCTTACTTAGCTGAGGTTATCCGTGGTGGTATTATTTCAACTCCAGAAGGTCAATTCGAAGCAGCTAGTGCACTTGGTATGACCCACAACCAAAGAATGTGGCATATCATCTTGCCTCAAGCTATTAGAAACTGTTTACCATCAATCACCAACGAATTTATCGTTAACATCAAGGATACTTCAGTATTGAGTATCATCTCAGTTTCTGAATTGTTCTTCGTTGGTACTACTATTGCCAGTCAATCATTCAAGTTCTTCCCAACTTACTTAATGATTTCAGCAATTTACTTGATCTTAACCTTTACTATTACTAGAATCTTCAACTTTATCGAAAAGAGACTTGAAGGTAATAAGAATTACAACTTGATGGCTAACCAAGTCCAAGTTGGTACTCCAAAAGATGCGGAGGCAAATAATTAATGACTGAATCAAACGAAGTAATTTTAAGCTTAAAGCACATGCAAAAGTCTTATGGAAATCACCAAGTATTAAAGGATATTTCCTTTGACATCAATAAAGGCGAAATCGTAACGATCATTGGTCCTTCTGGTGGTGGTAAATCAACTACTTTGCGTTGTATCAACCTGCTTGAAGAACCAACTGGCGGCGAGATCGATTTTCACGGTAAAAATATCTTGCATCCCGGCTACAACCGTAACACCTTTAGATCAAAGGTCGGTATGGTTTTCCAGCAATTTGACTTATTTGAAAACAAAAACGTCTTAGAAAACTGTATGGTCGGTCAAGAATTAGTCTTGAAGCGTTCAAAAGACGAAGCACGCAAGATTGCCATGAAAAACCTAGAAAAGGTTGGTATGGATCCATTTATCAAGGCTAAACCACAACAATTATCTGGTGGTCAACAACAGCGTGTAGCTATTGCCCGTGCAATTTCAATGAATCCAGAAGTTTTATTGTTCGACGAACCAACTAGTGCCCTTGACCCAGAAATGGTTGGCGAAGTATTAGACGTTATGCAAAAGCTTGCTACAACCGGTTTGACGATGGTGATCGTTACCCACGAAATGGGCTTTGCCAAGAGCATTTCAGACCGTGTATTGTTCATCAGTGACGGTATCATTACTGAACAAGGTTCACCGGAAGAATTATTCGACCATCCTAAGAATGAAAAGACGCAAAAGTTCTTGAGCAACTTTAGAAATAATGAATTCTAATATCAAAAAAGCCGCGAAGTTTAATTGCTTCACGGCTTTTTTAGCGTATAATTTATAACAAATTAATTTTTGGAGGAAGTAAAATGAATGATAGAGTATATTATTTTATCAAGCCTTATGACGAAAGTCTGCCACTGCCGCCTGCAGAAAGTTTTGCGCAAATTTTGAACGAGGCTTATTTGCATCCCTTCAACTGGAAAGCAAGAACTACGCGTAAATCTTTCTGGTGGAGCACTTTGATTAATCTTGTTATCGGCATCTTATGCATCCTTCTTGGCTTCTATGCTTTTAACCAAAACATCAACCCCGGCATTAGAATAGTCGATGGTATTGTTGCGGCTGTTGTTTATCTGTGGCTATTTTTAGCTGCATTAGGACAAACGATCCGACGTTTGCACGATGTTGGCTACAGCGGCTATTGGTACTGGGCTGCCTTCACTGGTTATGGCGCAATGTTTTTATTTTATCTTGAATTGCAGCCATCTGTTCAACGCCAAGTTAAGTGGGGCAAATACTTGTTCAGCGATCAAGATTATCCTAAGGGTGGCGCAAAAAGTAATGTTCCTGTACCAACTATTGGTCAAATCTTGAAGGAACACTTCTTTGACTGCTTTAAGTGGGATGGTAGATCTACTAGAACCTCATTCTGGGTAGGTACTGCAATTAGCCAAGTTATCATGACAATCGGCGTACTTGCTTGTTACCTACTTGCTTTCATGCTTTTAGCTCCTTTCAGCGTTACTAAATTTGATTCTGGCGATGCCAAGGTAATCGGTGTAATCTTCATCATTTTTATTATTTTCTTTATTGCAGCAGCTATTTGGGCCTTTTTAGCACAATTAGGTCACACTGTTCGTCGTCTGCACGACGCAGGCTTTAACGGTGGTTGGTGGTGGCTGGGCGTAATTCCTTACGTTGGTCAACTGTTGCTAGCATTCTTGCTCTTCCACCCTACTGTTCAAAATGAAGTTAAATGGGACAAATATTTATTTGATCCAGAAGATCGAATTAGATAGATAAAAATTAAAAAGATCATTCCTATATGGGCAATGTCATTAAGTTAAGACATTGACAAATTGAATCTAATCTCTGTAGAACCGAA
>JALBSH010000021.1:0-5758 GCA_022756575.1 Lactobacillus mulieris
ATGATAAAGATAGTGATGATGATAATACTCTAGGAAAGCAACTTATTAAGCATTTAGTAAAAGAAGAATCTAATGGCTTTTATTATGAAGATAAAACCGATAGTAGAATTAGATATTTTGTAGATAGTGATAATAAAATAACTGCAATCAAAGTTGTACTAAGAGATGGTGGTAATTTCGTTACAGTTCAAGGTTATTTGTCTGAAAGAATATTACATGATGAGCATCTAAAATATGGTAATGATAAAGAAGATGAGAATGGTACCATATTGGATAATGATGGAAAATATAATGTATATTCTCCTAAAAATAAAAAGTGGTATCACATATCTTTACAAGCGGGTAATGGCGAGAATGCTGTATCTGAATTTAGTGCCTGGCCTGGTAAGAGTTCAGATGCTAAATAAATGGCTCTTTGTCAAATCCTGTTGATAAGGAGTGATTTAAAGAATCAAGCAGTATATAAATTGCTTGGTTCTTTTCTTTAACCTTGTTTTCTTCTAATCTAATTCTTGTTAGTAAGTTAATGTAATTTGAGTAACCATAAGAGCAGTACGCTCTATTTGTTTGATTTTACGATTGCAACCTTCTAAACAACCATTAGAGTAGTTGAATCTACTATCATTTCCCGGGCAATATAGGAAGTAAGTATTTTACTTACTTCCTTTTTTATTTGTAAGCACTTGACTAATTTGTACCAACAAATTATATTTAAAATGTAAACGCTTACTATTAGAAATACGAGGTCAATGATATGTTTGAAACGAAAATGCCTAATGGTTTTCTTTGGGGTGGCGCAGTTGCTGCTCATCAATTAGAAGGTGCATGGAATATTGATGGAAAGGGTCCTTCAGTTGCAGATGTGATGACTGTAGGATCAACTGAAAAAGATCGAGAATTTACAGGGAAAGTTTTACCTGGTGAGAATTATCCTAATCATGAGGCAATTGATTTTTATCATCATTACAAGGAAGATATTAAATTATTTGCTGAAATGGGATTTAAATGTTTTAGAACATCCATTGCATGGACGAGAATTTTTCCTAATGGTGATGAAGATGAACCTAACGAAGCAGGTTTAAAGTTTTATGATGACTTATTTGATGAATGTCATAAATACGGTATTGAACCTGTAATAACACTCCACCACTTTGAAATACCGCTACATTTGGTAAATGAATATGGTGGTTGGGAAAATAGAAAGTTAATAGACTTCTTTACTCGTTTTGCAAGAGTTTGTTTTAAGCACTACAAAAATAAAGTTAAGTACTGGATGACTTTTAATGAAATTGATAATCAAGCAGCATTTAATAATCAATTTTTGATGTGTACTAATTCAGGTATTGTCTTTAAAGATGGCCAAAATCGTGAAGCGGCAATGTATCAAGCAGCGCATTATGAATTAGTTGCTAGTGCTTTAGCTGTGAAGATAGGTCATGAAATTAATCCTGATTTTAAGATTGGATGCATGATTAACTATGCTTCAGTTTATCCAGCAACTTGCAAGCCAAGCGATTGTTTATTAGCTCAAAGAGTGGCTGATAGACGTTATTGGTTTAGTGATGTTCATGTTAATGGTGAATATCCAGAAGAAATTGAGATGTACTTGAAGCGTAAAGGATATCGTCAAGATATTACGGAAGAAGATCGTCAAATTTTACGAGAAGGTACAGTTGATTATATTGGCTTTAGCTACTATGCTTCAATGACGGTCGGTAGTGGCAAAGTAGATGCCGACAGTGTGACTGATTTAGATGCCGCTAAAGTTCACAATGAATATTTACCAACTACTGCATGGCATTGGGAGATTGATCCAGAAGGGCTACGCTATGGTCTTAATTGGCTAACTGATCGCTATCACAAACCATTATTCATTGTTGAAAATGGTATGGGAGCTTATGACAAGGTTGAAGCAGATGGCTCAATTCATGATGAGTATCGCATTGACTATTTGCGTAAACATATTAGCGAAATGGAAAAAGCCGTTGCCTTAGATGGTGTTAACCTAATGGGTTATACTCCTTGGGGCTGCATTGACTTGGTTTCCGCAGGAACAGGTCAAATGGATAAGCGTTATGGCTTTATTTATGTCGATAAAAATGACAAAGGTGAAGGTACCTTAGCTCGTTCAAGAAAAGATTCATTTTTCTGGTATCAAAAAGTCATTAGATCAAATGGTGCAGAAATCGAATAATAAGTAAAAGTCTATAAAAATACTAAGTATCTGGAATTTAAGAAAGAAGTAAGATAAAGTGGCAAGAACTATTTATTTTGTGCGTCATGGTGAAACGCTTTTTAATACGCAGCATCGTGCACAAGGGCGAGTAGATTCTCCTTTAACGGATTTAGGTATTAGACAGGCTAAAGCAGTAAAAAAATTTTTTGAAGATAAGAATATTAGATTAAATGCGGCTTTTAGTTCCACTCAAGAACGTGCTTGTGACACATTAGAGTTAATTGTAGGACATAATTTTCCATATAAAAGATTAAAGGATTTAAGAGAAAGAAGTTATGGAGTATTTGAAGCTAGAGCTGATGACTTACTTCCTTGGGGACATGGATTAGGGCATGATAAAGTAGATCCTACTATTGAAACATATGATTCTATGCTAAAAAGAATGAATTCAGCTTTAAAAACTATTTTTGAAGAAACAAAAGATGACGATACAATATTAGTTTCTAGTCATGGTAATTTTCTAGCAGTTTTTACTCGTAGCCTTTTAGGTGGTGAAGATCTTAAAGGTATGGGAAATTGCTGTGTAGTTGAAGTTAAAGAAGAAAATAAAAGACTACAATTAATAAATATTTATGAACCAGCTGCAAATGTAAAATAATTTTATTGTAGAAGTGTAAAAATTGTTAACTCCTATGATATTGTTTCAGGTTAAAAAAAGGATAAAGACAATGGCTAAAGCAGAAAGTAAAAAAGAATTCAAAGAGAAAAGTTTATATTATAATCGTTATTTTAGTTTACGGTATTTAACAGCAGGATATTTCTTTGTTAATTTTTGGTGGTTAATTGTACTTGCAATGGGTGGTAGTGAAGTCGTTTTATTGCCACTAGCACTCTTATTGCTTTGTATACCAGCCATTTGGGAACAAAAGAAAAAATTTGATCAAGGAGAAGATAATGAATTACCGCAAACTAAGCATTATTATTTGTTTCAAGTAGTAATAAATATTTTATTGGGAATTTGTTACTTTACACCAGCCTTTAGCTTTTTTTATCCTTTTGTAGATTCTGCTGCTTTTAGTTTTCTCTTTATGCTTTTACTTTTAGGCTTGGCTATTGGGATCTGGAGTTTACATCATATTAGTCAGATTGAACGTAATGAAGATAAGTTTTTTAGGAGATATGAAGCCTATGCTCGACAAAAGTGATAAAAAAGTCGTTTTCTTAGATATCGATGGAACGCTGTGCGATTATAACGGTGTTATTCCTAGATCGGCTAAACAAGCTGTTCGGTTAGCTAGAAAAAATGGGCATTTAATTTTCTTAAATACTGGACGCAGTAAGGCGGAAATGGATGATGATTTACTCAATATTGGTTTTGATGGCATGATTTGTGGAAATGGAAACTATGTTGAAGTAGAACAGAAAGTAATTTTACATCAGCCACTACCTGAAAATATTGAAGCAAAAATAGTTAAGTGGCTTGGGGAGCAACATAGCGAGTTTTTCTTAGAAAGTAACAATGGTTTATTTGCCAGTGAGCATTTTAAAGAGCAAGGGTTACCAGTTGTCCGAGCCTATGTTCAAGGCGAGGGTCAGGAAGATGTAAGTCATGTAACTGTTGAAACAGCCTTTCCGGCAATGCAATATGGTAAGCAGCTAATTCGAGATGATGTAAATAAAATAAGCTTTATTTTGACTAAACAAGTTCAACCTGAGATAGTTAAAAGTCAATTTCCACATCTTGAATTTGGAACTTGGGGTGGAAAAGATGAACAACCTCTTTTTGGTGATTTACGTCCCAAGGGAATTAGTAAAGCAAATGCTATTAAGAAATTGTTGCAATATTTGAATATGTCATTAACAGATACAATTGCTTTTGGTGATGCTCAAGTTGATATCCCAATGTTTGAGCTTTGCAAGGTTGGAGTATGTATGGGTAACGGTGGTCAAAAAGCCCAAGAACAGGCAGATTTGGTTACAGATAGCGTTATGGATGACGGGCTGCAGCACGCTTTTGAAAAATTGTCTTTAATTTAGTAATAACATTTTTTTATTTAAGAAAAGAGTCTGGAAAAAACTCTTAAATTACAAAAAACGTTGATTATCTTGGTTTTATAAACCTTGATATATCAACGTTTTTATTTTTAGAATTTATCGAAATCTAACCTGAAATCTACTTTTTTCTCAGACACTTTTGACTATAAACAAGTTACATGATTATAGAATGAAATATCTGAATTGAAGTAATTAATAACTGAGTAATTAAATGCAATATTATTTCGTAAGTAGTTAATTTCTGTGATTTGAATATTAGGCGTTTTAGCTGGAATATTCAGCTTTTCAGAATCTTTCTTATCAGTGTAGGTCATTTTGATAAATTCATCTGCATCATTAACTTCAATATTGAATTGTTTTTGAATAAATTCAAAAATAGAACTTTGGCAAATTTTTTCATCTAAATAAGGGACTATCTTTTTTAGATAGTAGGTTTTTTCTAAGCAAAATAATTCATCATTAAAGTAACGCAATCGCTCAATATAATATAAATCTGTGCCCAGTTCACAGCCTAATGCTTCTGCAGTTAGTTCGTTAGCTTTAAGAGTCTTAAATGAAAGAATTTTGGTTTTAAGCTTTTTTAAAATCGTATTTTTATCTTCATATGATTGAGGACGCGTTGGGTGAATACCATCTTTGCTAGCCATTAACATTAATTCATTATTATTAATAAGTTGTTGATTTATAAAGTAGCCGCTCCCTTGGACTCGTTTAACTATGCCATGATTAGCCAAAATTGCAATCGCGTTTCGAATAGTATTACGTGATACTTGATATTGCGCCATTAGTTCATTTTCGCTAGGTAATTGCTTTTTAAAATCTTTATAAAATATTTTCTCGGAGATATTCCGAGCAATCTCCATATATTTTCTCATTTTCCTTCTCCCAATAAATACTCTTTTTGGTACTTGCTAAATTTGTACCAACATGTTACACTTACATTGTAAATGAAAGCGGTTACTTAATCAATAAAAGAAGCTTTCAGTCAGCCAAGTTATTATTTTTTTCGGAGGTGTTTATTATGGCTGAAAAGACGATTATGTTATGTTGTGCTGCTGGTATGAGTACAAGTATGTTGGTTGCAAGAATGCAAGATGCTGCTAAGGCAGATGGAGAAGATGTAGAAATTTTTGCATGTCCAGCAGCTGAAGCAGATGATAAACTTGCGCAAGAAAATGTAAGCGCTATTTTGTTAGGACCACAAGTTCGTTATATGCTTGATTCTTTTAAACAAAAAGTAAGCGATAAAAACATTCCTGTTGATGTTATTGATATGCAAGCTTACGGCATGATGGACGGGGAAAAGGTCTTGAAACAAGGTTTAAGCTTAATTAAATAGGGAGGCTTAATTATGGATAAAGATCCAAAGCAAGTTGCGGATTTAGTCAATGACGCTGCAAAGAAAGAAAAAGAAGCTAATGAACTTTCGATGCAGCAAACGATGATGTTGATTATGAATGCCGGAAATGCTAAAGCATTTGCCAAAGAAGCAATTGATGCAGCTAAAAAAGGTGACTTTGATAAAGC
>JALBSH010000022.1:0-5618 GCA_022756575.1 Lactobacillus mulieris
TCTAATACGGATTTCATTAGCATCAACGTATTCAACTACACCAGCAGCCTTAGCGATTAAAGCAGCACCTGAATCGTGTGCAGCACGGTATTCCATACCAGTACCAACAAGTGAACCATGCGGATTAATTAATGGTGCAGCCTGACGTTGCTGGTTGGCACCCATCAAAGCACGGTTAGAGTCATCGTTTTCAAGGAATGGAATACATGCTGAAGCGACAGAAACAACTTGCTTAGGAATAACGTCCATGTAGTCAATCTTATCTGGAGAAACTTCGACGTTATCTTCCTTTTGACGAGCCAAGATCAACTTCTCCTTAAATGAACCATCATCATTCAATGGAGTGTTGGCACCAGCGATAATGTAATTATCTTCTTCGTCAGCAGTCAAATAGTCGATCTTATCAGTAACCTTGTGGTCCTTCCAAGAAACACGACGGTATGGGGTTTCGATAAAACCATACTTATTAATAATCGCATATGAAGCAAGTGAGTTGATCAACCCAATGTTAGGACCTTCTGGAGTTTCGATAGGACACAAACGACCATAGTGAGTATAGTGAACGTCACGAACTTCATAACCAGCACGGTCACGGGTCAAACCACCAGGCCCTAAGGCTGACATACGACGTTTATGAGTCAATTCACCTAATGGGTTATGTTGATCCATAAACTGTGAAAGTTGTGATGAACCAAAGAATTCCTTAATACTTGCAACAATTGGACGAATGTTGATCAATTGTTGTGGAGTAACTGTTGAAGGATCTTGGATTGACATTCTTTCACGAACAACACGTTCCATACGTGCCAAACCAATTCTAAATTGGTTTTGAAGAAGTTCACCAACACGACGAATACGACGGTTACCCAAGTGGTCAATATCATCAGTAGTACCAATTTCATCTTGCAATGCAAAGAAGTAATTGATTGAAGCTAAAACATCAGCTGGAGTCAAATGCTTAACGTTATCAGCAATATGACCATTTGACATTAATTTAACTTCACGTTCAGGGTCTACCTTTGAGTAAACCTTAATTTCTTGAACTGCAATAGGATCTGGTAATACGCCTTCCTTTGAAGGTTGGTAAGTTACCATCTTAAAGTCATCACGATCAAGGTATGGAGCTAACTTATCCATTACTTCGTGGGTAACTACAGTACCCTTCTTAGCAACAATTTCCCCAGTATCTGGATCAGCTAAAGTTTCAGCTAAAGTTTGACCGTATAAACGGTTCTTAAGTGAAAGCTTCTTATTGATCTTGTAACGACCTACAGGTGCTAAATCGTAACGACGTGGATCAAAGAAACGGGCATACAAAAGTGAACGTGAAGAATCAGTAGTCTTTGGTTCACCTGGACGAAGTCTTTCATAGATATCTTTTAAGGCTTCAGCTACACGTGAGTCAGCTGGGTTCTTATGAACATCCTTGTCCAAAGTGAATTGCAAAGTATCACTTTGACCAAACATATCAATAATGTCACTGTCAGAGCCAATACCCATTGCTCTAATCAATACAGTAAGAGGCAATTTACGAGTACGGTCTACACGAACAAATGAAACGTTCTTTGCGTCGGTTTCATATTCAAGCCAAGCACCACGGTTAGGAATAACAGTAGTACCAAAGATTTGACGACCATTCTTGTCATAATCGCCAGTGTAATATACACCAGGTGATCTTACCAATTGTGAAACGATAACTCTTTCAGCACCGTTAACAATAAATGAACCTGATTCGGTCATTAATGGCAAATCACCAAAGAAAACATCTTGAGTCTTAATTTCACCAGTTTCTTGGTTAGTCAATTTCAAGGTAACGTGCATTGGTGCAGCATAAGTTGCATCATGGTTACGGGCTTCATCAACTGTATACTTTGGCTTTTGCAATTTATAGCCAACATATTCTAATGAAAGCTTACCTGAGAAATCGCTAATCGGCATAATGTCGTCAAAGACTTCTTTAATGCCTTTATCAAGAAACCACTTATATGATTCGGTTTGAACATCAGTTAAGTTAGGCAGCTTCAATACTTCTTTAATGCGGGAGAAGCTACGTCTAGTTCGATGTTTACCGTAGTTCACTACGTGTCCATTTAACAAGGAAAAACATCCTTTCTGTCTAAGAAAGCAAATATTACATTTCTGTTACAAATTCAAAAAACTGCAATTTTAGGCATAAAAAAGACAAAAACAACAATTGTCGTTTTTGTCCCTTATCATTTTGCTGGACAATAGATCAGCAAAATCCTGAATCTCAGTCTTTTTAAATCAGCAAAAATTATATGATATTTTCAGCATTTTGTCAAGGTATAGCACCAATATCACTTGACTTTTACAGTTTCTTTTTTCGGATTAACTACTTCAAATTTTAAATGTCCATGCTGACTACCAATTTTCAAAGTGTCGCCTGACTTAACTTCGCCTACAATCAGCATCTCGGCAATCTTGTCTTCAATATCATTTTGAATTGCTCTTCTCAATGGTCGAGCACCATTTTCTGGATCATAACCATCTTGTGCAATCTGATCCAGTGCTGCCCGTGATAGCTTCAATTCGATACCCTTCTTTTGCAAACGAACTACCAGCTTGTGCGTTAACAAAGTTACAATATTGCGCAGCTGCTTCTTATCTAGTTCATCGAAGATAATAGTTTCATCGATTCTGTTTAAAAATTCTGGGCGGAAGAATTGTTTGATTGCTTGTTCAACTTTAGCTGATCTCGCCTTGGCTGGATCTGCATTATCTGCATTGAAGCCGACTGCCTTATTATCAAAGAGCGAACGAGAACCTAAATTAGAAGTCATGATTATAATTGTATTTCTAAAGTCGACTTTTCTACCTTTGGAGTCAGTCAAAAATCCTTCATCTAAAACCTGCAAAAGCAAGTTAAAGACATCTGGATGAGCTTTTTCTACTTCGTCAAGCAAAATAACCGAGTACGGATGACGACGAACCTTTTCAGATAATTGACCGCCTTCTTCATAACCGACATAGCCTGGTGCCGAGCCAATTAATTTGCTTGAAGCAATTTGGTCCATATATTCAGACATATCTAGCCTAATCAAATTGTCTTCCGAGCCAAACATTGCTGCTGCAACTGACTTAGCTAGTTCTGTCTTACCAACACCAGTTGGACCTAGGAACAAGAAGGAACCAATCGGACGACGTTCATCTTTAATCCCGCTTCTACTACGACGAATAGCACGGGCAACTGCTGAAACAGCCTTATCTTGCCCAATAACACGTTGGTGTAAAATCTTTTCCAGGTTAGCTAGCTGCCGTGATTCATTGCGTTCCATCTGGGTAACAGGGACGCCAGTCCAGTTGGAAACTACTTTAGCGATATCTTCTGGCTCAACCACAGCTTTAGCACTAACTTTGTCTTCTAACTTCTCTACCATTGCTTCACGTTGCATTTCTAAGTTGTTCTGCTCATCCTGCAATTGAGCAGCTTTAACAAAGTTTTGACTAGCGGCAGCCATATTCTTTTGCGTAATCAGTTTCTTAATTTGCTCATTAACTTTTTCTAGCTCAGCATCATTGCTAATGTTATTACGAATCTTAACTGCGGCACTAGCTTCATCTACTAAGTCAATCGCCTTATCTGGCAAAAAGCGATCCGAAATATAGCGCGTTGACAAATCAACTGCATCCTTCAAGCTCTCATCAGAAATAGTCACATGATGGAACTTTTCATATTTCGACTTCAAGCCACGCATAATTGTCAAAGTGTCATCTCTTGAAGGCTCACTTAAGCGCACTTGTTGAAAACGACGTGCCAAAGCTTGATCTTTTTCAATGTACTTTTGATATTCATTAAAAGTAGTTGCACCAATCATTTGAATATCGCCACGAGCAAGCGAAGGCTTCAAGATATTAGAAGCATCAATTGCACCTTCAGCACCACCAGCACCAATTAAAGTATGCATTTCATCAACAAAGAGAATGACATTGCCATCCTTGGTGACTTCGTTCAGGATTTTCTTCATTCTGTCTTCAAACTCACCACGATACTTAGTCCCAGCAACTAAACTACCTAAATTTAAGGCCATTACCCGTTTCTTAAGCATATCCTGTGGCACTTTTTTGTTGACAATCTCAGTTGCAATCGCTTCAGCAACAGCAGTCTTACCAACTCCTGGTTCACCAACTAAGACAGGATTATTCTTAGTCCGTCGAGACAAAATTTGAATCACACGCTTAATTTCTTGGTCACGGCCAATCACCGGATCAATCTCGCCATTACGCACACGTTGATTTAAATTAACCGCTACCTTATCTAAGTTAGGAGTAGTGCTCTTGCGCTTCTTTTGACCAGTCGTCGTGTTATCATCACCCAGCCAATTAGCTGAATCACCAAAGTCTTGGTCTTGACTCAAACTGTCTTCAACATCCTGCTGCAGACGAGGAATATCAACATTCAAGTTTTTCAAAATCATTGCTGATAAAACCTGCTCACTTGCAGTAATTCCCAGCAAAACATGATTAGTGTTAACTTCCTTAACTCCATCGTCATTAGCTCGTCTTCTAGCATAATCCAAAGCTAAACTCAAACGTGGTGACATTTCCATGTAGCTTGCCTTAGGGGCAGAGCCATAACCTGTATAACGTTCAATTTCTTCACGTACTGCAGTTGGTGTTAATCCCCATGAACGCAAGATTTTTCCTGCTTCACCGTCAGTTTCAATTACTAGAGCCAATAAAACATGTTCTGTGCCAATCAAGCGATGATGAAAATTTTGTGCTTGTTCACGTGCAATTTTCAATACTTGATTAACGCTCTTACTATATGAATTTTCCATACAAACACCACCCTTTAAAATACGTTATGGTATTTTACTTTTCTTTTGTCAGTAAGTAAAACAATTTGACTTATCTTCAACTTCATTATGTCCAATTCTAATAATTACGCAAAAATTGCTTTCGCTATTTCAGTTAAATACTTTTTATCAATTTCGTCAAAATTAGCTAGCTTGGTCGAATCAAAATCAAAGACGCCCCAAAGTTTTCCCTGATTAAAAATTGGGACAACGATTTCCGAATTTGAAGCACTATCACAAGCAATGTGACCAGCAAATTCATGTACATCCTTAACAATCTGCGTTGTTTTTGCTTGTGCAGCCGTACCACAAACACCTTTTCCCATTTGAATATGAACACATGCTGGCATCCCCTGAAATGGACCTAATATCAGTTCATCATTTTCATAGCGATAAACACCTGCAAAATTCACATCATTTAACGAATTAAACAAAAGAGCAGATAAATTAGCTGTATTAGCAATCCAATCATCTTCTCCCTCAATCAAAGCTCTAGCTTGCTCCACTAATAATTTGTATTTTTCTTCAGTAGTTGCCGTCATTTTTAATCTCCCTTTAAGTTTTAAAAGATATTATAACAAAAAGAAAAAAGCTACCCAAACGGATAGCTTGTATATCGGGAAAATCGGACTTGAACCGGCGACCTCTACGTCCCGAACGTAGCGCTCTACCAAACTGAGCTATTTCCCGTAAAAAAAGACTCACCACTTGGTGAGCCTTCTATCTTGGAGCGGAAGACGGGATTCGAACCCGCGACCCCCACCATGGCAAGGTGATGTTCTACCACTGAACTACTTCCGC
>JALBSH010000023.1:0-5553 GCA_022756575.1 Lactobacillus mulieris
AGATTCCTCTACGTCTCGTGGGCTCGGAGATGTGTATAAGAGACAGGTCCTATGCCACAAACTCGTGAACACATTTTGCTTGCTCGCCAAGTTGGTGTTGAATACATCGTTGTATTCTTGAACAAGTGTGACTTAGTTGACGATCCAGAATTGATCGACTTAGTTGAAATGGAAGTTCGTGACTTGCTATCAGAATACGATTACCCTGGTGACGATGTTCCAGTTATTCGTGGTTCAGCATTGAAGGCTTTACAAGGTGACCCAGAACAAGAAAAGGTTATCTTGGAACTTATGAAGACTGTTGACGAATACATCCCAACTCCAGAACGTCAAACTGACAAGCCATTCTTGATGCCAGTTGAAGACGTATTTACTATCACTGGTCGTGGTACTGTTGCTTCAGGCCGTATCGACCGTGGTCAAGTTAAGGTCGGCGATGAAGTTGAAATCGTTGGTTTAACTGATGATGTTAAGAAGTCAGTTGTTACTGGTTTGGAAATGTTCCACAAGACTTTGGACTTAGGTGAAGCCGGCGATAACGTTGGTGTATTGCTTCGTGGTGTTGACCGTGATGAAGTTGTTCGTGGTCAAGTTTTAGCACAACCAGGTTCAATTCAAACCCACAAGAAGTTTAAGGGTCAAGTTTATGTTTTGAAGAAGGACGAAGGTGGTCGTCACACTCCATTCTTCTCAGACTACCGTCCTCAATTCTACTTCCACACTACTGACGTAACTGGTGCTATTGAATTACCAGAAGGTACTGAAATGGTTATGCCTGGTGACAACACTGAATTTACTGTTGAATTAATCAAGCCAGTTGCCGTAGAAAAGGGTACTAAGTTCACTATTCGTGAAGGTGGACGTACTGTTGGTGCCGGCCAAGTTACTGAAATTCTTGACTAATCCAACGCTTTTAAAGAAATGTACTTGCGTTTGCAAGTACATTTTTTTTATCTAAAATTTGAGATATTTATAAGTTTATTCTACATTTCAACAAGTTTTTTAAGAAAATTTCGCTTAAATTTGAGTTTTAGCGCCATTTAGGGTAAGATAGTTGAGTGTGCAATAGCAAACCCAAATTTGACATCGGAGGTATTGAATTAAATGTCTGCAAAATGGGAAAAAACCGGTAAAACTACTGGTGAATTAACTTTTGAAATTTCACAAGAAGAAATTAAATTAGGTTTAGATCAAGCTTTTAACCGTGTAAAGAAGAACTTACGTGTACCTGGTTTTAGAAAGGGACACGTAAGCCGTGTTATTTTTAACCAATACTACGGTGAAGAAGCACTTTATGAAGATGCTTTAAACTTAGTATTGCCTAACGCTTATACTGCAGCTGTTAAGGAAGCTAAGATTGAAGCTGTTGGTCAACCAAAGATTGAACCAGTTTCAATGGACAAGGATAAGGCTTGGACTATGAAGGCTACTGTATCTGTTAAGCCTGAAGTAGAACTTGGCGATTACAAGGGTATCGAAGTTCCTAAGCAAAACACTCGTGTTTACCAAAAGGACATTGATGCTGAATTAGAAAAGAAGCGTGAACAAAATGCTGAACTTGTTTTAAAGGATGACAAGGCAGCTAAGGGTGACACTGTTACTATCGATTACAAGGGTACTATTGATGGTAAGGCTTTTGATGGTGGTAGTGCAGAAAACTATTCACTTGAACTTGGCTCAAATACCTTTATTCCAGGTTTTGAAGACCAACTTGAAGGCCACAAAGCTGGAGATGAAGTTGACGTTGTTGTAACCTTCCCAGAAGATTACGGTGCAAAGGACTTAGCTGGTAAAGAAGCACACTTTGCAACTAAGTTACATGAAGTTAAGTCAAAAGAACTTCCTAAGTTAGATGACGAGTTTGCTAAAGACGTTGATGATTCAGTTGAAACTCTTGATGAATTAAAGGAAAAGATCAAGAAGCAATTGAAGGAAGATAAAGAAGCTGCAGCACAAGATGCAATCCAAGAAGCAGCAATTACTACTGCAGTTAAGAATGCTAAGATTGACGAAATTCCTGATGCTATGATTCAAGAAGATGTTGATACTCAACTTAACCAATACTTGGGTAACATGCAACGTCAAGGTATTGACCCACAAACTTACTTCAAGTTGACTAACACTACTGAACAACAATTACGTGCTCAACTTTCTACTGATGCTGCTGAAAGAGTTAAAACTAACTTAGTTCTTGAAGCAATTGTTGCTAAGGAAGACTTGAAGGCTGACAAGAAGGAAATTGAACAAGAAATTAAAGATCTTGCAGCTGAATACAACATGGATGAAAAGACTGTTCGCAACACTTTAACTGATGACATGCTTTCACATGATATTGCTGTACGTAAGGCAATGGATCTTATTACTGACAGTGCAAAACAAGTTGGTAAAGCACAACTTGAAAAAGACTCTGACAAGTAATCTTATTTCTTAAAAAGAGCGGCTTTTAGCCGCTTTTTTTCTTGAGAGCAAATTCTAGCCTTTAATTGAACTTTTATGCTAATCTTAGTGTTAACTATAAGAGGAGGAAAAAGATGGCTACAAAATATCCTGATGGAGTTGACGAAATAACCTGTTCTTTTTGTGGTAAGACCCAAGCTCAAGTAAAGAAAATGATAGCAGGTAATGGAGTTTATATTTGTAATGAATGTGTGGCTCTATCAAAAGAGATTATTGATGATGAATTGAAGGCCGATTCATTAAAAGAAACTAAAGACTTGCCCAAGCCTGTCGAAATTAAGAAGCAATTAGATGAATATGTTGTAGGGCAAGATCGAGCTAAAAAAGTTTTGAGTGTTGCTGTTTATAACCACTATAAGCGGATTAATCAAATGGATATTGATGACAGTACAGAATTACAAAAATCCAATATCGCATTGATTGGCCCAACTGGCTCAGGTAAAACTTATTTGGCTCAAACTTTGGCAAAAATTTTAAATGTTCCTTTTGCAATTGCTGATGCAACTACTTTAACTGAAGCTGGTTATGTTGGTGAAGATGTAGAAAATATTTTATTAAAGCTGATTCAAAATGCCGATTATGATATTGAAAGAGCACAAAGGGGAATTATCTATATTGATGAAATTGATAAAATCTCTAAAAAGGCTGAAAATGTTTCAATAACTCGTGATGTATCAGGTGAAGGCGTTCAACAAGCTTTATTAAAGATTCTCGAAGGGACCATCGCCTCTGTGCCGCCTCAGGGCGGCCGTAAGCACCCACAACAAGAATTGATTAAGATTGATACCAAGAATATTTTATTCATCGTTGGTGGGGCTTTTGATGGCATAGAAGGCATTGTAAAATCCCGATTAGGTAAAAAGACTATTGGCTTTGGTGCAGAAAGTAAATTTGATGAATTTGATCATGATGCTGATAGCTGGAATAAGTATTTGACAACAGGTGATTTAGTTAAATTTGGTTTAATTCCTGAATTTATTGGACGAATTCCCGTTATTTCAACTTTGGATAAATTACAAAAAGCTGATTTGATTAGAATTTTAACTGAACCTAAAAATGCTTTAGTTAAGCAGTATCAGAAATTATTTGAGATTGATAAAGTCAATTTGCATTTTAGTGATGGAGCTTTGGAGGCAATTAGTGAACAGGCACTTGAACGGAACATGGGTGCTCGTGGACTTAGAACTATTATTGAAAATGCAATGATGGATACGATGTACACAATTCCGAGCGAAAAAGATGTTGCGAAAGTTGAAATAACTCGTGATGTAATTACTAAACATGCTTCACCACGTATTACCCGTAAAGAAGTTAATAATGATGTAGAAATGGATGGCACGGATGAAGATAATAAGTAGTGAATACAGTGTAAGTGCTGTTCGTGAAGATCAGTATCCTCGCGATATACTTCCTGAAATAGCTCTTGCTGGTCGTTCTAATGTTGGAAAGTCTAGTTTAATTAATAGCTTTCTTAACAGAAAAAATTTAGCCAGAACATCTTCTCAACCTGGTAAAACCCAGACACTTAACTTCTATAAGGTAAATAATAGCTTTTATTTAGTTGATGTTCCTGGATATGGGTATGCGAGAGTTTCAAAAGCACAGCGTGAACAATTTGGTGAAATGATTCAAGATTATCTCGAAACAAGAGGAAATCTTGAAGGCTTGATTATAATAATTGATGCGCGACATGAACCAACTGTAGATGATATAGCAATGTATAATTATGCTTTGTTGTTGGATTTACCTATTTTAGTTGTCGCAACTAAAATGGATAAAATAAAGAAGTCACAATATAACAAAGTCTTTAGTAATTTACGTAAACATTTAGATTTGGATCATGATAATGTTTCAGTCTTAACCTACAGTTCAGAATCTAAATTACATCTTGCTGAATTAAACAAGTGGATAGAAGATAAGATTCGCCTATAAAAAAATGAGTAGCTGAGCTACTCATTTTTTTCATTTGGTTTTTGTTCTGATCCCTTTTTTCCTTTTTGTTTGGCAGTCTTTTTTGGATCGTCAGGGAAAATAGCAAATTGATTAAGCATTTTTTCTAATTCATCTTCTCGCTTGAATGTTAAACCCATTTATATCGCTCCTTTGTTCTAATTGTCTTTATAGTATAAAATGAAACTGTAGTTTGTAAAGTAAAAAGAAAAGAGTATGTTATGGAAACTAAACAGGCAATTGAAAATAGACATAGTGTTCGAGTTTTTACCAATAAAGATATTGAAATTAACAAATAAAAAAAATTAGTAGAATTAGCTCAAATGGCTCCATCTTGGGTTGATAGTCAGCCATGGAAGATTTATCTTGCAAAAGGCAAAACTTTAGAGAAATTAAAGACTTTGCACTTAGAAAATAGTATGGCTGGTAAAATTACTGCTTCTGAATGGCCACCAATGCATCGGATAAATTGGGATGAATTTCCAAGAGATAATATGGCAAAACTCAATTTAAGTCGTACAGCTTTTTTAACTAAGGATGAGCTAGACTCAGGTTGGACAAAAGTACAGCAAAATTTATATTATGCTCCAGCTGTCTTTTATTTAACTATTCCCAAAAATAGTAGCAATTGGTCAATTTATGATTTAGGATCTTTTTCTCAGACTTTACTGCTTGCTGCAACAGATATGGGGTTAGGGAGCATGGTAGCATATGAATTTGTTAAATATCCCGATGAAATAAGACAAGTATTACCAATTCCGGAAAAAGAAGCAATTGCAGTCGGAATTGCAGTGGGTTATGAAGCGAAAAACCATATCAATAACTTTAAATCAGAGCGACTATCTTTAGATAAGGTTTTACAAATTTTTGATTAGCAAGTTTAATAAATCTTAAATACAAAATAATATAGAAAATTATTGCATATTAAAGCACTTTTATATTGCACTATATTATATAAAAGCGTATTATTATATACGGCCTTAGGGCCGGATTATATCAAAGATTCCTATTTTGATTATAATCACTCCTGAAACTTTTTATTTTAAAAGTTAAAACTCTTTTTTCATGTGTTTGTTCATAATAATTATAAAAAGATATATTCTAATTTGAATATATCTTTTTTGTTTACTACATAGTTAAGAATTT
>JALBSH010000024.1:0-5431 GCA_022756575.1 Lactobacillus mulieris
AAATATAAGCAACTGACAATTGGACTTGCTACTATTTACATTATTTTAGTTACCTTATTGCTTTTAATCGGATCTAAATTTTCAACTATGGGCTGGATCATTGCTGGATTAGTTATCGTAGCCTTTGGCTTCGTTAGCTACATCTTTGAAAAAGACAAACAATAATTTCCCAGGAAATAATAACTCGCATAGAGCTTCTATGCGATTTTTATTTATTCAATTTTTGCTAATGCCTTCGCAACCCCATCATGATTGTTATCAGCAGTAATTTGTTCCGGAGCAAATTTTTGTTTTAGTTCTGCTGGGGCATTACCCATTAAAAATGGATACCCCACTTCTTCCAACATATCTTCATCGTTATAGTTATCGCCAAAAGCAATGCAATTTTGCAAGTCTACGCCATATTCTTGAGCAACTATTTTGACTGCACTAGCCTTGCTTACACCCTTTAAAACAAATTCTAATAAATTCTCTGCTGATCTAACAAAAGTCAAATCAGGATATTTAGCAGTTAATTCTTCTTGCATACGATCAAGATCCGCTGAATCTCCCATAATTAGACCTTTATGCACGCCCTGCAGTTTTTCAAGTTGATTAATTGTAGTCGGTGTTGCTTTTACATCGACAATTCTTTCTTCATTTTTAACCCGTGGGCTCTTTTCTTCACTACAATACCAAACATAGCCACTATAGATATTCCAAGCTGCATCATTATCTTGCTCATCAACGTAGCGGCAAATTTCAGCTGCTTCTTTTGCATTAAAAAAACGGCTGATTAGTACTTTGCCTGTTTCATCAAGGGCTAAAGCACCGTTATACGCGATAAACGGACAAACTTTCAAAATTTGATTAACCACTGTCATCATCCCTTTAGGAAGACGTGCTGATGCAGGAACGAAAATATTACCATTAATAATTTGTCTACGAATTGCATCCCGCGTTGCGGCGGTTACCTTTAAATCATCATTAATTAATGTGCCATCAAGATCTGAAAAAATAAGTTGTGCGGACATTCTTTCACCTTTATTTCTTTTTTAATTCTTATATCCTAGGATAATGCTTTATTTATGCTAATGAAAGCTGATTCAATTAAATGCTTTTCCTATCATTTAAAGATAAATTGCAATAAATGCCCAAGTAATCATTAAAATAATTCGCGTTTACAAATTTATTTATCAATGCTAAAGTATAAGAGTTGTGTTCAATAAGTTAAAACACGAACAATATTTTGGGGAGATAAAATGAATTTTATAAAAAGCTACTTTCAATTAGATAAGTACAAAACCAACATTCGAACTGAATTTATTGCTGGTTTAACTACCTTTATCAGCATGTCCTATATTTTGTTTGTTAACCCTAGCGTACTGGGCGCCAGCGGTATGAATACCGGTGCAGTCTTCACCGCTACTGCTTTAGCTGCCGCTCTTGGTACTGCAATCATGGGGATCGTTGCCAACTACCCGATCGGTGAGGCACCAGCTTTGGGAATCAATGCCTTCTTTGCTTACACCGTATGTATTGGGATGCATGTTTCATGGGAAACAGCCTTGGCTTCAGTTTTCGTTGCATCAATTATTTTCATCTTAATTACTTTATTCAAATTAAGAGAAAAGATCATTGATTCAATTCCAGCTGACTTGAAGTTCGCTATTTCATCAGGTATCGGTTTATTCATTGCCTTCTTAGGTTTGCAAAACGGCAAGTTAATCGTTGCTAATAAATCAACTTTGGTAGGTTTAGGATCATTACACGATCCCCTCGTTTGGATCACTATCTTTGGTTTGCTAGTAACTGTCATTTTGATGATCTTGAACGTTCCTGGTGCAATCTTTATCGGAATGGTTCTTGCCGCTATCTTCGGGATCTGCACTGGGCAAATTGCATTGCCACACAAGGTGATTTCTACCGCACCTAGCTTAGCTCCAACCTTTGGTCAAGCTATTTTCCACGTAAAGGACATCAACTCTGTGCAAATGTGGGTTGTTGTCTTAACATTCCTGCTTGTTACTTTCTTCGATACTGCAGGTACCTTAATCGGACTTGCTCAACAAGCTGGTTTCATGAAGAACAACAAGATGCCACGTGTAGGTAAGGCCTTAGCAGCTGACTCAAGTGCGATGGCTGTTGGTTCAATCCTTGGTACTTCACCTGTTGGTGCCTTCGTTGAATCAAGTGCTGGTATCGCCGTTGGTGGCCGTACCGGTTTAACCGCAGTTTTTGTAGCGATCTTTTTCTTAATCTCAATGATTTTCAGTCCATTGCTTGGTGTTTTCACTAGCCAAGTTACTGCTCCTGCCTTAATCATTGTTGGAGTATTAATGGCACAAAATACTGCTCATATTCATTGGAACAAGTTGGAAATTGCAGTTCCTGCATTCTTGATTATTTTAGGGATGCCTCTTACTTACTCAATTTCAGACGGTTTATCATGGGGCATGATCACCTACCCTATCTGTATGCTTGCTGCTAAGCGTGGCAAGGAAGTCACACCGATGATGTGGGTACTGTTTGTAGTATTCCTGATCTTCCTGTGGGTACTGAACTTTTAGATGAAAAAGAATAGATAAAGAAAAGGACTAAGTTCGAATTTGAACTTGGTCCTTTTTGTGTATTCACTAACATTACTTTTTATTCTTATCGATTATAATCGATAAAAACGTCAAAATCACCAATCTTATCGAGTATAATCGATAAGATCGCAAAAAAAGAGTCTTTTATCGACTATACTCGATAAAGGCTCTTTTTTATATTACCCAGGAAATATTAACGTACAGTTTCTAAACAATATGATTTTTTATAATAAAATGCGTCATAACAGGCGAATTTTAATTGGCTTTAAAATTTCTTTTTTCTAAAAACAAGATAGCCTAAAAGGGTAAAAAGAACTATATAGCACAATGTACCAATTAATAATTGTGGATTAGAGAGATGGGAGGTTAAGTGATAAGTTGCATAATTATAATACTGTGTCGTTAAATTGAGCATATTCAAAGGATTCCAACGAATAATATCAAGCGGTCCAATATTATAATTTAATAAATTAGATGATAGACTGCTTCCCATAAAGATAATAATTGCATTTATCATAATAACTACGGTGTTTGAATTAATCATACAAGACATTAAGCAAATAAGGCTGATTATTAACGTAGAGGTTATAATATCAACGCCTGTTGTTGAAAGCATATTTATAAATAATGACTGATTATACTTATAAGTCGCAGTCCAAGGAACTATTTTTGCTATAAGTGGAACAGTGTTAAAGAAGATAGTTACAATCATAGCTATGGCATGTAGAAAAAGATTATAAATAAAAATTGTAATGAACTTTGCAAGATATACTGTTCCTTTATTTTGAGCATGATATAGTAATGTCAAAATCGTTTTGTTTTGGAACTCCATTGAGAAAATAGTTGAACCTACTATGACCAAAATCAACATAATTATTTGGCTAGAGTTATAACAAGTCATAACTAACAAATTGCCATATTGTTTTCCCATGGCCAATCCCATAAAAATCATAAAAAGAATCATAAAACTGATAATCCACCAAGGCAGCTTACGGTGACCTAACTTATAGAATTCTTGTTTTAATTCCGCACGCATAAAAGATCACCTCCGCCTAAATAGACCGCTTTTTAAACAGTAAAGCGCCAATCCAAAAGAAAACTACAGCGTACACTAAATTAGCAATAATTAATTCTGAATTAGTCAAATGTGTTACAGTAACCATCTCATTATTCGATAGTTGCGTAATGATATTAATCATATTTAATGGATTCCAGGCTAAAATTGATTTCAAACCAGGAAAAGCCGACATTGCTAAATTTGAAAGATCCGAACCAAGAAATCCGATTGCTAGTCCGATTATGATCACTGTTGCATTATTCCTAATCAACAAAATAAGCATTAAAGAGAGGGCAACGATAAATATTAAATAAATCATCGTTCCTCCCATATTTAGGAATAGCGCATTGATTAAGGGATGTCCATGATAATCATCATGCCAAGAAAATTTCGAACCAACCATCAAGGTCTTGAGAATAAACGAAAAGATTATCCCAAATACCAGTAAGATGAAACTATAAAAAACTAAAACAATGAACTTAGCTGTATAAAGAATGGACTTATGTGATGTTTTGTAGAGTAAGGTTGCCATAGTATTATTTCGCCACTCCATTGCGATCATATCAGAACTAATAGCAATAATGATGATAATAGCCCATTGTCCTGCACCGAATCCTTGAGATAAGAGTGAGGGCGTCATTTTATAACTTGTACCAACTGTATACAACATTAGTACTAATAAAACGAGAATCCCATACAATGGAATCTTGCGATGAGCAAATTTATAGAATTCGTGTGAGAGATTAATTTTCATTATTATCTCCCCCTTGTTCTTGCCGTAAGATGTTGACAATCTTCTGTTCTAAAGTTAAGCCAGTTGGAGCCAAATATTCTATCCAGATTTCATTATCAAACAGTAGCTTTTGAATTTTATCTATATCTTTATGATCAACTATTACAGCATCATCTTGTCTATCAAAAGGAATTTTAGCTTGTTGTAGCAAATTGGTAGTTTGCTTTATATCAGTTGTTTTTAATTTAGATTTTGGATTTTTTTCTTGAGTGAATTTGCTCATAGGTGAATTTATAATAATTCTACCGTGATTAATAATGATTACCGATGTCATTACTTTTTGTAATTCACTTAAGACGTGACTGGAAATTAAGAAGGCTGTACCACGTGCAGCGTATTCATGTATCAGTTTTCGAATTAAGATTGTAGCTTCAATATCCAAACCATTCATAGGTTCGTCGAGAATAACCAGTTGCGGATTATTTAACAAAGCCAAAGCTATTCCTAGTTTTTGCTTCATTCCAACTGAGTAGTCTTTTGCCTTTCGATCAATATAATCTTTCATCCCTAATCGATTAATCAGTTTATCCATACCACTTAAGTCTTTAGCATAGAGCTTTAAATTATCATATCCAGACAGAAAAGGATAAATAGCAGGATTTTCAATTAAAGCACCAACAGATTGTAGTGCTAAATGATCTTTAAGAGTAATTTCGTGATCATTAAAACTAATTGAACCAGTGAATTTAGTTAATCCTAGCAAAGTTTTCATAATGGTGGTTTTGCCTGCTCCGTTATGACCAATAAGTCCTACAATTTCACCAGGTGAAATTGTAAAAGATGCATCTCTAATAATCTCTTTGTGACCATAAAAAATATTTATATTGTTAACTTTTAGCATGCTATCCTATCTCCTTTAACTCCGGATTAGACAGAGAGTTAAATCACTTTTCTAATTAAAGTACCTATATTAAAGTCTAGTATCCTTTCCTGAATTGTCAAATTAAGTGCAACAGTTGTAAGTGTCAATGTTTTTGCGGTAGTCTTTAAACCATTAGTCTAACCTTAATT
>JALBSH010000025.1:0-4531 GCA_022756575.1 Lactobacillus mulieris
CTTCATTTTCCGTAAAAATAGCAAAACGCCTTTGTTAATCCCATGGAATTACATCAAGGATATGATCTATGAAGATCGCAATAAAGAAATGGTTCTAGCCCATAAGGTGCACAAGTTAAGAAAATAGTCTAAATAAAGTGTCTGGGAAAAACTCAGAAATTAAGAAATCCTAATAAATCTTGGTATCAATAAACCTTGATTTATTAGGATTTTTTTGAGTGAAAGTCTAAAATTAATTAAAAATAAACTTTTTCCCAGACACTTTGTTAGAGTAAAAATTTAGTATTTTACGCGTTCACCTTTTTTAACAATGGTCAACATACTACAGAAAGAGTTCAACCATGTCGGTTTACGAGAGTAGCTTTTTGATGCTTTTGTTGGCTTTGCTGACTTACATCGACCACCACAAAAAATAATATTAAGCTTTCTTAATTCTAAACAATAAGATTTCTACCCAAGATAATTGTAAATTATAACTATCTATTTATACTGAAGATAATGGCTATTTAATACTTATGGAGGAACCAATGAAAAAATATTCTACACTACAAAAATTCAATGCCTTGGTCCAAATCCAAACAATTATTATCTCGGCTCTGCCATATATTATCGGCTCGGTGATGGCTAGCTACTATTATCACAACTTTAATCTAGTCTATTCATTATGGCTATTTTTAGCTGTGATTTGCTTTCATTTAGCAGTTAATGGTCATAATCAATACACAGATTACGCACGTTATAAGCAAAACCATATAACTAGCTACAACAATATCCTAGAGAAATTTAATATTACGAAAAGCTGGGCTCGAAAAATAATCATTATTTTGACGTTAATTTCTGTAATTATCGGAACTATCCTTAGCATTAAAGTCGGTTGGATTATTTTATTAATCGGGATTTTAAGCTATCTAATCGGCTATTGCTACTCAGGTGGCCCTTACCCCATTTTAAAAACTCCTTTTGGTGAACCAGCTTCAGGAATTACAATGGGCTACAACATTACATTTTTAGGCCTATATATCAACATGTATAACGTGCATCCCTTCGATAATTTTTTCTGGGCTAAAGCCATTATCGTTGCTGGACCGGCAATTTTTGTCATTGCCAATGTCATGTTAGCCAACAACATCTGCGATGTGGCTGAAGATGTCAAAATCGGACGTAAAACCTTGCCATACTATACAGGTCGAAAAACTGCCCTGACTATTTTATGTTGTTACTATGTATTAGCCTACATCTTTTTAATATTGGAAATAGTATTAAAATATTTGCCAATTATTACTTTAGGGAGTTTACTTACTATTCCGCTTGTTTACCACACAACTAAGACTTTCGTAAAAAATCCACATAAAGAATCAACCTTTACAGGCATCTTAGTAAATGTTCTATTAGTACTAATTAGTGAAATTATTTTCTCGCTTGTTGGGTTGGCAATATAAAAATAAATAAAGCCCGCAAATTTAATCAATGTCATTAAGTTAAGCTATTGACATTGGAGAAAAAAACAATTAAAGCATCATTTGGCTTTAGATAGCCAATTTGATGCTTTTTTGTGTACGCCAAATAAGCGTAGTTTGTATTTCTTTTTTATTAGGCCACGCGATACATGTAATATACTGCAGACTTGGCTTTTAAATTTCGTTTGTCTTTTCGCCTTTATTTTTGCAAAAAAAAGAATCGAATCCAAATGATTCAATTCCTAAAAAGATCAGTTTTCAAAAGTCAATAGCTTAACTTAATGACATTGGAAGTCTAATTCTAGGTCATTTTTCTTTAAAGAAAGCAGTAAATGATTACGAGCTGGCTTAGACTTTTTAGCTTTTGGCTCACGAGCAAGAGGGACGATTAGCTTTTTTTCTGACATATAAATAACCTCCAAAATATTGATAAATTAATCATAATTGAAATCTAAAACTAATCTAGATACTCGGTTATTTTACGCTTACGTAGAATCTTGTTTTCATTTCACACAAAAAGGCGATCAAAAACAATTTTTCAAAAGTTTTCGATCGTCTTTTTAAATCTGAGAATTAACTTTCTCTAGATATGTTTATCAATAGAATTTATAAAAAACTATTATAAATTATTTTTCATCGCGCTTCTTCTTAAATACGAATAGACCAAGTGAAGCTAAAAGCATACCAAGCACACCCAAAATTGAAGTATCTTTAGTGCCTGTTTGTGGTAATGTCTTTAAGCTAGTAGCCTTGTTATTACCAATAGCATTATCTCTTTCACCCTTAACACCTAGGTTGTTACCAGCGTTTGCGATGCTGCCATTAGCAGTAGAAGCTCCCTTAACTCCATCAACTTGACTAGAGTTTGAACCATTCTTGTGTGAATGATGCTTGCTTCCAGGAACATCTTCGCTTTTAGCAGCGATGACTAAATCAGTACCAGCAATGACATCCTTCGAACCATCTGGGTAAGTTACTGTAGTTGTACCATCATCGCCTACTGTAACTTCAGTGCCTGCTGGGAACTTATCCTTGTTGGCATTATCGACGTTGTTCTTAACTTGATTCTTTTCATCATCAGTTAAGTGACTTGGATCCTTAACAGTAACCTTGCCACCTGGAATAGTTGGCGTAATGTTACCAGCATCAGTTGTGTCACCCTTTTGGCCTTGAACTAGTTGATCGCCTGGAATGGTGTCCTTAGTGCCATCTGGGTAGGTTACTGTGGTGGTACCGTCATCGCCTACTGTAATACCTGTGCCTGCTGGGAACTTATCCTTGTTGACATTATCGACGTTGTTCTTAACTTGATTCTTTTCATCATCAGTTAAGTGACTTGGATCCTTAACAGTAACCTTGCCACCTGGAATAGTTGGCGTAATGTTACCAGCATCAGTTGTGTCGCCCTTTTGGCCTTGAACTAATTGGTCACCTGGTATGGTGTCCTTTGAACCATCTGGATATTTTATTGTTGCGTTACCCTTATCATCTACGTCAACTTCTGTACCCTTTGGTAGATCTGGGTTTTCTTTCCCTATTTCGTCCTTAACATCGTTCTTTTCACCATCAGTCAAATGATCTTGATCTTTTACTGGAACTCTGTCATCTGGATTCTTTGGTCCATGTGGATCGTAGTTATCTTTATCTTCCGTTGGACGTACTAAATCGCTACCTTTGATTGTATCAGTTGACTGATCTGGGTAAGTTACTGTAGCTGTACCGTCAGAACCTACTGTAACTGTAGTGCCTTCTGGGAAGTTACCCTTATTAGCGTCTTCCACATTCTTCTGAACTTTATCTTGTTCATCTTTAGTTAAGTGGCTGGTATCTGCTACTGGTTCCTTGGTTGCTGGAACAGTTGGTGTGATCTTATTTGCTAGGACAACTTTAAGTTCGTTCCAAGCCTTATTTTCAGCTTCAGTAAGCTTTTCTACCGTCGCTTGATCTGCATAGGCACCTGTATCTTTGTTAATCAAAGCTTTAGTTACTTCAGTTGCATTGTCATAAGCTGCCTTTTTATCTGGATTTGCGTATTTATAGCGATCAGATTCCTTTGTTGTATCTTCCTTATGATCAGCAAAACTGCCATCAGAATCATACTGTCCGATACTATTACCAAGCTTTTTCATAGCATCGTTTAAGGAATTTCCTTCTGTAATAATGTTATTTAAAGCATTAGAGTCTGTAACGTTATTTTGAATTTTATAACGCAAAGCATAAATTTGAGCATTATTTAAATAGTCAGTATGAATCTTAGCCGTAGCAATATTGGCATCAACCCAACCAGGAATCATATCTTTAGCTTTTACTACTGCACCAGCTGCATCCAGTGCTCTCTGCTCACCATATAATCTAGAAAACATATTATAGTGACCATTCTGATAGGAATAAATATTAGCTGAGATTCCTGAGAATTGTTGATTTTTCGGACCTGAAAATAATTCTACTTCATGAGAGTCTGTGTGTTGCGTAGTAAAGGAAATAACATAAGAAGAATATTGTGATCGATCAATAAAAACGTTACTTGCGTCACCTTGTGACTTAAATTCCATTGCTTGGTTAAAGTTATCACTGCTAAATACGCCCTTAGAATTAGCTTCACTGTTAAACTTCCTATCCCCCAGTGTGTCATAAATGATTGGGATTTGGGCCTTAGGGTCCTTAAGGTCCTTAGATTCTAAACCGTCAACTCCAGTTTTATTTTTAATTATAAAATTATTAAAATGAAAGTCATGATTGCCACCTAGATAAGGGGGACCCATCATATGCATTATTACGTTCATCAGCATCTTCAAAGTAAGTCTGCCATAAGTTCCTAATACCAGCATTAGTAGCAGTAGTGAAATAGTATGAGCCTTGCAAATATTTATTGTTATAAGCTGGCAAGGTTTTACTATTAATTAAACCAGTATTTGAATCAACATCTGTGTTAGGATTAAATGAAAAGTCTACTTCAGCTGGTGGATTTTGTACTGTAATGCTAGTAGGGCTATTGCTACTATCCTCAAATTTATAATATATATACGCGTGGTGCTAGTTAAATCGTTCTAGACAATAAGCCAAATTATAAGCTA
>JALBSH010000026.1:0-4235 GCA_022756575.1 Lactobacillus mulieris
GAAATAGCCTTTTTTGAGCGCTTTCGCGCTTATTTTGGTAAAATTAAAAGTAAATGATCTATTAATTAGGAGGAAAAATATGGCAGTTAAACGTTTTTATGAAACTTTCCACCCAGAACATTATGATTTACGTATTAACGTAAACCGTAAGCAAAAGGAAATTAATGGTACTTCAACTGTTACTGGTGAAGTAATCGAAAATCCTGTTTTCATTAATCAAAAGAACATGACCATTGATAGCGTTAAGGTTGATGGCAAGGATGTTCCTTTTGATGTATTGGAAAAAGACGAAGCCATTAAAATTGAAACTGGCAAAAACGGTAAGGCGATTATCGAAGTAGAATACAGTGCACCACTTACTGATACAATGATGGGTATTTATCCTTCATATTACGAAGTTGATGGTGTCAAGAAGCAAATTATCGGTACTCAATTTGAAACCACTTTTGCTCGTCAAGCATTCCCATGTATCGATGAACCAGAAGCTAAGGCTACCTTTACTTTAGCCCTTAAGTGGGATGAAGAAGATGGCGAAGTTGCTCTTGCCAATATGCCTGAAGTTGAAGTGGACAAGGACGGCTACCACCACTTTGAAGAAACTGTTCGCATGTCTAGTTACTTGGTTGCCTTTGCCTTTGGTGATTTGCAATCAAAGACTACCCATACCAAGGATGGCGTTTTAATTGGTGTTTACGCAACCAAAGCACACAAACCTAAGGAATTAGACTTTGCTTTGGATGTTGCTAAGAATGCAATTGAGTTTTACGAAGAATTTTACCAAACTAAATACCCACTTCCACAATCATTGCAATTGGCTTTGCCAGATTTCAGTGCTGGTGCCATGGAAAACTGGGGGTTAGTAACTTACCGTGAAGCATATTTATTGCTTGATCCAGACAATACTAGCCTTGAAATGAAGAAATTGGTTGCTACAGTTATTACTCACGAATTGGCTCACCAATGGTTCGGTGATTTAGTAACCATGAAATGGTGGGATAATTTATGGCTTAACGAAAGTTTTGCTAACATGATGGAATACTTGTCAGTTGATGGTCTAGAACCTGATTGGCATATTTGGGAAATGTTCCAAACCAGTGAAGCACCTGCAGCTTTGACTAGAGATGCTACTGACGGTGTTCAACCAATTCAAATGGAAATCAATGATCCAGCAGATATTGACTCTGCCTTTGACAGTGCCATTGTTTATGCTAAGGGTTCTAGAATGCTAGTTATGGTTCGTTCACTTCTTGGTGACGATGCCTTAAGAAAAGGCTTGAAGTATTACTTCGACCACCACAAGTTCGGTAATGCCACTGGTGACGATCTTTGGGATGCTCTTTCAACCGCAACTGACCTTGATATTGGCAAGATTATGCACTCATGGTTAAAGCAACCAGGTTATCCAGTAGTTAGTGCATATGTTGATAGTAGCGATGGTCACTTAAAGCTTTCACAACAACAATTCTTCGTTGGTGAAGGTAAAGACGTTGGTAGACAATGGCAAATTCCGTTGAATGCTAACTTCAAGGCACCTAAGATTATGTCTGATAAGGAAATCGACTTAGGTTACTACAAGAATTTACGTAGTGAAGCAGGTCACCCACTTAGAATTAATGTAGGTAACAACTCGCACTTTATCGTTAAGTATGACAAGACTTTGCTTGATGATATTTTGGCTCATGTTGATGAACTTGATCCAATTGCCAAATTGCAATTATTGCAAGACTTACGTCTTTTAGCAGAAGGTAAACAAATTTCTTATGCTGCTGTTGTGCCACTTTTGACTAAATTTGCTGACTCGAAGTCAAGTGTAGTTATTAATGCTCTTTACGCTACTGCTGCTAAGTTGCGCCAATTTGTTGAACCTGAATCAGCTCAAGAAAAGGACTTAAAGAAGCTTTATGACAAGTTATCCGCTGGTCAAGTTGCTCGTTTGGGCTGGAAAGTTAAGCCAGGTGAAAGCGATGAAGATGCACAAATTCGTCCATATGAATTAAGTGCCAGTCTTTACGCTGAAAATAAAGACTCAATTAAAACAGCTCATGAGATTTTCACTGCTAATGAAGACAACTTAGAGGCAATGAATGCAGATATTCGTCCATACGTTTTAATCAATGAAGTTAAGAACTTTGGCAATGCTGAATTAGTTGATAAGTTAATTAAGGAATACCAAAGAACAGCTGACCTATCATACAAGGTTGACTTACGCAGCGCTGTAACCAGCACCAAGGATCTTGCAGCTATCAAGGCTATTGTTAGCGACTTTGAAAATGCTGACGTAGTTAAGCCACAAGATTTACGTGGTTGGTACCGTGGTTTACTTGCTAACCATTATGGTCAACAAGCAGCTTGGGACTGGATCAGAGAAGACTGGGATTGGCTTGACAAGACTGTTGGTGGTGACATGGAATTCGCTACATTTATCACAGTTACTACCGGTGTCTTCCATACTCCTGAAAGACTTAAGGAATTCAAGGAATTCTTTGAACCTAAGGTAAATGTTCCACTTCTTAGTCGTGAAATTAAGATGGACATTAAGGTCATCGAAGGCAAGGTTAACTTAATCGAAGACGAAAAAGATGCTGTAAACAGTGCAGTTGCTAAGGCAATTGACTAAAAAATAAATAGCTAAAGAAATAAGGATCTACTATGTAAGAAGCAATGTCATTAAGTTAAGACATTGACTCTGAACGGAGAACGTCTTAGAACACTCATCAGAATTTGATGAGTGTTTTTTGCTTAATTTTTGAAACCGCTTTACGCTATCTTTGATTAGAAATTTTATCAAAGGTGGCGTATTCTCATGACTTTTAACACATAAATAAAAGCTGTGGTCACCTTTCGATGGTCACAGCCCTAATTTTTAAAAATCTTCAATTAGCTTTTTACCAAGACCATTCATGATAAAGATGATCAGTACGGTCAGGAAAAACGAGAACGTAACGTCCGAAAGGAAATGTGCGCCCATGATTACTCGACTTATAGCGATCACGACACCATAAACGATGCCACCAATGAAAAAGATCTTATGCTTATTGTTGGAAACGAACCATGAAAAAACGATGCATAACGTTGCCGCCATCGCATGCCCGGATGGGAATGACTTATGCCCATTAACGCCATTGATCGTCAGCCAATTGGTAAATTCATGATTACCGATCGTGAGTTCATATGGGCGATAGCGTCCCCACAGGTCTTTTAAGGTCAGATTAACTTCCAATGCAAACCAAACCGTCAATGACGCCAAAATCGCAATTTTCATATAGCGAGTCAGCTGTTTAGTCGTTTTGTTTTTCAGCCACCATTGTACCAACAGCGTAAATATAACGAAAAACAACAGCCAGACCATTATAATCATTGAGCCTGCATAACCGCCCTTTACTGAGTCGCTGTTGGCCATTGCTATCGCCTTACCGTTTTTAAGGTTAGTTTGTACCGAATACAGATAGCCCAAGAATTCATTGACATACTTCTTGCTCTGCCAAAGCGACAGTGCAAGCCCGCCAACAAACAACGGTCCTGCCCCCAGCAGATTTTCACAGTCGCCTTTCCAGGCATAAGTCATCGTAATCTGTCCACATAAGGCAAAAATAAGATAAACCGGAAACTCGCAAAAAGTCTGACAAAACGTCCCTACCCAGCTGTGATAATTAATTAAGGTATTGCTGATGGCTAAATCACCAAAATAGGTAATCGTTAATAAAATAATGCAAATAATCGCTGAGATGCCAAACAGCTTCTTTTGATTCTCTTCGCTCAAATTAAACCCTCCTGTCAAGTTTTAGGATAGACTTTCAAAGTAAATAAACGCCCACTAATCAAGTTGATTTTAGGTAAAAAAGTCAATGCCTTAACTTAATGACATTGCCCGTAACCCTATATTCTAAGTATGTTCGTTAATATTGTTAGTACGAAGTACAGCTTCTACCACCTTATTGGCTGACTTATTGGCAAAATAAAATGAGCAGCAACTCTGACCAGTTACCACTCAATCAATTTATAAAAATGAAGGTATACATAAAATGAATATCCAAAACAATAATAATAGATCGCAGGACAGATTAAAAGCTCTGCTTGGTCAATATTTGCAGATGCAGGGTATTAATATAAAGCACAATTTCACGTGTTTAAACCCAAACCATAGCGATAAAAACCCAAGTATGACTTATTTATAAATTTACTTTTAATGTTTAATGAATGAGGTTAGCTTCAGAGCTAGCCCCTTTTTATTTGGT
>JALBSH010000027.1:0-4192 GCA_022756575.1 Lactobacillus mulieris
GTAAAAGTTGGTTTGCGTGATGGTGCTCATGTTGATGTATTGAACGTAATCGATACGCGTCAATTTATGGGTGAAATGCAAGACACTTTGATTTCAGGAGATACCATTTACCAAATGACTCAAGATTCTGAAGAATACTTGAAGAGTTTGAAGAAATGGGCTCACGATAACTTCGGTTTTGACGATGTTGATTATCACATTCGTTATGGCAGTCCTAAGCGCATTATTTCTTACGACTTCATTAAGGACCACCACAATACTTTAATTGTGATGGGTGCTACTGGTTTGAATGCAGTTGAAAGAATGTTGATGGGTTCAGTTACTGAATACGTAAACCAACATGCTTTAGCTGATGTTTTGATTGTTAAAACCGATATGGGAAACAATCCTCTTAAGCCAACTATGAAAAAGAACTAATATAAGAATAATCGCCAAATGATTCTAAATTCATTGGCGATTATTTTTTTGAAAAAAGTTGCAAAATACCTTGATAGAACACGAATGTTTCTGGTATTATTTTATCAAATGAACGTGGGAACGAAAAAGGGGAGTGAAAGATAATGTTTATGCAATCAGAACAATTTATTGCAAAGGATGTGTCTTTCGCTCGTAAAGACGTTTTTTCTGTTCGTTTAGTTATTAGAAACGTCATTAATTAGGCTTAATTATTGATCGCCTTTGGCGACCCGTAATTAAGTCTTTTTTTGTGATGTAGAGTAGTTTGTTTTATCACTGTGTATTTATGTTTATGGAGGACATAATGAAAAGATTTAGAAGAATCTTGGTAGCAGTAGTTGCACTTCTTGTAGCAGTAGTTGCAACTGCGTGTTCAAACAAGAGTAATAGTTCTAAGGGTGGTTATACCCCAAAGTCATTAACTATTCAATTTGTACCAAGTCAAGCTGCAACTAAGTTGCAAGCTCGTGCAAAGCCTCTTGAAAAGATGCTTTCAAAGAGATTGGGTATCCCAGTTCACGTTTCTATGTCAACTGACTACAACACCGTTGTGGAAGCTATGAAATCAAAGAAAGTTGATGTAGGTTTTCTTCCACCAGATGGTTATGTTTTAGCTCACAAGCAAGGCGCAGCCGATTTGCTTTTGCAAGCTGAACGTTACGGTGTTAAGCAACCAGGTGGTAAAGCAACTAACCAATTAGTAAAGAGCTATCGTGCAGAAATCCTTGTTAAGAAGGGTTCAAAGATCAAGAACTGGAAAGACTTAAAGGGTAAGTCAATTTCAGTACAAAACCCAACTTCATCTGCTGGATACGTATTCCCAGTTGCTGAACTTAAGCAAAAGGGTTTGGACGTAACTAAGAGTTGTAAGTTAGTTACTGTTACTGGTCACGACCAAGCTGTTTTGAACGTATTAAACGGCGATACTGATGCAGCCTTCGTCTTTGAAGATGCACGTAACATCGTTAAGAAGGACAACCCAAAGATCATGAGTCAAGTTGTTCCAATTTACTTTACTAAGCCAATTCCTAACGACACTATCTCAGTAATTCCAAGTATGTCTAAGTCATTCCGTAAGAAGCTTGCTAAGGCATTCATCTCTGTAGCTAAGTCAAAGGAAGGTAAGAAAGTTATCGAAAGCGTATATAGCCACGAAGGTTACGCATACGCAAAAGATAGTGACTTCAACGTTATCCGTAAATACGACAAGATCGTTGAATCAACTAAGAAATAATAAATTTAATTAAGGGAGTTTGACGATTAAATGGCAGATAAGCCAATGATTCAATTAAAAGATGTTTCCAAGATCTACGACAATGGTACTGTAGGTTTAAAGGGCATCAACTTAACTATTAATAAAGGTGAATTCGTAGTAGTTGTTGGTTTGTCTGGTGCTGGTAAGTCAACTTTGCTACGTTCAATCAATCATTTGCATGATATTACTTCAGGCGATATTTTGATTGACGGCAAATCAATTACAAGTGCTAAAGGCAAGAATTTGCGTAAATTACGTCGCGATATCGGAATGATTTTCCAGAACTTTAACTTGGTTAAGCGTTCTAGTGTTTTGCGCAATGTTTTGGTAGGCCGCGTAGCTTACTACCCAACTTGGAAGACTACTTTTAACTTATTCAGTAAAGAAGATAAACAAAAGGCTTATGAAGCTTTACAACAAGTTGATTTGGCCGATAAAGTTTATGCACGTGCTGACGAGTTATCAGGTGGTCAACAACAACGTGTAGCTATTGCACGTGTGCTTATGCAAAATCCAAAGATCATCTTGGCTGATGAACCAACTGCATCACTTGATCCACAGACTTCAGTGAGAGTCATGAATGACTTGAAGATGCTTAATGAAAAATACGGCATGACCGTAGTTGCTAACTTGCACAGTATCGAACTTGCACAACAATTTGGTGAAAGAGTAATCGGTATCCGTGCTGGTCAAGTAGTTTACGATGGCAAGATGAAAGATACTCCTAAGTCTGTCTTCACTAATATTTACAATGGTGGTAACGGCAGCGAGGAGGATGAATAATGCCTGAACAAGTAAATCAATTGCCTAAGCGTAAGTTCAAAGTAATGAACTTGGTTTGGACAATCATCATGATTGCAGGACTATTTATTTCAATCAATGTTACTAACACGCACATTAGTGTCTTGTTTGAAAACTGGAACCAATTTGCTGACATCTTTATTCAAATGTCTCATCCAGATTGGAGCTACTTGAACGTTGTTTGGCCTAAGTTGATTGAAACCATCAAGATGGCTGTCTTGGGTACGGTAATTGGATCTGTTGTCGCATTTATCTACTCATTATTGATTGCCCGTAACATCGTTAAGAACAAGGCTGTGACTGGCATTCTTCGTGTGATCATGAACATTGTCAGAACCATTCCTGACTTGCTTCTTGGTGCGATCTTCGTAGCTATCGTAGGTATCGGTCCAGTTGCTGGTATCTTGGCTTTAGCAGTCTTCACCTTTGGTGTGGTTGTTAAGTTGTTCTACGAAGCAATCGAAACAATTGATCCAGGTCCAATTGAAGCTTTGACTGCCGTAGGTGCAAACAAATTGCAAATTATCCATTACGCAGTTATGCCACAAATTATCACTTACTTCATTTCATATGTTCTATATGCATTTGAAATCAACGTCAGAGCATCAACAGTCCTTGGTTATATCGGTGCCGGTGGTATTGGTTTGAACTTGCAACAAACTTTGCAGGTCTTCAATTACGCTCAAACTGGTACGATCATCATCGTTATTATCGTAGTTGTTGTCTTGATCGACTACGTTTCATCTAAGTCACGGGAGGCGTTAATGAAATAATGGATACTACAATGAAAAAATTACCCGCTAAACCCGTTGACCGTAAGAAACAAGTTGCACATTGGCTAATTGCAATTGCCACTATCGTAATTATTGTTTGGTCATGTACTGGTATTAACTTCGGTGGTATTAAAGCCACTGCTGGTCAAATTGCCGGTGCAATCTTCTCAGGTATTTTCCATCCTGACTGGAGCTATGTTTACAATGGCTCAGGTGAAGACTTGGTCTCACAATTGTGGCAAACCATTTGTATCGCTTTCTTAGGTACATTCATTTCCGCAATTATTTCATTGCCATTTGCCTTCTGGGCAGCTCACACCAAGCACAAGCATTGGTACACTTCAAGAATCGGTAAAATTGTTTTGGCAATTATCCGTTCATTCCCTGAAATTGTTCTTGCTTTGATGTTCATCAAGGCCGTGGGTCCTGGTTCTGCAGCCGGTGTTTTGGCATTAGGTTTCCACTCAGTTGGTATGCTTGCCAAGTTGTTCTCGGAAGCTATTGAAAACTTGGAAGAAGGGCCAAACGAAGCTGTTATTGCAGCCGGTGGTTCTAAGTTCCACGTAATCATGTTTTCAACTATGCCTAACTTGATGCCAGCTTTGATTTCTAACACCTTGTATCGTTTTGATGTTTCCATTCGTTCCGCATCTATCCTTGGTTTGGTAGGTGCCGGTGGTATCGGTTATCCATTGATTATTGCTTTGCAATATCGTCAATGGGACCGTGTTGGTATCATTTTGCTAGGGATCATCATTATGGTGGTGATCATCGACTGGATTTCTGGTTGGATCAGAAAGAAGTTAGTCTAATTCCCAAAATTTGAATATTAAAGAAAGCGAAGACGAAAAGTCAATGTCATTAAGTTAAGACATTGACATTATATCGACAGCTTTTAAAGATCGAA
>JALBSH010000028.1:0-3987 GCA_022756575.1 Lactobacillus mulieris
ATTTTCACTTTTTTCTTTATATTTTGAAGTGATTTTTAGCAGCCAAGCTTTACTGTTTAGTAATTTAATTATTAATACAGGCCTATTTTTTCCTCCAGGCTTATCAATGTAAGCAACATAAATATCTACAATATCATTAGTCCTCATCTAGCCAATCCTCAATTTCCTTTTTGGTTTTAGCTTCTTTGTGGGGAATTTTGGAGATGCTTTGAATTAATTCTCTTGAGGCTTTTTGTTCAGGAGTTTCTTTTAATTCAAATGGGATACCACCAGTTGCCACAACTTTCTTTAAGAACACATTTATTGCGGTAGTGGTATTGAGCCCTATATCTTGAAAAATTCCTTCTGCTTGAAGTGCTAGTGAGGAGTCAACATTAGCTTGAATTTTTTTATATGATTTCATTTTAGTCACAGCCTTTCTTTGATTATTATATCATCTAATAGAATCTGCTGTCATCATCCATACTATTAACAGACATCTTTTTAGCATAAAAACCAAGTAGACATGCTACTTGGTTAGATGGGGGTATCTATTAATGTAAAAGTAAGATAGGGTTTATAAGATAGAATTATTTTACATTTAAAACAACGAAGTAGATTACGAAAACAATAAACAAAATCCACATCATTGGCGTGATTTCTTTGAAACGCTTGGCTGCGATCATTGATACAGGGTAGACAATCAAACCCCAGCCAAGTCCGTCTGAAATAGAGTATGTAAGAGGCATTCCCAATGCGATTAAGAAACATGGGATGGCAATTTCAAGATTAGTCCAGTGAACGTGTGCCAAGTTTTCGGCCATTAATACCCCAACAATAATTAAAGCGGGTGCTGTAACTTGGGTAGTGAAAACACTCAAAATTGGACTGAAGATAGTTGAAATAAGGAAGAAAATACCAACCCAAACGGCAGTTAAACCGGTACGCCCACCAACAGCGATCCCGGCACTTGATTCAACAAAGGCACCGACAGGTGAGGTACCAAGAACAGAACCGACCAACATACCACTGGAATCAGCTGCTAGAGCTTCACCAGCACGTGGCATCTTGTTGTCCTTCATCAGACCTGCTTGTTGAACCAAACCAATTAAGGTACCAGTGGTATCAAAGAAAGTAACAAGTAAGAATGTAAAGACAACGATCCACATTTGAACGGTATTAATATCGCCAATATGGAAGACTGCTTGACCAAAAGTTGGAGCAATGCTTGGAACTGAAGAGATAACGCCTTTAGGCATGGGAATTTGACCAGTCACTATGCCAAAAACAGCAGCGGCGATCATTCCGATGAAGATGGCACCTGGAACTCTGGCAATCATTAAGAAAATAGTAATGATTAAACCAAAGATAGTGATTCAAACAGTAGGGTTGTTGAGACTACCAATAGTAACTAAGGTAGAATCACTGTTTTGAATCAACTTACCACCTTGCAAACCGATAAAGGCGATGAATAAGCCGATACCTGCGGAAATAGCATATTTAATATCGGCAGGGATGGCATCAATGATCATTTCACGTACCTTAAAGACAGTTAACAAAATGAACAGAATTGATGCAACGAAAACAGCTGCTAAAGCAGTTTGCCACTTAACCTTCATGCCTAAACAAACAGTATAGGTAAAGAAGGCGTTTAAGCCCAAAGTTGGTGCGGAAGCAATTGGGTAGTTAGCGATAAGCCCCATTACGATACAGGTAAAGGCAGCCGACAATGCAGTAACGGTGAATAGAGCACCTTTATCCATACCGCTGGCACCTAGGACGTTTGGGTTAACGAACAGAATGTATGACATACTTACAAAAGTAGTCAAACCGGCTAAAAGCTCGGTCTTAAAGGAGGTATTGTTCTCCTTTAAATGAAAGAAATTACTGATTGCGTTCATTTAGTCCTCCAAAATTTGTATAAAGTGAACATTCACTTAAAATTATACAGTTAATGTTAATAATTTCAATAGGAAAAGAGCAAAATATTTGCTTTTTGAAGTTTTTTACGGAAAATTTAGCTTATTCTTGACTCTGACGTAGCGTAAACCCGTATATTTAAGTTGTGAGGTGAGAAAGTAATGTCAGAATACACAATCGGAGATCTAGCAAAGAAGTTAAACATAACCACTAGAACCATTCGTTACTATGATCAAAAAGGTTTGGTCAAACCCAGTCGAGTTAGTGAAAGTGGCTATCGTTTATATTCTGATGAGCAGGTAAAACAATTAAAATTAATCATCTTTTTAAAGGAGCTTGGCTTTTCGTTAAAGGATATTCAAAAAATACTAGAAGATAAAAATGGTGATAAATTAATCGATCTTTTGCTTGAAGATCAACTAAAAAGAAATAAAGCAGAAACGCAAAAATTAGAAGAGCAAAACAAGAAAATTATCCAACTACAAAAGGTTCTAAGTAAACCCAATAATATTGCGGAAGTTACTGACATTACGAAAATCATGAATAATGAAACTAGATACAAAGAGGTAACACGTTCAATGTGGAAATTGTCAGCAGTAGAAATCACTGTTGAATTGGTCGGTATGGCATTTATTGCGTACTGTATCATCAATAAGATGAACACTGCAGCCTATATTTCGGTAGCTATTTTAGTAGTAAGCTTGATTGCAATGTCATTCGTGTTACTTAAAAATTATTATCAAAAAGTGGCATATATTTGTCCTAATTGCGATTACAAATTTGTTCCAGAACTTAAAAGCTTTATGTTTGCGGCACACACGCCACATACTAGAAAATTGCGTTGCCCAAACTGTCATAAAAAATCATATTGTTTGGAAACTGTACGTTAGTATTTCCTAGGTAATAAAGACCTAATACCCTTGATGATGGTATTAGGCTTTTTTAGTAGCTCTAAATGAAAATTTAGGTAATATTTATGAGTTTGATTTTTTATTGCATTAAGGCATCATTAAGGAGGTAAAACTAGTCCTTTATCTGGATCATTATTTTGAAGGTATTTGTGAACGTAACTAGGAGTGGGTTATGAAAGAAACATATGGTAGAAAATTAAGAAAGGCAACCAAAATTTCAAGTAGTAAAGCTGCGGAAGCAGTAGGTATTTCTCGTTCAAAATTAGAAAGATGGGAAAGAGGCGAAGCAGGTTTAGATATTGAAAAAGTATTCAAACTACTCGAAGTAATTCATGTCCAAAAAATAGATTTCTTTAATAATAATATTTCGAATTATCTAAAAAATATAACTTTAGAAGTTTCAAAAGCATATGAAAGTAATGATATTAATTACTTAAAAACGCAATCTAAAAAATTGTTATCAGAAGTTGAAAATGACAGTTTCGATAAACGAACTTTTTTAAAAGCAGCCATTTATTGTAATGCTTATTACGATCTTACAGGAGTGGATATTTTTACAGATAACTATAAAAAGAGATTATCGATGTACTTTTCAAAAATTTTATCTGGAGATGAAGTTTGGTATTACGATGATGTGTACTTCTTTGGTAATACTCAGAATCTTATTAGCCCAAGAACTATTTATAGTTTATCTTTTTCACTAGTTTTCTATTTTAAAAATAATAACGATTTGGAAATGAAATTTTCTACAGCTATTTTAAATACTTTGATTAATGCAGAATATATTCTTATTAAAAAAGATCTAAAGAAGGCAAAAAGATTAGATGCAATAATTTCTGGCTTAGATATTACAGACAGGTTTGCTTTTGAAAAAATAAGATACAAATACATGCATTTTATGTTAAATTTTTTGGAAACAAATGATGATCGCAATTTACGGTTGATGTGGGCCGCTTTAGAACTGCAGGGCTTGAATACTCTAAAAGATGGTTTTGAAACTGCATTTAAACAAATAAAGCAAATTTATTCAAAAAAATCCTAAAATCGGTTTTATTAGAGATAATCTTAAATTTATTGTTCATATGTGAACATAGTAAAAAATATTTATTAAAAGGATACTAGACCCGGATTTAAAATTGAAGTGCAACACTAAGTGTTAAACAAAAAGGCCATGAAG
>JALBSH010000029.1:0-3769 GCA_022756575.1 Lactobacillus mulieris
TTCAATTAATAAGCTAACAGCTGCTTCCTGGTCTGGAATCGAAGTATTTTTAATATATTCTTTGCCATTCAACTTAATTTTGAAAACAGCATTGTCCATTCCTACACGATCAGCCATCCCTGAAGCGATAACCTTTTCGTCTGGGAATAAAAAAAGCTTATATTTAAATGATGAACTACCAGAATTTATTGCCAAAACTTTTTTCATAATCGTGACCTCTATTCATATTTTATCTCTTATTTTTAGTATAGCGCTTTCACCTATAATAGAAAATAATTTTAAAAGCAGTTAAAAAGCACCTCTGAGTTATCAGACGTGCTCGTTATTTTTTCGATTTATCTAGTTGATTGGCGCCGAATTAGCTTAGGTTTGAGCATTACTTCACCTTGAGGTGAACCCGATTGGGCAATCTTTTGCAGTAGCATTTTAGCTAACATTTCACCCATTTCAAAAATTGGTTGTTTAATTGTTGTTAGCTTTGGATTAGAAACTTGATCTAAAAAGACACCATCAAAACCAATAACTCCAAAGTCTTTCGGAATTCGAGCGCCTTCATCTTGCAATTGCCGTACAACACCCACTGCAATTCGATCACTGGCACAGACGAAACAAGTATCTTTTTTAAATTCCTTAAAATGTTCATGAATCACATCTTGCGCAGCATGACTATGATTAGAAACCCGAAAAATTTGTGGTATCAACTGGTGTTGTTGCAAAGTGTTGATATAACCAGCTTCACGTGAATATTCAAATGGCTCTTTTAAATCAATTCCAATAAAGACAATGTGCTTATATAACCGGTCTAAAGCATATTGAGTAGCCATCTTCTCTGCTAACTGATTATCAGAATCAACAAAGTCATAGCCGCGGTGATTTTCACCAAATAAAACAAAAGGCTTATCGAGTTTATCAAATAATTCATAATCTTTGTTTCGCGCCCCGGTAATTAAATAGCCATCTGCATGTTCCTTTTCAATTTGATTAGGATCCGTAACTAATTGCATCGCATACTGCTTAGTATTTAAACCACGAGCAAAACCAAAAAGCAAGTTCATATAGTATGGCTCAGTGGTATCAATATCTTCTAAAGTGACGAATTTTACCACGTTAGTCCGATTATTAACTAAAGCCTGTGCAATTGAATTGGGATGGTAGTTTAGTTTCTCCATTGCTTTTTCTACCATTGCTCTTAATTCTGGCGTTACTTGCTCAGGATGATTAATCACTCTTGATACCGTCATTTTTGATACATTTGCTTCTTTAGCAACATCTGATAAAGTAGTCATATTATTCCTATTCTAAGTACATCTTTCTGAATCGGTTTAAATCTTTTTGGCTAAAGCCAAGCTCTTTTTTGAAAAATCCATCAAAACTGCCCCAGCCTTGGCGAATAGTTTCCGTAATTCCACGAATAGCCGGTCCCTCTCCCTTGGTAATATTCATTTTAGAAACTAGGCTAGCAATTTCATTATCATCGGGGAACTGTTTAGCCAAAGCAAAGTCATACAATTCATTGGTCAATAAATAATCACGCGAAATGGTGTCATCATCAACACCTAATGCAGTTAAGATCAGTGCTGAAGTCATTCCAGTTCTATCTTTGCCTGCACTACAATGATAAACTAGCGCATCTTCTTCAGGTAATTCAATCAATTCCGCAAAAATTTTAGCAAATTCATGTTGACTATGTGAATTAAGCAAAACCTGCTGGTAAATTTGACCAAGCCAATTGTCACCCATATCAGGAATATGATGGACAAAGCGATATAACTTGTTATCGCCTTTATTTTGCTTGCGGTTTTCAGAATAAATATGTGCATCAACAAAACGGACATTTGACCAAAGCTTGTCAGGCGCTGAATTTTGTTCATACTTAGAGCGTAAATCAACATCTACGGTAATTCGGCGTTCAACTAACTTTTCTTGATCTTCCTTCGACAAGGAGCTAAGTGAATCAGAACGATATATTTTGTTCCACTTTACATGTTGACCCTTGTCATTTTGGTAGCCGCCGATGTCTCTGAAATTCAGCGGTCGATCCAAAGCTAATATTCGATCATGCTTCATTTTTCCTTGCCTTTCCTCATTAAAGTGTTAATACCGTACTTTTATTATATCATTATCAGTCATGTGCAAATAACCGAGCAGCACGAATTGCACGTTGCCAACCTGAATAAAGTTTTTCACGTTCAACTGCACTCATTTTCGGCTCAAAGGCCTGTCCAATCGTAAAGGTATGCTTTAACTCGTCAATATTTTTCCAATAGCCAACGGCAAGGCCAGCTAAAAAGGCTGCACCCATGCTGGTTGTTTCCAGCGTTTTAGCGCGTTCAATTTCAATCCCTAAAATGTCAGCCTGAAACTGCATCAGGTAATTGTTGTTGCTAGCACCGCCATCAACACGTAAAGCAGGAATTTCAATGCCTGAATCTTGTTGCATCGTATCAACAACGTCACGGGTTTGATAAGCTAATGACTGCAAAGTTGCTTTAATTATATCCTTGTCAGTAGTTCCACGTGTAACACCGAAGATTGAACCACGAGTCTCCGCATCCCAATATGGTGCGCCTAACCCAGTGAAGGCAGGGACAACGTAAACCTCGTTCTCTGATGTCGACTCAAGCGCTGCTTGTTCAGAGTCTGGCGCATGCTTAATCAACTTCATCGAATCGCGTAGCCATTGAATTGCACTACCAGCCACAAAGATTGATCCTTCTAAAGCATAAGTAATCTTACCATTAATGCCATAACCAATGGTCGTTAACAGATTATTGTTAGAGTCTGTTGGCTTGTCCCCTGTGTTCATCACAATAAAGGCACCGGTGCCATATGTATTTTTCACCATTCCTGGTTTCAAAGCTAGTTGACCAAATAAGGCTGCCTGTTGGTCACCGGCCATCCCAGCAATTGGCACTTGTCCACCAAAGAACATATATGACGCTGTTTCACCATAAATCTCTGAATTCGAGCGCACCTCAGGCAACATTTTCTTAGGAATATTGAGCAAATGCAAAATATCGTCATCCCACTTGAGCGTGTGAATATTAAACAGCATGGTCCGTGAAGCATTAGTGTAATCAGTCACGTGTTTAGCACCATCAGTTAACTTCCAAACTAGCCAACTATCAATCGTGCCAAAAAGCAACTTTCCCTGTTCAGCTTTTTCTTGCGCGCCAGGTACATGATCAAGAATCCAGCGAATCTTAGTTGCACTGAAGTATGGGTCAATAATTAAGCCTGTTTTTTGACGAATTTCATCACTGTAGCCTTCTTTTTTTAATTTTTCAGCTAATTCTGTTGTCTGCCGTGACTGCCAAACGATTGCATGATAAATTGGCTCACCTGTATCCTTGTCCCAAACAACGGTCGTTTCACGTTGGTTGGTAATGCCAATTGCGGCAATTTGATTAGGCCAAATGCCCGAATTAATAAAAGCATTGGCAATTGTTGTTTGGACCGCCATCCAGATTTTATTAGCGTCATGTTCAACCCAGCCAGGCTCTGGGAAATATTGGTGAAATTCTTTTTGGGCAGAAGCAACTTCACGTCCATCATGGTCAAAAATAATTGCTCTAGTAGAGGTGGTTCCTTCATCGATTGCTAAAATATATTTTTCTGTCATAGTTATTCTCTTTTCTGCAAAAGCGCTTTCTTATAATATTACTGTTTTTCTAATGCAGATTCTAGCAGTTAATGTAATAGATACGGTATAATTTTCCTGAATTGTCAAATTAAGTGCAACAGTTAGGCTATGAAGGAACGTATTGCT
>JALBSH010000003.1:0-48681 GCA_022756575.1 Lactobacillus mulieris
GGAATAAAAGCTTTATGTAATTCTACTGTCTACTTGACAGGGAATGTATCAAAATGTAGGATCTTTTTTCTATTGATTTTATTTCCGTTCTCTTCTAGAAATCCAAGCCATAATCAATGGCAACAATACAAAGCCAAAGACCATCATCGCAATGGCATACCAGTTAACACCGATAACTTGCCCTGCTGCGTTTACTACACCAAATTGTGCCTTCCAGTTATATTCAACTAACAAGAAGATCACAATCACACCAGATAAAATTGGCACAATAACATCAGTCATAACGCTCTTATTAGCCTTTAAGATATCTTCTTTTGCCTTACCACGGTAAAATTGAATAACTGCTAGAGGTACCACGATGAAACCTAAGAATCTAACCATCGCGCTCAAAGTAATCAAGTTGACCATATTGTATTCAAAGGCCATCGGAATCAAAATTGCCAAGCCAACAGAGATAAAGAAAGTTCTAATTGGGAAGTTATTCTTAGTTCTCTTAGTTAAAGCTTGTGACATCTGACCCTCACGAGCCATAGCTTCCAGAATACGTGGAGCATTAAAGCTGGAAGCTACGTTGATCCCAAACATTGAAACCAAGGCACCAACCAAGATTACATCACGTAAGATTTCATTATTAAAAATAGCCGCAATCGCTACAACTTGCTTAGTTGTCATTAAAGCACGTGGATTAAGTACCATCGCTACCGCTACAACGCCGATATAGACAACCGCAATAATTAAGATTGCCAATGGAATTGCTCGTGGCAAGTTCTTTTCAGGGTTCTTCATATCTTCTGAACCAGAAGCTACTGATTCAAAGCCGGTAAAGGCATAGAAGGCTGAAACAATTGACATGACAAAGGTAGTTGTAGTTAAAGTTGGCACAATTTTCTGACCATTCTGAGTCAATTGATCTACTTGCCCTAGGTTGCTTGATGCACCAGTAGTAATTAACAAAACTACTCCAGCAATAATAATTAATACCAATGCAGCCAACTTACCGATAGTAGCTAAATTCATTACATACTTAACTACTTTTTGACCAAACAAGTTGATCACGGTAATAATTGCCATCAAGATCAAAAAGCCAATTGTGACATTTATTGCCTTATTGGGATTTCCGCCAAAAATTGAAATAGTTGACTTAATTACCCCAACAGCCATTACGCCCCAAGCTACACTGGCTGAGAAGTAACGCAGAACTCCCATATAAAAGCCAATTTTTTTACCAAAAGCGGCCTTGGAATAAGCATAGGCAGCACCAGATTTAGTGACATACTTTGAAGCTGCCGCAAACGAAATGGCCAGAATCGCTGCAAAAATTGCCGCAATTAAATATACAACTAAAGCTTTACTACCGGCTTGCTGTACCACACTACCAGGTGTTAAAAAAATACCTGAACCAATAATGGCATTAATCGCTAACAGCACAATTGACCAAAAGCCTAATTTATCTCCTGTTTTTTCAGTCATCTATTTGCTTCCTTACTTTGCATTATCAACAACAAACTTAAATAAGTTATTCATAAACGCTACATCGGAATTACGGTGCAACATTTCAGGGTGCCACTGCACGGCAATGACATTACCTTGTTTATTTTCTAGCCCTTCAACCACACCATCAGGAGCTGTTGCCACTGCTTTTAAATCTGGTGCAACGTCTTTAATTAATTGATGGTGGAAAGAATTAACGCGAAATTCAGTTTTGCCCAAAATTTCAGCCAATTTACTATCAGCTTCCACTTCCATACTATGAGTAGGCAAAGTTGGCGTATGACCTTGCATGTGTTTCAAAGTAAGTTCTTTTCTGTATGAAAGATCTTGGTAAAGCGTACCGCCATGAGCCACATTAATAATTTGAGCACCACGACAAATGCCAAGTACCGGAATACCATTTTCTTCTGCTAACTTTAACAAGCGCATATCAAAATGATCGCGTTCAGGCCAAGTAGCACCAATCTTTTGCATTGGCTCCTCACCATAAAAACGTGGATCAACATCATGCCCACCAGATAAGATCAAGCCTTGAACATGATTAAGCTGTTCACGAATCACCTCATCATTTTCAGTAAATGGAATAATGTAAGGCACACCGCCATTTTGAACTACTGAATCTACATAGTCTTCGTTCACATAACTACGATGGTATCCTGGGAAAATTCCTCTATCGTCAATAATTACAGAACCTGAGATACCGATAATTGGTTTTGTCATTTATGCTCCTCCTTCTGCTTACTTTTTGTATGTAATATTATAGAGAAATTTATGCAAAAAGTACAATTAAAAAATTGCATTGTTGTCTATAATTTTTGCATATCTTTAAATATAGTAAAAAACAGCAAGCCTTATTTTTAGCTCACTGTTTTATGCTATTTATACCAAATTCCAAAAAGGATTTCCATTACATGCTAAATATGTTTCTAGCCACTGTTTAAAAGAGAAATCAAAATATTGTTCCTCTATTCCAGGATACGTTAGATAGGACTGTTTTTGATTGTAGCGATCTAAATTAATGCCCATTTCTCCCTCGTCTCTTAACCAAAGTATAGGTAGATAATTAGGTGTTTTAACTAACTGATTTAAGACATACTCAATAGTGTAAATTCTACACCTTGCTCCACCTAATTCGATGCCTTGAAAAGAATCAATGAATAATTCTGCACCGTTAGCCTGTATCCAAAACTCTATCAAATCATTTGGGACAGATATGCCTGACAACCTATTTATTTTATTTTCAGCTACTGGCGGATTTAATTTAAATTTACAGTAATAGACGCCACCAAAACCAAATATTGGTACGTCGACACTGCATTTTTTACTAATCAAATTTATATTATCTATTATATTATCCATTTTAATAATTAATAAACCATTTAGTTATAAGCTTATGTGCTTCAATTGGTACTGGCATTAAGTTGTCAAAGTCATTATTTCCACCATAAATTCTAGGTCTTATATGATGAACTTGATTTTCAGCCCAATACTCTTTTGATTGATTGCCATAACGCTCACTAAACTCTTTTATATAGTAATATCTATCCATCGTAGTCCATACTGGTGAAGAAGGAAGTCTAGACCAAGTAGTATTGATTGGTGTTTCTGCATCTTTTTTAGAGACAGGATCAACATATTCAGGAAAATTTTGACCAATTTTATTTTGTAAATAAATAGAACTAAGTGAAATTGGATAAGTAGCGCTATTTCCATTATAGCCTACCATTCCCCATGCTCCTCCAACAGCAAAAAATGTTGTAGCAGCTGGAAATACAGCAGACCCTAACAAACCAGTAGTAATATTGCCTTCTTTTACAATTGGACTAGCTGTATTTGTAGTAATTGGGCCGGACAATGATGGTTCACTATAGAATTGCAATTGAACTGAAATTGCAGCAGGAGCTGGACCAGTTATTGAATCAATATAAAAATTGATTTTAAATTGTCCATCTACATACTCTTGTGAAGTATGAAATTTAACAACTGTATCTGGAATCTCTGCCAAAAAAGTATATGCAGAGTAATGGCTACTTGTTGCATTAAAATTATTATGAATTTTTACAGTTCCATTTTTTAAAATAGGGACATCTTTTTTTACATTTTCATTCTTTAACTTATCTTGAGCTAAAGAATGAAAATTTTGTTCATTAGCTATTTTAGCAACATTCTTATTTACATCATTTAGCGAGTCAGCCTTTGCATTTGTATTGATAGCTATAAAGCACACGATAGTGGCTAAAAAAGCAAATAACTTTCTGTATTTCATGTTTCTTTCCTCATTATCTATAATTTTTAACACAATTATAAGGATCTTTCTATTATTCTACCATACAACTCTATCACATAAGCAAGTGCTCCCACACTGTAGCATCAGATGCTACTGGGATTTACACTCTAGATTGATGTATACGAAGAACACAATTACAATCAGAATAACATGAAATACTACTATAGCGACAATTTAAAATATACAGTAAAATCTTTAAACTGTATTTCTTATTCTAACCCTTGTTCAAAGCGATACTGCCGTAATACATATTCCTTGAAAAACGGTAAAGTAAAGGCCACTTCACCATAATTAGTAGATTTGATAACTTGATCATCTAACAAGCGTCTACGATAGTTAGCAACAAAATTGCTTGGACGGTTTAACCTTTCATGAATTTCTTTAATTGAAACACAATGTTTTGGGCTCTGAGCCATAGCTAAAACAAATTTTCGGTCTTGCTTTGACAAACTACTAAGTACTTTGGTATAAACATTTTGCTTTAGCACCAATAAGTACTCTGATTTAATACATTCTAAAGTGTTTTGATCTATTACCTTACTTTTTTTAGCAGCTTTCAAAACTAAATAACCTAGCAACTGAAAGGCATATGAATAGCCCATTGTCATCAACGCCATTTTTTCAAGAATTTTTTTCGACACTTGATAACCTGATTCTTTAAAAACTTTACTATAGCTAGCTTCAACCTGTGAGAGATTCAATGCTGATAAAGCTATTCGCTTTCCACGTAGTAAGAATGAAGTTATATTTTCGTTTTTCAATTCAGAGATATTTTCAGAAAGACCAGCTATCATTAAGGCTATAGGATAACCCTGCCGATTTAATAATTGATAACATCTTGCAAAATCTTTCAACTCCTGACATAGTTTTACTTCGTCTAAGGTAATCAACACTTTAACGTCATTTTTTCTTACTTCATCAAACATGTTCGTTAAAATATCTTGATATGTTAACTTACTAACGTCTGTAGAAAGCGATAATCCAAAATTAGAGAAATTTAGTCCTTCAATAGATTTAAATGATTTTTTTAGTTTTGAATCTGCATTCAGATATAAGCTATTAATAAAAGAAGGCAACAACTTCATCCCCATGGCCAAATTAACAACAATCCAATCTGGATATGCACTAATCTTTCTGTCCATTGCTGTCAAAAAGACAGTTTTGCCTATTCCACGCATTCCATAAACAATCGAAATTGTATATGAACTATTTAAATTCTCTATTCCTTGAGACACATCAGCAATTAGTTTTTTTCGCTGCAAATACACTGCTGGAATTCGGCCAAAGCTAGGATTAAACGGATTATCCATATTTTGTCCCCAATCATTTTCTTATCAAAAAAGCAGCAGGCTTCTTACCTACTACTCAATTTTATTTATCTTTTTGATGCTTAACCACATAAATCAGTGCCGCAATAATCAACACTGCTGCACCAACCGCTACTGAAATTTGCGTCTCCGGATTAATGAACATGAAGACAACAATTACTACCAGCATAATCAAAGCAAAGTAATTTGAATATGGATAAAGCGGCAATTTAAACGGGTGATTCTCCATCAAGTGTGGATTCTTTCGTCTAAAGCGTAACTCTGCTAGCAGGATCACAAACCAAGCTACCATCCCTGGCAAAACAGATGAACTATAGACAATAACAAAAACATTAGCCAATGATTTATTCAAAAATTGGGCTAACACATTAAGCATAAAACCAACGAAAATTCCACTGGTAATTCCAATGATCGCATGACTAGGCACGATTCTCTTAGATACGTGACCAAAAGTCTTAGGTGCTTCACCTTCGTGTGCCAATTTATACAACATTCGACTTGATGAATAAATTCCTGAGTTTGCACCGGACAAAGCTGCAGTCAAAACTACAAAGTTAATTACTGAAGCTGCCGCGGTAATTCCCACCTTGGCAAAGGTCGTTACAAACGGTGAGCCAATGCTATCTAATTTATTCCATGGATAAATTGTGACAATCACAAAAATTGCCCCAACATAAAAGATCAAAATCCGCCACAATACTGACTTCACGCTTTTAACAATGGCCTTATGCGGATCAGATACTTCACCGGCTGAAATCCCAATTAGCTCAATTCCTTCATAAGAACCAACAATAATGGCCATTGAGAAAAAGAAGCCCTTGAGACCACCAGTGAAGAAGCCGCCATGACTCCACAGGTTAGAAAAGCCTACTGGATGACCGCCATTACCAAAGCCAAATAGAATTACCGCAAAGCCAAGTAAAATCATTAAGATAATCGTTACAACCTTGATCATGGCAAACCAGAATTCCAAGGTTGCATAAGCTTTCGCACTAGCTAAGTTAGCCACCAGCAAAAATAAAATAATAATTACGCCGGCAACCCAATCAGAGGTGCCTTTCCACCAAAAGCGCAAATACTCTGTTGTTGCCACCACCTCAGAAATTCCGACAACAATGTATTGAAACACGTTTGCCCATTCGGCTAAATAGCCGGCAATTGGATGCACATGCTCTGAAGCATAGTCTGCAAAAGAACCAGTACCTGGATCAACATAAAGCATCTCACCTAATGCCCGCATTACGATATACAAAATAACCCCAACAAAAATATAAGCTAGCAGTACTGAAGGACCGGTCCACTTAATGGTTGAGCTAGCCCCCATGAATAGTCCAACACCAATTGCTCCTCCAAGTGAGATCATTTCCATCTGTCCGGCTGTCATCGACCGCTTTAATTCAGGTGCTTTCTTCGCCATTTCCAACTCCCTTTCTTTAGCATCTGTAAAAATTTCCTAGGAAATATATCTATTCTCATTTATCTTTAATCACTATACCTTATCATTTTTTCGAACAAAACTGTAGCTGATCGCTAAAAAGATTGCAAATAAAATCGAAATAATCAAAGCCAGCTGCGTTGATTTGATAAAGAATAATAAGATTAAAATACCAATGTAAAAGGCAAGCGTAAGCCAGCTAGTTACTGGGTAGCCCGGCATTTTAAAGCTGCCTAAATTCTGCTTATTCTGTTTGCGATAAACAATATGTGCTGCCATAATCATGATCCAAACAATCACAAAACAAATCGTTGAAACAGTTGAGACAACGGAGAATATTTCTGCTGGCATTAAATAGTTTAAGGCAACTACTACAAATAAAATTAATGAAGAGGTCATCAAAGCGTTCATTGGAATTGCTTTTTTGGTCAATTCACCTAGTCTTTTAGGTGCATGGCCGTTACGTGCTAATGAATAAAGTGATCGACTAGTTGAAAAGATTGCACTATTAGTCGCTGACATAGCTGCAGTCAAAACGACAAAATTTAAAATCCCTGCAGCCGCTGTAACACCGATGCCGGTAAAGACCTGGACAAAGGGACTTGAAGTAGTTGTAATGTGATTCCATGGATAAACAGACATAATTGCCAACATTGAGCCCACATAAAAAAGGCCGATTCTAACTGGCAAAGTGTTAATTGCCTTAGGAATATCCTTTTGCGGATTAGCTGTTTCACTAGCAGTTTGACCTACAATTTCTACCCCAACAAAGGCAAAAACAACCATTTGAAATGATAAAAGAAAGCCCCAAATCCCAGTTGGGAAAAAGCCACCATGATTAACTAAATTAGTTAGTGAAACATAACCGCCCTTTACATGCGTATGAAGTAACAACATTACAGCACCGGTAATGATTAAGACTACAATTGCCATTACCTTAATCATTGAGAACCAACTTTCCAGTTCACCAAATAATCCGACATTTACCATGTTAATCAACATCAATAAGATCACAATTACTAAAGGGCCAACCCATTGCGGTAGCCACGGAAACCAGTATCTTAAATAAATTCCTGTCGCAGTCAAATCAGCCATAGCTAAACTAAGCCAGCAAGCCCAGTACATCCAGCCCGCTACAAATTCGGCACGCTTACCTAAATATTTTTTGATTGACTCTAAAAATGAATGACTATCAGGATCGGCTAAAATAAGCTCTCCTAAAGCACGCATCATAAAAAAGGTGATAATCCCTACGATTAAGTACGACAAAATAATTGAAGGGCCAGCACTATGAATGGCTGAACCAGAACCTAAGAATAGGCCAGTACCAATGGCTCCCCCTATTGCAATCATTGTTACGTGACGACTCTTAAGCCCGCGTTTTAATCTCGGCTTCTCATCCATAATTACTCACACCTTCCTCAAAATAAAAAATGGAGCGGCATGTTTTTTAAATGAAACATGTTGCTCCATCAAGTTTGCTTTTTTTGAATTATATAGTCTTATACCAATTCATGCAATTATTTTTTATCTAAAAAAGATATTCCCTTAGGAATATCTTCATTATTAGTAAACTTTAAATTGGTTCAACGGCCAGTAACGTACTTTAACTACGCCAACGATACTACTACGCTTAATGGTTCCGATATAACGGCTATCCTTAGAAACGCTCCGGTGATCACCCATTACGAAATATGTTCCTTTCGGAATGCGCCCAGTATCCTGCACATATTTAATCTGCGCTCTAGTAAAGTATTGCTGGTAAGTCCGCGCCCGCATCAGTGACTGCATAGTAAAATTCTGAGTCTCAGAATAAAATGTATCTGAGCCATTATCAATTAACTTCGTTCCTTGTTTCAACCAAGGTTGAGCAATCTTTTTATTATTAATGTAGATTTGATTATTTTTGCTGACGATTTTTTCACCAGGCAAACCAATAACACGCTTAATGTACAAAGCACCTGGTTCATCTGGTGCTTTAACAATCACTACTTCACCACGCTTGATTTGCGCATGACGCTCAGCGATTAGCCGATCACCATTTTGAAAAGTAGGTTGCATCGAAAGACCTGATACTGTATCGTTGCTCAAGACGAAGTGGAAAAGCAGCAGATAGGCACCGATCAAAATAACCCAGATAATTAAGATATCTAGGAAAAACTTACCCCATGATTCTTTTTCTTCTTTTTTCTCAGCCATTATTTTTCTCCATTTATCTTTTTCCACAGTTTACAACTTTATGGAGAAATTGCCAAATTACAAAAAAGAGGTATTTCCTCGGAAATACCTCTTTTATTATTAATGACTATTAATTAGTCTTCTTTTTTGTCTTCAGTTTTAGCTTCGTCTGAAACTTCTACCGTTACACCCTTCTTAGCAAGAACATGAGACATCTTCTTCAAGTAAATGTTAATGATCTTGCCCATGTCTTGTTCAGTAAGTGAGTTGAATGGAACGATTGCGTCCAAACGGTTCAAGAATTCAGGTCTGAAGTAGTTTTCAAGGGCTGAGATTAACTTGTCTTGGTCAACCTTGCCATCTTCAAGCAACTTGTCTGAGAAGCCGGCGTTTGAAGTCATAATCAAGATAGTATCCTTGAATGAAACAGTTCTACCTTGTGCGTCAGTCAAACGACCGTCATCCATAATTTGCAATAATGCGTTGAAGACTTGTGGGTTAGCCTTTTCAATTTCATCAAATAAAATTAATGAGTATGGTTGGTGACGAACCTTTTCAGTTAATTGACCACCTTCACCGTAGCCAACATAGCCAGGTGCTGAACCGATCAACTTGTTAACTGCCATTTCGTCTTGGTATTCACTCATGTCCAAACGGATTAAGTGTTCCTTGTTACCAAATAATTGAATTGCCAATTGTTTAGCAAGTTCAGTCTTACCAACACCAGTAGGTCCAGTGAGTAAGAATGAACCAGTAGGTCTGTCGCTGTCTTTGAAAATTTGCTTACGAGCAATAGCGTCAGTAATTACATCGATAGCTCTGTCTTGATCAATAACATTCTTCTTAAGTTTCTTAGCTAAGTCCAAGTTCTTTTGAGCTTCATCAGCGTGAAGTTCACTCATTGGGATCTTAGTCTTTTGTTCAATAATTGCGTAGATGTCTTTTTCAGTTACTTCTGGAGTATTCTTAGAATCTACATTCTTAAGTTGTTTCTCAAGTTCAGCAATCTTACTCTTAATTTCTGAAGCCTTGTCGTAATCCTCTGCCTTAGCAGCTTCAGTCTTCTTAGCTTCAAGAGCTGAGATTTGGTTCTTTAAGCTCTTTTCATCAGTTGATTGTACAAGCAATGCCTTCTTAGCACCAGCTTCATCCATCAAGTCGATAGCCTTGTCTGGTAAGTAACGGCCTTGAATGTATCTTTCTGATAATTCAACAGCTAATTTAAGACTGTCGTCACTGTATTTTACGTGGTGGTAGTCTTCGTACTTCTTCTTTAAGCCTTCCAAAATCTTAACAGCTACATCAGTAGATGGTTCTGGAACTTGAACAGCTTGGAATCTACGTGATAAAGCTGGATCTTTTTCAATTCTTTGGAATTCACTAGTAGTAGTAGCACCAATTAACTTCAATTGACCACTTGCCAAAGCTGGCTTCAAGATGTTAGCTGCATCCCCATTGTTGTTTTCTGAATCAGTAGAACCAGCACCAACGATGTTGTGAATTTCATCGATGAATAAAACAATGTTAGGATCGCTCTTGGCCTTGTCGATAACCTTCTTTAATCTTTCTTCAAAGCTACCACGAAGACTTGAACCAGCAACCATGTCATTAATATTTACTGAAATGATATGCATGTTAGCCATTTTAGCTGGTACATTACCTGAAGCAATTCTTTCAGCTAAACCTTCTACAATAGAAGTCTTACCAACACCAGCAGGTCCGATTAAAACAGGATTATTCTTCTTACGTCTTGAAAGAATTTCAATTACGTTATCAATCTGTTCGTCACGACCAATTACTGGGTCAAATTTATTGTTCTTAGCTTCCTCAACTAAGTCAACACCAATTGGCTTTTCATTGGGTTGTTGTGGGTTCTGTTGAATTGTTTGTGGTGCAGCACCCATGCTGCTGGAGTAATTAATTGGAATTGAACCTGAACTGCCTTTGCTATTTCTTCTGCTACCAAAGTCGTCATTAAAGAATGAGCTATTCAATTCGTTAAATAAGTTATCAAAATCATTGTCAAAGTATGCCATATGTGCAACACTCCCTATCTCAAATTTACGTCTTTAGCACTCTAGCTTATCGAGTGCTAACTCATTACATTTAATAGTATAGCAGGTTATCCACAGACTGCAAGCTAAAAAACAAAAGTTTTACACATTTTCCTTTATTTTTGTGATTTTTATTTAAAAAAGCACTACAAATGCTGCAATATAAACATTTGTAGTGCTTCACAAATTATAAAGAATTTCTTAAGATGGGCAAAAATTGATGATTATTTTGCTTAAAACTGTTGAATTTTAAGGAAGTTTTCCACAGATAAGAATAAGTTTATTACCATAAACTATTTCTGCCTACCTCTATTATTGCCCTTTTGCTTGTCCAGTATTTTGCGGTTCGCTCAACTTTCTCGGCCCAAGAAAATACTGTTTAATTACTTTGATTACCTGCTTATTCTGAGGTAAATCCGAGTGATCCGCTTCTACACCCGTTACTGTCATTGCAGTATAGCTCTTGACTTGATTCTGAAAAATATATTTTCCGGCTGCTACGCTAGCTTCTGGTACAATTCCATCAGACTCATAATTTTTTCCACCAGATAAGGAATAAACAATCAAGTTTTTCGGTAGTTTATCTTTGTTCTTGATAAAGTTTTCTAGCATTTGCGTTTTATGATTAATATTTTTTTCACCAAAATTATATGGCGTTCCTAGCGTCATCAGACGTTTGATTTTAATTTCATCAGAATAGTAACAGTAGTAATGTTCTAACCAATAGGTCCAGATCAAGCCACCGTTAGAATGCCCAAAGGCTTTAAAATTATTAAACTTATAGCTCTCTGATAAGGCATAAAAGGCTTGATCAAACCAGCTGGCTTGCTTCTTAATATTGCTATAACCATCGTGATTATTTTCAAAACCGACAATAATGAAAGGTTCGTTGTCGTTTTTATTAATTTTGCCTGAATATGACAGCGTTCCATTCGTTGAAACTTTAATTTTAAGCACGCTATGCTTAGTCGGTGTGTTCTGATTTAGCTGCTTCACTAATTGGTTAAAACGTTCAGTCGTTGCACTAGAACCTGGAATCATAATTACTGGTGACAAAAGCGATTTGCGTCTTTCAGCTCTAGCGTGGTTATCAGCCTTCATCCAAGAATAACCCGGAATAGCCAAAGCTACTAATAAGACTAAGACGATTGCCAACCATTTAAAATTAGGATTTTGAACTAAATTAATCATTTTTTTCTTCATAATCCTTTAGTCCCCTTTCAAGTCGCAAACCTAATTTCATAGTTGGAATAAACATTATTATATCCAAAATGAATAACAAAATAGAAAATACCAAGTTGCTCCAATCACCATTGGAACCAAAGAAAGAGACCAAAATTCCTGGTGTCCCACTTAAAACGGGGTAAGCACAAGGTTGAATTAAATGGCAAAAAATTGCTCCAGCGGCTAGTAGAATATTAATAATTGGAATAATCACAATCGCCGGCAGTAACAATGGATTTAAAATAATCGGCATCCCGACCATCATGCCTCCAGTTGAGCCCAAAGCTGCTGGAAGCAGGTTAACCTTGGCAATATTTTCACTATCCTTATTTTTACTATAAATTAGGATAATTACAATCATCGCTAAAACAATACTCGCACCACCCATTTCTGCATAAGGATAAAACAAAGAACTACCCAAATACTTATATGGTACATTCCAAGCACTCCCATGTTTTAAGGCAAAATTTAAGTTAGCTGCTGCTGAAATACTATTAGAAGTAGTTGACAAAGAAGCTAGAGGATAACCTATTCCCATCCAGCTAAGTAAAAAGACTGGGATAGTCAGTAAAGCTATTAACAAAATATTATTTGATTCCTGTATTTGAGTAACTAGGCCTTTAAAAGTACTAGAATTCAAGAATTTGATTTGAAATTCATAAATTATAATCCCCAGAACTATCCCACAAAAAATTGCAAATATTGTCGGGATAAACGCATTCCAGGCTCTTTCCTTAATTCTAGCGGCATGTTCAAAATCGACTGGCTTGTGTTCCTTTCCTAGCCAATGAAAAATTTGCCCTACACCATAGCCAATTAACAAGGCCAGCAAGACAGCATTAATTTTTAAAACACTGGAAGAAAATGGTGAATGATCGCTGGCATTATTAGCTAAATTATTGGCATAAGCACAAAACATGATAACGATGACAGCCGTCATCCCGGCCATGGTTGAATCTTTACGGTATAAACGCGCAGTATAACGTGCCGCAAAATAAGCCGCATAAATACCAAATAAGCCGAAGGTTACCCGAACCATCCCCCGACTGACAAATGCTCCCGCATACCAAAAACGATCTGGCAAAGTGATATCAAAATTAAAAATATTGTAAATAAAACTATCGGGCGAAAAAACGGCATCTCTGAACAACTTAAAATATGCCCCAATTACCGCGATCGGCATCAGCATAACCAACGTTCGCTGAAAAATTCTAAAGATTGCCAATCTTCTTAGTTTAAGAAAGATATTTGTGATTCTGTTTACCATGGTATTTTCCTTTACCTATCTATTCTAAATATGATTGAATAAAGTTAATTAAAACAATTATTAATTATACATCTATACTAGAAAGCTGATTATGATGGCTTACATTAACTTAAAAAATAATACTAAAATTTACCAATCTGGTGACACAACCATCTATGCCAATAAGAACATTACTTTTTCTATCGATAAAGGAGAACTAGTCATTATTCTCGGCTCATCAGGAGCTGGGAAATCTACTTTGCTTAATATTTTAGGCGGAATGGAACCAAATACAAGTGGCGATGTAATTGTAGCGGGAAAAAATATTGCAAAATATAACGCTAAAGAATTAACTACCTATCGGCGCAACGACGTTGGCTTTGTTTTTCAATTTTATAATTTGATTCCCAACTTAACAGCAAAAGAAAACGTTGAATTAGCTGCTCAAATTGTCCCTGATGCGATGAGCGCCGATGATGCCTTGCAGTATGTTGACCTAGGGCAGCGAGAAAACAATTTTCCCGCTCAACTATCAGGCGGTGAGCAGCAACGTGTGGCAATTGCCCGAGCCATCGCTAAAAAGCCAGCCTTACTTTTGTGCGATGAGCCCACCGGTGCCCTTGACTATAAAACAGGCAAACGAATCTTAAAAATTTTGCAAAATATGAGCCGGCAAAATGGCTCGACGGTCTTGATTGTAACTCATAACGCCGCTATTGCCCCAATTGCTGATAAGGTCATCCGTATTCACGATGGAAGTATTCAAAAAGTCCAGCATAATCTACATCCCGCTGATATTAGTACAATTGAATGGTAGGTGGGCGACATGCAAAAAACTATTCTATGGAAAGATGCTTGGCAAGCAATCACCCATTCACTTGACCGTTACATTGCCATTATTCTATTAATTGCACTGGGGACTTTTGCCTTTACAGGTTTAAAAATGGCTGGTCCTGATATGCGAGCAACAGGGGCAGAATTTTTTGCCAAACATAACTTAGCTGACGTCACTGTCACTTCAAACTATGGCATTAATTCAACTGATCGCCTTACTATTCAGAATTTACCGGAAGTAAAAGAAGCTACTTTTGGCTATTTTCAAGATGTTAAAATTAAAAATCAACCTGATACGCTCCGCATCTTTTCTCAATCAGATAATCTTTCAAGTTATGAATTGATTAAAGGTCATTTTCCTAAGAATAAAACAGAGATTGCACTGTCATATTTATTGCAGAAAAAATATCGCTTGGGGCAAAACATTACTTTTAATAAACCTGGCATTTTAAAAAATAAGACTTACAAGATTGTTGGCTTCGTCAAAGCTAGTGAGTTCTTAGATAAAAATCCAATCGGTCAAACCAACATTGGCAGTGGCCATTTAACTGGAATTGCGGTTGCTAATCATAACGCCTTCGCCGCACCAGTTTATCAAATTGCCCGAATCATTTTCAAAAATACCGCCAATTTAAGTCCCTTTGGCATAGCTTACCGCAACCGTGTTTATAACGATCAAACCAAATTGCAAACTGCTTTAAACCAAAATCGAGCCGACAAATATGACAAATATCGGGCCATGTATCAAAAGCAATATCGACAAGCTGCAGCTAAACAATTACTTAAACGTGGCATCGTAGTTAACCCGGCGCAAATCAAAGTACCACAGAACAAGCTTAAAATTGCTTATCCTAACTACGTAATCAACAGCCGTGAAGAAAGTCAGGGTTATGCTTCTTATCGAGCAGATTCTGAACGAGTTGAAGTTTTGGCTAATGTCTTTCCTGTTTTCTTGTTTGCTGTAGCGGCTTTGGTCAGCTTAACTACAATGATGCGTTTTGTTGAAGAAGAACGGACTAATATTGGTACGCTAAAAGCACTAGGCTATGGTAATGGAGCAATTGCCATTAAGTTCTTGCTCTATAGCACCTCAGCTGCAATTTTAGGTGTTATTCTGGGGGCTAGCTTAGGTTACACCTTTTTGCCTAACTTAATCATCAAGGCCTATTTAGCTAGCTCAACCTTAGGAACTGATTACCAGCTGAATTTTGCTTGGGGACCACTATTAATTTCATTGACGATTGCACTACTTGCAACAACCGTCGTTTCAATGATTACTTTAGCTCAAACTCTGCGTGAACAGCCTTCAGCTTTACTTTTACCTAAACCACCTAAAAATGGTTCACGTATTTTACTAGAATATATTCCATTTTTATGGAAGCACATGAGCTTTTCAGCTAAGGTAACAGCCCGCAATATTTTCCGTTATAAGAGCAGAATGCTGATGACCATCCTAGGCGTTGCTGGTTGTACTGGATTACTAGTAATGGGATTTGGTATTCGTGATTCACTACACGGAATTGGCAATATTCAATATTCTGAAGTACAAAAAAATGATGTCATCGCTTTGAAAAACCGCCATGTTAACACGACTGAGCGACAAAAATTAAACAAAATTTTTACCAGCCATGATGTTACGCAAACTACTGCTGTACAATATCAACAATTGACTAAACACCTTGATAGCACTGGAGCAACTGAAAATGTAATGCTAATTGCGCCACAATCAACTAAAAACTTTAGCAAATCTATCAATTTGCAAGAACGTCAAAGCAAGAAAAAACTTGTTTTGTCAAATAATGGTGTAGTCATTTCAGAAAAATTAGCTACTATCTTGCACGCTCATAAAGGTTCAACAATTTCCTTAAAAAATGAACATGGGAAACTACTTAAGTTCAAAGTTAGTGGAATCTGCGAAATGTATCTCGGTCACTATATCTTTATGAGCCCAGCTGAATATGCCAAAGAAACTGGCAAAAAATTTACTACTAATGCCTATTTAGTAACCATGGCCAAACATTCCCCAGGAAATATCAGCCATATTAGTCAAAAAATGATCAAAACAGGCGCAATCGAAACGGTTGTCTCAACTTCATCAAATAGAAAATTGCTGAGCAGTTTCACTGGTAGTCTAAATGAAGTCATTCTAATCCTAATTTTAATTTCAGGGATGTTGGCCTTAGTAGTCATCTATAACTTAACTAATATCAATGTCGCTGAAAGAATTCGCGAATTATCGACCATCAAAGTGCTAGGATTTTACGATAATGAAACAACGATGTACATTTATCGCGAAACAATCATCTTATCGGCACTAGGAATTATCGTAGGCTTTGGCTTTGGTTGGTGGCTACACCACTTTATTATCACTAGTTTGCCACCAGATGTCGCGATGTTCGATCCGAATATGTACCCGTTGAACTTCGTCTTCTCTGCGCTAATTCCCGCTATTATCACCGCTATTTTAGCAATTGTTGTCCATCACAAGATCAAGCGAATCAACATACTAGATGCCTTGTCCTCCATTGATTAAGCGCTGTTATGCTATAATAATCACTATAGAAAAGGGTGGAAAAAACATGCCAAGAAAGCACTTTGAATTAAACAGTGATGTTAATAAATTAATCGAAAAATATGATGAAATTAATAATGTTGATTTCAATAAGTTAGTTAACAAGGCCTTAAGATTCTACCTTGTTAATCAAATGAACTACAAAGATGTTCAAGACGCCCTGAATAAAGCTGATAACGAAGCTTCTAAGTATATTGATGAAGCAATGCGTTCCAGCATGGGTGATATTAATCGAAATTATTAGAACATAACTAATCATGGAAAAAGCCATCTGTTTTGACAGCAGGTGGCTTTTAGTATTCATTACAAGATAATTTATTATAAAAACAACTAATTGATAATTTCTTTACTCAAAATGCTTATACCGATAATATCGATAACCTATCTTTTTACCAAAAATCGTCTCCGAAGTTTTCATCCAATTAGCCAGCAAAACATAAATGCCTAAAAAGACTAAACCGAAGATTGCTAAATAACCAAAACTACCAACACGGCCTAAGTCGTTGAAACGATAGCCAAATAAAATTTGGTAAACAAAGAGCAGGATAATGTAAATCTCGTTTGAAACAATGATCGGCAACAAACTCCCCATCTTAACGCCATATGTCTTATTAAGCTTGTGATAACTGAGCCAAATTACCAGTAAGAATGAAATATCAGTTGAAAGAATTGCACCATCCCCATTCATGAACATAGTCATCGGTACTTGCAAAATTATTTTTACTAAGACACCTTCAACCATATAGATCACAGCCAGTTTGTTCATGTTCAAAGCTAAAAGCAGTGTTAATGAATTCATCACCAAACCAGCAAACAAACTTTGAACAATATTTTCAACCAAATAATACGCACCTAAACTATCGTGTGAGAACAAGACCGTATAAATTGGAGAAGCCGCAAAAGCACCAAGTGCAACAACCGGAAGCAAGACAAATAATAGTAGTCTATAGTTCTCTAAAAGCAGCTTTCTAATGCTTTCTTGACTATCATTAGCCTTATACTTAAGCCCTGCTAAAAGCGGCAGACTAGTCTCAGAAACGGCTGTCGCAAGTGAAATAATCACCGTGGTAATCTTGCTTGGATTAGCCGAGAAAATTGTGTACAAGTAACTAACATAGCTTTTACTCATATGACTGAAGCTAATCAGGATTTGTTTAAACAAAAGTTGATCAACTAATTGCGTAACAGTAATGAACGATCCCAGCAAAACAAACGGAATTGAGGCATACCATAAGTTAAGCAAACTACGAGAAACATTATTAAGTGCTCTGGGCTCGCTATTTTCAATTAATTCTCGGTAATGTCCCCACTGCTTGCGCATATATGCAAAAAGATACAGGTAACTAGCTATAGCACCAACACAGGCGCCAAACACACTGAAATAAACCGCCGTTACGTAATCATGATGGAAGACTTCAATAATCAACAAAGTAGCCAGCAAAATAAACAAAATTCGAGCAAATTGTTCCCATAATTGGGAAATCCCATATGGCTTCATATCATTATTTCCCTGAAACCAACCTCGAACCATACTCATTGATGGCAGAATTACTACGGCTGGCACTAATACTCGAATAGAAATTGTTGCACTAGCCACTGAATCCACTGGACTATTTTTGGCAATCATTGGTGCCGTCACATAAAGCAAAATACCACACGCTATTCCCATGACCAGCATAATAGCGAAGCCTAATTTGGTAATGTACAAACTGTCTTTATATCTATTTTGCGAATTTAATTGCGATACTTCCCGGGCAATAACTGAAGGAAGTCCTGCCGTCCCAATTGATAAAAACAGCGCATACGGCGTATATGACGAATTGAACAGCGCCTGTGCGTTTAATTGGTTGTGGTAGCTTCCCAGCATAATTAGCCAAGGAATCAAATAAACAACCCCGAGAATTCTAGATACAATGCTACCAAACGATAGCCAAAATGAACCGGATAGGATTTTTTTATTCAATAGAATAGCCTCAAATCTACGTTAGTTTCTCATTGTGCCTTCTTATTATACGTGGATTTTATAACTTTGTGGGAAATATGTACCAACTAGTTACCCTTTTTTAACAAATTTTTCGGCTCTAATAATACAAATCAGTTACATTATTTACTATATTGTTACCCAGCCTTTAATTTTACGTTAGACCCCTTGACCTAACCTTCTTTAATTATTATCCTTAAAATGTTTCTGTTAAAGGTCATAATTAGACAAAAATAATAATGTATTAAGAATATTCATCGGGGGAATTAAGTTGTCATTCAAGAAAAAGATTATCACTAAATTAGCTTATGTTGCTATGCTTTCAACTACTGGCGTTGCCGCAGCTGCAATCGTGCAACCACAAGCACATGTTCAAGCTTCTACCACTTCAGTTGCTGCTCGCTCACTCGGAATCGATGTTGCTAGTTACCAAAGTGCTGATCTTTCAGCTCACGCTAAAAGCGGTGCTAAGTTTGCTGTTGTTAAAGTAAGTGAAGGTACCAGCTACAGAAATCCTAAGGCTAGTGCTCAAATCGCTAGTGCCCGCGCTAAGAATATGATGCCAATGGGCTACCACTTTGCTACATTTTCTGCTAATAGCGCTGCTGCTAAAAATGAAGCCAACTACGCAATCGCATCAGCTAAGGCTGTTGGTCTTGGTGCTGGCTCATACCTTGCATGTGACTATGAGTCAGGTGACGGCAACAATATCTATGGTGGTAAGAATCCTACTGCTAATGCAATTAATGCCTTCATGAGCAAGGTTAAAGCTGCTGGTTACAAGCCACTTCTTTACGCTAGTTCATCAGTTTTAAGAAACAACATTAACACTAACTCTGTTGTTAACAAATTCCCTAACTCATTATGGGTTGCTGCATACGCTGTTTCAGGTCGAGTAGACAATCCTAACTTTGACTACTTCCCATCAATGAAGGGTGTTTCAATTTGGCAATTTACTGACAACTGGCGTGGTCTTAACGTTGACGGTAACATTAACGTTTTACCTCTTACTTCATCAGGTAGCGCTGTTTCTCAAGCACCTAAGAAGGCTCGCGTATTAAAGAAGAAGGCTCATGTATATAACAAGGCTGGTCACCGTACAGGCAAGACTATTAAGAAGGGCACTTCTATCACTACCCATGGCAAGAAGAAAACTATCAATGGTAAGAAATACTACAAGATTGCCAAGAATCAATACATTAGATCAGCTAACCTTTACTAAAAAGGCAAAATAAGTCATCAAAAAATGCACCAGGTAGAAATTACCTGATGCATTTTATTTTATCCAATTTTTTACTTGGCGAATTGTTCACCAGCTAAGTTACGGTAGAAGTTAGCCTTAGCTTGACGGTAATATGGGTTAACCCACAATAAACCGATCCCGCAGGAAATAATACCAAGTAGCCACCAGCCGATGAAACTTAAATCAAAAATAAACAAGTCCATCTTATGGCCATCCATCAACTTACGGCTGGCACTGATAGCTTCTGTGGCAGTCGGCTCATGACCACTATCTAGCATGTCACGCAAGATATATGGTGTCACTGCATATGAATAAGCCTTGATCAGCCCTGGAATAATCAGTAACCAAGTCCACAAAATAAGAAAAATTTCATATAAAATATAAGTTAAAAAGTTACTCTTAAAGTTTCTGGTAAATGGACTAAAGATACCTGAAAGAACATTTTCCTTAGTACCACTATCTCTAAAATGCAAGATAGTATAAATTACGCCCCATGTGATTAAGCCAATTGCAACTGAAACTACCAAAGTAATCAGCCATGCAAAAGGATTAACTCTTACTTTATCTAGGTACATCAATTCAGCATTGTTACCGAAGCGGCGGACAATACCGTACACGATATCTTCGCCCTTTTCAAAAAAGTTTTCGATATCGGTCAAAATATAAACGATTAGCCAGCCAACAAATGACAGCAAAACTGCCCAGCCCCAGTTACCACGTAACTGGTCTCTAGCTTGTTCTTTTAATTCTTTTCTTGTAGTAGCCATTTTCTCTCCTCCTCACTTTTCTAATCATGAGTATTGTCGCCTAAAATCAGGGCAGAATCAATTAAAAGCACATCAAAAAAGCCTAATTCCACCAACATCGGAACTAGGCTCACACAGTGTTGACCGCCACTCTGACCACATATAGAAGATAACATTTTCGCTACCGGAGAAAATGACTACTAATAGCGACGGTACATGATAGATTTTAGCATTCAACTACCTAAAAGACAAGCGAAAAGACGTGTTGAATTAGCGGAATGGATACCAAAATTTACGGATAAAAAAGACGAGGTCTAAACCTCGTCTTCTTCATTACTAAAATTCAAGCATCATCGTCATTGCACGATTGATCTTCTTTTTAATCTTTTTAAACTCACCAGAAGCAGTATGATTATCCTGCAAAATGATCATGTTCTGGCCATCTTTAGTTGCCCGCATAAAGGTATAATACCCTTCACCAGCACCATTAGCAGCTTTATAATGCTTTAAATTATAAAGTCCACCATTATAATAGCTAGGAGCCTGACCCTTGAACAGAACTTTTCTACTCTTGTTAGTCAAAATCTTACCAGCAAGAATATACTGCATGGTCTTAGCTAAATCTGCGTTAGACATTACGATTGAACCAGCACCCAGCTCATTGTGAGCATCCTTAACGGCTTTAGCATGGTTCACTTTGACATATTCACCCTCACGCATTTCATAGCCTGGTACCCAATGACTAGCCAATAACTTAGCCTTGTCTGACCACAAGAACTCACTATGGGTTAGCTTCAGTGGCTTGATATATGTGTCATGGAACAATTGCTCGTATGACTTTTTCTCAAGCTTGGACAAGATTCCACAAAGGAAAATATAGTTTACTGAAGTATAGTGCCACTTACCTAATTTGCTAGCATCAAACACAGTATATTGTGCATCATGCTTGATGTTCGCTTCATCAGAGATAAACTCAGGCGTACCTAATTGTTGACCAGCTTTCAAATCCAGCCCTGATGTCATATCAATTAAGTTGCTAATCTTGACTGAACTAGCACCATCTACATTTGGGTAGAATTTTGAAAGTTTATCGCTAAGCTTCAACTTTCCTTTCTCTACCTCATGCATCACCATTGCAGCTGTCATTGACTTTTGAACTGAATTGATCAAATAGCTAGTGTCAGGTTTATTGTCCGTCGCATAATTAAGCAAAACTTTGCCATGATTTATTACTAAAACTGAGCCTTTAACGCCCACATGGTCAATAGCCTGGCGCACTATTCCGCTTTTAAACGGTCTTTATTGCTTAAATCAACTCGTTTAACGTTATCCTTGTTTTGCCACTTCTTGGAGTAGAAGTAGTTAGACATATCATAGTCATAACGCTTATTAGGTTCCTTCATGAATGGACGAACAGCTTGATCAACTGCAACCCAGCCTTTCCAGCCTAGGTGAATAGTATCTTGCATAAAGTACTTTTCATTGCCTCGTCTTGAAAGATCTGCAATATTTTCAAAGCCTTGACTGGTTAACTGGTGTTCCATCTTAGCAACAGACTCTTGGTACATCTTGCTAGATAAACCAGTGTACTTCATCCACTTGCCATTAATTGGTGGGATGATAAATAGCACATTAGTGTGTTGCTTAGCAAACTGCTCCAACATCAATTGGAAATCACCATATTCTACTGAATGTACATAGTCAAAATCACGCTGACTACCCTTCAAGCGTTTCAATACCTTCTTTGGTAAACGTGTTCTAAAGAAGGTATTATCAATACCTAAGTTGTTTGAGTTAGTGTGTATAGCAGCTTGCTCTGCTGCAACCTTATTCAAAGCAGCTACAGAATACTTGTTAGGTAAAACCTTAGCTCTCTTTTGAATCTTATTTACACGATCACGCAATTGGAATGAGCTGAAGAAATTATCTTCGTTACGCAACATTCGACGACGATTTTGTAAATAAAATTTTTGGAAGCTAGTCAACTTCTTGCCTTGAGCAATTTGCTTAAGGCTATTCTTGATCTCGCCCTTTACATTTGGCATTTCCAACAGACGTTTAGCTGCATAACGATCAGTTTTATTATTCTTGGCACTAAGCAAGAAATTACATGCTTGCAATGGTGAATAATACAATGCAAAGGCATTAGGATCTTGACCCCGCTTAGTAAACCATTGTGGTGAAATGATCACAACAGCCTTCTTGTTTCTAAGCTGCTTAGCTGTTCCTTGCATCCCCAAGAACTGAGCCAAAGATTGACTACCCGGTCCACCTAATAAGAATGGACGGTAGTTTCTATGATACTTTTCCGCAATTACACTAGGGTGAAGTGGGTCGAATCTTGACAACTCACTTGAACCATAGAATGGCACGTAGCCATCTTCAAAAGCTTCCTGCTTCATTGTGCTGCCCTTGAAGACAGTTGTGTTTTGTGAAGCTGCAGCCTCGTAAATCGTTTGCTTAGAAAAAGTTCTTTCCCAAGGAATAAGGAAAACAACTAACAAAAGGATAAAAGCGCAAAGAACTGGGCCAAAGATTTGCCACAGCCGGCGTTTATTACTCATTTTCTAAGCTTTCCACCTTTGCCACAATCTTGTTTGGAGTGTCCCATTCTTCACGGTTAAATTCTGAAACAGGAACATCAATATCAAACTTTTCTTGCAAGTTCAAAAGCATTTGTACACTTGCCATTGAGTCCATCAAACCATTGTCAAAGATGTTTTCATCCATTTGGTCTGATAAATCTTCACCAGTTAAGTCATTTAAAATATCTAATACGCCTTGTTTTGTATCCATAATTAATACCTCTCAAAAAACAACTCAATACTTATTCTACTTCCAGCCGAACCACAGTTGACTTAGGAACCCTGAGAAAATCAAGAAACTGAAACATACTACATTGAAGGTTAAGAAAATGGCGAACCATTTAGTAAACTTGTTAGATGGAATTTGCTTCTTATGCTTTCTCTTGAATCTAAGCCACATATCGTTGATACAAATAGCTGAAGCATGGAAGATACCATAAACAATATAATACCACGTTAAGCCATGCCAGAAACCCATGATTAAGAACAACAGGAAGTAAGAAACTTGTGATAATCTAATTCGATTCTTAAACATTTTCTTCTTCATTGCAAAGAAAGTGAATCGCATGTAGATGTAATCACGGAACCAGAATGATAAAGTAATGTGCCAACGGTTCCAAAAATCCTTAATGTTCTTAGAAATAAATGGCTTGTTAAAGTTCATTGGTGTATGAATTCCCATAAAGTATGAGATTGATACAGCAAACAATGAGTAACCTGCAAAGTCAAAGAACAGGTACATACTGTGGCAATACATGTAAGCTACAAGCCACCATGATAGCTTCAAGCCGCCATTTGCATTACCAACGGCTAAAGCAGCAGCACTGATCTTTGGTAACAAATAAGTGCCAAAGAACCAACCAATCACAAATTTGTATAAAAAGCCTTGGAATAAGTATCTAACAGCATACTGCATATCTGTAATGTATGCATCACGCGTAGGTACCTTATCATAATCTTTTTTAAATCTGCGGTAACGATCAATAGGACCTGACGAAATAGTTGGGAAGAAAAGCAAGAATCTTGCGTAAGTAACAGGATCTACTTTCTTAATTGCCCCATCACGCATTTCCATAATAACTTGTACTGTCTTAAAGGTTACGTATGAGATTCCCAAGAAACCAATGACAAAGCCAATTGAGTTATCAGGAAAAGCGGTCAAATATTTAACTGCGGCTAATGGAATAATTGCCAAAATCACAGCCAAACTAAAGATCCAAGTCTTATTTTTACCGTGGTGACGATAATACTGATAAGCAAAGGTTAAGGCAAATTCGTAAACCAACCAGATTAATAGGTTAACCCCTTGCTCCCAGTGATCACCATCAAAAATCAAGAACAAGAAAACAATTGAAAAAATTGCTTCATATGTCTTGAGTCGATGACCGTAATATAGCCCAATGATAATTGGAATTAAAGCGATCATCAAATAGATGAAATATTGCGGATTAGAATAAGGCTGTAAGTTAATGAAATTAAAATTCACTACTTATTAACCTCCTTAATTACCGCCTTAATATCTACCTTACCATTTTGTGAAATAGGTAATGCATCTTGGTAGATGTAACGCTGTGGAATCATGTAAGGCATTATATTCTTAGCTAAGTCTTCACGAATCATCTTAGTTAAAGCAGCTTCAGAATACTGACGACGAACGCCTTCTTTTAATTCGATTTCGGCAACGATCTGCTTAACAGTGTGGTCCTTATTGTACTTAGGAGCAGCAACGCCATAACGGACAAGCTTGTTCTTAGTTAAGTAGAAATTGATTTCTTCAAGTTCGATTCTGTAACCATTGAACTTGATTTGGAAGTCAATTCGACCGCGATAAAATAGCATATCGCCATCAAAGAAACCAGCATCCCCACTCCGGTAGCTACGATACTCAGCACCATCTTCATGGAAAAAGGCAGCTTCGGTCTTTTCAGGATTGTTCATATATCCTTTAGAAACACTAGGACCACTAATGATAATTTCACCTTCGCCAGGCTTATCACCCTTAGAAGTATCAATTGTAATCTTAGTGTCTTCTTTTACCTTACCGATTGGCAAACGGTCATACTTTTTAAGAACTTCATCAGTAATTTCAACTTGAGTAACAGCAACTGTTGTTTCAGTTGGACCATAGGTGTTGAAAATATGACTATCTGGGAACTTCTTCTTAAGCATCTCAGCTTCACTGTGTGGCAATTCTTCACCACAGAACAAGAAATGACTTAAGTCTGGATGGTGTTCTGCATCAAAAGTCTTGTCCAAGAAGCACATCTGTGCAAATGACGGAGTTGATACCCAAACATTGAACTGCATCTTTGGCAAAGTTTGGAATAATTTACCAAAGTTTTGAGTAACATCATGAGGCAAAACTACCAACTTACCAGCAGAAACAAGTGCTGGATAAAGACTCATTACTGACAAATCAAATGAGTAAGGTGCTTGTGCCAAGAAACTTGGATGTTCTGGCAAATTAAAGTCTGACAACTCCCAGTTAACGAAACTAAGCAAATTGTCGTGACTAATTTGTACACCCTTAGGTTTACCAGTTGTACCTGAAGTAAAGATAATGTAGTAGTTCTCATCACCTTCAACGAAGTTCTTCTCGTCAACTTCAAAATTGTCGTCTTCAACTTCGCTAGCCTTAAGAACCTTAACATCAGTTAAATCAACTTCTGGTAACGGATCAATTTCCAAAACTAGTGGTGACTTAGAAACGTCTTGAATCATCGTTAAACGTTCTGCGTTAGAATAGCTAGCAATTGGAATATAAGCGTGACCTGACTTAACACAACCAAGAAAACTAGCAATCATTTCAAAAGTTTGTCCGCCCCAAATCATAATTGGAGCATGCTCTGGAATATCTAAGCTAGCAATTTTATGTGCCCACGCATTTGAACGCTTTTTAAGGTCACCATATGTATTAGTTTCACCGAGATAGTCGTAAACAACACGATCTGGTTCGTTTGCGGCGATCTCATCAATTTTCTTAATAACATCTTGAATCATGTGATAGCACCTACCTTAAAATTCATTATAAATGAAGTGAACAGATGTTAGTCCACTATATTCATATAAATAGATAAGAGCCATCAGGATTCCGAAATAAACAATTGTTTTCAAAACAAACATACCAATACGTCTGCCTCGAGAATCAACCTTCGTCTTTTTATTCATTTTTTCTCCTTTAGGTAATCTTACTTTTGCCTTTGCCCTATATTACTACAAATAGTGGCAACAAACGCACTAACGGCTTATATTTTAACAAATTTAAACTTTTTCTTAAATCTTCAGTTATTTGTTTCAAATTGCGAATGCGTTTTCTTTACTGTTGTCTCTTGCAATCCCGATAAGCAAAAAATAATGGAATAAAGATAACTATTGCCACAAAAATCAAAGCAAAGATCATTAAGCGCCATACATTCTGTGGTTTAGTCCACATTTTACTCTTTGCCGTCGCCAACAAAAATGCCGCAAATAAAGCAATAACAATTACTTCAACCAGGCAAAAAATTAAATGAGTATTTTGCCAGAGATATAAGTAGGTTGTTGCCGGAAATAAACAAAACCACCCTGAAAAGCGTAAAAGAAAGATTTCTTTTTTACGATAATCTACTTTCATTATAGTTTCCTTTCCTCATTAACTGCCAAATAACGCATTAATATTCACCGACAAAATCCGGTCCATAACTACAATTTCTGGTCTGGCGTAGATCTTAGAGCCTGATTCAAACACACATAGTAGTTGTCCCTTATAAGCGGTAATTTGCTCTAAATATGGCGGCATGGTAATTACCAGTTCTGCATTCTTTTCGTCTAAAGCATTTAAAGCTGAAGTTGGAAAAACGTAGAGCTTGGAATCACCACTACCATAAGATTGGCTCAAAAAAATTTTATTTTGGTAAATTGCAATTCCTTGAATTTGCTTATCCATTGAAGTTTCGCCAGTTGGATCGGACCATTGCAGCGTTCCGGTAACAGATTTAACTTCATTATTAGTAATTGAGCCACGATTTTTACCACTACGCGCTATAGTGTAAGCCGCAACTTTTCCTCGACCATACATGTTAAAAAAGCCAACAAACAATTGACCATCATAATATGTAACGGTCGATGCTTTTTCAACTGCAGGAATGGCAATTTGATATTTATACTTAATTGGTATTTGGCTGCCCTCTTTATAGGCCCTTAATTCTGCCATTGAAAATGCTGCTAGCGCTGAAGATTTGCCCATTGAGCCAGTTATCCAGATATTTTTGGCTACTGGATCATAAGCAATCCCACCTAGGTGTGGCCGACCAGGTATTTGAATCGTTTTAAGATATTTGCCTGTCTTCTTATCTAAGACATAAACAACCGAAGCATGCTCATGTTCACCATCATAAGCAGTTAGCAAAATATACTTACCTGCAACCGTAATCCCCTGTGGTGTCATTGCAGTTGCTGTATTGACCTTTTTAGTTTTAAAATCATAACTTTTAGTAGCAACTAATCCCGGCAAAACAAAGTCTTTTCCATCCCACGTCCGCGGTGGTACATAATTGGCAACTTTATTAATAAAAGGATATTTTTCACGCAATGCTTTTTGGTAATTGGCAAAATTATGCCAAGCAGGACTAGTGCTTGTCCCATCCTTAGCAATTTTTTCTTTTGGCCGTTGACGGATCATCTCCTGCTTCTGCCACCATTGGTAACCGAAATAGCCTCCTGCACCAATCCCTGCAAGCAAAAGCAGTACTAGCAGGAAGCGCAAAATTCTTTTACCAATTTTTTTCAAAAAATTACTCCCTTCTGTTTAGGAATTGTCCCTATTATGCAATTCATTATAACGAAAAAACAATTACTTTTTGTTTTTAACTCCTTGCTATAAGCTTTATTTACTAAAAAGATAAATTTTTTTGCAAAAAAGTGCTTTCGTCACACTTTTTTCACAAATTAAGGTTATACTAGTAAATGTAGTGAGGAAGAATAATCCTCTACTACAACTCAACTTTTTTGTTTTTCATTCATACTCCTCCAAGTAAATAATGAAAATAAAAAGAATTGACTTACTCCAATTAGTCAATTTCATATCTATCCCTTTCGGCTCACGTGCGTTGCGTGAGCTTTTCTTATACCTTAACTTATTCTCAAGCAAATCTTTACCTTTTCATAATAAATTGAACACTTTTACTTCACATTTACCCAGTATTATATAAACCGTAGCAAGATGGTAGAAACTTGCTACAATACTCCCACTTTTTTATTTCATTCATTCTTACTCCTCCAAAGTAGATGAAACTAATAAGGTCCGCAAAAACTTGCGGGCCTTTTCCTTTTTCAGCACTTTTTTCTGTATAATTAAGGTAGAAATGAGGTGCCGCTATGTTTTCACCATCAATCAAACATTTAATAGAAGAAAAATCTGGTTCATTTTTAATCCCTGCTAGCCGAATTGCCTTTGTCCAAGCAGACAATCCTCTTTATCATGCCTTTTTGATTTTGACTAAGGTTAAATATTCAAAAATTCCAGTTTTAGATAAAGAAAAACGAGTCGTTGGCCTGCTTAGTTTGGAAATGATTACGGACAAGATGCTGACGACTGATGAGATCTCCACTGCCCCTTTAGATAAATTAAAGGTCGAAGATGTAATGCAAACTAAGTTTGATAAAATAAACTTCGTTGAAACCACCCTAGAAACGCAACTGCATCTGTTAATCAATAATGCTTTCTTGCCCGTTGTTGATGATCGCGGCGTGTTTCAGGGACTACTTACTAGACGCGAATGGATTAAGGCATTTAACTATGTAGTTCACACTTATGACAAACACTACGAAACAAAACGAATAAAATAACCTCCAAGCAGCCTTTAAGGCTGCTTTTTTTAACTCCAACATTTATTGAGCAAAAATGTGTCCAGACCAATAAAGAATGTTAGAATTAAGCGGTAGACAGATATGTTTGTATTTTGGGGAGGGCAATTATGAAAAATTTAAAACGTCAATGGAAGTTTATTGTCGTTTTGATTGCTGGTGCAGTTGGATTAATTAGCCAATTTGCATTGCATTCAAAGAGCCTATTCTCAATCGGGAATCTTCAATTTCCAGTTCATGCCATCATTATTGATATCATTGGTATCTTGATGGCAATTTCTTTACTATTGGAAATTTTCCACGATTGGAAGACAGGCCGTTACGGCGTAGACATCCTGGCTGTTATCGCTGTTGTTTCTACCATATTGATTGGTGATGTATGGGCTGAATGGATGATTTTGGTAATGATGACCGGTGGTGAAACGCTGGAAGATTACGCAACTGGTCAAGCCAACAAGGAATTACGTGCCTTGCTTGATAAAACGCCACGTATCGCCAACAAGTTAGTTGACGGGAAGATCACCGAAGTTAAGGTTGATGACCTGCAGGTCGGTGATACTGTTTTGATCAAGCCAGGTCAACAAGTTCCTGTCGATGGTCAAATCGTTAAGGGCACTTCAAGCTTCGACCAATCTTCATTAACTGGTGAATCAGTTCCTGTGACCAAGAACCCTGGCGACGAATTAATGTCCGGTTCAGTGAACGGTGATGTAGCGGTAGAGATGAAGGTAACTAAGGCTGCTAAGGACTCAGAATATCAGTCTATTGTTGCGTTAGTTAAGTCTTCACAAGCTCAACCTGCTAAGTTCGTTAAGATGGCTGACCGTTACGCCATTCCGTTTACCGTTATATCTTTAATTATTGGTGGTGTCGCTTGGGCTGTGTCTGGGGATGCAACTCGCTTTGCGGAAGTTATGGTTGTTGCTTCTCCATGTCCACTGTTGATCGCTGCTCCTGTTGCTTTGGTATCAGGGATGAGTTCAATGTCAGCTCACCATATTATTGTTAAGTCTGGTCCAACCCTAGAGAAGTTGGCTCGCGCTAAGACCTTTGCTTTTGATAAGACTGGTACTTTGACTGAAAACCAATTGATCGTTGACCAAGTCGTTACTGATGACAAATCATTTGATCAAAAAGAATTGCAAAGCTTAGCTGCCAGTGTTGAACAACAGTCAAGTCACGTTATCGCTAGTTCTCTAGTTAAGGCTACTGACAAGGATTTAATTCATCCCGTAACTAACCTTAAGGAAACTACCGCTCAAGGTGTTGAAGGTGATGTTGATGGCAAACACGTTAAAGTTGGTAAGTTATCCTTTGTTGCGCCAGGTCATGAAAAATTAAACGTCACTTCAACTGCTGTTTACGTTTCAGTTGACGGTAAGTTTGCTGGTTACATCACTTTGAAAGATAAGATGCGTCCAGAGAGTCCTAAGACTATTGAACGTCTTCGTCGTCAAGGTGCAGAAGATATCATGATGCTTACCGGTGACCACAAGCAAGTCGCAGAAAAGGTTGCCAAAGAAGCCGGCATTACTGATGTCCGCTCAGAACTTTTGCCATCACAAAAGATTCAAGCTATTAAAGATGTGCCAAAGCACCTACGTCCTGTCGTTATAACTGGTGATGGTGTTAACGATGCACCTAGTCTGACCGCTGCTGATGTTGGTATTGCTATGGGTGCTAAGGGTGCTACTGCTGCCAGTGAAAGTGCCGATGCTGTTATCATGGTTAACGATATTTCTAAAGTTAACGATGCAGTCGCTATTTCTAAACACACAATGAAGGTTGCTAATATCGATGTTTTAACTGCAATTGGTGTCGTTATTATCATTGAATTGATTGCCTTCACTGGTGTTATCCCAGCCTTCTGGGGCGCTATTTTGCAAGAAGTAGTCGACATGATTACGATCAGCTTAGGTTTACTTGCTAAGACTAAGCCAAGTGATAAGCAATTTGGTTTGGAAGAAAAATAGATTAGATGTGAAGAAGCTCCAGAATCGATTTGGTTCTGGAGCCTTTTTTCATACATAATTATGCGTAGCACTGCACCAGTTCAATTTGCATCTAAGTTAAAAAACTATTAAGATTAAACTCAACTAAATAATTTTTAGTGGTTGGGTTTTTATCACAATAAAAACTTTCAAGATTCGCTTCTTTGGGTCAGGAAGCACTTGAAAGTTTTTTGTTTTTTTACAGAAGGGGAAAATATGCATTTTTTAGGACAACTTATCTTAATCCTCTTAACTACAGTTTTGCTGGGGCAATTATTCGCCCGCTTCAATATGCCTGCAGTTATTGGACAACTATTATCAGGAATTTTACTGGGACCAGCTATCTTAAATTGGGTTAAGCCAAATGATATCATCAGTCTATTCTCCGAGTTCGGGGTTATTCTGCTGATGTTCTTAGCTGGGCTTGAGAGCGATCTAGATTTATTAAAAAAATACTTCAAGCTAAGCTTTACTGTCGCCACAGTCGGCGTTATCCTACCCGTTGTTTTCATGGGCTTAGCCAGTTACTTCTTTGGCATGCGCCCTCTTGAAGCACTCTTTATCGGGATTGTCTTTGCAGCAACTAGCGTTTCTATCTCCGTTGTGGTGCTGCAAGAAGCACACCAACTGCACACCCGTGCCGGCACAGCCATTTTAGGTGCTGCCGTAGTTGACGATATCTTAGCCGTGGTTGTTCTGAGTCTATTCACTACATTCAGTCATGAAGGTGGCAAGAGCGGCTTAACTAATAACTTTTTGCTTAATATCTTGATTGAAGTAGTTTACTTCGTAGTTGTTTGGCTGATTTTTAAATTTGTTGCGCCATACTTTATGAAAGCTTCTGAAAAAATCGACGTTGACTATTCCGTCGTTATCGGTTCATTGGTTTTAGCCTTAACCATGGCTTGGGCCGCTGATTTTGTTGGTCTTTCAGCTGTTGTTGGTGCATTTTTCGGTGGTTTAGCAATTCGTCAAACACCACAATACAAAGAAGTTCACTCCTCTGTTTCCGCAATCGGCTACTCTGTCTTCATCCCCGTCTTCTTCGCTGATATCGGTCTTTCAATGACTTTTGCCAGCTTTTTCAAGGATATCTGGTTCATTATCGTTATGACCGTTTTAGCTATTTTATCAAAATTCTGGGCCGGAAAATACTCCAGCGAAATCTTTGGCTTCAATAAGAATGAAGGCAATATCGTCGGTGCTGGAATGGTATCACGTGGTGAAGTTGCACTGATTGTAGCGCAAATCGGAATTAACCACCATCTCTTCCCTGAGGATATTTATTCAAGTCTGATCCTAGTAATTATCGTTACAACAGTTATTTCACCATTTATTTTGAATTACTTTATTAAAAAGAGTCAAAATAGTACGGAATTTATGTAGAAAAAGTCTAGCATTCGCTAGATTTTTTAATAGTTTAATTTTACAAGTGGCTTATCATAAACGCAATTGTGTCTACATGGTAAAATCAATAGTGAGAGGTGAGAAATATGTTACAAACTCCAAACAATATTAGAGCTGTTACCGCTCGTGACCTGCGCAATAATTTTAAGAAAATTGCTGATGATATTAATGACTATGATACTACCGTTATAGTAGCTCGTCCCAAAGATAAAAATGTTGTGATTATTTCTCAAAAAGAATATGATTCATGGCAAGAAACTTCATATCTTCTAGGAACTAAAGCTAACCGCGATGCATTAGCTGAAGCTAAACAATCATTTGAAAACCAAGATCAACGAAATAAAGTTTTAACCCCAGAAGAATTCGAGGCTTTAACTAAAGATGACGAAGCTTAACCTTAATTTTAACTACAATGCCTGGAATGAATATCTTGAATGGAAAAAAGAGGATAAGAAGACTTCCCAAAAGATTGATAATTTTATTAAAGAATGCCAACGCCATCCTTTTACTGGAAAAGGGAAACCTGAGCCATTAAAAGCGAATTTAAGTGGTGCATGGTCTCGACAAAGTAATCATAAAGATCGCATGGTTTATTCAGTTACCACAACAGAATTACAAATATGGCAGTTAAAATACCATTATTCCAAATGAAAAAGCTCTTTCGAGCTTTTTTGTTTAACCCAATTTTCCTAAATCGATTACTTGGTCATACTTCTGCAACTCATTTGATTCATAGTGGTGAATTACTTCAATAAAGGTAAGGTTTGAGTTTAACAAGTAATTATGAATTTGATCTGATGTCTTCTTATCAAGGGATGCATTAATTTCATCTAGTAGCAAAATCGATCTATCGGCCAAAATTGCCCGTGCTAGTTCTATTCTAGCTAGCTGTCCCCCAGACAATTGATCCGCATTATCACCCAAGGAATAGTCCCAGCCCTTTTCAGCAATAATTTGATCCAAACCTAATTTTTGGCACACCTCGCTCACCTTTTCCCGGGAAATATTTGCACCTAAAGTTAAATTAAACCACAAGGTATCGGCAAAAATTACTGGGGACTGGCTAGCATAAGCGAATAAATCTGTAAACGAGCCTGGCTTTTGCTTTTTGTCGTTAAGCAATATTTCCTTGGCATGACCATGCTTTCCGGTTAATAGGAATTGTAATAACGTTGATTTACCTACACCAGATGGTCCAATAACTGCAACTTTTTGACCTTTTACAACTGCAAAGTTAATTTGATTAGCTAATTCCTTGCCTTTTCTAGTAAGATCCAGATCTTCTATTTGCAAATTTGCAAAATTATAATTGGTCTCTTTCTTTTCAACCTTGCCCTTGGCAATATATTTTTCTGCCTTAGCGACAATTTTCTTAGTTGTTGATAATTTGTTTCGATCTTCTAAAATAGTCAAAATTGGATTAAGAAATGAATTTGACAGTTGAACGATTGCAAATAAGGCACCTAAAGTAGTTTGACCCTTAACCACCATGTAAATTCCCACTAAGAATGGGGTTAAGAACGTAAATAAACTAGCAATCAAGTTAATCCAAGAATTAGTATCTAGATTGAGTAAGTTCATTTTACGCAAAGCATCTTCTAATTGATTGATCAAAACTTGATTTTTCTTAACCGCATTATCGCGCTTGTTGTATAAATTTAATGTTGTGCTACCAGCCAGAAAGTTTTTAATATGACTAACATATTTATCATTAGCAGTTGTCCAATTTTCTGCTGCAGTTTGAATCTTCTTTTGAAATAAATTAGAAACCAGCATCGGCAAACATGAACCGATTAAAAATAATAATGTAACTAACCAATTAACACATAAAGCATACCCTAGCGCAAAAACAATCATATAGGCCTGCATCATTATTTCAATTTCAGCATCAAAACGATTAGTTTCCAGCAGCTTAAAATCTGTAGTCAAAAAGCCTAAGCTAGCAGTATTTTCTTCGCTAGTCTGACCCAGCATCCCCTTTAAAATGCCAGCTCGCAGCGTCGTATTAGTCTCTTGAATAGCACTTGTTTTTAACCGATTGAAAATCAGCGAAGCAATAAAAGTCGCAATAAACGCCCCAATAACAATAACTAGAAATTGTGCTAAATCGCCAAACCTTCTTTGCGTACCAACATTGGTCAATGTCTGTACCATATATGCAAAAATGATTTGTTGTGTACTAGCAATCAAGCCTAAAATAGTTAACATAATGAATTTTGCATGTGAAGAATATTTGTAAATCATTTTTTGTCCTCCTGTATTTTACTTGAGGCTAGTATCGCAGGATAATGACGAAAAATGTTAGAAATTTACAGATCTGCAAATCGAGGTAAAACATTATGTTCAAATATGGTTCAATTTACAAACAATTGCGCAAAGATCAAGAAATCACTCAAACTGAAGCCTGCAAGGGTATTTGTTCAATCTCTAAGTTATCACGCTGGGAAAATAATCAGGTAGAAGTTGAGTTTAGCACCGCCATTGCATTACTCAGGCGCATCAACATTACGCTTGACGAATTCACGCATTACGCTGCAATGAAAACAGAATTTACATTGCCAGACGACATTATAACGGCCATTAAAGACAATGATACAAAGGTACTCGAAAAATTTGTTCAGGAGCAGCTAAATCATTATCACGCCAACAAAAATATTCTCGAACTCAAAAACATCATTCTTGTCTGCAATCAATTATTTCTCATGACTGGTAAAAACTATCTAACACCTGCAGACATTAATCGAATCGGTTCATACCTGCTTCACAACACCGTTTGGTCTAAATACAATATCTTGCTTTTTGCTAACTCACCGTTTTTGCTAAATTCTAAAATCGGCTATCAAATTGCTCTGCGAATTATTCACAATTTTCACCCTACAGAAAGTTTAAACGAAAATACTACTATTTTCATGGGCGGTTTATCTGATACAGTTATTGCCTTAGTTTTCAAAAAGAAGCTAGATTACGCTCAAAAAATTCTTAATGAATTAAAAAAGATAGGACTTCCCTTCTATCTCATGTTCTTTAGTTCAACATTGACCCTTTTACAAAAAATTATCGACTACTGCCACACTCTCAACGCACAGCCTGTATTGGCAATGATTGATGCCATAGTTCAGCTAAATTGCATGGAAGTTGCTAAAAAATGGCTTGAGATTTTTAAAGACGTACAACAAATCTGGCCAGAAAAAGAAAATTAAAAACCGTAAAAGTAATTTACTTTCACGGCTTTTGACATGGTATTCATTATGCAAGCTTACAAATTTTTAGCTTTTAATTAATCCTTAACAACGTCTTTGGTGTTCAACCATTGACTCTTGTTGATCTTAACGATCTTCTTGCCAGCAGCTTTCTTAACATCCTTAGCGGTGTAAGTTGAACCCATTGAAACCTTTTGGCTAGTCTTGTGACCTTGTGCGTCCAAAACATTAACTTTTTGGTTCTTAGTGTCCTTTACAGCAACAAAGATCTTGTCACCCTTTTTAATTGCAGGATCAGTTGGCATAGTTTCGGCAACACCTAACTTTGGAGCAGTAAAACTAGCTGCTTGACTAACTGAAGCACCAACACCCATTAAACTCATTGAAGCAACTGCGATTGAAACAACTTTAACTAAATTCTTTGAAACTAACATAATGAATACCTCTAATTTCTATATCACTTAATTTGTTGGAACTTTTTGTTCCCTCATTCCTTACGTCTTTATTGTATAACATATGTTATTAATTACAAGGGGTTTATCGAATTTTTTAAAAATAATTCAGTCGTCTCAAAGTATTGCTATAATAACGATTGCGGGGATTTTTTGTCCAAAAGCATTAAAAAAGTGTCTGAGAAACCGTTCTTTCCCAAACACTTTTTTAAGCAGCTGCTACTTCGTTTGAATTTTGAGTCACTTTTCTAGTTTTTAAACTGACAAAAATCGCTACAATTAGTGTTATTACCTGGATTACTAATAATGTAACCAAAGCAACAGTAACATTGAATGAACCAGAAATTGTGGTTAATACTGTTGTCATAATTGGAGCAACAGCCATTAAGATTGTATTTAATAAGCCAACAGTTGAAGCCAAGATTTTATGATCAACTGATGTTACTAGCCATTGCTCCATTTTAACTGAAGCAACTCCTGCAATAGCTGCCAAGAAAAACATTGTTATCATAATTACGTAAGTATTTCCTAGGAAAATGCTTGTTGTAGTAACAATACTTAAACTGGCAGAAATAATTACTAAACTAAAAACTGTTAATTTTTTGAATAATTGTGGTCCAAACATTGAACCCAATGCAAAGCCTGCGCCAATAACCACACCAAACAAAGCAATAGTAAAGCTATAAGTGCCGATTAGCATAGTTGAACGATGAGCTGCAAGTACAATTGTTGTCAATGGAGTAATTGTATCTAAAGCTCCATTTAATAATGCGATTACTAATACCACAGTCAATAATCCTGATTGTTTCTTCACTTGGGTCAATGAAGTTTTCATTGTTTGGAAAAAGTTTTGATCATTAACTTCCTTTTTTTCAAGTGGCTTCTGATCCTTCTGATGTTTTAAGCCAACACTGGCAAATAACAAACCTGCTAACAAGAAAGTACCTGCATTAACAAAGGCTAAAGTTGAGTATGACATTACTAGCAAAAGTGCTGAACCAATGAATTGAGCACCCATACTAATAATTTGATTTACGCCGCCATTAAAGCCTACTGCATTCCCGTATTCTTTTTTACCAACAATATCAACAATTAATGGTGCAACCAAGCCACCTGAATATGAACCAATAGTATCTGATAAGAAATTCACAACAACGATGATTAAAACCAAATTCCACTGTGACATTTTAGTGATAAACAATAATCCTACTAAACCATATAAGATAAATCGGACAAATGCTGCTAAAAAGATATTGCGAAACTTTTTCTTAGTCTTATCAGCAAGGTAACCACCAAAGATCTCGAATAATTTTGGAACTGATTCAGAAATTGCAATTAATGAAAGTGCTAATGAGTAGTTTTGTAATTTGCTAGCATAAGTCATGAAAGCCAAGTAGAAAAGAATATCGCCTGCGCCTGAAAGAAAACTAGCTACTGAAAATCTTCTAAAGTCTGCGTTTTTAAGAAATACGTTCATAAATCTTACCCCTTTTTCTTTGTTTCGTTTGTTGTTGAAATTATAATAAAGTGAAAAAGAAATTAATTTTAAAAATGGCGTATTCGACATTCGGAGGATAAACCTATGACAATTGGTGAATTACTCAAAGAAAAAAGACTAGCAGAAAACAAAACTCAAAAAGCATGGGTTGGTCATATTATCAGTACTTCTTATTATGCTAAAGTTGAAAAGAATATTCATAGAATTACAGCAGAGGATTTATTAGCCATTCTTAAACATAATGATCTTTCAATTACTGACTTTTTCGAAGAATTAGCAGACAAAAAGGATGAACTAAAAGCACAAGTAAACTCGCTAAATAAAACAGTAATTGATGCTGTTTGTCATTCTGATGTTTCCAAAGTTAATGAAGTCATTCAAATTATTAAAAAAATGGATCTACCGACTAAGCAAAAACAAGAACTTATCTTAATCAATAAGGGGTTTATCGAAACTATCAAAAATGATCTAAGTGACAATTATCAGCCAGATAAAAACATCGTTCAACAACTAAAAGACAAAATTTTTAGTATTCCTAATTTTAATAGATTCAAACTTGAACTCTATACTAATTTCATGCAATTTTATGATTATACAACTAATATTATGATCACCAAACAAGTGATCCATAAAATAGATCAGTTTAAGAGCGATAAAGAGTTATTAGCAATCGCTGGTATTCTATTCAATCTCCTTTCACAATTAGTCGAAGAACATCATTATCAAGAAACTGCACCATTTATAGCAGCTAGTGAGCATTTACCCTTTTTACCAGACTTATACTTTCCTCAAACCGGAATCTCATTGCTAAAATACCTTATTAGTTATCATTTTAATAAAAAAACAGCAGACTTAGCTAAAGCTGAGATGATTGCACAAACTTATCAAATTACTGGTCTAGAAGACTTTGGTAAAGGTGCACAAGAAATTATTAATGAAGTTAAAGAGGACTAGCTTTAAGCTAATCCTCTTGTTTCAATCTCTAAATAAAACCTAACGCGTTATAGCACATGTGCACCAAAATTGAATAGCGCAAATCTTTGGTTGACATATAGACCCAAGCTAAAACCATGCCTAAGACCCAATATACTAAGATATACTTACTTAATGCCGGATCATGCATATAGCCAAATAAAAATCCGCTTGCAACAATACCTAGCCACTTATTTCTAGTATTTTTCTTAGTGAAAAAGATATTGAAAAACATCCCTCTAAAGATATGTTCCTCACAAAATGGCGCGATGAAAACTACTAGGATCCTAAATAAACCTGCATTGTATTCCGCTATTTTATTCAAGCTTTCCTGGTTCTTTGAAACGCCGCCACCAACTAGATTAAGCATCACAATCGAACCTACTACAATCAGTACAAAACCGATCATCGCTATTCCGATTCTGCGCCAGTCCCAGTGTGGTGTTTCATCAAAGCCCCAATCATTTTCTTCTTTTAATTGCCTGCGATAAATATAGGAAATTGCAAACAAAACTATTACCGTAGCAAGCGCCGTAACGAAGACGCGATATTGCGCCAAATCAAATCGCTGAGGTCTAAAGTAAAGTACTTCTAATTCAGAATACATTACCAAAGCCAACACAGCCCCTGCAATATTTCCCAGGTAATGTCCAAATCTCTTCATTTTTCATTCACACCTTGATTCTTTCAACTAGTAATCATTGTTTCTATTATAATGTAAATAAGAAAAAATACCTAAGGAGGAGTATCTATCTATGCTTAATCAGATCATCGCTTTTTTGGGGAGACGCGGTGAGTTCTTCTACATTTCAGTCTTTATGTTACTGATATTTTTTGCCTTTTTAATCTCTTGGCTTATCGAACCAAGACGTTTGATTAATGGCGTTTTGTTTACTATCTTTATAGTCTCAATGCTCTCTTGGATCACCGTTATGGTGCACAAAAGTACGAGTCACGGCTTGCAACGTGCCTATGACCTACTAGTTCTAGCTGCATTATTTGGCATTGTCTTATTATTAATTTTCGCCTGGATTTTTCTATTCTGGAATGCCTATTTCGTTTGGAAATATGAAAGCCATACTTTGCCTAACTTGCTTACTTTAATTACCGGATTTTTAGCATTAATTATTAGTATTATCGTGCTCTTAGGACCAGGTAAGTACTTGCCACGTTGGCTTAGTCTCGCATTAGCTTCAATTCCCGCGATTGCAATTTATTTGGGATTGGTGCTTTACAACTTTTTGGTAAACTTGCTTCTATATCAAATTTATCCTCGTACCTACCACCAAGACTATTTAATCGTTCTAGGGTCTGGGCTAATCAATGGCGACCAAGTATCAAAACTGCTTGCGGCTAGAATTAATCGGGCAATTCAATACTCTAACCGCCAGTATCAAAAGGGCCGCAAGCGCCCTATCCTGATCATGTCAGGTGGTCAAGGCGCTGACGAAAAAATCTCTGAAGCACTCGCTATGTCTCGTTTTGCACAACGGCGTGGCGTTAGTGTTGACCGTATCTTATTAGAAGATCAATCGAAAAACACATACGAAAACATGCTCTTTTCTAAGCGTATTGCCACAAAAGATTTTGGTAATTCCCACTTCAGGGCACGCTTCTTTAGCAATAATTACCATATTTTTAGAGCTGCTCTCTTGGCTAAGGAAGTTGGTTTAAAAGCCAATGGTGTCGGTGCTTACACCAGATTCTACTACTTGCCTAACGCAATTATCCGCGAATTTGCCGGTGTGTTTGTCATGCATAAACGCCGTCATTTCGTTATCATGGGATTAATCGTTTTATTCTTTATCCTGCAAGCTATCTTAGTCATGACAGGATTATAAAGATTTACTGTAATTTAGAAAAGAGGGATGCAATGCTTCAACTAAAGCATATTTTTAAGTCATATAAGGTGGGGGACAACATCACCCACGCTTTAGACGACGTTACAATCTCGTTCCGTGACCAGGAATTCGTCGCTATCTTAGGTCCTAGTGGTTCTGGAAAAACTACCATGTTAAACGTAATTGGCGGACTTGACCGTTACGACCAAGGTGACTTGATCATCAACGGCAAATCTACCAAGAATTTTAAAGAGACCGACTGGGATGCTTACCGCAACAATACCGTTGGTTTTGTTTTTCAAAATTATAATCTAATCCCCCACTTGTCGATCATCGCCAATGTGGAACTAGGGATGAATTTGTCTGGTGTGCCTAAAAAACAGCGCCATGAAAAAGCAATTGCGGCGTTAACAGAAGTGGGATTGAAAGACCATCTAAATAAACGTCCTAACCAGTTGTCTGGCGGTCAGATGCAACGAGTAGCGATTGCGCGAGCAATTGCCAACGACCCTGATATTCTACTTTGTGATGAACCAACTGGTGCACTTGATACTGAGACTTCTGTCCAAATTATGAAGTTGATCAAAAAACTATCTAAAGATCGACTCGTTATTATGGTGACCCACAATCCTGAATTAGCTAAAGAATACGCCACAAGAATCGTTAATTTCCAAGACGGTAAGATTCGTCATGATTCTGATCCTTTTAGCCCTAATAAGGAAGAAGACAAATTTAACCTCAAGCGTACCAAGATGTCTTACTGGAACGCCATCAAGTTGAGTTTCACCAATATTATGACAAAAAAAGGTCGAACTCTGCTAACTGCTTTTGCTTCAAGCATCGGGATTATCTCAATTGCCGTAGTTTTAGCTATCTCTAATGGTTTTCAAAAGCAAATCAATACCACAATGAGCAAAGCTTTAGCAAAATATCCGATTTCTATTTCACAGACCGCAACTGACATTACTTCAGCTAATGCACGTAAAGAATCGGATAAAAATGTCAAAAAACGCGGCTATGTAACGGCAGAACAAGACCAAAGCGAACAGGCCCAACACGTTAATAAAATTAGCACAAAGTATGTTAACTACATCAAGAAGATCAATCCTAATTATGCCAATAACGTGTCTTACCAACGCGGCGTAAGCTTGAATTTATTAGCTAAAAACAAGGGAAAAATTGAACGCGTGCAATTTTCAAATACGGATCCTGATCAGACTAATTCTGTTCTAGCTGCTAGATCCCAAGCGATGAGTTCAATGGGACTGGGTTCAAGTGTCTTTCCCACTACTTTAAATAAAGAGAAAGACTCATTTTTGAAGCAAAACTATCAATTGCTCTCAGGCACTTGGCCTACTAAGGCAACCGACTTGGTTTTAGTTACTGACAATAAAAATACTGTTAACATCAATGCCTTAAAAAATCTTGGTTTCGATTTAAAGAATAAGGAACACGTCAAATTCGGCCAATTAGTAAATAAGCAATTTCGTGTAGTTGCTAACAATGATTACTATCAGCAATTGCCAACTGGCATGTTTATTCCTAAAAAGGTAAATAACGCCATGTATAACGGTGCTCAAACCAAGCTAAAGATTGCTGGTGTCATTCGTCCTAAAAACGAAGATTCAATGGCCTTGTTATCAACTGGAATTGCTTATAGCGATCAACTTTCACAACGCGTGATTAATGAAAATAAAAACTCTGCAATTGTAAAGGCACAAAAGAAGAGTAACCATAGCGTATTAACTAACCAAAAACTAAATGCCAATGAAAAGAAAGCTACAATGCAGACTCTTGGCGGTACCAGCATCCCTACTGGTATCATGATTTATCCCAACAATTTTGATGATAAAGATAAAGTACTTGATTATCTTGACAAATGGAACAAGGGGAAGAAAAAATCAGACAAGATTCTCTATACTGACATGTCAAACGCTGTTACCACAATGACTGGCGGCCTCTTAAGCGGGATAACGACCATCCTTGTCGCATTTGCTGGTATTTCATTAATCACATCTATGATTATGATTGGTATTTTAACTTATACCTCAGTACTTGAGCGAACTAAAGAAATCGGGGTACTCAAGGCATTAGGTGCCCGTAAAAAAGACATTACTCGTGTCTTTGATGCCGAAACCTTCATCCTAGGTGTTTTCTCTGGTGTATTAGGCATTCTGATTGCTTACCTACTAACATTCCCAATTAACAGTATCATTTACAAGATTACTGATCTGGCAAATGTAGCCCAACTAGATCCTACTGCTGCTATTGTTTTGATCATTATTTCAACTATCCTCACCCTCTTAGGTGGTCATATTCCAGCACGAATGGCTGCAAAGAAAGATGCTGCAATTGCATTGCGGAGTGAATGAATTTAATAAAGAATTTGTTACGTTGTTCACAATAACCTAAATTTTTAGCAAAATATGTGGTATCTTAGCTTTAGCAAAAACAAGTAAGAAAGGAACTTTTTTCACCATGACTGTTAAAAAATTAGAAAATAACAGCGATGTTAATGTAGTGGCAGAAGAAAGCAAAGTTTTAACTGATTTATTGAATGAATCAACTAAGCAAGTAATCGGTCAAGCAGCTTTCGATAAGATCCAAAACTTAATTAAAATCTCTGCCGCCAAAGATTATCAAGAACTTGAAAAGCAAATTGCTAGTCTTAACAATCGCGAAATGATTGTTGTTGCACGTTATTTTGCTACTCTCCCACTCTTGATCAACATTTCAGAGGATGTAGAACTAGCAAGTAAAGTTAATGTGCTTAACAATACTCATCAAGATTATCTAGGTAAATTGAGTGACACAATTGACATTGTAGCCCAAAAGAAAAATGCCGAAGAAATCCTTGAACATGTAAATGTAGTACCCGTTTTAACTGCCCATCCTACTCAGGTACAAAGAAAAACCATTTTGGAATTAACCGATCAAATTCATCAACTTTTGCGCAATTATCGTGATGTGAAGAATGGCACAATTGATCGCGATGAATGGACTGAACAAATGCGGGCTTGCATTGAAATTTTGATGCAAACTGACATTATTCGTGGTCACAAATTAAAGGTAGCTAATGAAATTACCAATGTTTTGGCTTACTACCCTAAGGCTTTAATCCCTGCAATCACCAAATTTACTAGTCGTTACAAGGAATTAGCTAAAAAACACGGGCTAAACGCTAGTCATGCTACGCCAATTACCATGGGAATGTGGATCGGCGGCGACCGTGACGGTAACCCTTATGTAACGGCTGATACGCTAGAACTAAGCGCTACTTTGCAAAGCCAAGTAATCTTTGAATATTACATTAAGCAAATCAATAAGCTTTATAGAGCCATTTCCATGTCTACTTCTTATATGGAGCCATCTGACGATGTAATGCACCTATCTGAGCTTTCTAATGATGATTCACCATTCAGAACTAACGAGCCATATAGACGGGCATTCTACTATATTCAAAGCCGTTTAGTGCACACTGAACAAAAATTACTGAATATTACTAACAAGAACACTTTCTTAAAGAAACGTGACCTCCAAAATCTTGATAAAATCCCTTGTTATCAAAATGCTCAAGAATTTAAAGCCGACTTAGAAATCATCAAAAATTCACTTGAAGAAGACCATGATCACGCCGTAGTAGACAGCTACTTTACTCAAATTCTTGAGGCTATCAACATCTTCGGCTTCCATCTAGCTACAATTGATATGCGTCAAGATTCTAGCGTTAACGAGGCCTGTGTCGCTGAGCTACTTAAGAGTGCTGGAATTTGTGACAATTATAGCGATTTAAGCGAAGACAAAAAGATCAAGCTTTTACTCAACGAATTGAACAATGATCCACGTAACTTACACGCCAATAACAAACCCAAGTCTGAGTTACTACAAAAAGAATTAAAGATCTACAAGACTGCTCGTCAATTGAAAGACCGTTTGGGTGAAGACGTCATCAAGCAACATATTATTTCTCACACTGAGAGTGTTTCAGACATGCTAGAACAAGCAATCATGTTAAAGGAATACGATTTACTTGATAATCAAAAAGCCCGAATTCAAGTGGTACCACTATTTGAAACGGTTGAAGACTTGAATAATGCCCGGGAAATAATTAAGGAATTCTTAAGCTTTGATATCGTCAAGAAGTGGCTTGTTTCTCAAAATAATTATCAAGAAGTTATGTTAGGCTACTCAGATTCCAATAAGGACGGTGGCTACTTAGCTTCATGCTGGAACCTTTATAAAGCTCAAAAGGATCTAACTAAGATTGGTGAAGAAATGGGTATCAAGATTACCTTTATGCATGGCCGTGGCGGTACCGTTGGTCGTGGTGGTGGTCCATCATACGAAGCAATTACAGCACAGCCATTCAAGTCAATTAACGATCGGATGCGGATGACCGAGCAAGGTGAAATTATCCAAAACAAGTATGGTAATAAAGACACCGCCTACTACAACCTAGAAATGTTAGCTTCAGCAACAATCGATCGAATGGCTTCTAAGCAAATTGTTAGCGAAGATCATGTCGCAGATTTCCGTTCTTCAATGGATCAAATCGTAGCTAAAAGCAACGAAGTTTACCGGAAACTAGTATTTGAGAATCCTAACTTCCTTAAGTACTTCTTCCAAGCAACTCCAATCAAAGAAATCTCTGGTCTTAACGTAGGTTCACGTCCAGCTTCAAGAAAGAAACTCACTGACTTTTCTGGCTTAAGAGCCATCCCTTGGGTTTTCTCTTGGTCACAAAGCCGTGTAATGTTCCCTGGTTGGTATGGCGTAGGTTCTGGTTTCAAGTCATTTATCGATGCTGATCCAGCCAACTTGAAGGAATTACAAAATATGTACCAAGGTTGGCCATTCTTCCACTCCCTGCTTTCCAATGTTGATATGGTTTTATCTAAATCAAATATGAGAATTGCCAAGCAGTATGCGGATCTTTGCGAAGATGAACAAGTTAAATCAGTCTTTGATATCATCAATCAAGAATGGGAACTAACTAAGAAAGTCATCCTACAAATTGAAGGTCATGATGAATTAATCGAAGATGCACCTACTCTTAAGAAGAGTCTGGAATACAGAATGCCTTACTTCAACATTTTGAACTACATCCAATTAGAAATGATCAAGCGTGATCGTGAAGATGAGATTCAAGGTGTTTACCAAAGTATTATTCCAATTACTATCAACGGTGTGGCTTCCGGTTTACGTAATTCAGGATAAAAAACACATAAAATTCAGCTAAAAAAGGCTCCTCATTGCCTGTTTTATCAAGCATTTGAGGAGCTTTTTTTTAATTTATTAAACTTTTTAGTTACGCCTTTTTCATAACTAAGTTAAGTGGCGTTACAATTACTGGAACGACAATGGCTGTAAAAATTGCTTCTACTAAACCGTTCATGCCCAGTGCCATAATTAAAATTAAAATCAATGGCGTACCTGAACTATAATTTCCTAGGTAATGAGTTAAGCTTGCTGGATCATGCATGAAGAAAATACTCGTCAGCAAAATAACCATCACGGTATTAGTTAACGAAGTGACTGCTCCACTTATGATATAACCCAATTTCGCATATTTAGTCTTACTCATACCCTTCGCAATAATTCCCGGGAAATAGCCAGCCAAAATACTTGGTACCAATGAAATTACCGGATTTTGGAACAACATTAAGCTGACCATATCGCCAGGTTGAGTATATGCAACAATCAATCTGGTAATACCCCAGAATAAGCCAAAGCCTAGACCCGCCTTTTGTCCCATTAACGTGCCATAGACGGCAATTGTCATTGGAATAGTAGTTACAGCTGGCAAAGCCGGGATAATTCTTACATAGCCAACATTTGGCACAAAAGTCTGTACAATCAATAAAGCAGCAAAGACAGCAGTAATTGCTAATCTTTTAGTTTCTTCTCTTCTCATATATTTCTCCAACTTAATTCTTTAGACTCAATTAAACCATAATTAAGATTTTTTCTCAGCAAAAAAGTTTATTATACAATATCTAGGTATATTTTATCTAATATGACAAGATATTGTATTTTTTATTATTTTTTTACTTAATTATGCATTATCCTTACTCTCTCTAATGCATAATCGTGTTCTATACCAATTAAGAATCCCTTTATATCAATACTTTATGTTGTATGTCAATTTTGACATAGCCACTAAATATTGTTAATCTCGTTTTGTGTTAAAAATCATTTGATGGAGAGAGGATCAATTTTATGAATAAAAAAGTCAAAAAATTACTATCTATTGGTGTGCTTGCATTGAGTTTAGGTGCAATTTTAACCGCCTGCTCTGGTAAAAAACAGGGTGCAAGCAATAATAAATCAAGCGATGCCAAGCACTCTATTGCATTAATTGCTGACGGTAATGGTGTAAATGATAACTCTTTTAACCAATCTGCTTGGGAAGGATTTCAAAGTTATGGCAAAGAGCACAACTTGAGCCGCGGTCGAAACGGTTATCAATATTTTCAATCAAGTAGTGCTGCTGATTTCACTCCTAATTTTGATCAGGCAGCTAAAGCTGGTTATCAAACTATCTTTGGCGTTGGTTACAGTTTAAAAGATGCCGTAGCTTCTGCCGCCAAACGCTATCCTAAAAAGAATTTTGCCATTATTGACGATGTAATCAAAGGACAAAAGAATGTTGTCTCAGCTAATTTCAAGAGCGAACAAGCTTCCTACTTGGCTGGTGTCGTAGCTGCTAAAGAAACCAAAACCAACACGGTTGGCTTCATCGGCGGTGCTCATGGCGATATTGTCGACCTTTTTGATGCCGGATTTACTCAAGGTGTTAAAGATCAAGCCAAAAAAATGCACAAAAAAGTTACTATCTTAAACCAATATATTGGCAACTTTACTAGTTCAGACAAGGCCAAATCAATTGCTCAATCAATGTACACCAAAAAAGCCGACATCATCTTCCATGCTGCTGGTGGTGCTGGTGATGGTCTTTTCCAAGAAGCTAAAGCCATTAATCAAACTAGACCAGCTAAAGATAAAGTGTGGGTAATCGGAGTTGATGTCGATCAATCTCATCTCGGTAACTACACTGCTAAAGGCGGACAAAAATCTAATTTTGTTTTGACATCAGTAATAACTGGAGTAAATGTTGCTGTTAAAGATATCGCCAATAGAGCTTATAATAATAAATTCCCTGGTGGTAAAAATTTAGTTTATGGGCTTAAAAACAATGGTGTTTCTATTGAACGAGGACAGATTTCAGCTTCAACTTGGAAAGATGCCCAAATTGCTAGAGCTAATATCCTAAAAGGCAAAATTAAGGTTGCCATTCATCCTAACAATAAATAAAAGCATACTAGTATAGTTTGCTTTTTATAATTACAATCAATTATTTTTTGCCTGATCAATATTTTTGTTGACAAAATACCGAACAATTAATAAACTTATTTATAAATTGTTCGGTATTAATATTGTGGAGGACAGAAATAATGAACGTAAAGTTCAAGAAAATTTTATCATTTGGTGTCGTTTTAGCATCAGTTGGCTTGATTCTAACTGCTTGTTCGGGTAAAAAGTCTGGTCAATCAGCCAACAAAGATACTAAACATGGCATTGCCCTAATCACAGATGAAAATGGTGTTGATGATCATTCATTTAACCAAGCTGCATGGTCAGGATTTAAAGCATACGGCAAGGAACATGGTTTAAAACAAGGAAAAGGTGGTTATCAATACTTCCAGTCTAGCAGTGCCGCAGACTTCACTCCTAACTTTGATCAAGCCGCTACAGCCGGCTACCAAACCATTTTCGGTGTTGGCTATCAATTAGCCGACGCAGTCAAGCAAGCAGCCAAGAAGAATCCTAAAAAGAATTTCGTTATCATTGATAGCGTTGACTCTGGGATTAAGAACGTCGCTTCTGCAACCTTTGAAAGCAATCAAGCTTCTTATCTTGGCGGATTGGCCGCAGCTTACACCACTAAAACCAACAAAGTAGGTTTCATTGGCGGTGCTAAGTCATCTATTATTGATTTATTCGAAGCCGGTTTTAAGCAAGGTGTTGCTGACGGTGCTAAAGCTCTTCACAAGAAGATTTCAGTTCAAACCCAATACATCGGTAACTTCACTTCAACCGATAAGGCTAAATCAATCGCTCAATCAATGTATGCTAACCGCGCTGATATTATTTACCAAGCAGCCGGTAACGCAGGTAACGGTGTTTTCCAAGAAGGAAAAGATTACAACCAAGCCCGTCCAGCAGCTAAAAAGGTTTGGGTAATCGGAGTTGACGTTGACCAATCTAACCT
>JALBSH010000030.1:0-3738 GCA_022756575.1 Lactobacillus mulieris
TAATCCAGGGTCTATTAGTTTCACACTAGCACTAATTCACTGGAAAGAATTAGATTATTTACTCGTCTTTTTCATCGCTTTTTAATTTGTTTATATGTATTTAACATTATTTTTTAGAAAAAAGCAAGCAAAAAATGTAGTAAGATATTTAGGAAAGCGTTTAAGTTATAGATAATAAAAGAAATTAATTAATTTTAGAGGAATAAGAATGTTAGGATTTTCTGTTTATCTAGGACACGATTTGACGTCCGAGAATTACAATTATTTGCTGACGATGCGCAATAGTGGATTTACCTGCGTTTTTACTCAGCTAGCTGTACCTGATACTGATAGTGAGACGATTTTAAATCGGCTGGCGGACTTAACTAATTGGTGTCAAAAACTAGACTTGAAAATTATTGCAGATGTCACGGCAGATGATCTGCAAGATTTGGGTATTAATGTCAATAGTGTTGAGCAAATTAAAAGTTTGAGTCTAACTGGTCTTAGAGTAGATCATGGATTTTCTACTGATATTATTGCCAAGTTGTCCAAAGAAATGCCGATAGTTCTAAATGCCAGCATTATTACGCAACAAAATATTGATGATCTGCGTTATAGCAATGCAAATTTTGAAAAATTAACAGCAGGACATAACTTCTACCCACGTCCTGAAACAGGTCTTGATGCACACTGGATGCAAAAGAAGAATGAGTGGCTTAAGCAATATGGTTTGAAAACAGCAGCCTTTATTTCAGGAAATGGCAAATTGCGTGGACCAATTTTTGCAGGATTGCCAACGTTGGAGAAGCAGCGATATGAAAACCCATTAGCTGCGATCTTAGAATTGAAAGATTATGATTGCGATCACATTTTTGTGGGAGATCCGCAACTTACGAGGGATGCAATTGAATCGATTACTAATTATCAAAAACAGGGTGCAATTACACTGCATTTAGATACTGATATACCAGAATTGTTTGGCAATGATTGGCATAATCGTCCAGATGTGGCGCGTGACGTAGTTCGCTTAAAGGAAAGCAGAAAAAAGATGTTTTTGTCAACAGAGCCGCAAGATAATATTTATGCTAGACCAACTGGCAGCGTGACGATTGATAATCATTTGTATCCGCGTTATGAAGGCGAAATCGAGATTACTAAACGCGATTTGCCATGCAATGAGAAAGTAAATGTTTTGGCCCAGGTTAAGGATTACGATTTACCGTTATTGAAATATGTAGATTCAGATACACAGATTATCTTTAGACGAGCTACTAAAGGGGCATAGCATGATAAGTATTTCCGAGGGAATACTTATTTTTTTACACAAAAAAACCGCACTTCAATGAAGTGCGGCTAACTTATCGGGAAAACAGGATTCGAACCTGCGACCCCCTGGTCCCAAACCAGGTGCTCTACCAAACTGAGCCATTTCCCGTTTTTAAGTGCGCCCTGAAGGATTTGAACCTTCAACCTTCTGATTCGTAGTCAGACACTCTATCCAGTTGCGCTAAGGGCGCATTCATCAACGACAACTAGTATAACACAATTTAAAACTCTGTCCAATCGTTTTTAAAAAATAATCAAAAAAAGCCGAGTTATTGACTACCCTACAATAACTCGACCTATATTATTCTATCGAAAAAAGATAGATAATACTATATTATCGTAATATTCTTAACAGGAAAATAATAAAAATGCAAAAATTTTATTAAAATTACTTATCACCATCAAAAATATTGTCTTTAACGATTACGTAGTCGACTAACTTAATGGAATTAAGATCGCGACCACCAGCGTATGAGATGGATGACTGCAAGTCTTCCTTCATTTCTTTTAAAGTATCCTTAATTGAGCCACGGTATGGCACTAACATTTGCTTACCTTCTACATTTTTGTAAGCACCTTTTTGAACCTCAGAGGCTGAGCCCCAGTATTGCTTGTAAGTTTTACCATTAATTTTGATTACATTACCAGGTGATTCTTCATGACCGGCCAGCATTGAACCAATCATAACCATGGTAGCGCCAAAACGAATTGACTTAGCGATATCGCCGTTATGACGAATCCCACCGTCGGCAATTAATGGCTTAGAAGCAGATTTACTGCACATTCTTAATGCGGCTAATTGCCAACCACCAGTACCAAAGCCAGTCTTCAATTTCGTAATACATGCTTTACCAGGTCCCACACCAACCTTGGTTGCGTCGGCGCCTGCATTTTCGAGTTCACGTACGGCTTCTGGCGTAGCAATATTGCCCGCTGTTAAAAATGAATCAGGTAATTTCTCCTTAATATACTTGATCATCTTAATCACGTAAACGGAGTGACCATGAGCTACATCAATAGTAATATATTCTGGTTTAAGGTTTTCCTTGACTAATTCATCAATAAAATCATATTCACTGTCTTTAATGCCGACCGAAATAGATGCAAATAATCCTTTTTGATGCATCATTTTGATGAAGGTAATTCTCTTTTCGGGTTCAAAACGATGCATTACGTAATAATAATCGTTTTGGGCTAGCCAAATAGCAAGGTTATCATCAATGACACTTTCCATATTGGCAGGAACAACCGGTATTTTAAATGTTCGGTTTCCGAATTTGACACTGGTATCTGCATCACGACGGCTTTTGATAATACCCTTATTAGGTACAAGTTGGATATCATCATAGTCAAAGGCTTCCATACTAAAGTAGTTACTCATTTAAAAACTGCTCCCTTTAATCTTGTTTGTTGACCGAGACATACTATATGGGAATAATTTGTGTTTGTCAATATGAAAATCGAACTATGAAATAATTTAAAAATAAAATAATTCGGATTTTATATTGATTATTTGTAAATTAATTGCTAGACTAGCATACGTAATATTTATAGAGATTTTTATGAGGTGAATTTTAAATGACAGCAGTCGCAGTCGTAGGAAGCCAATGGGGCGATGAAGGTAAGGGAAAGATTACTGACTTTTTGAGTAAGGATGCTGCAGTTGCAGTTCGTTCAAATGGTGGTAACAACGCAGGTCATACTATTGATATTAATGGTCAAACTTTCAAGATGCGTTTAATTCCTTCTGGTATTTTTGCAGCCAAGGACAATACAGTTATTGGTAATGGTGTCGTAATCAATCCAGAAGTAATGTTTGGCGAATTAGAAAATCTTGAAAAGAGTGGCATTGATACTAGTGGCTTGAGAATTTCTAATCGTGCCCACATCATTATGCCTTATGATATTAAGCAAGATGAATATCAAGAAGAAGCTAAGGGGGCTAACAAGATTGGTACTACTAAGAATGGTATTGGACCAACTTACATGGACAAGGCTTCAAGAATTGGAATCCGCGTTTGTGATTTGCTTGAAAAAGACACCTTTGAAGAAAAATTGCGTGCTAACCTTGAAGTAAAGAATGAATTATTTACTAAGGTTTATGGTAAGCCAGCACTTAAATTTGAAGACATTTTTGATAAATACTATGAATATGGTCAAAGAATGAAGAAGTATGTAACTGATACTTCTGTCTTAGTGAATGATGCACTTGACCAAAATAAGAAAGTTTTATTTGAAGGTGCGCAAGGTGTGATGCTTGATATTGATGAAGGTACTTATCCATTTGTAACCTCATCTAATACTATTTCTGGTGGTATTTGTTCAGGTATTGGTATAGGTGCTAATCGTCTTGATACTGTAATTGGTGTCTGCAAGGCTTACACTACTCGTGTTGGTGCCGGTCCTTTCCCAACCGAATTGCTTGATGAA
>JALBSH010000031.1:0-3608 GCA_022756575.1 Lactobacillus mulieris
CTTATGATCTACGCTGTGGCCACGTCTGCCGCAATATTGGCAGCGGTATTTATACTTGGCCCGAACGCGTTCACGATCAATAAAATCAACTTCGTTTAACTGGAAATTGATCTCCAAACCCATTCCCTTTAAATTTTGCTCAAAAGTTACGCCTTGGTTAGGCACATAATTAAGCTTGCCATCTTCGCTTTTAATTACCGCCAAATTCAAATCAGACCTTTTAATCTGTTGGCGGGCGATTTCATTGCCATCATAATCTTGTAAAAAGGCCTCGTATTTTTTACGGTCCTTTTTATTTTTCACAATAAAACCTGATTGATCTTGTTTCTTTGCACCGACAAACGTGTAAAGCAAGCTTTGAGCAAAAGTTGCGACCGCATCATTTGCGTAATCTTCCGGATTCAGGTTGCGCGTGATACAAATGTCGCAAATACTGGTCAACTTAGGATTCATTAACCCCTCTTGCTTAAAATGCAAAGAGTCCATGCGCAGCCCGCATGAACTACATTGAAATTTCACCTAATCATCCCCTAACAATAGAATGCTAAAAGCTATTCGTTGCATCTTATCCTTTCCCGCGAAATCACCTTTAAAAAGATCTGGCAAAATTTTCTTAATAAAGTATTGTACGCAAACTAAATCGTCGAACTTCTTGATCGTTTCAAGACTTTCCTTGAACATTTGCATATAAACCGGGTTAGGATTACCTAATTCGATTTCTCCATAAGCTTCATATAACAAATCTAATTTATCACAGATTGATAAAATTTTACCCTCTAAAGTATCATCTTTGCCTTCTGAGAGACGTTTAGTATAAATTTCTTGAAATTCTTCTGGAATCTCATCCTTAATGAACTTAGTGGTCATTGTTTCTTCAACGTCACCAATCATCTTTCTAAGTTGAGGAGTAGCGTATTTAACAGGTGTCTTAATATCACCGATGAAACGTTCAGTATAATCGTGATTCAAGCTCTTTTCATATAAAGCCTTCCAGTTGATCTTCTTTTTGCCCTTTACTTCTTCAATATCTCCCATCATTTGTGCTAATTCCGCTGTTCTGAAGCAGTGGTCAGCTACTGAGTGGTGATGATACTTGAAGTAGCCCGGTGCTCGATCAATTGACTCTAAACTGTTAAAACCTTGAATGTATGCATTTAATCCCATTTTTTGTCCTCCTCATTTTCCTTAAAATTTTTACTATGTTATCAAAGATTGATTTTCAATGCAAATAAAAAGAGGCCTTTGCCTCTTAAAATCTATGCGCCGGTGTCAGTATCGTTGCCATCGTCGTTAGTGCTGCATCATAGTAATTATTTTTAGGTAATTTTTTAGCAAAAATATATTGCTGCGAAGCAAACAAATTATCATAGCCTTGATTGCGATTTTCATTCACCGCAATATAAATTGGCGCGCTAAAGCTAGCTGATTGATAATTATTGACCGGCTTGCCTTTTAAAGTATAGCCTGCTGTAATTGTATTTTGCTTGCTAAAAAATTTAAGCAAGCGATGTACAGTATTCTTTGCTAATTTATCCTTACTAAATGCTAAATCCATTGGCACCCGGCAAGCATTGGCATAATAATCACCATCATATCGATCAGTGGTAACCCTTCCTTTAACTGGCTTAGCATCTTTTGATGTCAGCCAGGCAAAGTCTGGAACTAGGCCACTCTTATGCTGGTGACTCAACTGATTGAGCCGCTTGAGCATTGTTTTTTTAATTAAGAGCCACCGCGAATCATTGCTTTCACGATAAAATTGATCAAACATTGTCGGCAATACATCTGAAGTCCGCATTAAATTATAATACTTCGGCTTAGAATCGGCCCAATTGCCCACCGTTAAAGCGTGCGTTGTCGGATTATATTCATAACGCAAAATATCGGCAATTAATTTTTGCCCTTGCCGCTGATATGCTGGGTTTTTCCATCTTTTAGCCGCTAAAAACAAAGCTTTAGCAATAAATAAGTCCCCATCAGTAGCGCTATTGCGTTCACTGCTCCATTTTCCATTTTTCTTTGTTTGCCGCCAAGCCATCAATTGCGTATTACGATCCCGGTGTTTTAAATAATACTGCACTAGCTTAGCAAAGTTGCTTTCTTTAACTGCTGGATCATGCGCCGCAATAAACATCCCATATCCTTGGCCTTCAGATAAAACCGTCACTTGTTCCTGCTTAGGCGTGGTATTAATATAGGCAAGATTCTTTTCTTCAACTACATAATTTTTATGCCAAGAATGTAGAAAAAAATTACGCACCGCTGAATTATTATCTGCTCTGATATAGATCATAATACCGGTAAATGCAATCGTTACGAGTAAAAATCCTAGTAGCATCCATCTTTTTTTCATCTCATCACCTAATCCGCAAATCTCTTAGTCTTAACCCATTTAGTACTATCACGATGAAAAACGCGATCTAGCATTACTGAAGTAACCGCATGAATTGATACAATGATGAACAATTGCGAATAAGTAAAATATGATGCTAAGGCTAGCCAAATCTGTTCGTCAGTTGCCTGCCCATATTGCGTAGTCATCGCTAGGTTAATTTGCAAAATATAAAGCAAAACCATCAATAGCCAATTAAAGAGCAGAATTTGAGCTAATAAAATATTACTCCGCGAAATTGTAAATGGTATTACTACTGCAGGATTCCAAAGATGGACGATTAAGGCAATCAAATTAGAAAAAAAGATCAGATCTGATAAAACAATCGCCAAATTAAACCAGAAAAAAGTGCAGGAATAATAGACAGTCTCTAATTTAACCCGCCAGTTGCTTTTATCAAAAAGATGGCAAAAATTATTGATCACCACTTCATAGTTACCTTTAGCCCAACGCAAGTGCTGGAAATAATAATCTTTTAAGCGTTCTGGTTCTTGCTGGAAGGCTTCAGAATTATAGGCTAAGGCAATCAAACTACCTGAGCCCATAATTTTAAAAGAAATATCAGTATCTTCGGTCAAAGCGCCATTGCGCCAGCCGCCAATTGATCTGACATAATCAGTATTAATAATAAAGTTAGTCCCTGGAATACGACCAATCTTAAATAATTGCCAGATACCGCAGTGTTGAATTCGCTGGGTAACAACAATTTCCTGATTGATACACTTAGTTAAAAAATTCTGCCGCGCATTTCTCGTCTTATTGCGACCAAAAGCAGCCTTATATCTCACCGGATTTTCCAAAATCTTTTTAATTAAAAAATACAAAGCATTTTCTTCTGGCATGGCATCTGCATCATATACACCAAGGTATTCTCCTTGGGCAATCTTCAAAGCATCATTTAATACACCAGCTTTGCCACCACTACCTGTTCGTTCAATTACTTGAACATTGATTTTCCGTTCAGGATATTGCTTGATTATTTCCCGGGCAATTTTAGCAGTATCATCAGCATAGATTAAAATTTGTAACTTATCAGCCGGATAATTCAAATTTAAAATTGCCTGCGTAGTTTTACTAATAACTAATTCTTCATTATGAGCTGGTACAACTAACGTAACTTTTGGGTAACGCTTAAGTGGCGTGATTTTAACTAAGAACTTGCTGTGCTTTAACCTTGGTAATCATTTCATCATCAACTTTAGCTAAAGCCAAGGCC
>JALBSH010000032.1:0-3526 GCA_022756575.1 Lactobacillus mulieris
GAATAAACCTGCAGCAATGGGAATGCCGATCGTGTTGTAAATCAGAGCCCAGAAGAGGTTTAATTTAATTCTGTTAAAGGTCTTCTTAGAAATCTCAAGCGCTCTAACTACGCCCATTAAGTCATTCTGTACAAGGACGATACCGCCAGATTCAATAGCAATATCGGTACCTGATCCCATAGCAATTCCGACATCAGCTGTAGACAATGCAGGTGCGTCGTTAATCCCGTCACCAACAAAGGCTACTTTATTGCCTTCATCCTGCAATTTCTTAATCTCAGCGGCTTTTTCAGTTGGTAAAACACCGGCGATTACTTGGTCGATTCCGACTTCACGGCCAATAGCTTCAGCAACATTTTGATTGTCACCGGTAAGCATCACCGTCTTTAAACCACGCTTTTTAAGTTCCGCAATTGCTTGCTTAGAACTTGCTTTAGGTACATCTTGAATGGCAATTAAGCCAATGATGTCATTACCTAGGCCAACATAGACTACAGTTTTTGCTTCTTTTTGAAGTTGGAGAGCCTGATCTTTCATTTCCTGGGAAATAGAAATATCTTCTAATAAACGATCGCTACCAACAAAAGCTTCTTGATTGCCATAGTTTGCCTTAACTCCGCGGCCTTCAATAGCTGCAAAGTTTTGTATAGACTTAATTTCAGTCTTTGCTTCTTTAGCAGCTTTAACTACAGCGGTTGCTAGTGGGTGCTCAGAATTTTCTTCCAAACTAGCTGCAATAGTTAAGACCTTGTTTTTATCACCTACAACATTAGTAACTTGTGGCTTACCAACGGTAATTGTACCAGTCTTATCAAACACAACGGTATCAATGTCGCTAACTTCTTCAAGAACTTCACCGTTCTTGATTAAAACGCCCATTTTAGCGCTACGGGCAGTACCAACCATTAAAGCAGTTGGTGTCGCTAAACCTAGTGCACATGGACAAGCAATTACGACTACTGAAACGGCGAAGAGCATAGCATTAACCAATGTTGCGCCTAAGAAAACATACCAAATTACGAAGGTAATAATTGCAATAATTAAAACGACTGGGACAAAGATATTAGAAATTTTGTCGGTCAAGTTCTGAATTGGAGCATGACTGGTTTGGGCCTTTTTAACTAAATCAACGATCTGAGCAAGCATCGTATCGCTACCGACCTTGGTAGCCTTAAAAGTGAAAGTACCATTGGTGTTAATCGTTGAGCCAACGACATTGTCGCCTTTCTTTTTAGTAACCGGCATACTTTCACCAGTGACCATTGATTCGTCGATGGTAGTTGAGCCATCAGTGATGACACCATCAACCGGAATCTTTTCACCCGGCTTTACGCGAATTGTATCACCCGGCTTAACTTGTTCGAGTGGAACTTTGACAAATTCACCGTAACGTAAAACTGCTGCGTCTTTAGCTTGTAGGTCGACTAACTTGGCTAGTGCGTTGGAAGCGTTGCTGTGCATTTTTTCTTCCATGGCATCCCCAAGTAGAACAAAGACCGTTACATAAGCAGCACTTTCGAAGTAAACTTCGCGGCCAGTGAACATAGCGTAGATGCTGTAAAAGTAAGCCACAGCAGTACCGACGGCCACTAGCGTATTCATGTTAGCGTTATGCTTTTTGAAGGCGCCCCAAGCACTCTTACAATATGGTGCAGCTGAGATTGCCATGATAATGGTTGTCGTAATAAGGGCAATCCAGTTGTATCCTGGCATCATCCAGTGAAATGGCATGGCAATCATCTGAATGAGCATCGGGATGGAGAGTACAAAGGAGATCCAGAAACGCTGAATATTAGATAATTTCATTATTTAACTACGATCTTTCCATGAAACATGTCCATGCCACATGCGTAATTATAAGTTCCTGCGTGGTCGGTAGGGATGTCTACCACAACTTCTTTTTGACCATCGAGCTTATGATCGAAGCCCAGGTCTTTAGATACAATTTCATTCATGCAGCCCATATTATCTGATGGGATAAATTTCAATTGTGCGGGCTTGCCTTGCTTGAAGGTAACTACATCTGGCTTGTAACCGTGATTATCTGCATTAACGACAACTTTTTTGATTTGATTCTTTGAAAAAATACTCATTATTTGACCTCAATCTTTCCATGAAACATATCCATTCCGCAGGCGAAGTTATAAGTGCCTTTTTTATCAGTCGGGATATTAATTGTAGTGATTTTTTGCTTGGTTAAATCTTTGTTAACGCCAAGTTGTTCAAAAACAACGTGCGATAAGCAGGCGGTAGAGTCTTGCATATCAAAATTCACCTTAGCTGGTACGCCTTGTTTTAAAACAATGGTAGAAGGAGAGTAACCGCCGTTAACGACGATGTTAGCTTCTTGTGTGCCTTGATTAACACTTGCTTTACCGATAGCTTCGTCATGTTTGCCGAAGAACCACCAAAGGATAAAGCCGATCAAGGCGATTGCGACAACAAGGATAATGATTTTAGTTACATCCATGACCGTAACCTCCAAATTAAATAATTTATTTTCATCTCTTCACATTTTTTATTCTACTTGCTAAGTTTACATTTGTAAACATAAAAGATTGAAAAATAAAAATAATGCTTTTGTTTTACAAACTATTGCAAAATTAACAAAACATTATACAATAATGAAAAATATGATAATACGAGGGAGGGAAAGATATGACAATTGGTGAAGCATTAAAACAAACAAGAAAAAGTATGAAATTATCACAAACTGAAATGGCGGGGGATGTGTTATCAACATCTTACTATTCAAAAATTGAACGTGGATTAAATGATATTCAGACTCAGGATTTAATTGATTTGTTAAAGCAACATGGATTGCAAGCTTCTATATTTTTAGAGCGAATAGAAAATGAAGATAGTGAAAATGATCTTGCTCACAAAAATTTGATCTGGCAAAAGCAATTAGAAGATGCATATTATCATCAGCAGATCGAACGACTTGAAGATTTGAAAATTGAAATTGGAAAATATAAAAATCAAAGTCAGAATATATTTAATCTTTATGCTTTAGTGGTATTTTCAATAGCATCTTTAAAGAAACAAATTGATCAAATATCTGAGAATATTAAACGACAAGTTAGACAAATTGTCTTTGATTCTGATGAGTGGAGTGAATCTACTCTACAAATTTTTGCAATGACTATGATGATATATGCCCCAGAAGATATGGACTTTTTGATTAATTCAATATTTAGAACGTATCGCCATAATGTATCTAATCTGTCTGGTCAGCTACAAGAAATAATGTCAGCAATAGCTATTAATTATTTGGCTAATGTATACGTACAAAGAAGGAAAATTGATTTAAATCTAATTTACGATTTCATTTCTAAATTGCCAGAAATTCCACGTAATGCTTTTGCTAAAATAGTTGCCAATTATTACCATTATTGTTTTGATGGCAAAAATGAAGAAGCAGATCAGATTATTGAATTTATGAAAAGTAATGGAATGTCTCATTTGATTAAGAATTTTATTGTAGAAAATTGTCATCTTTGACAATTTCTGAACAGTTCTTAGT
>JALBSH010000033.1:0-3432 GCA_022756575.1 Lactobacillus mulieris
TATTATCCGCAACTGACATGCTGTCTGACATATAACTCAAATATTGGGGTACACCGCCACAAACCGTATTGATGATAAAAGCGTCCTCTTTACTGAGTTTTGGTAACATTTCATGTGCTTCTGATAATTTAAATGGTTCAAGCTTTAAGGCTAAAGTGCGACGACCATATAGTGGACTTTGGTAGCCTAAGACTTGTCGTTCCATAAATGACATCGATGAACCACATAAAATCAAAAATAGGTTAGTTTCTTTGAATTCATGATCAATGTAGGATTGCAACATTGAACTAATTGTAGGGTAAGCCTTAGCCAAATAAGGAAATTCGTCAATAACTAAAATTACACGTTGTTTTTGAGCTAGGTGTGTAATTTCTTTAAAGCATTCCTCAAAATTTGCAAATTTTTCTTTTCCACCCTGATCTGTATTTTTAAAAATACTAATTGCATCAGAAAAACGTTTTAGATTATCTTCCGCATTTTCTTCAAGTGCTACATAATAAATTGACTTTTTATCTTTTAAAAACTCATTGATCAGTGAAGTCTTTCCAATTCTTCTTCGACCATAGATCACTGTAAATTGAAAATCATTTTCTTGATACGCCTGATTCAATTGCTCTAATTCTTGATGTCTACCTACAAACATAGCGCACTCCTTTTCACTACATCGTAATATACTACATTATATTATACTATAACACGATATAGTATAACGTAATGTACGTGTATTCTATTTTTGTAATAAAAATGGCCGTTACTTAGAGAAATAGCGAAGATCATTAAATTTTAACATGCTATAATAACAATAGAACAAGAATAAAAAGTTTTAGCGTGCGCGTTGAGGTAGCTCCTCAACTTAGTCATTAACGTGTGGCTCTGCTTTGGCAAAGCTTTTTTGTTATGTTAATACCCTACAAAAAAGACCGTGCATCCCTGCACGGTCTTTTCATCTTATCACATCTATTTTCTAACGTATTCGCCGTTCTTGTACTTAAATTCAATCTTCTTGTTAGGCAATTGAACCGTAATTCTGCGATATACAGGACCGAAGCCGTGCTTTTCAAGCTTAACTTTCACGCTACCGTCCTTGTTTACCTTAACCTTGTACAAGTTGTATTCGCCCTTTTGGTACTTAAAGTCAGTTCCGTTATCTTGATAGTGAACGTACTTACCCTTTTTACCAAATAGTCTAAAGGTCATACTCTCGTCTGGTTCACCAGAGATGTGGCTAACTTCTTTACCCCATGGCAAGATAGTGTTCTTCTTGATAAACAGTGGCAACTTGCCAATTGGTGCATCAACCAAAATCGTGGTCTTTCCAGCATGTTCAACACCATTCCAGAAATCAATCCATTTTCCTTTTGGCAAATATACGGCACGCTTGGTTTGACCTTCTTGAACAACTGGGGCTGCCAAAATGTCCTCGCCTACCATATATTCATCATTCAAGTTATACACCTGTGGATCATTTTCATAATTAAGGACAAGTGGACGCATAATTGGCAAACCTGTCTTAGTTTCACGATAGAATTCATCGTAAAGATATGGAATGAAACGGTAACGCAGCTTCAAGTACTTACGGTAAATTGACAAGGTTGGTTCGCCAAATATCCATGGTTCTTGTGAGCGAGTTCCTAGAGCCGCATGGTTTCTGTACAATGGACTAAACAATGCGCCTTCGATCCAACGAGTCAACAATTCAGGTGTTGTGTCAGCACCAAAGCCACCGATATCAGTACCGGCAAAGCTGAATCCACTCATACCTAAGTTACATAATTGTGGAATCATCATTTGGACATGTGTCCATAAACTTTGGTTGTCACCAGTCCAAACTGTGGAAAACTTTTGCGTTCCTGCATATGCTGCACGCGTAATGACAAATGGGCGTTTTCCACTGAATTTCTTCAAACCTTCATAAGTTGCCTTAGCCATGTTATGACCATAGACATTGTGCATCTTCTTATGAGTTGAAGCTTCTTCTTCATTATGGAAGACGATATTTTGTGGAATTTCACCCTTGAAGGATGCAGGTTCATTCATATCGTCCCAGATACCTGAAACACCAAGGTCAACTAAGTACTTGCAGTTCTTAGCCCACCACTTACGTACTTCTTTGCGGCCAAAGTCTGGGAAGACTGAATCGCCAGGCCAAACTTGGTTTACATAAACAGTGCCATCTGGAGCCTTTACGAAGTAGCCCTTTTCGATACCTTCCTTGTAGATCTTATAGTCATCATCTTTCTTAACGCCAGGGTCAATAATCGTGATTATTCTGAAGCCCAATTTACGCATCTTAGCTACGAATTTCTCTGGTGACTCATAGTTATCTTTTCTCCAGGTAAATACTCTGTAGCCGCGCATATAATCGATATCCAGGTGTAAAACGTCACATGGTAAGTCATACTTACGCAAGTTTTCAGCAATCTTCTCAACTTGCTTTTGACTGACACTGTAGCCCCAACGTGATTGTTGATAGCCCAAAGTCCACTTTTGTGGCATTGGTACACGACCAGTTAAATAAGTGTAGTTAGTAATAACTTCCTTGAGTGAGTCACCACCGATGATGTAGTAGTCAATATTGCCATCAACCGCTGAGTAGTAGTAATAGTCATTACTTTCCTTACCTAAGTCGATGTGGTTGCGATAAGTATTGTCAAAAAAGATACCGTAAGGATGACCATTTTTTAATCCTAATAAAATTGGAATCGACTTATACAAACGGGTAAAGCTCTCTACTTGCGGATCAGGATTGTCAGTATTCCAATTATCATAAGCATAGTGGCGTTTGTTCAAATAGCCGGTTTTATCACCCAAGCCATAAAATTCTTCGTCATCTGCTAGTGACTTGACCACTTCATAATAATCGGCGTCATGCTTTCCCAGTAATTTATCCACATCATGGCCTTCAGATTCAGCCAGCTTCAAATGTTCCTCATCCATCTGTCGGTCAATTGGGGTTCTTTTCCCCCGATAATCTACGACCAATGGATTGCCTTGTTCATCAAAGACGTCAATTTTTTCATCATCATAAGCTTTTACTATCAACTTAGCCGTAGCTATTTCAATATGATCGCCTTTATTTTTAACTGTAAAATCAGTTTTAATTTCTTTATCGCCTTCGATAGCATAAGAATTGCTAGCATTACCTCGATCTTGAAAGAATCGCATAATTTCCGGTGTTAACACGGTCAAAATCATTGGTCCATTCTCATAGTTTAAGGTAATTTTTTGTCCATCTTTAGTAAAATCAGTAAGTTGATTAATCATAATTTACCTCTAAAAAATCAAAAGTTATGTATTCGCTTTCAATTTTAACACAATAAGCTAATCAATTGGGTCATACCAGAAAAAACACCTTCAGAAATTTTTGTATTTAAATACAAAGTGTCTGGGAAAAAACTAAGTCTCAGATCATGAAAAAAGAACGTTGAATTT
>JALBSH010000034.1:0-3309 GCA_022756575.1 Lactobacillus mulieris
AATTAAGGTTAGACTAATGGTTTAAAGGCTACCGCAAAAACATTGACACTTACCCCCTTCAACGTGCAGTTTTAATTTTACCATTTATGTGTTAAAATTGAGATACTACAAAGATAAAGTACACTTCAGCGTGTGCGTGAGCTACTAGCTGGTAGCTCAAAAATTATCAGGGCGATCGAAAGATCGTCTTTTTTGTTGCCAAACATAATTTAACAAAATCTATTTTTAAATCATAAAAAACTAAAAAAGCACTGACCTGCCACAGTTTTTTTCAATATGCTTGTGAAATCTGCAAATATGCAAAAATAAAAAGCCCAATTTATGGGCTTTTTCTATATTCTACTTATGATAAGGACTACCTGAGTTAATCATAAATGCACGATAGATTTGTTCAATCAACACCACGCGCATCAACTGGTGTGGCATCATCAATTTACCAAAACTAATCAAGTCATTTCCCCTCTTGTTTACAGCATCGCTAGTCCCTAAACTGCCACCAATGACAAACGTAATGTCTGAATGACCATAAGTTGCGAGATCCTGAATCTCTTTAGCGAACTCTTCGCTGCTGCGCTGCTTTCCTTTAATTGCAGTCACATACACGTACTCCTTATCTTTAATTTTGCTCAGGATTCGCTGACCTTCAATCTCTTTAACCTTCTCATCTTCAGCTGCACTGAATTTTTCCGGTGCTTTTTCATCAGGCACCTGTACAATGGACACCTTTGCAAAACGACTGAGTCGTTTCTCATACTCCGCAATTGCATCCCTAAAATACTTCTCTTTTAATTTTCCAACACATACAATTTTGATATTCATGCTTCTATTATAACAAGCATAGCTAATTTTCCATTCATAATTTTAATCTACCAGCACAATACTAACATCCCTTCCACACTATTTACCCAAACTTTTCCACAAAACTTCAAAGACCAATTTCAACATTTTGTGGTATTATTTTACTTATACCCCAGAAGTTGTATTTAATAATTTTTCTAAAATTTCTTTATTCACATCGATTTTATGAAAGCCTTTTTTCACAAACTTTATCTCTTAAGGCTTGTTATACCTGCATGAACGCCTGTTTTCTCAAATAGAATTCACTAAATAAGGTCAAAATCATCATATTTTTCCACAAGTTAATAAGCCTATATTTAGCAAGTTATACACAATCCACAGAGTTATCCACACTTATCAACAGGCTGGTGTCTGTTTGACAACGAATAATTCCGAACAATTTGATGTTACACATTTAAAAAGTTAACAAAAAGGCTATATCTACGTTTAAACCGCGTGATATAGCCTTTTTTCTTTTAATTAACTTCTATTTTGATTTTTAGTTACCCTCAAGTTTTACCTTTAAGTTGACATCCTTACCATTTCTGTTCACGGTAACATTTACGGTATCACCGACTTTATGGCTGTATAAAATGCTGTGTAACGATGCCACATCATCAATCTTCTTGCCGTCAACCTTGGTAATAACGTCGCCGCTCTTCATTCCGGCATTAGCAGCTGAACTATTCTTGTTTACTGAGGCAATGTAAATACCACTCTTCAAAGTAGAATTTATCTTCAAGCGGCTTCTGTAGCCTTCTGGAATACCTTGAAGTGCGATTACCCTTACGCCAAGTTGTGGACGGGTAATCTTACCCTTCTTAACTAATTCGTTCACAATCGTAACTACTTCGTTTGATGGAATTGCAAAGCCCATTCCTTCGACAGAAGTACCATCACTTGATTGGGCTAACTTCATTGAGTTAATCCCGATCACTTGACCAGCTGAGTTAACCAAGGCACCACCTGAGTTACCTGGGTTAATTGCGGCATCAGTTTGAATAACCGTTTGTTGATTGCCTGATGAAGTAGAAATGGTTCTAGCCGGTGCTGAAATAATCCCTTGCGTTACCGTAGAAGCATATTCACTACCTAATGGTGAACCAACGGCAATGACAGTTTGACCAGCTTGTAAGCTCTTAGAATCGCCAAATTCGGCCGTCTTAGTCACATACTTAGCATCAATTGAAAGCACAGCTAAGTCAGTTGTACTATCCTTACCAACAACTTTAGCATTTACTGTCTTGCCATTAGCTAGCATTACCTGAACAGCATCACTGCCTGAGATAACGTGGTTGTTAGTAACGATATAGCCCTTGCCATTAGATTTCATGTAGACTACACCTGAGCCTTCACTGTAAGTCTCAAGCTTGCCCTTGCTGCTTGATGAAGAGCTATCATCACTGTCATCATTACCGAATAAACTATTATAAAGTGAATTAGTACTATTAGAACTTGATTGGCGTTTTAAGTTAATAACTGAAACAACCGCTCCTTTTACATCATTATATGCAGTAGTCATTGTGCCACTAGTCTTAGCACTCTTTTCTGAAACTTTACTACTACTTGAAGATACACTAGTTTGAGCGGCACCATTATTAACTGATGCATTATTCATTTGATCAGCTGCGTAATATGAAACGCCTCCACCGATCAAGCCACCAACTACACCGACAATCGCTGCAGTGGCAATGATTTTACCATTAGTATTCTTTTTTCTAGGTTGTTGTAAATTGTTATTATTATTTTGATTTTCTACCATACTTGCTTCTCCCCTCATCTTGTTTACTAATCATACCGATTAAATTTGAATATTATATGAAAAAATGTTGTGAAAACTGCTAAATTTCAACTAATTTTGTAGGCTGATTAGGTTCTGTATCAATAATCTTAACATCATCATCCAAATTTGCATCCCCCTCAAGCAGCATTTCCTTTGCCGTTTCGTGAGCTAAATACTCCGTATTATTATGTTGGCTGCGATGCGCTAAAAAGATATGCTTTGTTTTAGGTGTGACTACATCAACTAATGCCTGGGCTGCTTCGTCATTAGATAAATGGCCTACATCCGACAAAATTCGCTGCTTCAGTGCCCAGGAATATGGTCCATCTCTGAGCATCATATTATCATAATTAAATTCCATCATATAGGCATCAGCATCTTCAATTGTCCCTTCAACTTCTTCTGATACATAACCTGTATCAGTTAAAAAAGCGACCCGCTTACCACCACTAGTAAACACATAATATTGCGGCTCAGCTGCGTCATGACTAGTTGCAAAGGCAGTAATATCAACATCACCAAAAGTTTTAGTTTGGCCTGGTTCAATTGTATTCATTTGTTCAGCCGGTAATTTACCTATTTTTTTCGTATCCAATAAATACTGCCAAGTCCCACTATTGGCAAAAGCATCTATCTTAGGATAACGGCGCATCAACACGCCGAGTCCGCCACTATGATCGGTATGATCA
>JALBSH010000035.1:0-3103 GCA_022756575.1 Lactobacillus mulieris
TTGGGCTTTTTTAATTATTTATTCAACTTACCGTAAAAAATTATACACTTAGAATTAATTTTTTCAGTAAGCACAAAAAAAGCTAGAGGCGTCAGCTCCTAGCTTTTATTTCAATATTATTAAAGACTACTTGTTTTCATCTTTTGCGGCCTTGTTCAAGAAAGCAACAACTGCTGCTACGTGAGCAACACGCTTCTTTGCGTTTCTCTTGTTCTTAGGTCTTTGGTTTGGTTCACAACCAGTGTTGTAATTTTCACCTTTACGCATATGCTATACTTCCTTTCAGATTTTCGAAAATCTAGTATAGTTTACCATGTCCAGCCCTTCAGATCAAGTCTTCATGCAGATTCAAAATTTTTCGACAGATGCAGGACAACAATATAATTTAAGATTCGCGTAGCATAACTAGCATCTTTTTGGAAACTTTTAATTGCCTTTTTAGCTAAATCAACTCGATCAGTAATTAAGCCATCAACTTGTTGATACATCATCTTCTTCATTAATTTTTCGTCATTAACTGTCCAGGCATAAACAGGACGATCCTGCAAATGGGCTTGCCAAATAAAGTCTGAATTCAAGGTAGAATATTCCATTGAATATCCACTAGCAACACTTTGCGGATAAGTAAAATTATAAGGTTGAATGTAAAAGACAACCAAACGTGGATTAATTAAGTGCAGTCCTTCAACCACGCGATAGTCGAGTGATTGTACTTGATACGCATTTTTAAGAATCGTTTTGCCATATTTTTGATTAAAGCGCTGCAGCATTTTCTTCGAATCTTTAGCCGTCGTTTTAATTTCAATTAGCAATTTTTGATGCAGTCTTTTGGCTTCCTCAAGATATTAATCAAAGCTAACTAACTTAGCATGATAGCCGTCTTCTTTGGCAGTTAACTTTTCTAATTGCCGTAAAGTTAAATCATTCGGGGCTTTATTAACTCCCGTTAGCTTCAATAAATTCTCATCATGAATTACGATAAATTTTTTATCCTTAGTTTCATGAACATCAATTTCAACGTAGTTTGGCTTTTCTTTAGCCGTTTTTCTTAATGACTGTAACGTGTTTTGTACGCCATTTTTATCATCAACGCCGCGATGAGAAATAATTACTGGCGCTTTAGCATTTACACTAGTCAAATATAAATAATTGGTGGATATTGCATTAATCATTACTAGTACAAACACAACTAATGTACTTAGAATTATCTTTTTAGTTTTACCTGTTTGACTTATCTTTTCTTGCCTTAAAGCTTTCAAAATAATAGATAAGCCCAGTACACTAACATAGACTAACGCTACTTCACTAATAATTTGAACAAGCGAAAGATTGATAATGGCTAAAATTAACGGACATTTCCCAGGTAATAAATCAACTAATAGCTGCAGGCAATACATTGCTAAATAGAAAATTGTCATGACTGCTGCAGATAAAACGGCTAAAACAATAATCCTCCAGCAAATCGTCCGCCAACGGTAGTGCGCCGTTAATCGCCAACTTCTTTTTACTGCTTGCACTGACTTTAAGTGGTCAAAAACGATGATGGGTAAAGCAAATACTAGCCTTGCACCAAGGATCAAAGCGGCTAAATAAAACGCAATCAAAACGGCTAACAAGATTGGCGTTCTCGTCAGATAATCCAAGATAAATTCTGAAATCTGCACTTTGCTTAAAAGTGGTGTTCTAAAGATGACATCGGCTAACGGTACTACCAATAAAAAATAGAGCATCAAAATAAAAAGCGTGCCCAAACGAATTTTTTTGATATTTTGCCAAGTTTGAATAAAACTATTTTTCCACGTAAAAACTTGATGCTTAATATCCCAAACGCCATGAAGTAAATAAGCTAATTGCGCATACAAGATTACTAATAAAAGCAGCAACTCAATTATCAAAATTAAAAAGGCAACCGTATGCGTCGTAATGATCGTCACTACATTTTGATAAGATACGAACGGAATAGCACTAGCCTGCAAAACAAAGGTTGTAATATAGCGAAAAAGTGGAATAACAATAAATTGATTAAATAAACTTAATCCCATAAAAAGTAGCAGATACCGCAGCCAATTTTGGCAAAATTCACGACTACCTGCTTTTATTTCTTTGACAAAAGTCATTGTTCTTCCCCCCTTACATTGAAATCACTTTCTTAATTCTATACTAAAAAAGGACGAGGTCATTCCCTCGTCCCTATGATTAATTTTATTTTTTTAACATTGACCGCCGTTTTTTAGATCATCAGCAGTAATTGCTTCAGGTTCATATTGGGTAACGGTCATCCCACCATCAATAATGCCGCTGTCTGAAGATAAACTCAAAGTTGAGTTGCGTGCATTTACCACTAGACCTGGTTCAAAGAAAGTTGTTTCCGGCTGAGCAGTATACAAGTCAAGACCAGCATTATTTTCGATTAAAATATTATACTTAGGATCTTTTTCAGCAAGGATTACAAACTGGAAGCTGTCGCCAATAGTACAAGTGCCGCCTTTTTTAGAATACTTGGTTGAACCATCATCTAAAGCCAAGATAACAATTTGGTGATCTGCATCCATCTTGCTTTTAATCATTTCTGCAGCATCTGGTTTAATATTGATTGAAATTGCATTCTCTGTCATTTTGTTTCCTCGTTTCAATCTAAATTTTATTAACTTACTTATTTAAGTATAGCACGACTAGTTCCAACTAACTAAAAATATGCTCAAAAATACCGCTAATCTTGATATTTTTTTAAATTTATCATTGCATGCAATAACAAAAAGGCTCAAAATGGTACATAGGGTTTTTAGACGATTGTAATACGTAAGGGGGACCTTTTATGACCGTCTTAAAGAATATTGCTAAAGATAGAATTTTACAGATTACTGTGATCATTACAGTAGTCAGTCTTTTTTTTGCTAAACCGCGGTTTGCGGACATTAATTTCCATACATTATGGTCTGTTGCCGCGATGTTAACGATTATCCAGATCTATGCATACTTGCATGTTCTGGATGTTTTAGCGTACAAGCTTACAAGTATTGCCGATAATACGCGTAAGTTGAACACGCTGTTTTCGTTGTTGGCTGTCATTTCGGGGATGTTTTTAGCTAATGACATTACTGCA
>JALBSH010000036.1:0-3054 GCA_022756575.1 Lactobacillus mulieris
TTAAATTATTTAAATATTACCATTCATAATCTTCTACATCTGCTCTACCAAGACCTGTTGCATGATCAAGAATAATTCTTTGTTCATAACGAGCAACATTGCGCTTAGTTGCTTTAACCATATCTGGATTTACAGAAACATAATCAATTCCACTCTTTACTAAAAATTCCGTAAATTCTGGATATTCTGATGGAGCTTGTCCACAAATTGAAACTGTCTTTCCATCTTTGTGAGCCGTCTTAATCAAATGACGAATAGCTCTCTTAATTGCTAAGTTTCTTTCATCAAATAAGCTTGATACAGTATCATTATTCCGATCACAACCAAGTAAGAGCATCGTTAAATCATTAGAACCAATTGAATAGCCATCAATATATTGGTTAAATTGATCAGCTAAAATAATATTAGAAGGAATTTCAGCCATCATATAAATCTTAAAGTCATTGCTCCGTTTTAAGCCAGCCTCAGCCATAATTTCAATAACTTTCTTTAACTCATCTACAGTTCTGACAAATGGAATCATTACATTCAAATTAGTCAAACCATATTCATTTCTTACCTTTTTAACTGCTTCTAGCTCTAACTTAAAGGCTTCAATATACTTAGGATCATAATATCTTGATGCTCCACGCCAGCCTAATAAATCGGCACTTTCATGTGGTTCAAATTTATCGCCACCCTTTAAGTTACGATATTCACCACTCTTAAAGTCGCTAAAGCGCAAAACAACTGGTTTTGGATTCATAGCACGAGCAACTTTACTAATACCATTTGCTAATTCATTTACCACTCGTTCTGGGTGTCCAGTTTCAATCAAATATAATGGGTGTTGATGAATATAAGTAGTCCATAAGAATTCTTCTCTCATCAAACCAATTCCATCACAAGGTAAATCTTTATAACGATCTACTAAATCTGGATCACCTAAATTCATCATAACGCCTGTGGCAGTTGGAGCAAAGTATTCTGCAACAGGAGTTGCAACACCTTGTTTAGGCTTTTTAACCATATCAGCTACAACGCCTTGATATACAACCCCATTTTTAGCATCAACAGTGACTTCCTGTCCATCTTTCAAAACAGCAGTTGCCTTAGCGCCACGACTTGCAGTACCAACAATACATGGAATCTGCATTTCACGAGAAACAATTGCAGCGTGGCAAGTCATACCACCATTATTTGTTACAATAGCACTAGCTTTTTTCATTGCTGGAACCCAGTCTGGTGAAGTCATCAAGGTAACTAATACTTCACCATCTTTAAATTTATCAATATCTTCTGGGTTTTCAATCACATGAACAATACCATGTTTGATACCAGGACTTGCTGGTAACCCACTTACTAATACTTTGTGATCTGTAGTTAAGTTTTCATCGCTAGTATCTTTGGACATTTTTCCGGCCTTTTTTCTTTGAGACCAAACGGTTTCTGGACGAGCTTGAACTAGCCATAACTTATCATCTTCATCTAATGACCATTCCATATCCATATAGCAACCATAGTGTTTTTCAATTTCTTTAGCATAACTTGCTAATTGCTCAACTTGTTCATCAGTTAAGCAAGGCTTAGTTGCAATATCTTCTGGTACTTTCCGATCCTCTACACCGCCATCACGCAAACGGATAAGTTCAACATTTTTATTATTAATTGTTTTATCACTAATTTTGCCACTTGCTTTATCTACAACAAAGTTATCTGGCGTTACAGTACCTTGAACAATATATTCGCCTAAGCCCCATGAGCCTTCAATCATAACCTTGCTATCATCACCGGTAGCAACATTAACTGTAAACATAACGCCACTTGCCTTAGAAAAGGCCATCATTTGAACAGCAGCAGATAAAGCAACTTTTTCATGTGGGAATCCCTGCTTTACGCGGTAATATGTTGCTCGATCAGTAAAGGTTGAAGCATAGCATTCCTTAACCTTTTGAATGACATTATCACGTCCATGAACATTCAAATACGTATCTTGTTGTCCAGCAAAGGAAGCATCAGGTAAATCTTCAGCTGTTGCACTAGAACGAACTGCAACAAAAGGTTCATTTACTTTCATCTTCATTGCCAACTTATCGTAGTTATCACCAATTTCTTTAGCTAAGTCAACTGGCATCTTTGCAGCAACAATAAGTTTTCTAATTTGGCTACAAATCTTATGTAGTTCATCAGAATCATCAACATTTTTCAATGTTTTGAGTAGTGCATCGATTTTTTCATTTAAACCAGTTACTTTCATGAAGTAACGATATGCTGAAGCTGTAGTCGCAAAGCCATAAGGAACTGGTACGTTAGTTCCCGAAGTCAATTCACCAAGTGAAGATGATTTTCCCCCGACTAAATCAACATCTTCACGCTTTAATTCATCAAACCATAATACATTTGCATTTTTTCTTTGGTCCATAAAAATCCTCTAAAAGAAATGTCTTTCTTTTTACTATGTAACCGCTTTCTAACCACACTTATATATTGCTATTTTTTTATTAAATAGTCAATATTCATGTATAGACCAATTGCTATTATTTTCAAAGTTCTTTGGTACTTGTATTAAATTGAGAGGAAAAAATAACTCCGCTATACAAATAGCGGAGTTCGTTAAATCATGGATTCGCTAGTCTTTTAAAACAAAAAGCACAAAAATAAAAACGGCTATAGAATAGCCGTTATAAAAGACTGCTTAGACATTGTTATTAAATTACTGATTATAATCACTCAACTATTAGTAATTTATAAAATGACTAAATAATAATTTTTTAGGAGCTAGGCTTAGCTCCCTTCTTGCTATGCTATCATTCAAAATAATTATAGTCAATACAGAGTTAAATTGATAATTCCTAACTTTTAAAAACATATTATTTTTTACGGTTATTTTTACAATAGTAATATATAAAAGCTCCTATAAATAGAATAACATATACTAAACCTTCCATTTTTATCTCCTATAAGTTATAGTGTTTTACAACCTTCTAAAACTTTTTGTTATACGTAGTTTTAAATTTAACAGTTTTTCAACTTACTGATTTAACAACCTTCTAAAACCAGGCTTTATCAAAGAAA
>JALBSH010000037.1:0-2839 GCA_022756575.1 Lactobacillus mulieris
TTCCAGATAAAGATAAAACCTTAAATGAAGGGGCAATTGCTCCTTGGGCTAATAGTGACTATTATAAGATGATGCTCGCTCAAGCTTGTCAGAGTTTACGAATTAATATGGACAAACCATTTAAGAAATTAACTGAACGTCAACGAAAAATAGTTTTATATGGGTCAGATAAAAAAATAAAATTCCATTTAGAAGGTGATTTTGGCGTAAATGATGCAACGCAAGCTTTTGAAGGGGTTATGAATAATATTGATCGGCGCTATCATCACCCGATGAGCCAATTTATGCGTGAAGTGATGGGCAAATACATGACTGAATTAACATGTGCAGTTTGTCATGGTAAGCGTCTTAATCAAAAAGCTCTTGCTGTTAAAGTAATGGGACAGGATATTAGTGAGGTTAGTGACTTACCAATTGGTAAAGAATTAACTTTCTTTAAATCTGTGAAATTATCCGAAGCAGAAAGCATGATTGCTAAGCCGATTTTAAAAGAAGTTATTGATCGGCTAACATTTTTGGTTAATGTCGGGTTAGATTATTTGACGCTGTCGCGTTCGGCTGGAACTTTATCAGGTGGTGAAGCACAAAGAATTCGTTTGGCTACACAAATTGGCTCTAATTTATCTGGAGTAATGTATATTTTGGATGAACCTTCTATTGGATTGCATCAAAGAGATAATGACCGCTTGATTGCTTCATTAAAGAAAATGCGTGATTTGGGTAATTCTTTAATTGTGGTGGAACACGACGACGAAACAATGAAACAAGCAGATTATTTGATTGATATGGGTCCAGGAGCTGGTAGCTTCGGAGGTAAAGTGATGGCTGCAGGTACGCCTGAAGAGGTGATGGCCAATCCTAATTCATTAACAGGCCAATATCTGTCTGGTAAAAAGTTTATTCCCGTTCCAACTGAAAGAAGAAAAGGCAATGGCAAGAAAATTACTGTTTCTGGAGCTTGCGAACATAACTTGAAGAATATTACAGTTGATTTTCCATTAGGCAAATTTGTTGTTGTAACAGGTGTTTCTGGGTCTGGAAAATCCACTTTAGTTAACACAATTTTAAAACGGGCACTTGCACAAAAGCTAAATCATAATTCTGCTAAACCAGGGAAGTTTGAAAAAATAACCGGTTATAAAGATATTGAAAAAATTATTGATATTGATCAAAGCCCAATCGGTAGAACTCCTCGTTCAAATCCGGCTACATATACTAGTGTTTTTGATGATATTAGAGCCTTATTTGCTCAAACTAACGAGGCCAAGATTCGAGGTTATACTAAGGCGAGATTCTCATTTAATGTAAAAGGTGGGCGTTGTGAAGCATGTCATGGTGATGGAATTATCAAAATTGAGATGAATTTCCTTCCTGATGTCTATGTTCCATGTGAAGTCTGCCATGGCCGAAGATATAATTCTGAAACATTAGAAGTTACTTATCATGAAAAAAATATTGCGCAAGTACTTGATATGACAATTTCTGAAGCTCGCGAATTCTTCAGTAAGATTCCAAAAATTCATCGTAAATTGCAAACAATAGTTGATGTTGGTTTGGGATATGTTAAATTAGGTCAATCTGCAACTACACTTTCTGGTGGTGAAGCACAGAGAATGAAGTTAGCAAGTGAACTTCAAAAATTATCAACTGGGAATAATTTTTATATTTTAGATGAACCAACTACAGGGTTACATGTTGATGATATCAAGCGTTTGCTAGTTGTTTTACAACGGTTAGTCGATCAAGGAAATACTGTTCTAGTTATTGAACATAATTTAGATGTTATTAAGACAGCAGATTGGTTAATTGATTTAGGACCAGAAGGTGGTGAAGGTGGAGGTCAAATCGTTACGACTGGTACACCTGAAGAAGTTGCAGAATGCGAAAAATCATGGACAGGAAAGTATTTGAAGCCAGTTTTACAGAGGGATAAAAACCGCACTTTGGAAAACGAAAAATAAAGTAAGTTTAAAAAATTTGCTACTTTTACGGTAGTGAATTTTTTTATATTAAATGAAACACCCGGTGTGATATAATTTTCACAAGGAGGGGTTATTATGGCTAGCGAAACAAGACAATTATTAATTGTTACTGGAATGAGTGGTTCAGGAAAAACTGTAGCTGCCCATTCATTAGAAGATTTAGGCTATTTTGTTGTTGATAATTTACCACCCACTTTATTAGGCAGTTTTTGGGATTTAATGAATACATCTGATGACTTTAATAAAGTTGCGGTTTTAATTGATTTGCGAGTTAAAAGCTTCTACAAAGATTTAGAAAATGAGATTAATTCTTTAGAAGATAACGGAAATACTCAAGCAACAATTTTATTTTTAGATGCTAGTGATGACGTATTAGTTGCTCGTTATAAAGAAACTCGGCGTCTGCCACCATTAGCAAGAAGTGGCCGTTTGCTTGATGGTATTCAAAAAGAACGGGCAATTTTATCACCAATAAAAAACATCTCTAATATTATTGTTGATACTTCTAGTTTGACCCCCAAGGATTTAAAAGCAAAATTAACCGGCCTCTTTAGTGAACATGGTCGTAAGCCGTTTACAGTTGAAGTAATGAGTTTCGGATTTAAATATGGTATGCCAATTGATGCCGACATTGTTATGGATGTTAGATTTTTGCCAAATCCTTTCTACATTCCTAATTTAAAGCCTTTTACTGGGCTTGATAAGCGAGTGTTTGATTATGTTATGGATAAAGATGTAACTAAGGTTTTTTATAAAAAGTTATTGGACTTAATAGAAACTACAATTCCAGGTTACATTAAAGAGGGAAAAGAAAAGTTAACAATTGCAATTGGGTGTACTGGCGGACAACACCGTAG
>JALBSH010000038.1:0-2768 GCA_022756575.1 Lactobacillus mulieris
TACTTTATTTATCCGCCGCAGTTTCAAAACATTGAAAATAGCCGCTATATCGATTTAGGGCTAATCCTTTTAGGTGCTCTACTGATGATAACGGCTTTTTTAGTACCTTACATGAAGACAACCAAGCGAAAAATACAGCTGATTATCGTTAGCAAAGTGTTTTTAGTGTTGGCTGGTGTTGTGTGTATGGTTTTAGCATTACTGCAGATCACACACGGAATCTTCACACCCTTTTATCGTATGGGACACTCAGCATGGGGTGACTTTATCATTTTTTGCTTTGTCTATCTGACAGCTAGCGACGCCTAAGAAGGTGCCGCGATGAAAGATATTGGGAACGTGATAGGGTATTTGATAACTGCTGTCGGGGGTCTGATAAGTGCAATAACTCTTTTTTATAAGGCGTTCAGTAGTAGTAAGCAAAATACACTTGCTGGCATGTTGGCTGAAAAAGATAACGAAATTAAGCAAAGGACTGAAGATATGGAGCTGTACCGAAAAAGATGGCTCAAGGTTGAAAAGGAAAACGACAGATTAAAGAAGAAATTGGAGGAATTAGACAATGACGATTAAAGATTGGATTTACTTGGGAATTACTGTAGCAAGTTATATTATCGCTGTAATTGCTGGCGTTTACGCTAAGGACAAAGCTAAGATCAATCGTGCCACGCGTGCTGGTCAAGCCTACGATGTACTAGGCAAAGTTGCGACTAACGCTGTACACGAAGTTGAGTTCTTGGGTGGTACTAGTAAGGAAAAGCGTCAAATGGGTTATGAACTGATTAACCAAGCTTTGCACTACATGGGTATTAATGATGTGACAGCTAACATGATCTACGGCGCTTTAGAAAAGGCTGTAGCTGCTATGAATTTAGCTGATGTTGAAAAAATGGAAAATGATCCTGCTGTAGCACAAGATGTGGATGAAAAAGACATCCTACAACCAGTAGATCAATTGCCAAAACCTGAAAATCCAGCTCCAACCGATGCTAAGGATGTGACTTTAGATGGCAAGTAGACAACTAGGTATTGATGCAGCTGTATATCAAGGCACTAGCATGACAGCTTATCATAATGCTGGTGCAAAATTTGGCATTATCAAATTGACTGAGGGCACGGGCTATATCAATCCTAAAGCTCACTATCAAATAAAATCATTACATGCTAATCATATGTACGTTCATGCTTATCACTTTGCGACTTTTGGTTATAACGTTAGTCGTGCTAAAGCTGAAGCAAAGTTTTTTGTGAGTCGTGCTAAAGCTGAAAACATTAGCAAGAAACGCTATTTATGGCTTGACTGGGAAACTGGTAGTGGTAACTGCGTTACTGGAGGTAAGGTGGCAAGTACTAAGGCAATTTTAGCTTTTATGAAAATTTGCCACGATGCTGGTTATAAAGTAGGCTTGTACTCTGGTGCAAGCCTGCTTAGAGCTGCAATTGATACTAAAAAGGTCATTAAGAAATTCGGCACTTGTATCTGGGTAGCATCATACCCAACCGACTTAGCTTATAAGCCAGACTTTAGCTATTTCCCTTCGATGGATGGCGTAGCTATTTGGCAATTCTGTGATAACTGGTGTGGGCTTGGCGTGGACGGCAACATCAGCTTGATTGACCTCCACAAAGAAACTACGACTGTACATAAGGCAGCCAAGCCAAAACCAAAGCAAGAAAAGAAAACTGGTGTAGTATGTGCGCCGATTATTAACTGCAACCCTAACTGGATGATCCAGCTAATGGATAGTAATGGTTATTACACTGGCAAGTACATCAAGACAAATACGAGATGGAAGTACTTCGATGTCAAGAATATCAAGGGAATGAAATGCTATAAGTTAGGTACTGATAGGCAGTGGGTACCTGCTAAATTCTTAAAAGTAATTGAATAGAAGGAGTTGAAAACTCCAGGTGTCGTAAAGACCGCTCTGGGACAATGATCCTAGAGCGGTTTTTTTGCGGTTTTAGTTAAAAAATGTTGCATATATACTAATATGAGTATATAATATAAAGAGTAAGGAGTAATGAGATGTGCTCAGGATCCTTACGAAGGTGGTGGTATCCAATGAAGCACCGCAAACGTAAACGCGTTTCTATTGAAGCTCGCTACAATAGAAAAACAGCAATTATCAATTTGATAACTGCTGTCGTTGCTCTAATTGCTTCGATTGTTGGATTACTCCACTAATCCAACACATGAGGGATCATCTCCCTTGTGTGTTTTATTATACTATAAATTATGAAAGTAGGTCCAGAAAATGAATGATGAAGAAAAGAAATACAATAAAACTACTTCTAACATTAATAAAATAGCGTTAGCAATCTTTGTTATAGCAGTAATAATTTTCATTATAGGATTGGTGAAGTAAGATGTCAGTTAGTGAAGCACAAAAAAAGGCAACCAGAAAGTGGGATAATAAAAATAAAGCTCGAAAGCAATACTTAAATCGCAGATCGGTTACCAAAAATTTTATTTTGAAAGAAGCTACTACAGAAGATCTGGAGCAAATCGAGAAATATATTGAGCAAAAAAGAAAAAAGATTAAAAATCCAGAGTAGTTTAATGAAGTATATTGTTTGTGAGGTGAAACGATGGATTACTTGAACGGACTAATCGAAAAAGACAGATACGAAACTTATCTTACAAGAAAAAATATTTTAGAAGATTTAATTGAACAAACCTTCAAAATTCTTAAGTCTTCCACTGATTCTAATGAAATCAAAGAAGAAGCTAAAAAGTTAGTAAACTATCGTTTACAGCTGATAGA
>JALBSH010000039.1:0-2739 GCA_022756575.1 Lactobacillus mulieris
GTTTTCGTTGTTGGCTGTCATTTCGGGGATGTTTTTAGCTAATGACATTACTGCATTGACCTTGATCCCACTGTATTTAAATATTGCTAAGCGTTATAAATTGCCACAAATTTTGCCTGTTACCTTGATTGGAATGGGAGCAAATATTGGGGCAGCATTTACGCCTTGGGGCAACCCCCACAATATTTTCTTAGTCAGCCGCTTTGATGTCAGCCCATTAAAATTTTTCGAATGGTCTGTACCTTATCTAGTAGTTTCAATGCTAATCATGGGATTAGTCTTTCTGTTTATTCCTAAAGAAGAAATTCCGGTGCAAAAAGCTGAGCCAATCAAGATCAGCTGGCGCCCGACGCTGATAACTACTGCTGTCTTTATTTTCTTCTTCTTTGGTGTTTTCAGAACCATTGATATTATTTGGCCAATGTTGGCATCAATCGCATTAGCCCTCGCAATTAATCCTCGGATTATGCTTAAAATTGACTACGCCTTACTTCTTACCTTTACTGGTTTCTTCATCTTCATCAGCGATATCCAACAAATCCCTGTTATCGTAAATCTAATCCATGGTACTGTTTATTCCGAAATTTCAACTTACTTCGCTTCAATTATCTCCAGTCAGGTAATGAGTAACGTACCATCAACCATTTTAGTTGGTAAATTTACTACTTATGCTCAAGCATTATTCTTGGGTTCAAACATTGGTGGTTTTGGTTCAGCCATTGGCTCAATGGCCAACATGTTAGTTCTTAAGACTTTCAATCAACACGGCAGCGTAAGCAAGAAGAAATTTTTCATTCAATGGACCATTATGCAGTTTGCTGGTTTGATTATTTTAACTGCAGTCGGATTATTACTATTAATCTTCAGAATTTAATATTTTTTGTTAAGAATGCCGCTTTGACATTCTTTTTTATTGCTCAAGAAATTCGAAAACGATAAAATTAAATAAATATTTTATGGAGGAAAAACTATGTCACCTTTAATTTGGATCATTTTAGCTATTATTGTTTTAATCGTGGCTATCTACATCGTAACTTACAACGGTTTACAAAGAGCGAAAGTCTATGCTGAAGAAGCTTGGAGTCAAATTGACGTTCAACTTAAGCGCCGGAATGACTTAATTCCCAACTTGGTTGAAACCACCAAAGGCTATGCCAAGCATGAAAAATCAACTTTTGAGGAAGTAGTCAAATTACGTAATCAATTGGTTAATGTGCCTCAAGTTAACCATGAAGAAGCGATGAAGCTTTCTAACCAAATTACTGATTCTCTGAAGTCAATTTTTGCTTTGGCTGAAGCCTACCCAGACTTGAAAGCTAATCAAAACTTCTTAAAATTGCAAGAAGAATTGACTAACACTGAAAACAAGATCGCTTACTCTCGTCAACTTTATAATTCAACTGTAGCAACATATGATCAAAAGTTGCTTACTTTCCCATCAAATATTGTTGCCAAGTGGCACCACTTTACTAAGATTAACTACTTAGAAACTCCTAGTGAAGAAAAGAATGTGCCTCAAGTTAAGTTTTAATTTTAAGGAAGTTTAACCATGCTTTACCAACAAATTGCTCGTAATAAACGCAAAACGGCGTTAATTATGTTCATCTTTTTGGTGATCTTAGGCTTAGTTGGTGCGGGAATCGGTTATCTTTGGAGCAATAGTCCAACAATGGGCGTTACTATTGCTTTGATCGGTAGTTTAGTCTACTTATTCATCATGTGGCAAAATCCAGCCAACATGATTATGAGCTTGAATCACGCGCAAGAAATTCATGAAGCCGACAATCCGGAACTGTGGCATATCGTAGAAGATATGGCGATGGTGGCACAGGTTCCAATGCCACGGGTCTATATTATTCCTGATCCTAGTCCCAATGCTTTTGCAACTGGTCGGGACCCTGAACATAGTGCGGTGGCAGTTACTCAAGGAATTTTAGAATTACTTGATCGTGAAGAACTCGAAGGCGTCTTAGGGCATGAATTATCACACGTGAAAAACTACGATATTTTACTTTCAACAATTGCCGTGGTATTAGTTGGGGTCATTTCTTTTATCTCTAATATGGCGTCCAATTTTTGGTTCTGGGGCGGCGTGCGCAGTGATGACGACGATGACCGTGACAGTAATGCTTTAGCCATGATTTTTAAAGTGGTTGCCTTGGTCTTCGTTTTGATCTTAGGTCCACTTTCTGCATCCTTGGCCCAAATGGCTTTATCACGTAACCGTGAGTATCTAGCTGATGCATCTTCAGTTAAATTAACACGTAATCCGCAAGGCTTAATTTCTGCCTTACACAAGATTGAAAATAGCCAACCAATGAAAGTAGCTGATAGTAGTAGTGCTGGATTATATATTGAAAATCCATTCCACAATCACGGTTTGACGCACTTGTTTGATACTCACCCACCAACAGCAGACCGCATTAAACGCTTAGAAAATATGTAAAAAATAATCTGGAACTTTCGTCCAGATTATTTTTTTACTTTAAATTGATATTTGCTTGTCTAAACAATTCTGCCCGCATCGCTGCTGGTGTTATGTGGTAGTATTGGTTAAATTTCTTATAAAAGAAAGACTTACTCGAATATCCTACTCGACCAATAATCTCTCTAAGTGAAATATCAGGCTGAGCCAGCAATTCACGTGCTTCTTGCATTCTTCGATCATCCACGTGATCTACAAAACTCTTACCAGTCTTAGCCTTAACCATATTAGAGAAATAATTAGGATTGAAGCCA
>JALBSH010000004.1:0-44264 GCA_022756575.1 Lactobacillus mulieris
TAGTGAATCAATTATCCCGTCGGATAACTAATTCACTATTTAGCTTAGAATGTTTTGTATCCAATGATAAAATAAGGGCTAAGAGGAATAACTGATAATTAGCTGATTTAAAGGTGATTAGAATGAAAAAGATAATAACAATGGCACTAGCCAGTGCTGCACTATTTGGATCTTCTGCAACAACTGTTCAAGCTGGGACATATAATCCTAAGAACATTACCAGTTTTAATATTAATAGGCGTAACTATGTAGCTAAGGGAAAGATTTATAAACTCCATTTACCCGCAGCTGGTAGATTAGTTACTAATGGCAATGTTACTTTAAAAAATAGTATGGAATGGACCTGTATTCCTTATGGTAAGGACAAAAATACGTATTATCTGCGTAAAGGCACATATTATTTAACTAGTTCAAAGAATATTAGTGTGAAGACTACTTATACTCGTTTAACTAAGATCCGTAAGAATTTAGAAACTTACGTTGAAACAAAGAAGAATAATGACAACAGTAGTCTTAAAGCTAGAAAGATTGAAATTGGTCAAGATATTAAAGCAATGGGTGAAATGTACGATTACGATAGTGTCGACTACTACACATTTACTATTGACTCACCTCAAATGGTTACGATGAGGATGATCAATAATCCGATTTATCAGCTTGGAAAAGGTAACATTTTCAGCAAGATGAATGTAATCATGTTCAGTGAAAATAATCCAGTTGGCGGTAGTACGATGCTTTACCCAGAGAGTTTCGAAATTAATGGCAATAAGATTGCTAGTCAAAGCTGGTACTTGTCTAAAGGAAATTATACTTTTAGTGTAAATACTCGTGGACTTTATAATTTTCAATTAACGGCTGTTCCTGATACGCGTGTGGTACCGGCAGATACTGAGATAGAATCTTTACAAAACACTAAGGATGGTATGGTTGCTAACTTAAGGGATGCACGTCATGCGAAGACTTATGAACTTGCATGGCGTGAAAAAGGCTCAAAGGCAGCTCCATTCACTTCTAGTAGCAATACTACAGAAGTAAGTACTGCACCTGCTACACGTTACATAGACAAAAATGATCGTAAAATCCCAGTTTCAATTGGTAAAAAATTAGTTAATGGTCAAAGCTACTATTTTGTAGCTCGCGGTGTAAGCAATCCTGATTACATTCGTTACGGCAATCCGGAAAAAGATAATTATTTTGGTGCTTGGAGTAATTCAGTAGAACACACTTACTATGCACCTTCAGATGCAACACCAGGTGCAGTTGATTTAACCACTGCTAAAGCTGACAGTACTTATCACAACATTCATGTGGCTTGGAATAAAATTGCTAGTGCACAAAGTTATCGCATTGCCTACCGCCAAAAAGGTACAAATAAGTGGTACTATGAAGTAACTGATCAGGCTACTAACGCGATTACTGGTATTACTAGAAATAGAAATTATGAAGTGAAATTGCAAGCATTGAATGGTGAAAAAACTGGTCCATGGTCCGCAATTAAAACAATTTTTGTAAAATAGCGGTTGACTAAAACTATTTTTCTCGTTAATATCATAACTAACAAATGAGTAGCGAGTCGGCTCAGCGTTCAGAGAACTAGCGGTTGGTGTGAGCTAGACAGGCCGATTTTAGCGAAGTACTTAATAGGGTTGCTCCTTTACCGGCTTGAATAAGGCGCAGCAGCGCAAACGTGGGTGGTACCACGGCTAATAATGTAATTTAGTCGTCCCTTGGTCTTTTGACCAGGGGACGTTTTTTATTGGAGGAAAAACTATGGCAAAATTTGATATTTTGGAAGATTTAAAATGGCGTGGTGCCATTAATCAAGAAACTGATGAGGAAGGTTTGAGAAAGTACTTAGCAGAACATGACGATTGGGCATTGTACTGTGGTACTGACCCAACTGGTGATTCCCTTCATATTGGACACCTTATTCCATTCATGATCTTGAAGAGATTCCAAATGGCGGGCTACCATCCAGTAATTTTAATTGGTGGTGTTACTGGTGCGATTGGTGACCCATCAGGCCGTAAGACTGAACGTACTTTACAAACTGCGGAACAAGTTAAGCACAATGAAGAAAGCTTAACTAATCAAATGAAGAAGTTATTTGGTACTGAAAATTTTGAAATTAGAAACAATGCTGAATGGCTAAGCAAGCTTAACTTGATCGACTTCTTGCGTGATTATGGCAAGTTATTCCAAGTTAACAATATGATTAACAAGGATGTTGTAGCTAGCCGTCTTGAAAATGGTATTTCATTTACTGAATTTACTTATCAAATTTTGCAAGCAATTGATTTCTACCACTTGAATAAAGATGATGGTGTTCAACTTCAAATTGGTGGTAGTGATCAATGGGGTAACATTACTGCTGGTATTGATTTAATCCATAAGCTTGAAGGCGCAGATCGTCCAGCCTTTGGTTTAACTATTCCATTGATGCTTAAGGCTGATGGTACTAAGTTTGGTAAATCTGCTGGTGGTGCTGTTTGGCTTGATCCAGAAAAGACTAGTCCTTATGAATTTTACCAATTCTGGATTAATCAAGATGACCGTGATGTGGTTAAATACTTGAAGTACTTCACTTTCCTTAGCCGTGAAGAAATCGAAGATTTAGCTGAAAAGACTGAGAAAGAACCTTGGAAACGTGCTGCACAAAAGAAGCTGGCTGAAGAAGTTACCAAGTTTGTTCATGGCGAAGCAGGTCTTGAAGAAGCTAAAATGATTACTGATGCCTTGTTCTCGGGCAATATCAAGAACTTATCAGTTGCTCAAATTGAACAAGGCTTGAAGAATGCTCCAAGTGCGGAAGCTGGCAATGAAAAGAAGAATATTGTTGATTTCTTAGTTGACACTAAGATTGAACCTTCTAAACGTCAAGCTCGTGAAGATGTAAAGAATGGTGCCATTTATGTTAATGGCGATCGTGAGCAAAGTACTGATTTCGAAGTTGATCCATCAAGTGACTTTGATGGTAAGTACGTTATTATTCGTAAAGGAAAGAGAAAGTATACTTTAGTTACAATTAAATAATTAAATATATGATTTTAACATTTTATATAAAAAAATAGAGGGATTTTTTCCTCTATTTTTTAGCTAATAATCGGAGATATTTACTACCAACTAATATTTGTAAAAGATAAAGATAATGATTTGTGTAAAATAATATTTTACTTCTTAAATTGTTATTTTATTTTCTAAAATCAATTGCTACAATCTATTTATTAAGTTATTCACAAATTCACATTATTACTATACAATTTGTTATTTCAAGTGTAATACCAATATAAAATAGCTGCGTATACCTTTTGCAAATGCTGATGCAAAGCACTCTATTAAAAACTGACTCTTAATAAAAATATGTGAAAAGCAGCACTATCTGCTTTACTTCTAATCAAACAGTGTTATAGTAATAGTGTAAAGAGAAAGTAAGTAAATAGAAAGAGGTTATTAAAATGTTAGAATCTAAGAAAGCTATTAAGATTATTTCAAGTTTGGTAATCGGTTTGAGTTTAGGCTGTGTTCTTACTCCTATTGCTCAAGCTACTTCATTTACTGCTCCTAAATTGGGTACTGCAACACAAGCTCCAACCAATCCTGCTATTAAAAAGGGTGATAAGATCTTTGTTGTTATTAAAGACACCAAAAATCAAAAAGTAGCTGTTTACAATAAAAATGCTGAAAAAACTAGCAAAAAAGTTGCAATGGGTTCTACTTATACCGCAAAAGACGTTAAGAAGGTTAATAAAAAGAAGATTGTTAGAATCAACAAGAGTCAATGGTTGAATACTAAAGACGTCGTTAAGAACTAAATAAAAGCAAATTTAATAACCGTTTTGAATACTTATTTTCTAAAAATACTTGGAGAGAATAAATAAGGACGAGGATGTTCAAATGAATGTCTTCGCCTTTTTTGGTATAATGAAGACGCCGCTTTAGCTCAATAGGTAGAGCACCGCCGTGGTAAGGAGGAGGTCCCCAGTTCAAACCTGGGAAGCGGCTTAGTTGTTGTTTTTGGCAAGAAAGGAAAAATTTTATGAAGCATGAACTTACAATGAATGAAATTGCTAAATTTCAAAAAGAATATGAGCAAAAACCACAAAATCGGGTTGCGGAATTGGCTGTTGTTAATAATGGTGTGGCTAAGGCTAGTTTGGATTCAGAAAAGGTTAGGAAATTGAACCGCACTTTTTCAATTGAAATCCCAACTGATAATGTTACTGATCAAAAGCAATCGGGTCGCTGCTGGCTATTTGCGGCCTTGAATACATTGCGTCATGGTTTTGCTAAGAAGTATAATGCTAAAAACTTTACTTTTTCACAAAATTATTTATTCTTCTGGGATCGAATTGAACGAGCAAATATTTTCTTTGATAATATTTTGAATACCGCAGATCGTCCACTTAGTGACAGAACAGTGCATACTTATATGCAGGGACCTGATACTGATGGTGGCCAATGGGCTATGGCTGTTTCTTTGATTAGGAAGTACGGCTTAGTGCCAACCTATGCTCAAGATGAAAGTTTCACTGCCAACAATACTGCTTTCTTCAATCGTATTTTGAATAATAAGTTGCGAGAAGATGGACTTGTGTTGCGTAAGTTAGCTCAAGCAGGTAAAAATGATGAAATTGAAGCTAAACGTCAAGAATTTTTGAGTGAGGTTTACCGTATGGCAGTAATTGCTTTCGGTCAACCAGTACAAAAATTTGACCTTGAGTTTAAGGATGATGAAGGTAAGTATCATTTTGATGGTGATCTTACTCCACTTGATTTCTTTCACGACTACTTTACTGATGACTTGGATGACTATATTGTTTTGTTCAATGCACCAGATCATGAATTTGATAAGCTGTATGCTTTGCCATTTGAAGACAATGTAGAGGGCGGAAGTCCAGTTCATTTCTTAAACACTAAAATTGAAAATCTTAAAGAAGCTGCGATTAAGCAACTTGAAGCAGGCGAAACTTTTTGGTTTGGTTGTGATGTAGGTAAAGATAGCGATCGTCAAAAGGGAATTTTAGCTCATAACCTCTATCAAACTGATGCTATTTTTAATATTGAAACTAAGTTAAGCAAAAAAGAGAGACTGGAAACTGGTGCTTCGGGTTCAACTCATGCCATGACGATGGTTGGTGTGGATGTTGTTAATGGAAAGCCACGTCAATGGAAAATTGAAAACTCATGGGGAAACAAGGTCGGTGAAAAAGGCTACTTTGTGATGGATGATAACTGGTTTGATGAATATCTCTTCAAAGTAGTTGTTAAAAAACAATATGTACCGGAAAAACTGGTTAAGATTTGGGAAGGCAAAGCAACGCCGGTAAAAGCATGGGACTCAATGGCATAATGGAAATTAAACAAGTTATCGATTTTACTCAAACACACTTAAAGAATGAAAAAACGGGTCATGATTTTTATCATGGCGAACGTGTAGCTAATTTGGCTAGTCAAATGTATTTAGCAGATCATGCTGATGCTCATGAAGATAGCCGGGTAGTTGCTATTATTAAAACAGCGGGTTATTTGCATGACACGATTGATGAAAAAATATGTGCTGACCCACAAAAGGTAATTGATGAAATTAAAGTTTTATTGCCGCAAGTAGGGTTTAATGAACTGGAGGCATGGGATATTTTATTCACCATTCAACACATGTCATTTTCAGCTAATATTGAGCATCACTATCATTTGCCTTTATCTGGACAATATGTGCAAGATGCTGATCGTCTAGAAAGTTTGGGTGCGATTGGAATTGCCCGTGCCTTTACGTATGGTGGTAAACATGGCAATAAGATTTACGATCCAGAGATTAAGCCAGCCGTTTTAACTAGTCATGATCAATATCGTAACCATGTCGAAACCACAATCAACCACTTTTATGAGAAACTTTTTCATTTAGAAGATTTAATGAATACTCCTGCTGCTAAAAAAGAAGCGGAAAGACGAACTGCATACATGCGCGACTTTGTACGTGAATTTATGCAAGAATGGAATGTTTAGAATAATTTAATTTTGAATAAGCCTTGATACATCAGCATTGAGGCTTATTTTTTAAATAAATTAAAAATAATATTAAAAAAACTTGCAAAGCAAAAAATATTTAGCTATACTTATAAACAACTTAAAAAGTTCTATTATTTTTTTCATAAATGAGAGGAGCAATGTGTATGAAGTTTACCAAATTATTTGCCGCAGGAGCAACCGTTTTGATTGCTGGCTCAACATTAGCAGCATGTGGTAGTAATTCTAATTCGTCAAGTTCATCAGCTAAGAAAACAATTAATTGGATGGATTCGGCTGAAATTCCAACGATGGACATTTCTAAGGCAACAGACGTTACCAGTTTTAACCAATTGGGTAACGTTGAAGAAGGTTTATACCGTTTAGGTAAGAATTCTAAAGTTGAGAATGCTTTGGCAACAGATACCAAGGTGTCAAAAGATGGTAAGAACTGGACTTTCACCTTGCGTGATTCTAAGTGGTCTAATGGTGATAAGTTAACGGCTAAAGACTTTGTTTACTCATGGCGCAGAACCGTTAATCCAAAGACGGCTTCACAATATGCTTACCTCTTCGAAGGAATTCATAATGCCACTCAGATTTCTGCAGGTAAGGCACCAGTTAATAGTTTGGGAGTAAAAGCTGAAGGCGATAATAAATTAGTTGTTACTTTGGACAAACGAATTCCATACTTTAAATTATTGATGGGATTCCCATTGTTCTTCCCACAAAACCAAAAGGTAGTTGAAGCTAATGGCTCTAAGTATGGTACTTCATCTAAGACTACAGCCTTCAACGGACCTTTTGTACAAAAGGGCTGGACTGGTTCTAACCTTTCTTGGAAGCTTGTGAAAAACAAGAATTACTGGGACAAGAAGAATGTTAAGCTTGATGCTATTAATTACAGCGTGCAAAAGACACCATCAACAGCTTACAACTTGTACCAATCAAATAAGCTTGATGCTACTATTTTAGATTCACAACAAACTAAGAACTTAAAACATCAAAAGGGTTACACTTTGCGTGATACTGCAGCAACCTTCTATTTGCAATTTAACCAAAAGAAGAAGATTTTCCAAAATGCTGACTTGCGTAGAGCAATCTCAATGTCAATCAATAGAAAGGCACTGGGAAGTGCTTTAGGTGGTGCTAATACCCCAGCAACCAGTTTAACTTCAAAGGGTGTAGTTAACCATGATGGTAAGGACTGGTCAGAAGTTGTTGGTGATAAGAAGAACGCCGCATATAACCCAACTGAAGCTAAGAAACTTTACAAGAAGGCTTTGAAGGAATTAGGCGTTAAGAACGTTTCATTTACAATCCTGTCTGATGATACTGATTCAGGTCAAAAGACGACTGAAACACTTCAAAGTCAATTAGAAGAAAACTTGAAGGGTATGAAGGTTTCAGTAGCTAACGTACCATTCAAGACTCGTTTGAACCGTTCAACTAGTGGTAACTTCGATGTTGTGGTTTCAGGTTGGTCAGCTGACTTTGCCGATCCAATTTCATTTGTTGACTTGTTTACTAGCAAGAATGCACAAAATAACGGTAAGTGGAGTAACTCCCAATACGACAAGTTGATCGCTGATTCTAAGACTACAGCAGATACAACTAAGCGTTGGGATGACCTTGAAAAAGCAGAAAAGATCTTGCTTAGCGATGAAGGAATCGCCCCACTTTACTACAAGACTGAAGCTTGGTTAGTTCGTCCAGACATTAAGGGCATTGTCTACAATGGCGCTGGCTTAAACTACAACTTCAAGAATACTTATGTAGCAAATTAATTAAAAAATCAGGAGGACATAGTAATGATTATTATTTCAGCAATTATTATTTTACAAACAAGACATAAAAATAATCTCTCTTCACTTGTAATTGCGTAATAATAGTCTAGCTATGATTTGATGAATAGATAGAAGGAGCAACCATGTGAAGGTTGCTCCTTTTTGTAATAAAAAAGAATGAGGGTCAAAATGAAAAAGTGGAAAAAGTATTTTAGTGCAAGTTTATTAACCGTCGTATCAGCTGCAACTTTGGCAGCCTGTTCAAATAAAAGTTCGTCATCTGGTACCAAGCAAACCTTGAATTGGATGACTAAATCAGAATTACAAACTTTAGATTTGTCCAAGGTGACTGATGCAACTAGTTTAGATCAAATTAATAATTCGATGGAAGGACTCTATCGTTTAGGTAAAAATTCCAAGGTGGAAAATGCTTTGGCAACTAAGACTGAGGTATCAAAGGATGGTAAAGTGTGGCATTTTACTTTGAGAAAGAATGCCAAATGGTCTAATGGTGATCCAGTTACTGCTAAAGATTTCGTCTATTCATGGCGTAGGACTGTTGATCCAAAGACTGCCTCACAATATGCTTATCTTTTCTCAGGAGTAAAGAATGCGGATGATGTAGTAGCAGGAAAGAAGAAGGTTGAAACACTCGGTGTTAAAGCAGATGATAACCAACATTTAACCGTTACTTTGGATAGAAGAATTCCATACTTTAAGCTATTGATGGGCTTCGGGGTTTTCTTCCCTCAAAATGAACATGCCGTTGAAAAGTATGGCAAAAATTATGGTACCTCATCTAAAACAATGGTTTATAACGGACCATTTGTATCAAAAGGCTGGACCGGTTCAAACTTGTCTTGGAAGCTAGTTAAAAATAAAGATTACTGGGACAAAGGCAAGGTAAAACTAAGTAAGATTAATTACAGCGTGCAAAAGACACCATCAACTGACTATAACTTGTATCAATCTGGAAAATTAGATGTAGCATTATTGGCACCACAAGCTACAAAACAATTGAAGAACCAGAGTGGTTATACAATTAGACCAGCTTCTTCAACACAATATTTACAATTAAACGAAAAGAACAAGCTTTTCCAAAATAATGACTTCCGCCGAGCATTATCGTTATCGGTTAATCGTAAGGCATTAGCTTCAGCTGTAGGTGGTGCTAACAAGCCAGTCACTACCTTTTCACCAAATAGTATGACTGAAGTAAATGGCAAAGATTATACTGAATTAGTCAAAACTGCTGAAACTGATAAGTTAATGACATATAACCCTACTTTAGCTAAAAGTTATTGGAAGAAAGCACAAAAGGCTTTAGGACAGAGCAAAGTTAACTTCACTTTGCTAACCTATGACGATGATGATGCCAAAAAAGCAGGTGAATACTTGCAAAGTACTATTGAGTCAAACTTGAAAGGCGTTAATGTCAGAGTAAATAGTTTACCTAAAAAGACTGCCTTAGTTCGTGGTCAAAATGGTAACTTTGATGCTTTACTGATGGGTTGGCAAGCTGACTTTACTGATCCAATCTCATTCCTTGACTTGAACACCTCAAATGCTTCATACAACTGGGGCAAGTGGGCTAATAAGGAATATGATAAGTATGTAGCAGCTTCTAAAACTACTGGAAACGAAAATACTCGTTTTGAAGACTTAGCTAAGGCTGAACGTGTATTGTTAACTGAGCAAGGTGTAGTACCACTTTACCAGCCAGCAGAAGCTTGGATGGTTCGTCCAACTGTCAAGGGCGTTGTATATAATGGTGCTGGAGCTAACTATAACTTCAAATATGCTTATGTTGAAAAGTAGACTAAAATCCTAAATATCTAAATAATAGAACTTATAACAATAAACAACTCCTCTATGTAATTAAAAAGCAGACCGAAAAAATCGGTCTGCTTTTTGATTTTCGCTTGAAAAAAGCAAGTTAGGCTAGTAAAGTAAAACTAATAATTTTTTGAATGAGAAAAGGAGAGCTTAAATGTCAAATTGGGATACAAAATTCGCTAAAAAAGGTTTAACGTTTGATGATGTTTTATTAATTCCAGCAGAAAGTCATGTTTTGCCAAACGAAGTTGATTTGAGTACGACTTTGGCGGATAACATTAAATTAAATATTCCATTGATCAGTGCAGGGATGGATACTGTAACTGAAGGTGCAATGGCAATTGCAATGGCTCTCCAAGGTGGGCTAGGCGTTGTGCACAAGAATATGTCAATTCAAGCGCAAGCTGGTGAAGTAGCCAACGTAAAGAGCGTAGTTGTGCCAACTAGTGCTGCAAAGGCCGCAACTGATGATCAAAACCATCTGCTCTGTGCTGCAGCAGTTGGTGTAACCAGTGATACTTTTGAAAGAGCAGAAGCATTGCTTGAAGCTGGTGCTGATGCGATCGTTATCGATACTGCTCATGGTCACTCAGCTGGGGTATTGCGCAAGATCAAAGAAATCCGCGATCATTTTCCAGAAGCAACTTTGATTGCTGGTAATGTTGCGACTGGGGATGCAACTAGAGCACTGTTTGATGCTGGTGTTGATGTCGTCAAAGTTGGTATTGGCCCTGGATCAATTTGTACTACTAGAGTTGTTGCTGGTGTTGGTGTGCCACAAATCACGGCTATTTATGATGCTGCTACAGCTGCACGTGAATATCACAAGCCAATCATTGCAGATGGTGGAATTAAATATTCAGGTGATGTTGTTAAAGCTTTAGCAGCGGGTGGCAATGCTGTCATGCTTGGCTCAATGCTATCAGGTACTACTGAAGCACCTGGCGAAATTTTTGAAGATAATGGCAAGAAGTATAAGCGCTATCGCGGAATGGGGTCTGTTGGTGCGATGGCCCAAGCACACGGTTCAAGTGACCGTTACTTCCAAGGTGGCGTAAACGAAGCTAATAAACTTGTTCCAGAAGGTGTTGAAGCTCGAGTAGAATATAAGGGCGATGTTTCTGATGTAGTCTTTCAAATTGATGGTGGTCTCCGTTCAGGTATGGGATATTGTGGTGCTGCAAATATTCCGGAATTAATTGATAAAGCTCAATTTGTTCAAATCACTAATGCAGGTTTACGTGAATCACATCCACATGATGTTCAAATGACCAAAGCTGCTCCAAACTATAAGTAAAGCAAAATAGATATAATAAAAGTTAAAAATAAGAGAGAAAGCAAAATTTCTCTCTTATTTTTTTAATTTTTTGGACATTTTCACTAGATATATTTATTTCTTTTGGTATAATTAAAACAGCATTAAAAAGTAAATGAAAGCATAAAATAAAATGAGGGAGCAATTAATATGGCTAGATACCTATTAAAACGTATATTTTATATGATCCTCACTTTGCTTATCGTGGCTACGGTAACTTTTTTCTTAATGAAATTGATGCCGGGTTCACCTTATGCTAATGAAGCAAAGATGACGCTAACTCAGCGGCAAATTATGGATCAACAGTATGGTTTAAATAAACCTATCTGGCAACAATATTTGATTTATATTGCGGGGATGCTTCACGGTGATTTTGGGACATCCTTCCAATATAGTAACCAACCGGTAGCTTCATTAATTGGGGCGCGTTTGGGTGCGTCAGTACAATTAGGTTTACAAGCATTAATTTTGGGAGTTGTCCTTGGTGTAATCGCTGGGGCAATTGCTGCTATGAGACAGGGTACTTGGGTTGACTCAACTGCTACTGTAATTTCTATTTTGGGTAAATCAGTTCCTAACTTTGTTTTAGCAGTTTTGCTTCAATACTACATCGGTTTAAAGCTAGGTTGGTTCCCAATTGCTGGTTGGGGGCAATTTTCTCAAACGATTATGCCAACGATTGCTTTGGCAGTTGGACCATTTGCGGAAACAGCTCGGTTTATCCGAACCAGTATGGTTGATACCTTAAGTAGTGACTATATTGAGTTAGGTAAGGCCAAGGGCTTAAGTAGAATGGAAGTCATTAGAAAACATGCAATGCGTAATTCAATGATTCCATTAGTAACTCTGATTGGTCCTTATGCTGTAGCCTTGATGACTGGTTCAATGGTTATTGAAAATATCTTTAACGTTCCTGGGATTGGTGAACAATTTGTTAAGTCGATTTTGACTAACGACTATCCAACAATCATGGGAATTACGATGGTTTACTGTATTGGATTAGTAGTAATTCTGTTGATTACTGATATTGTTTATGGATTAATTGATCCAAGAATTAGATTAGATGAAAGCGAGGCCTAGAAGACAATATGACTGAAGAAAAATTAAACCTTACTGCAGATGCCTTTGAACCCTTACCAAAAGATGAAGCACAGGATAACGAAAACATTGCAGGTCCATCTTTATCGTTTGCACAAAATGTTTGGCTTCGCTTCAAGCAGAGAAAAGCAGCTATTATTTCTGCAATTATTGTTATTTTGATGATTGTAGTAGCTTTTGGTTCAACCCCATTCATCAATAAATCTACTTTAGTTAAATCGCACCCACAATATGCCAATTTGCCTGCTAAAGTGCCAGGAATGAGCGCAATTAACGGGTTGAACGGTAAGATTAAGCAAAATGGCAAGTGGGTTGATGCTTATGCCCAGAATGGCGTGCCTAAAGATAAGTATTTTATCGCAGGTACAGATTATTTAGGCAGATCTTTGGGACAAAGAATTATCTATGGTACAAAGATTTCATTGATCGTCGCTTTAGTTGCAGCTTTCTTTGATTTAACTATCGGAGTCGCGTACGGAATAGTGTCCGGATGGAAAGGCGGGGGAGTCGATAACGTGATGCAGCGGATAATCGAAATTATTTCCTCCGTACCCAATTTGATCATTGTAGTTTTGATGTTGGTGGTATTAAAACCAGGTATTAAGTCAATTATCTTGGCAATTGCTATTTCAAGTTGGACGACAATGGCGCGGCAGGTCCGGGCTGAAACGTTGAGTTTGAAGAATGAAGAATATGTTTTGGCAGCTAGATCATTAGGTGAATCACCTTGGAAAATTGCTTGGAAACACTTAGTGCCTAACCTTTCAAGTATCATCATTATTCAAACGATGTATACTATTCCAACTGCTATCTTCTTCGAAGCCTTCTTAAGTTTCATCGGAATCGGTATTTCAGCCCCAGAAACTTCACTAGGTGTACTTTTGAACGAAGGACAAAAGAATTTTCAATTCTTGCCATATCAGATGTGGTATCCAGCAATCGTATTGTGTGTGTTGATGATTGCCTTTAACTTATTAGGTGATGGTTTGCGTGATGCCTTCGATCCACGGGGACAAAGATAGAAAGGATTAACCTAAATGCCAGAAGAAAGAGTTTTAGATGTTAAAAATTTAAAAATTGATTTCCACACTTATGCTGGTGAGGTTAAAGCTATTCGTAACGTTTCCTTTCACCTAAATAAGGGAGAGACGCTCGCAATTGTAGGAGAATCAGGTTCAGGTAAGTCGGTTACTACCAGAAGTATTATCGGTCTGTTAGCACGAAATGCTCAGATTGAAGACGGTGAGATTGATTTCCACGGCAAAAATTTGCTAGAGTTATCTGAAAAAGAAATGCAAAAAATTCGTGGTAACGAAATTTCGATGATTTTCCAGGATCCAATGACTTCGCTTGACCCAACTATGAAGATTGGGCAGCAAATTGCGGAGCCATTAATCAAACATAAGGGTGCCTCTAAGAAAGAAGCTTGGGCTAAAGCCTTGGAAATGATGAAGGCCGTGGGAATCCCAAATGCAGAAGAACGAATTAATCAATATCCTCACCAGTTTTCAGGTGGGATGAGACAAAGAATCGTAATTGCGATTGCTTTAATTTGTGAGCCAGAGATTTTGCTGGCTGATGAACCAACTACAGCTCTAGACGTGACTGTCCAAGCTGAAATCTTGGACTTGATGAAAGACTTGCAAAAGCGGGTTAAGACCTCAATTATTTTCATTACGCACGACTTGGGCGTGGTGGCCGGTATGGCAGATAGAGTAGCTGTAATGTACGCTGGTGAATTCTTAGAATTCGGTGGTGTTGATGAAATTTTTTATGATCCACAGCATCCATATACTTGGGGCTTAATCAATTCAATGCCTACTTTAAACAGTGATACTTTGGAGTCGATTCCAGGTACGCCTCCTAACTTGCTTGATCCGCCCAAGGGTGATCCTTTTGCACCAAGAAATAAGTATGCCATGAAGATTGATGTGGAAAGAAAGCCACCATTTTTCAAGGTAACTGATACTCACTATGCTGCAACCTGGCTTTTAGCACCAGGTGCACCTAAAGTGGAACCACCAGCTGAAATTACACGTCGCTGGAAAAAATATAACTTGATGAAACAAGAAGATAAACTGCCAGAGGTTAACTAGTCGCGGTAAAGGAGATTTTTATGCCAGAAAAAAAGAAAATTTTGGAAGTAAAACATCTAAAACAATACTTTAAAAATGGTCGTAATGTCACCAAGGCTGTTGACGATGTAAGCTTTAATATCTATGAAGGTGAAACTTTCGGCTTGGTAGGTGAATCTGGTTCTGGTAAGACAACTACTGGGCGCTCAATTTTGCAATTGTATAAGCCAACTAGTGGCAAAGTGATTTTTGAAGGCAAAAATGTAGCAGATTTAAAAAGTCGTGCAGACAAACTAGCTTTTACACGGGATGCACAAATGATCTTTCAAGATCCTTATGCTTCACTTAATCCTAGAATGACTGTTGAGGACATTATTGCTGAAGGATTAGATATTCACCATTTGGTTAAAAATAAAGATGAACGAACTGAGAGAGTAGAGGAATTATTGGAAACTGTTGGCTTAAATGCAAGTCATGCTAGCCGTTTTCCACATGAATTCTCAGGTGGTCAGCGTCAAAGAATCGGGATTGCTCGCGCCTTAGCCGTAGAGCCCAAATTTATTGTTGCAGACGAACCTATTTCAGCTCTAGACGTATCAATTCAAGCTCAAGTAGTTAACTTGATGATTGAATTACAGAAAAAGCGTGGTTTAACTTACTTGTTCATTGCCCACGATTTATCAATGGTTAAGTTTATTTCTGACCGAATTGGTGTAATGCACTACGGTAAACTACTGGAAGTAGGTCCAGCCGATGACGTCTATGATCGACCACTTCATGATTACACGAAGAGTTTGATTTCTGCAGTGCCAATTCCTGATCCAGAAGTTGAGCGGAGCCGGACAAGGATTCCTTATGACGCTCAAAAAGAAGAAATGGACGGAAAGCAACGCTCAATGCATGAAATTCGTCCAGGACACTTCGTACGCTGCTCTGACGATGAAGTCAAGCATTACGAAGAAGTAGCGGCAAGCTACGAAAATTAGATACCAAATCTAATGCAACTCTCTCTATATTAATATTATATTTATGCTAAAAAGGCGATCCGATATGGATCGCCTTTTTATATGATCATTGCTCGTTAAGCTAATGAATCCCATGCTGGTAGGTCAGTGATTGGACCTTCAGCGAGCTTCTTTTGGTTTTCAGTTAAGTACTTCTTGTGGACTACAACTTCGTAAACATAGTCCTTAAACCATTCATTATTCATGACGTAGAAGCCTTTAACACCAGATTTATCGCCCCATGAGTTCTCAACTTTCCATTGACGAACTTCGCCGTTGTCTTCATCAACACCAACTAAAGTCATGGCATGTGACACTTGACCGACGCCGGTCTTTAATCTGTCTGCTTTAGACATTTTAAGGTCAACGCCGAATAAGTCATCTAACTTGTACAAATTAGTGTCAAGGTAACCAGTTTTACGGTCCATTTGACGTAAAACATCGTTACCAAACCAAACAGCTTCGCCGTCTTTTAATTGAGCGATAGCAGCGCTGGACAAGTATTCCATTGGTACATTCAAAATCTTGATTCTCAGTGAGCCTTCAATGTTGTCTTCAGCTGGTAGACCATAAAGCTTGTTATAGTCATGGTCTGGAGCATTGGTTAAAACAACATAGTCATCAAAATCAACGTCGCCCATGTACTTGTGTAAAAACTCAAGTGGAGTTAGGTTCTTTTCTAAATGATATTTCTTGTCGTCATCACGATATTCAAGATCGAAAGTCTTAGGTGGTTCACCTACTGCGATAGCAGTCATTTGGTAAACTTCGCTTAAAAATTTTTCGCGAACCTTTTTAATTTCATCATCTTTGCCGTATTGCTTCAAGTGGCGCAATACTAAAGCATCCTTCTTTAACTTATCGCCTAAAGCAGTCGCAAAACCAGTAGTATCATTGGTGTTAAAAGTTTCTGGCATTGCATATGAAGGAACAACACCATATTTTTCAACTAAAGCGGCAGCCATTTGGAATTGTCCACCATCACTACCAGCAAAGTCTAAGTCAGCCTTAACTTGACGTGAATCAAGTGGCATGTCAGCACTGTCTAAGATTCTGTTGTAGAACATGTTAGCACGTTCGATCTTATCCCAGAAGAAGTTGTAAGCTTGTGAGAAGGTGAAGTCCTTAGCCTTATATTTCTTACCAAAAGCGTGGCGCAAAACGTTCAAAGTCGCAAACAGCCAGCAACGACCAGAATGTTTTTGGTTAGTGACATTATTTGTATCAAGTTCAGTTGAAAAGACGCGGGTTAATTGTCCTTGAACACGATCATTATAAGATGCTTCAAGTACACCACTGCGTTGAGCTGCACGAGCAACGACTTTATTTTCAGGTTTTTTATTAAATTCGGCAGAGAACTTTTCTAGTTCCTGCACAGTTAATTCATGAGCCATAAAAAATCTCCTTTTCATTTTATAATTTTTTTCTCAATTTAATTCTATTTTAAAGCAAAACAAAAGCGGGTTCAATCAGAACTCGCTTGAGAGAATTATTAATCCGTCAACTTATTAGATTTCTTGCCTATATCTAATAAATTAATCAATTTGGATAGAATTGCCATCATTGCCAGCAGTTTCCTTTGGCAAAGTGATGGTCAATACACCATTATCATACTTTGCATGAATCTCACTTGCAACTACATTTGGTAATCTATAGCTTCTAGAAATACTGCCCTCACTTCTTTCCTTATGAATGATATTTCTATTTTTATCGCTAGTGTCCTTAAATGATTTTCTTGTGCCGCTGACATTTAACGTACCGTCATTATAGTTAACGTTGATATCCTGCTTATCCATGCCAGGCATGTCAATCTTAACTAGATAGTCCTTATCAGTTTCTGCAACATCAGATTGCATAATGTTTTCAATTTCATTATCGTCAAAGAAGTTTCTTGGAAAACCAAACCAATCATTCATTGTATCCATCATGTCGTTGCGCCGATTCATCATATTGTTTGCCATAAATAAAACTTCCTTTCATTTTTGTATTTGCTTAATTAGAATATAAGGAAAAGATCAACTCATTTCTTGATCTCTTTTCTCCTTACACTGTTTATTGTAGTCGCTTTTTATAGAAATGACACAAATTAGCACTCAAAAATATATAGTGCTAATTTTAGACTGATAACGCTGCTACAATAACATTCTGAGATTGTAGATAATTATTACGTATAGAAAAATAAAGAAAGTTTGTGAAATAGAAATGGTATATTTTCAGAAAATGACTCCAGAAGGCTATCAACAAATTGAGGATGAAATTGCTCGATTAAAAAAAGATCGGCCACGTAGAATTAAAATTTTGCAGGCTGCACGAGCTTTAGGTGATCTTTCGGAAAATACTGAATATACTGAAGCAAAACGTGATCTAGGTCACTTACAAAGTCGTCTGCGTTACCTAGGCAAACAATTAAAGTATGCCGAAATTGTTAAAGCTGAAGATGATGGTAAGGTTGATCTAGGAAAGACCGTTGTGCTTAAGTTTGATGACGATGATGAAACAGAAGAATACAAAGTAGTTGGGCGAATGGAAGCGGATCTTGCTGCTGGCAAGGTTTCTTTTGATTCTCCATTGGGTCAAGCAATCATGAAAAAGGAGGCTGGTACAACAGCAACGGTGGCTGCACCAGCAGGTGAATATCAAGTAACGATTGTGGAAGTTAAATAAGTTGAGAACTATAATAAACTGTCTTTTTCTGGTATAATATGGGTTTTGTAGGATACAATTCAGAGTAGGAGTGAAGAATTTGAATACGCCACAATCAAGAGAGGGTAATGTGATCCGCTATGCCGTTTATTTAGCTGGCTATGTCGCTGTGTTTGCAGTAGTAAAGCTAGTTACTAGAAAATCTCCGGTTCATATTTGGGATTTGATTTTATTCGGCTTAGTTGCAGCCATGATTCTATTGTTTTATGTTTATCGTTTCAATAGAGAGCAACGCTTTTTTGCCCGTGATTTTAAACTTCCATGGTTGGGCAGTTTGTCAACTGTTGTTCTATTAACATTAGTGATTACAGTTACACAGATTTCGATTTCATACTTACAATCATATGGCAGGATTAGTCATTATGATTTCCAATTGATATATGCCAAAAGTGAATCAGTTAACATGTTTTGGTTTTTAATCGTTGTCCAAGGAATTGTATTACCAATCCTACAAGAATTTTTGGCGACTGGCTTTTTGTTCAATTATGCTTTTCGGCGAAATACTAAGCAAGTTGCAATTATGGGGATCATTGTTTCAGGTCTGATTTATAGCTTACTGAACTTTCAAAATTCAGTAGTACTCTTTATTATTGATGCAATTTATGGCATGGTGTTTGCTTGGAGCTATATGTACACACAAACATTATTGATGCCAATTTACTTAGCTGTAGTTAGTGGCGTACTTACAGTGATTATGATTTAAAAACAAAAGGATGAGAAAAATTCTCATCCTTTTTTTATACAAAAAGCGGATAGCGTGAATCGAACCCGCATCTACAGCTTGGGAAGCTGTCGTTCTACCATTTAACTATACCCGCAATATGTTTTTATTTTAGCATTTTTTCTATTTGAAGATCAACACTTTTACGATCAATTAAGCTGGTAAAATTTTGAAAAAGCCAGCGGCGTAGTTCGTTGGGCATAACAACTAGAGGCATTCTATTATGGATTGGCGCCATATCTTTGTTAGGCGCGGTAGTAACCATTGAAAAATAATCCTGATCATAAATACCTGCAATTAAGGTAAGTGGTTGATTAGTGCGGAAGGCGTAGCGATCATGGTATTTACGACCGTTTTCAGCAATATGGGTAGTTTTAGCGTATTCAAAGAATTTTTCGGTTAAGATTAAGCAACGTTGCTTGGCAAAGGATTTGTCCCACATTGAAGGCGCTGAATCATAAAATCGCTCAATTCTAGCGTTAAATAATGGCTTTTTTGGATCAACGGGACTTGGATAGCCCCATTTTTTGTTGTTTAATTGCAATTGACCATTTTGATAAAGCAAAACAGGTGCTACTTGGTTAGGAAAAATATCTTGTGCTTGAATGTCAAAATTTGGTGTAACTAAGGGCAGGTCAAGATCGCTTTTGAGATATTGTTGAATTTGTTTTAAATTAGGTAAACGAAACTGGTTGCACATACGCATTTCCTTTCTTTAGGGCTAGTTTAATCATAGCCTATTTTTTGTTAAAATTAGGTAATTAAACAATTAATATTAATAAAAAAATAAACTTAAAAATTAGAAAAGAGCAAAAAGATGGCGAAAGAAATTTTATTAACTGGTGACCGTCCTACTGGTAAGCTGCACATTGGTCACTATATCGGTTCATTAAAGAATAGAGTAAAATTACAAAATTCAGGTAAATATGATCCATATATTATGATTGCGGATACACAGGCTTTGACCGACAATGCTCGTAATCCGGAAAAAATTCGCAATAGTTTGATCCAAGTAGCTTTAGATTACTTAGCTGTTGGTATTGATCCAGCTAAATCAACTATTTATGTTCAATCACAAATTCCTGCTCTATTTGAATTGACTGCTTACTACATGGATTTAGTAACTGTGGCTCGGCTTGAAAGAAATCCAACTGTTAAGACAGAAATTAAGCAAAAAGATTTCAAAGACTCTATTCCAATTGGCTTTTTAAACTATCCAGTTTCTCAAGCTGCTGATATCACCGCTTTTAAAGCAACCGTTATTCCTGTTGGAGATGACCAGGAACCAATGTTGGAACAAACACGTGAAATCGTTAGGACTTTTAACCGTGTTTATAATTGTGATGTTTTGGTTGAACCTAAAGGTTATTTCCCACCTAAAGGTCAAGGACGTTTGCCAGGACTTGATGGTAATGCGAAGATGTCGAAGTCACTTGGCAATGCGATTTATCTTGCTGATGATGCAAAGACAGTTCAAAAGAAAGTTATGTCAATGTACACGGATCCTAACCATATTCACGTTGAAGACCCTGGTAAGGTTGAAGGTAACACTGTCTTTACATATCTTGATGTCTTCGATCCAGATAAGGACAAGGTGGCAGAACTTAAGGCAGAATACCAAAAGGGTGGCTTAGGTGACGTTAAGATTAAGCGTTACTTAAACAAGGTCCTTGAAGCAGAGCTTGCACCAATTCGTGAACGTCGCGAAAAGTTTGCTCAAGATGAAGATGCGGTTTATGAAATGCTTCTGGAAGGTTCAAAAAAGGCTAATAAAGTGGCTAATGCAACACTTGAACAAGTCCGTGACGCAATTGGTTTGAACTATTTCAAGAATAGATAAGGCTGAGGTAAAGTTATGCACGATCGAATTCCTTGGAAACAATATTTTATGATGCAGGCGCTAGTAATTGCGCAACGCTCTACTTGTAATCGCGCATTAGTTGGTAGCGTCTTAGTAAAAAATAATCGGATTATTGGCACTGGTTATAATGGTTCCGTTTCAGGACAACCGCATTGTGACGATGTGGGTCATCAAATGGTTGATGGTCACTGCGTTAGAACTATTCATTCAGAAATGAATGCGATCATTCAGTGTGCTAAGTTTGGTGTTTCTACAGAAAATACTGAGATTTATGTGACACATTTTCCTTGCTATAATTGCTGCAGATCCTTGTTGCAGGCAGGCGTGAAAAAAATTAACTATTATTTTGACTATCGCGATAATCCATTGGCGATGCAACTACTTCATGATAGCGGGGTGCCTTATGAACAGATTAAGATTAATCGCAAATACGTGGAAAGCTTGGCCCATAAACTTGAAGAAGACGAGAATTAATTTAATTTGGTTAATGGGACTAGTAACTGTATTTTTAATAACGACAGGATTTGTCCAGCCAAATATTGAAGATCATGCTCATATTTTAGATAAAGAAACTCGCACTTTGATTACGGAAAAAAATAATCGCTATTTTCAGACTAAAGAACAACCGCAAATTGTCGTTATAACGGTTAAAAGGCTGAATAAGTTAACACCTAAGATGCTAGATCATTCTAAGCGAACGGTCTTTATTGTGGTAGGACAGAAAGGTAAAAAGCGTAATGTGCAAATTTATTCAACTAAAGATTTGCATAGTGCCTTCACCGAGGTCGCTCGGGGCAATATCTTGCGTGCTGAAGTAGATAAATTGCGTAGTCAAAATAATGCAACTTTTAACAAGGGAATTCGCTTCGTCTTTCGGGCATGTGCGACTAGAGTTGATCAACAATATCAATATGCACTTGATAAATATGATTTGACGCAAGCAGAACAAAATAAAGTCGCGCGTCCACATAGTGTAGCTTTACCAATCGCACTGGCACTGGCATTTTTAATTACGGGAATTACTTATTTCTTGCGTAGATTTAGTCATCGTGATCCAATTTCTAAGAAATAGTCGGCTTGACTTATTTGCATTTTGTCCTTACACTTTTTATAGACATAATTAGCGAAAAACTGTTAGGTGAGACTCCTACGTGAACACACGCTATCGCCCAGAAACATCCAGAGATGCCAACGGGTTAAATAGGTGTCGTCGACTTAAGGCGAGATCCAGATAGCTAGCATGTGCTTACGTCACGTAGTGTTAAAACTGAACGACGAGTATGACAGAGCCTTGTTTGGCAAAAGTCACCTGCAGAGTTACAGGTGGCTTTTTTGTTTTGCTTGTCCCAATTAAAGAAGGGAGCAAATAATGTTAAAAGCAGCTAGCAAGAAGCGATCGAATATAGACATTCAAAGGATTCAACGGATTGCGCGTGAGTCACGTAGCGAGACGCTGGCGCGTTTACAGGCGAGTGCTGAAGGGCTTTCGACTAATAAGGCTGAAGAAAACAGAAGAGAATATGGCAAAAACGAAATCATTACTAATAGCAATTCCTCTAAATGGCGCTTATTATGGGAATCAATCGCTACGCCATTTACGTTGGTTTTATTAGTATTAACTTTATTAACCCTGTTTACTAGCTATATTTTGGTGCCACAAGGAGATAATGACTTAATTACTACGATAGTGATGATCGTGATGTTGATTATCTCGGTTCTCGTCAATTTTATCCAAAAAATCAGAATTGCTAAGGTAACTGATCAATTACTCAATATGGTATCAGTTACAACGAATATCCGGCGTGATGGCAAAAATGTGGAATTGCCAACAGATGAAGTAGTGGTTGGTGATGTAATTAACTTGTCGGCTGGTGATATGATTCCAGCGGATATGAAGTTGTTAACTAGCAAAGATCTTTTTTGCTCATCAAGCTATTTAGATGGGGATCCTGAGCCGGCAGAAAAGATGGCTAATGTAGTAATTAAGCCGAGTATGGCTAATGATTATTTGAACTACCCTAATATTCTATATGAGGGAACAACTATTGTTTCAGGCTCTGGCACCGGGATTGTTTTTGCAATTGGCAATCACACTGTTTTTGGCAAAGCAGTTCAGGCTATTTCCCGTAAAAAAGTAAAAACTACCCTGTTTGACCGGGAAATGAAGCAATTAGCTAAAATATTGATTATCGCGACAGCAATTGTGATTCCGCTTTTGTTTGTGATTAATGGCCTGACTAAGGGGAATTGGGGGGGGAAAGCTTAATTTTCGCTTTGACAGCGGCAGTTGGCTTAACACCAGAAGTGTTGCCGATTATTGTTAATTCCAATTTAACACGGGGCGCACGGGAAATATCCCAAAATGGTGCTGTCGTTAAGCAAATGAATGCTATTCAAAATTTGGGCTCAACTGATGTGTTCTGTATCGATAAAACCGGGACTTTGACACAAAATCAAGTGGTTTTAGAGCGTCACTATGATTTAGATATGCAAGAAACCCCACAGATTTTGAAGTTTTCATATTTGAATGCATATTATCAAACTGGGGTAAAAGATTTAATCGATAAGGCGGTAATTGATGCCGCGGGCGATGAACTAGATGTAAACGAAATTCAGCGTGATTACAATAAAATTGACGAAATTCCCTTTGACTACACTCGAAAAAGAATGAGCGTGGTAGTGGTAGATAACGATGAACACCACGGGCAGCACTTATTAGTAACTAAAGGTGCCGCTGAAGGGATGCTGGCAATTTCTAATAAGGTTGAACTTAATGGCAAGGTTGAGGATTTAACTACTGCCTGGCGAGAAAAGATCTTAAATCAGATTAATGAATTAAACGATGACGGTTTACGGGTACTTTTAGTAGGTTATAAATTAAATCCTGCCCCAGTAGGTGAGTTCTCTGCTAAAGATGAACATGATTTAACCATTATTGGCTATTTGGCTTATCTTGATCCGCCAAAAGAAACAACTAAAGAAGCGCTGGAAGATCTTAAAAAAGATTATGTTGATGTCAAGATTTTTACTGGTGATAACGAAGCAGTTACTCGTGCTATTGCTTTGCAGGTGGGATTAAACGTTGATACTGTTTATGACGGCACCCAGATCGAAGCGGTTAGCCCGGAAGAGTTGCGTGAAATTGTTGAAAAATGCGATATATTTGTGCGAATAACCCCGGAATTAAGAGTAAAAATTATTAATGCACTCAAAGCAAACGGTCATACAGTCGGTTATATGGGGAATGGCAATAAAGACGCTTTAGCAATGAAGGTAGCTGATGTGACCGTAACTTCGAATACGTCAGTTGATATTATCAAAGAGTCAGCCGATATTATTTTTGAGCAAAAAGATTTGCAGCTGTTAGAAGAAATGATTCTAATGGGCCGAAAAGTCTTTTCAAATACAATGAAATATATTAAGACCTTCTTGGTAACTAACGCTGGTAGTGTAATTGCGATGGTTGTTTCATCGCTGCTCTTGCCATTTTTGCCTCTTTTGCCATTGCAAGTTTTAATTTTAAATTTGCTGTTTAGCATAAGTTGTCTGGTTATTCCCTTTGATAGTGTTTCTAAAAACTATGTCAAAAAGCCACAAAAATGGTCGATTAAGAGATGGCCGAAGTTTGTACTTAATTTTGGTCCGATTCTAGCAATTATTGATTTTATCGCAATGGGCTTGATGTTTTATGTGATTTGTCCATATTTAGTAGGGTCTAATTATCATCATTGGGTCTTTATGACACTATTTTATTCGGGGATTTTTGTGGAATCGCTTTGGACAAGAATTATGGTGATTCACACTTTGCGTGATGAACGTTTTCCATTCTTTAAGCAACATGCCACGCCAGTGGTGTTCTTGGTGACCATTGGTATGGCAATTATTGGTACAATGTTGCCTTCATCAAGTATCGCGCCAAGTTTGGGCCTAGCTCAATTGCCGTTTGGTTATTGGGGCATAGTCTTCTTGCTAGAAGTAATCTACATTTTACTGACGACTTTGGTTAAGCACTTATATTTAAAAAAAGAAAAATTCTGATTTGAATTAAAAGGAATTGCTGGTTTTAGCCCAATTCCTTTTTTTGCATGTTAAAATAAAATAGATATTTTAGACGATTAAAGGAGTTTGATTAATCAATGGCTGATAAAGATACTTTTTATATTACAACCCCAATTTACTATCCATCTGGTCGCTTAACGATCGGTAATGCTTATACTACTATTGCAGCTGATACAATGGCTCGTTACAAGCGCAGTCAAGGCTACGATACTTTCTTTTTAACTGGTACTGATGAACACGGCTTAAAGATTGAACAAAAAGCTGAAGCACAAGGAATTAAGCCACAAGAGTTCGTCGACAAGATGGCGGCTTCTTACAAGAAATTATGGAAGAGTCTCAATATTTCTTACGATAAGTTTATTAGAACAACTGACAAAGAGCACGTAGCTGCCGTACAAAAGATTTTTGAAAAATTATTAGCAAAAGGTGACATCTACCTAGGCGAATATACTGGCTGGTACTCAGTTGAAGATGAAGAATACTTTACTGAATCACAGCTTGCTGAAGTTTACAAAGATGATGATGGTAATGTAATCGGCGGTAAGGCTCCAAGTGGTCATGAAGTACGTTTGGTTAAGGAACCATCCTACTTCTTCAAGATGAGCAAGTATGCTGACCGTTTGGTGGAATACTACAAGGAACATCCTGAATTTATTTTGCCTCATTCACGTGAAAAGGAAATGCTTAATAACTTCATTAAGCCAGGTTTGGAAGATTTATCAGTTACCCGGACTACTGTTAACTGGGGAATTCCTGTTCTAAGTGATCCTAAACACGTGGTTTACGTTTGGATCGATGCACTTTCAAACTATATTACCGCTTTGGGCTATGGTTCAGACGATGATTCATTGTTTAAGAAATATTGGCCTGCAGACGTTCACTTGGTAGGTAAGGAAATTGTTCGTTTCCACACTATTTATTGGCCAATTATGTTAATGGCTCTTGATTTGCCACTTCCTAAGCACATTATCGGCCATGGTTGGGTATTGATGAAAAATGGCAAGATGTCTAAGTCAAAGGGAAATGCCGTTTATCCAGAATCATTGACTAGTCGTTATGGTGTTGATCCACTTCGCTATTACTTGATGCGTGCTCTTCCATTTGGCGATGACGGTATTTTTACACCAGAAGACTTTGTTGAAAGAATTAATTATGACTTGGCCAACGATTTGGGTAACTTACTTAACAGAACCGTGTCAATGATTAATCAATATCAAGCTGGTCATGTTGATGCAGTTCCCGTTGCTCAAGCTGAATTTGGCAAAGACTTGCAAGATACAGCTGCTAGTGTCATTAATGATTATCGCGAAAATATGGATTCACTTCACTTTTCAAAGGCATTAGACAATATTTGGAAGTTGGTTTCTCGTGCTAACAAGTATATTGATGAAACTACTCCATGGGCTTTGAACAAAGAAGGTAAAAAGGAAGAACTTAGCAAGGTCATGAGCAATTTGGCTGAAAGCTTGCGTTTAATTGCTATTATGATTGAACCAGTAATGACCGAAACTGCACCAATTATGTTCAAGCAACTTGGTTTAAATTGGGACAATGAAGACGCTAAGCATTTGGCCTTTGGTGACTTTGATTGGGATGTTAAAGTAATTGAAAAACCACAACCAATTTTCCCAAGACTTAAGATGGACGAAGAAGTTAAGTACATCAAGGATGAAATGGCTAAAGCTAAGCCAAAGAAGACCACTAGAAGTGAACAAAAGAAGGGTGACGAAATCACCATTGACGATTTTGACAAGGTTAAGATCCAAGTAGGCCAAATTTTGTCAGTTGAACCAGTTAAAGGCTCAAGCAAGTTGCTCATGTTCAAGCTGGACTTTGGTAATGGCAAGGAAACCCAAATTTTGAGTGGTATCCGCAAGTTTTATCCAGATGCAAGTGAGCTATTAGACAAAAAGGTTTTAGCTGTTACTAACTTAAAGCCACGTAAGATGCTGGGTCACCTTAGTGAAGGGATGCTCTTATCAAGTGAAAAGCATGGCAAAATTAAGTTAGCTCTTGTTGGTGATGAACATGCAGTTGGGGCTGAACTCGGCTAATGGAGATCATTGATAATCATACTCATTTGAATGACGAGCCGTTTCGCGGCAAGGAACAATATTATTTAGAACGAGCAAAAGCACTTGATGTAACCAAGGTTATTTGTGCGGGGCAAGATCCTGACTTTAATCAAAGAGCGGTTGACTTAGCACAAAGGTTTGATAATGTCTATGCGATGGTCGGTTACTGTCCCGATGTGGCTAAAGACTATGATCAACAGGCTGAAGATAAACTAATTGAACAATTGAAGCAGCCTAAGGTAGTTGCAATGGGCGAAATCGGGCTAGATTATTATTGGGATGAATCGCCGCGCGACGTACAGCGTAATGTTTTTGCGCGGCAAATTGAAGTAGCACATGACTTGAAGATGCCAGTTGATATCCATACTAGGGATGCATTTGGAGATTGTTATAACATCTTGAAAAATAGCAATCTGGAATATGGTGCTGTTTTGCATAGTTTTAACGGTGGTGTTGACTGGTTAAATAAGTTTTTGGATTTGAATGTTTACTTTTCATATTCAGGTGTTGTTTCTTTCACTAAGGCTACGGAAGTACACGAGAGTGCAAAAGCTGCGCCACTTGACCGAATTTTAGTTGAAACCGACGCGCCATATTTAACGCCTAAGCCATATCGTGGTCATCAAAATGAAACTGGCTACGTACGTTATGTGGCAGAAGCAATTGCTAAGTTGAAGGATATTCCACTAGAGAAAGTGGCGGATGCTACTTATAAGAACACAGTGAGAGTTTATGGGCTTAAATAAAAAGAATTTTGATGCGGTAATCGTTGTTGAGGGGAAAGACGATACCATCCGTTTAAAACAATTTTTCCCAGGAATCGAGACAATTGAGACTAATGGATCAGCCGTTTCAGATGAAGTATTGAAGCAAATCCAAAAATTAAGTGAGAGTCGGCAAATTATTGTCTTTACTGATCCTGACTTTAATGGCGAAAGAATCCGGCGCATTGTAACTAAAGCTGTTCCTGATGCAAAGCAAGCTTTTATTACCCGTAAGGAAGGCGAACCTCATAAAAAGGGGAGTCTAGGTGTAGAACATGCTTCAAAAGAAGCACTTGAGCATGCACTAAGTGATTTGCATGAGGTTGAACCGCAAAAAAGTGATTTAACTCCAGCAATTTATCGGCAATTAGGTTTAGCTGGTGGTAGCGGCTCACGAAAATTACGTGAACAAGTAGGCATTAAATTACGAGTTGGCTATGGCAATTCCAAGCAGTTTTATAATCGCTTGCATACTTTTGGCGTTTCATTAGCTGAATTAAAGGCAGCTGTCAAGGAGGTAGAAAATGACAAATAATATTCCAATTGGCTCTCCAGTTAGAACACAAGCAATTGTTAACCGTTACTTTGTCAAAGCTAAAAAGAACTTAGGGCAAAATTTCTTAGTTGATCAGACTGCTATTTTAGGTATTGTTGAAGCTGCTGGGATAAAAAAAGATGATCAAGTCATTGAAATTGGACCAGGTATTGGCTCTTTGACTGAGCAACTACTGTTGGCAGGTGCTAAAGTTTTTGCTTATGAAGTTGATGATAGCTTACCTACGATTTTACAGAATGAACTGCCTAAGAAAATTGATGATCAGCCTTTGGCTAGTCGCTTTAAGCTGATCTTGAAAGATCTATTAAAAGCGGACTTTAAGGTAGATATTAGTGACTTCTTTGATTTTACTAAGCCAATTAAAGTTGTAGCTAACTTGCCGTATTACATCACTACGCCAATCATTTTTGCCTTAGCTGAATCAGATTTGCACTTTACTTCATTGACCTTAATGATGCAAAAAGAAGTAGCAGAACGATTAGAAGCCCAACCAGGCAGCAAGGAATACGGTCCGTTGACTATTTCCGTTCAGACCGAAATGAATGTTAAACTTGCTTTGCAGGTGAGTCATAATTCCTTTATGCCGCGACCAAAAGTAGACTCGAGCGTAGTTGTCTTAACGCCACTGAAGGAAAAGCCAGCAATTGAAAATCGTAAGCATTTTATTTGGGTAGTGAAAATGTGTTTTTCACAAAGAAGAAAGACACTCAATAATAATTTAAAAGCTTTGTTGCCTGATAAAACTAAGCGTGATGAATTATTTGCGGAATTAGGGGTAAATCCAAGAATTCGCCCTGAAGAATTAACAATTAAACAATTTATTAAAATTGCTAGCTTTATTCCTGCAAGATGATGTATAATATTGAATTTATTATATATTTGTGATAAAATGTTGCTAAAGGAGCTGTTGTTTAGTGCCAACATCAATTATCACAATTAAACATAAGTTGGATTCTCACTTAGGTGATACTTTAACAGTAGTAGCTCAAGCGGGTCGTAAGAAAGTTACTAAGAGACGGGGAATTCTAAGAGAGACTTTCCCTGCAGTGTTTGTGGTTGATTTAGACCAACATCAAAATAATTTTAAACATGTTTCTTACAGTTATACCGATTTACTAACTAAGAATATTGCATTAGAGTTTGATGATGAAGCTGAAGAGGCTGAAGCTTAAACACAATTTTTGAAATTGTCACTAGCATTTATTTAAAATGTTAGTGCTTTTTTTTGCCCTTTAGAGTATATTAATTAAGTATAAACCAAACATTAGAAAGGAGATTTCATGAAACGTTCAGAAAGATTGGTGGACATGACCAAATATTTAATGGAGCGTCCCCATACTTTAATTGCACTACCATTCTTTGCTAAGCGTTACGGCGCTGCTAAGTCATCTATTTCAGAAGATTTAGCTATTTTGAAGCACACTCTTGCCAGCAATCAAGATGGTATTTTGGAGACTGTAGCCGGTGCAGCTGGTGGCGTGCGCTATATTCCATTTTTAGGTAAAAAACACGCGGAAGCATATTTGTCAGATTTATCAACTAGGATTGAGGATCCAAGTAGAATTTTAGCCGGTGGTTTTGTGTATCTGTCAGATATTTTAGGCAATACGCAAGATTTACGTAAAATTGGTGAATTAGTAGCTACTCATTATGCTTATGAAGAAATCGATGCTGTCATGACAGTTGAAACAAAAGGGATTGCTTTAGCCAAAGCAGTTGCTCGTTTTTTAGATGTACCATTTGTTACAGCTAGAAAGCGATCAAAGGTAACAGAAGGTGCTACTATTTCTGTTAACTATATTTCTTCATCGTTGTCTCGAGTATCGAAGATGGAATTACCGACTCGTGCTCTTAAAAAAGAAGCTAAAGTTTTAATTGTCGATGATTTTATGAAGGGTGGCGGTACCCTAACCGGAATGGAAGAATTAGTTAAGGAATTCGATGGTACTATTGCCGGCGTTTGTGTACTCTGTGAAGCCGATTTTGACAAAGAAAAGCTGATTAAGAACTATCTTTCATTAGTAAAAATTAGTGAAATTGATACTGCCCAAAAGCTGATTGTAGCAGAACCTGGTAACTTCTTAACTGAAACTGATTTTGACCGTTTCTAAAATGGTATACTAGAATCAAGTTTTGATTATTAAGAGGTTAATATTAATGGAAAAATATGTAGTTGTTCTTGCCGCAGGTAAGGGCACACGAATGAAGTCAAAGTTGTACAAGGTTTTACACAAAGTTTGTGGTAAAACCATGGTTGAGCATGTTGTTGATGCAGCTCAAGGCGTTAATCCTGCAGAAATCGTTACAATCGTTGGTACAGGTGCTGGCGATGTAGAAAAAGTACTGGCAGACAAGTCTAAGTTTGCTTTCCAAGAAAAGCAATTAGGTACTGGTGACGCCGTAATGACTGCGCGTGAAGAATTGGGTGACAAAGATGGTGCTACTTTAGTAGTTACTGGTGATACACCACTTTTCACAACTGATACATTTAATGAACTATTCAAGTATCATGCAGAAAAAGGCAATGCTGCAACTGTATTGACCGCGGAAGCTCCAAATCCATTTGGCTATGGTCGAATTATTCGTGATGATCAAGGCAATGTTTTACGAATTGTAGAACAAAAAGATGGTAAACCAGAAGAATTAAAAGTAAAAGAAATCAATACTGGTGTATTTTGCTTTGACAATAAAAAATTATTTGAAGCATTGAAGCACGTTAATAATGACAATGCTCAAGGTGAATATTACTTAACTGATGTTTTAGAAATCTTGCGCAATAGTGGTGAACGCGTTGGTGCTTACAAGATGCCTGACTTTAGTGAAAGCCTTGGCGTTAATGACCGTATTGCATTAGCTCAAGCTACTAAGACTATGCAAAGAAGAATTAATGAACAGCATATGCGTGATGGTGTTTCATTTATCGACCCTGATACTGCTTATATTGATGCAGATGTTAAGATTGGCAACGACACTGTAATTGAAGGTAATGTTGTGATTAAAGGAAACACCGAAATTGGTAGTGATTGCTACATTACTAGTGGTTCAAGAATCGTTGATTCTAAGATTGGTAATAATGTCACTGTTACTTCTTCAACTGTTGAAGAAGCTGAAATGGACGATAATACTGACATCGGTCCTAATTCACACCTTCGTCCTAAGGCAATTATTCGCAAAGGTGCACATATTGGTAACTTTGTGGAAATTAAGAAGGCTGAGATTGGTGAAAATACTAAAGTAGGTCACTTGACTTATGTTGGAGACGCTACCTTAGGTAAAGACATTAACATTGGCTGTGGTACGATCTTCTCTAATTACGATGGTGTAAAGAAGTTCCATACTAATGTTGGTGATCATGCCTTTATTGGTGCTGGCTCAACATTGATTGCTCCAATTAATGTTGCAGATCACGCCTTTATTGCAGCTGATACCACTGTTACTAAGGACGTTAATAAATATGACATGGCAATTGGCCGTGGCCGTCAAGTTAATAAGCCAGATTATTGGCATAAGCTTCCTCTTTCTCAAGATAAAGAATGGGATTAAGAATAAGGCACTAGTGTATCAAGCTAGTGCTTTTTTGTTAAGAATTGCTAAATACTTATTGCAAAATAATAATTGAGACCTACAATAAGGTGTACTAATAATAATTTTTACATGAGGTAGGTAATACAATGAAATTAAGTCATAAGTTAGTTATGGTTTCAGCAGCTGTTTTGATGGGTGTTAGCCCAGTATTAGGTATGGCAGAAAATACTGTATCTGTTCAAGCTGCTACTAAGAGTACTAATGGCGTACATAATACTTACGGTAAAAACAGCAAAGTCAAAGTAACTAAGACTATGAAGTTTGTCGACCGTAATGGTAAGAAAACTTCTAAGACTGCTCCTAAGGGTGGTAGCTACACTATTTGGAACGTCAAGAATATCGACGGTCAAGTTTACTACAGTATTCAAACTGATTTGAAGTACTGGATTCCTGCAACTGCAACTGAAGGTACAGTAACTTATAAGTCAGGCAATACTACTTATACTTTAAAGAGTGATGGCAAGAAGGTAACAACTTCTACTTCAACTAAGAAGGCTGTTAAGAAGACTAATTCAAATAAAAACACTAAAAAAGTAGTTAAAGAATCAACTAAGAAAACTGCCACTAAGACTACTAAAAAAAGCAACTCAGAAAAGACTACTAAGAAAACTTCATCAAAGAAGACGCCAGTGGCTAAGGCAGTTAAGATAACTACTAAGAATAAGGCTTACGTTTACGACAAGAATGGTAAGCGTGTAAAAAACTATTTAGGCACTAGTTACATTGGTAAAAAGATCACTGTTAAAGGTTTAGGTACTAAGACCATTAATGGTGTTAAATATTATGCTTTGCAACCAAATCATTATTACATTAAAGCTTCAGATGTAACTGTTAAGTAATAATTGATAGGAAAAAGACACTTTTTCGTTTCTAAATTGGCAAAAAAATATTTTAGATCTACAATATATAAATGAACTTTAAGTTTAGTAAGAATGAGGTATTTATCGATGAAATTAAGTCATAAATTAGTTATGGTCTCAGCAGCTGCATTGATGAGTGTTGCTCCACTTTTGGGTACTGCAGAAAACGTCAACACTGTTCAAGCTGCTCCTAAGAAGACTACTTCAAAGAAGGCAGCAAGCAACAAGATCACTTTGGTACGTGTGTACGATAAGAATGGTAAGCGTCTTGATAAGTACATGGGCAGTGCAAAATACACTACTATTGCTAAAGGCATAACTGTTACTTCAACTGGCACTAAGACTATCAATGGTGTAAAGTACTACGATCTTGGTGGTGGTGCTTATATCAAGGCTGTTAACGTAGATGGTAAAGCTGCGTCATCAACTTCATCACTGTCAAAGGGTACTAAGGCTAAGTTTGTTTCTAACTCATACATTTATGACAAGAACGGTAAACGTATCAGCAAGTACCAAGGCAAATCTAAGTTTGTTAAGGGTGATTCAGTCACTACTTACGGTATTCAAACCATTAACGGTAAGAAGTATTACCAACTTGACAAGAAGGGTACTGCTTTTGTACGAACTGTTAACATTGATGGTAAAACCACTTCAAACCAAGAATCATCTGTTTCAAATGATGCAGAATCAACTAAAAAATATGACTACTCATTAAAGAAGAATGCTTATATTTATGATAAGAATGGTAAGCGCATCAACAAGTACCAAGGCAAGTCTAAGCTTTTAAAGGGTGCCGCAATTGATGTTTATGGCATTGAAACCATTAAGGGTAAGGATTACTACCAACTTGACAAGAAAGGCACTGCTTTTGTTAAGGCAAGTAATGTAACTAGAACCGTTAAGGCAACTTCAATTACCATGAAGAAGAATGCTTATATCTACAATGGTAACGGTGACACCAAGAAGAAGACAGTTAAGAAGGGTAAGACTGTTAAAGCTACTGAAGCAAGATACATTGGTACTAAGCTTTACTACAAGATTGGTGATAATCAATTCGTTAAGGCTGCTAATGTAGGTAAAATTTCAGGCCCAGAACTAGAACCAGTTAACGAACCAGATGGTGCTGCTACTGTTGATACTGGTGATAATACTGTAGATCCAAACGTAACCAAGGTAACTACGATTAATGTTGCTCCACTTTACAACATTAAGGGACAACCAGATAACGTTAGAGCATTTGGCGAAGGTCAAAGTCAACAAGTTTCAGAATTGAGATATATTGCAACTTCTGCAACTGCTACCCCAGAATTATTCTATAAATTATCAAGCGGTAGAGGCTATTTAAAGCAGTCAGACGTTGCTGTAAGTGGTAAGATTTTAACTCCTGTTAACACTCCAGAACAAGCTAGAGCAGACGTTACAGTTGCTACAGCAGCTGATAAGACTAAGTTGCTTCAAGACATTAACGAAGCAACTAGTGTTAAGAACTCAGAAGCTTACAAGTTTGCTTCAAGTGATGCCAAGGCTGCATATGATAGGGCAATTACAAATGGTACTGCTGTTAACAACGATGCTACAGCTACTATTGCTCAAGTTAACGAAGCAGATGCTGCAATTGTTAGCGCTAAGGCTAAACTTAACGGTAAGAAAATCACTGTATCAAGCATTAGTAATTTGACTCCAGCAGAAGTAACTTCAATTGTACAATTGGTTGCAACTGCTAATAATGTACCAGAAAGTTCAATTCAACTTTCAAATAGTGGTGCTTTGACAATTGTTACTAATGGTTATACTCAAGTTTTAAACCTTAGTGATTATGTTACTCAAACTTCAGCAACTTCAACTAACTAGAAATGCATAAAATAAGACGTAGTATCTGAAAGGACACTACGTCTTATTTTTTAGGATATTTTCGTTGTACTAGAAAGTACAAATATATTCTAACTTTTTTAGCGATTAATAGTTAGTGCTTTTTTATGGTTGCGGCAAAATTCTTGCTATAATTAAGGAGAATGTGGTTCTTTTTAGAGCAACTTTTGCTAAAATAGAGCTGGTTAAATATTTTTACGGAGGAAATTATGTCCTATAAAGACGATATGATGATCTTCGCCCTTAACTCAAATGTACCATTAGCACAAAAGATTGCGGATCGTGTGGGTGTTCCACTTTCCAAGTCTAGTGTTGAACGTTTCAGTGATGGCGAAATTCAAATTAATATTGATGAAACTGTGCGTGGTAAAGATGTCTACCTTGTACAATCAACCAGTAAGCCAGTTAATGACAATTTAATGGAATTGTTGATTATGATTGACGCTGTACGTCGTGCAAGTGCTCGTACAATTAACATTGTTATGCCTTACTACGGTTATGCTCGTCAAGATCGTAAGACTCGTGCTCGTGAACCAATTACTGCTAAATTGGTTGCAGACATGCTTCAAGCTGCAGGTGCTGATCGCATTCTTTCACTTGACTTACATGCACCACAAATTCAAGGTTTCTTTGATATTCCAGTTGATAACTTAATGGGTGCTCCACTTTTGGCAGACTACTTCTTGCGTAACGGCTTAGAGAAAGACGCTGTTGTAGTTTCACCAGACCACGGTGGTGTTACTCGTGCTAGAAAGCTTGCTGAATTCTTAGGTTGCCCAATTGCCATCGTTGATAAGCGTCGTCCCAAGGCTAATGTTGCTGAAGTTATGAACATTATCGGTAACGTTAAGGGTAAGCGTGCTATCATCATTGATGACATGATTGATACTGCTGGTACTATTACTTTAGCTGCTCAAGCCTTAATTGATGCAGGTGCTACTGAAGTTTATGCTAGTGCAACTCATGCTGTTCTATCTGGTCCAGCTATTAAGAGATTGAACGATTCACCAATCAAGAATTTGGTTTTGACTGATTCAATCAATCAACCAGCAGAGAAGAAGCTTGACAAGATGCTTTTGGTATCAGTTGGTCCATTGATGGGCGATGCTATTAAGTGTATCCAAAACCATGAAGCACTTAGCCCATTGTTCAACACCAGATACGAAGCTGACAAGAACAAGTAAGATAAAATTTGATAATAAAAAATGGCTAGCCGATGAGGTTAGTCATTTTATTTTTTTTTGAAAAAATCATCACCATTTATAATAAATAAGAGTGTATTAAAATACACATGAGAAACATCTATAATTAGAGATAGATGTTTTTCATTTAAAGAGGACAAAATTATGACACAATATTTATCATTCGATATTGGCGGGACTAACTTGAAATATGCATTAATTGATCAAGAAGGGCATATTCTTGAAAAAGACCGGGTAAAGACTAATACTGAAAACCTAGATGCATTCATGCAGACGATGTATGAAGTCGCTGACAAGTATCAAGGAAAGTTCGCTGGCATTGCAGTCTGTGCTCCTGGTAAGATTGATACTAAGAATAAAATTATCTATTTTGGTGGAGCCTTGCCATTCTTAGATGGCTTGAATTTAGAAGAGACTTTAGGTAAAAAATATGATGTACCAGTTGGCGTAGAAAATGATGGTAAAGCAGCTGCTTTGTCAGAGCAATGGCTAGGCGAATTGCATGACGTCAATACTGGTATCGCAATTACCTTAGGCACTGCTGTTGGCGGCGGTGTCATAGTTGATAATCGTATTTTACATGGCTGGACTTTTCAAGCTGGCGAATTGAGTTGGATGATTACGAATTCAAGTATTGGTACTAGGAATATGGCTGCTTATGCTGGCTTTAGTTGTTCTGCGGTTAATATGATCAAAAAAGTTAACCTGGCTTTGGGGAATATCGATCTTGATAACGGCTTGACCGCGTTTGAGGCAATTAACAATGGCGATTTAAGAGCACTAGCCGTTTTTAAACGCTATTGCCGCAATGTAGCAATCATGATCCTCAATATTCAGGCAGTAATCAATGGCTCTAAAGTAATTATTGGTGGCGGGATTAGTGCACAGCCAATTTTGATTGAAGAAATTAACAATCAATTTGATAAAATTTTGCAGAATAATCCAATGTTGAATAATCAAGTGATTAAGCCGGTGATTGTGGCTGCTAAGCATGGCAATGATTCTAACTTATATGGTGCACTTTATGCATTACTGTTGGAATTAAATGACGAAGAAGTTAGGTAAATATTGCAACACAAAAAGGGGATGCGTCGCATCCCTTTTTTACATGAGCTAAATAATAATTTAATCTTTGCCAGAAACAATCTTGGCAATCGCAATGCTGGCACCAGCAACGCAAGCTACCATGGCGGTTTTACAACCAATCTTGACTACGTCTTTTACCAAATCCTTATTTTCATGAATGAAGTCAAAAGACATTTTAGTATAGTCCATGCAATAACCATGAACTGTGTCCATCAAGTCTTTAACTTGAGTATAGCCGCTCTTAGGTTCTGCCTTTACTTCATCTTCTGGATTAATTTGAGTTCTTACATCTGTATTTAAATCATTTCTGTTCATCATAAATACCTCGATTCTAGGATTTACCTTAATTTTACTTCTTTTGCTCACGTTTTGGTCTTCTCAAATATCTTAAGGCACCATTCTTAATATATTTTTGAAATTGCTCATAAAGTGGATCGAAAATTTGCGGCTGATCTTCATCGTGACTGAGCATAGTTTTAGGGAAGAAGAAGCGTTCATCTCCTTGGAAAGTACCATTTAATGCGCGAACCAATGGGCTGAGTTGGGATAACTCAATCATGCTGCCGTCGTCTTGCATAATTTCAATTTGACTATTAGCATTTTTCCCCGTTGGCTTATAAGCATCATATGGTTCATCGAATGCGGAATTGGTAGCGGTATAGTAATCAGGATTAAAGCCAGCTTGCTTGATTAGGCTCTTGAGCTTAGGTAAAAGATTTTTGGTTTCTTCATCGATTCGGACACTAGCTAGCGGTTTTCTGTACAAGTAACGCTTGGCTAGGTCAGATAAGATTGGATCTTGTGCCTGGGTCCACATAGAAAAATTAGTTTCCATTACTCCATCATCAAGCTTTAAATAATCGTCTAAAGTCCAATTGCCTTCAAGGAATTTAGTCAAGCTAGGTGTAACTTGCAGATTTCCCTTTTTATAAACAGTTTGAGCGCGCTCTAAAAGGTGATGCAAGATGACTTCCATTGAGCGTCCTACGCGGTGGAAGTAGACCTGTTGGTACATCTGATAGCGTGACACGATATAGTCTTCAACGGCATGCATCCCATTGTTGGCAAAACAAATACCATTTTGATAAGGACGGATTACCCGTAAAATTCTTGATAAATCGAACCTACCATAGTTAACTCCGGTGAAATAAGCATCCCGCTGCAAATAATCCATCCGGTCAGCGTCAGCTTGACTTGAGATCATTTTAACCACTTGCGGATTAGGATAAGTCTTAGCGATTACGCTGGCGACTAATTCAGGAAAGTTAGGTGCAACTTGTTTTAATGCATGGTTAATTTCTGTATTAGGATCAGTAATGATCTTTTGTCCAATTTTTTCATGATTGGTGCCAAAAAGGTGCTCGAATGTGTGCGAATAGGGCCCGTGACCGATGTCATGAAGCAATCCGGCACATTCTACCAGTAATCGATTATCATCGTTCCAGAGACCGTCTCCTGGCGTAATTGAGGGATATTTTTTGCTAAAGATATCGCAAATTCTTCTCGTTAATTCATAAACGCCTAAGTTGTGCTCAAATCTAGTGTGAGTTGCACCTGGAAAAACATAGCTAACAGGACCTAACTGTTTAATGCGACGCATGCGTTGAAATTCTTTAGACTTCAGTATGTCCAAAACAACTTTATCTTCAATATGAATATAGCCGTGAACCGGATCACGGAGAACAACCTCTTGTTTTAATTTTTCGCTTTGAAATCTTGTCATAAAAATCCACCAAGTTTAATTTATTAATTTTTTGAACTATATATAATAAAATAGATTATATCTAACTAAAATTATATCAGAGATATAGTAATAATGTTTAAAGGGGGCGCTTGTTTGACAGCAATTACGATTGATTTGACTAGTAAAATTACTCAAGACGATGAGACAGAGACTTTTACGCGACATGCGCAAGGGCAATTGACTGAAGAAGGCGACGTCACACGAATTTCTTATGCCGAAGAAGGGCAAATTCCAGTGAAGATGCTTCTAAAGGAGAATGAATTGTTGATTCGCCGCGGCGTTGACAGCAATAATTATTCTTTAATGAAATTTATTCCGGGTGAAAAAGGCAACTGCCGCTATGTAGTTGAAGGGCGCCGCATGGACATGACCAGCGTGACTAACTTGCTTGAATATCAGAGTCAAGATGATGGTTCACGTAAACTTCGGGTTGAATATGACCTCTTTAATGGACTATACTTAATAGGTAACTATGCAGTCACGTTGATTTTTACTTAAAGGCCTAGTAGAATAGTAAAGATTGTATAAGAGAGGACGTACAGCTGTGGGATTAGACAAATTTAAAGACAAAAATCGCGATGAATTGTCAATGATCGAAGTTGCTCGTGCAATTTTGGAAGACAATGGCAAGAGAATGGCATTTGCCGATATTGTTAATGCCGTACAAAAATACTTGAATAAGAGTGACGAAGAAATTCGTGAACGTTTACCACAATTTTATACTAATATGAACACTGATGGTGAATTTATCTCAATGGGTGAAAATGTTTGGGCACTTCGTTCATGGTTCCCATATGAATCAGTTGATGAAGAAGTTAATCACCCTGAGGATGAAGAAGACGATTCACGTAAGCACCACAAGAAGGTTAATGCCTTCTTAGCTAGCGCTACTGGTGATGATGACATTATCGACTACGATAACGATGATCCAGAAGATGACGACTTAGACGCCACAGACGATGATACTGATGATGTATTGCCAGATGGCATTGAAGGTCAATTGTCACAATTAAATGATGATGATGATGATGACGAAGAAGATAATTAATTTGCTTGACTTAAGAAGAAAAAGCAGATAATATTTTTGTTGGGCACCCTATGTGCGTTTAGCTCCCCGTTAGTGGGAGCTTTTTTGTTTAAAGGATAAGTTAAAAGGAGCAGAACATGACAAAATACATCTTCGTAACTGGCGGTGTCGTATCTTCACTTGGTAAAGGGATTACTGCATCAAGTTTAGGTCGACTTCTTAAGAATCGTGGCTTGAAGGTCACTATGCAAAAGTTTGACCCATATATTAATATTGACCCAGGTACAATGAATCCATACCAACACGGTGAAGTTTATGTTACCGACGATGGTACAGAAGCTGACCTTGACTTAGGTCACTATGAAAGAATCGTAGATGTTAGAACTAGCAAGTATTCTAACGTAACTACTGGTAAGATTTACCAAGAAGTTTTGGAAAAAGAACGTCGTGGTGACTACCATGGTGCTACTGTACAAGTAATTCCTCATATTACTGACATGATCAAAAAGAAGATCATGCGTGCAGCTTTGACTACTGATTCAGATGTAATTATTTCTGAAATTGGTGGTACTGTTGGTGATATCGAATCAACTCCATTCATGGAAGCTATTCGTCAAATGCGCCGTGAAGTTGGTCCAGAAAATGTAATGTACATTCACTGTACTTTGGTTCCACTTCTTCACGCTGCTCATGAAATGAAGACTAAGCCAACACAACACTCAGTTGCGGAATTGCGTAGTATTGGTATTCAACCAAATATGCTGGTACTTCGTGCTGAACAACCAATTGACCAAGAACACAAAGACAAGATTTCTACTTTTACAGACGTGCCTGTTGATCGAATTATTGAATCAATTGATGCTCCTTCATTATTCGATGTGCCTTTGAACTTCCAAAAGCAAGGCATGGATCAAAAAGTCTGTGATTTCTTACACTTAGAGAGTCCAAAGCCAGAAGCTGACATGGAAGCTTGGAAGAAGCTTGATGAACGTGCTAAGACCTTGAAGCATCACACTAAGATTACCTTGGTTGGTAAGTATGTAGAGCTTGAAGACGCTTATATTTCAGTTACTGATGCTTTGCAACATGCTGGTTATCTTTACAACACTAAGATTGATGTTGATAAGGTACAAGCTGAAGACGTAACTGAAGATAATATTGCAGAAATCATGAAGGATTCAGATGGTTTGATTGTCCCTGGTGGTTTTGGTACTCGTGGTCTTGAAGGAATGATTACTGCAATTAAGTATGCTCGTGAACATGACATCCCATTCTTAGGTATTTGTTTGGGGATGCAGATGGCTAGTGTTGAATTTGCACGCGATGTATTAAACCTTGAGGATGCTAATTCTGCAGAAGCAGAGCCAAACTGCAAGAATAATATTATCGACATTATGGCTGATAAGCGTGATGAAGAAAATATTGGTGGTACTTTGCGGTTAGGTATTTACCCAGCTACTCTTAAGAAGGGAACTAAGACTCGTGCGGCTTACGATGATCAAGATGTTATTCAAGAACGTCACCGTCACCGTTTTGAATTCAATAATGAATACCGTGAAGCCTTTGAAAAGGCTGGTATGGTCTTCTCAGGCGTTTCACCAGATAACCGCTTAGTTGAAATTATCGAATTACCAAAGAAAAAATTCTTTATTGCAGCACAATATCACCCAGAATTTTTGAGTCGTCCACAACGTCCAGAAGGCTTATTTAAGTCATTTATTGGCGCTGCTAGTGGTCTTCCAGCACAAGAATTTTAAAGTGATTAAAGTTTGATTATACAAAATCTTAAGAAAACAAGAACTGAGAGACCTCAGCTCTTGTTTTTTTTGTAAATATCCTTTAACATTATTATGATTAATTGAAAGTAGAAAAGGATTTGTTTTCGCCAATGAAGCAGATGATAATTCATGGTGGAAAGCCCCTGCAGGGTGATGTTTGGATCGGTGGAGCTAAGAACTCAACAGTTGCTCTTATTCCGGCATCAATTTTATCAAGAACACCAGTGACCTTGGAAGGCGTCCCAAGAATAGCTGATGTAGTTAACTTGATGGACTTATTGAGTGAGATGGATGTACATTGTGATTTCGGTGAAACCACTTTAAGAATAGATCCAACTGATATCAAGATGAGTCCGTTGCCAGCTGGTAAGATTAAGAGTTTGCGCGCTTCATATTACTTTATGGGTGCGCTACTTGGTCGCTTTGGCAAGGCAGTAGTGGGCTTCCCTGGTGGTGACGATATTGGGCCACGTCCGATTGACCAACATATTAAGGGCTTTGAAGCCTTAGGCGCTAGCGTAAAAAATGAAAATGATCAAATTATAATTACTGCACCAGAAGATGGTTTGCATGGAGCAAAAATCCATTTAAAGATGCCATCAGTTGGGGCAACGATGAATATTATTATGGCTAGTGTGACGGCACAGGGCCAGACTATAATCGAAAATGCCGCAAAAGAACCGGAAATTATTGATTTAGCTACCTTCTTGAACAATATGGGGGCAGTTATTCGTGGTGCTGGTACTGACTCTATTCGAATTGAAGGGGTGGAGCAGCTTAAAGCACAGATTCCTCATACGATTATTCCAGACAGAATTGAAGCAGGGACTTATGTTGCTTTAGCTGCCTGTATTGGTAATGGCATTCGCATTCATAATATTATCGAAGAACACCTTGATTCATACCTGGCTAAAGTTGAAGAAATGGGTGTAGTAATCGATTCAGATGAAGATTCTTTGTATGTTTACCCAGCGGGCGACCTAAAAATGGTCCAGGTGAAGACAGATGTTTATCCTGGTTTTGCGACAGATTTACAGCAACCAATTACACCACTTTTATTAACTGCTAAAAGCGGTGAAGGTGTAGTAATCGATAATATTTATCCTAAACGGATTGGTCATATTGCTCAGTTGCAAAAGATGGGAGCCAATATTAAAGTTGAAGATAATATTATTTTGGCCCATCCAACTAAGCAGTTTCATGGTGCGGAAGTAACTGCAGGTGAGATTCGAGCAGGTGCCTGTCTGATGATTGCAGGCCTGATGGCTGATGGTACAACAACGATCGACAAGGCTGGTAATATCTTGCGTGGTTATGATCGGGTCCAAGAAAAGCTGCGTCAACTTGGAGCTGATGTAACTATCAAGGATGATCCTGCTGTACCGGGTATTTTAGATAATATTTAGTAAATAAAAACCACATGGAAAATCTCCGTGTGGTTTTTGTAATGATATGTCGATTTGTAGGTGAACAAATGAGTTTAATTTTTACAAGACGTGCACAAAATTCAGATGTGGATAAAATTGTGCAAATTTTAAATGATGCGACTTCTTTTTTAAAGGAAAGTGGCTACCCTAATCGAGCAACTGTAGAAGATGATATTAAAAATGGGTGTGCTTGGGTATTAACTGTGGATAATGAAGTTGCAGGTTATGCGGCAGTGGTAATTGGCCGTGAGCCAACTTATGCGGATATTGAAGGCAAGTGGGAAAATAATGTGGACACCTATGCGACAATTCACCGCATTGCAGTTTCTAGTAAGTTTAGAGGAATGCATTTGAGTCAATTTTTCTTGAGCAATATTATTTCTCTAACTTATGCACAAGGAATTCACAATTTTAGAATTGATACAAGCCGGAAAAATAAAATTGTCCAGCACATTGCAGTTAGTCATAATTTTATTGAACGAGGGATTATTCAAGTAACTGAAGATCCGGTTGATTCAAGTAGAATAGCTTACGAGTTGAATTTAAGGTAATGAAAAACCACATGGGATGTGAATTCCATGTGGATTATTTTTTTGCTTTATTTATTAATCAAGCAAGTCGTATTTCAAAGTCATTAAACCATGACCTTCGTCAACCATTTGACCAAGCAGTTCAACAGTGTTGTTATAAACTGTATCAGACATCTTTTGATTAGCAGCAATTAACTTGTCTTGTAATTCCTTACCTGAAAGGTTCTTTGCTTCTTTGTCAGTATCATGTTGGATCTTGTGACATTGTGCTAAACTCTTTTGTTCAAAGGCGTCTTCAAGTTCACCGTAAACACGGTAGTTGGTATCGCCTAATTGAGCAGTTAACTTGTTAAGCCAGAAAATCTTGCTCAAGTTAAACTTAGGAGTGGTTTGCCAAGCTTCAGGGGTAGTAGTGATATTAGTATAGAATGGCACCATTGAGTTAAAGGTGTTAGGACCAAAGGCTAACCATTGTACACCTGCAATTTCTGCAGGAACATCATTACGAATTTGCAAAATATGGGTTTCAAAGTTTCTGTTAATACCGATAGGACGGAAGGTCTTCTTTTGTTCAGGAGTACCTTGATCGCCATAAGCATCGTAAGGAGTGTCTTGGTAGTGTGAGCTTTCGGCCCATTTAATATCTTCAATTGAGATTAAACGATTAGCATGGCAGATAAAAGGTTGATCTTGATCTGCTGGAGTACCACCAAAGTCTGGATCGAAATAGTTGTGAATATACCAAGCACGAGGATTATTGTAGTGAGCATCCTTAATAGTTGAAGAACCAAAGATGTGGCGCATGTTGTAGCCTTCACGGTCTGGATTCAAGTGATATTCTTCGATTAAATCCTTTAGGTCTGCTGAACAAGCAAAATTATCAGAATCGTTGAAGTCGAAAGTATCAATATTCAAACGGTTTGGTGCAATAACATATGCATCATCTGGGATACGGCGTGCAATCCAATGATGACCACCGATAGTTTCAAGGTACCAAATGTTATCCTTATCAGAAAAGGCCATACCGTTCATTTCATAAGTACCGTATTTTTCAACTAAATAGCCGACACGTTTAACACCGTCAAAAGCTGAGTGCAAGTATGGTAAAGTCAAAGTGACGAAATCTTCTTCACCAAGACCACCTTCACTTGGATCAAGTAATGGGTCAACACCTTGGATGCGTGAATTAGTAGTGATGGTTTCAGTAGCGGTCATGGCTACATTTTCAGCGTTAATTCCAGCTGCGCCCCAAATACCATTTTTGCCTGAAACATCAGGTGCTGAAGTATAGCGTAATGG
>JALBSH010000040.1:0-2571 GCA_022756575.1 Lactobacillus mulieris
TAACAAGATTGGACTTTTTTATTAACTAAAACGATTTAACTAGCACCACGCGTAATATATATATTTTTGATTAGTCTCATTATTTACTTCCATATCAACATTACCAACGATTTGGTAGTCATTAGTGAGAGCAATACCAAATTTTGCAGAAACTAACCCATTTACTTTACCGCCAACATTTTGTAATCCCTTATTAGGGAAGAAAACAACAGTCCAACGGGTCTTACCATGTCCTAAATCTTCTTTAGAAATATTGATATTATTTTTAGTATCTTCAGCTGTCGTTGCCCATTGCCCACGAGCAGTACCATTAGCTTGAATATCAGCAGCATGGTAAACGTAGTCATTACCATAAATAGTTACAACCTTGTAATAATTTTTATCTTTACCTTGATAGATATTAGAACTGTAGTTATCTGAAGAAGTTAGATTATGCTCATTGGCCAATTTTTGATTTTCTTTAGCTGGCTGATCATTAATGTTATTTTGATCTACTGTATCTCCTGCATTTCTGTCAGTACCAGTACCAGTATTAGTACCAGTACCAGAAGCTGCCATTAAATTCATAACTGCTAATTTTGCTGCTGATTTAGCTGCTAATGATTTAATATCAGTGTGAGCGCTACCTTGCGTATTTGGTGCAGATTGTGAGGTTGTCGCAGCTTCTGTAGAATTATTAGCTGTTGCATTGTTACTTGCACTAGTTTGTTGAACTTTTTCTGTTACATCGTTACTTGCACTACTTTGTTGAACTTTTCCTGTTGCACTAGTTTCTTTCTGAGTATTAGTTTGTTGCAACCTACTGTTTGCTGAACTATTGGAATCTTCAACGCTTTCTGTGGTTGCTGCCTTTACAGAATGACCTGTAAAGTTAATTCCAAAAATGGTTACTCCTAATAATACCGAAGCCACACCAACGCTAAACTTACGCAGACTATAACGCGGTGTACGTTTAGTTTCTAAAAATTTAAGTCGCTTCATCGTTATTCTTGCCTCCCAAATTTAATAACTAGTGGTATTTTTAAATCCGATAACATTATAGCACGGTTTAGCGACTTTGACGACCGCTTGTCTCTCTTTTCTGTTTGCAGTCAACTTACCAGATAGTAAAAGAGACTAACCGCCAAGGCTAATCTCTTTTCAAACGGCAGATTGCAAGAAATAACTTGAACAAAGTTAGTGACGCAGATTACGCAAAAAGATCTCAATTAGCGTGCGCCAGTTTAAGCATTTGAGTGGCCTGGAGTTCAAATACGAGTTAATTTGAATTAACTCATCATCAGTGATTTTCTCAATCGGTTGACCTTTGGGATAAAGCGTCGTAGTACTCGGTTGCGATTCTCATTACTGCCCCATTCATGTGGAGAATAAGCATGCGCAAAGTATAGGGGAATCCTGGCCTGCTTTTCAATTAGCTTGTAGTTAGCGAATTCTTTCCCATGGTCAACAGTAAGGGGCTTGAGATTATCTTCTAACTGGTTAGCTAATTCTAAAATGGCCTTGGTTATTGAGGTACTATCTCGTCCCTGAAGCCGTTTAACGATGATAAGACGACTCTTACGCTCGACAAACGTAGCTATTGCTTGACCTTTACGCTTTCCAGATAAAACTGTATCTGCTTCAAAGTGACCTGAGGTATGACGGTCAATAACTTCAGCGGGACGATCTTCAATGGAACGTCCATGGCTAAAAGTCCCACGGGTTTCTTTGGCTCGTCGGCGGCGAATTCCATGGTCAGGTAAATCAGCCACGCCAATATCCAATACTCCTTGCTCAATCCAGTTGTAGATGGTCTTGTAGGCGATTCTAACTACATGAGCCACTTGTTCAATCGACCATTTTTGTCACTGAATACATAATACTTTCTAACTGTGATTGAATATCGGCGAACTGATTTTGTAAGATACTCAATTGTGATGATGTTTTAGTACCTGTAATACCCATCAACGCCTCTGACAATGGTAGGCGACCTTCATCAGACAGCTTGGTTAATAACGCTGATACAACGTCAGTATTACCTTGCTTCCATTCATTTCTGGCTTTCTCATTTCATCTTTAATCATCTGCCGAATTGCAACAGAATTACTCTTCACATCGAGCAGTTTCTTCACTTTATCAAAATCTGCTAATTCATCTTCATCAAGTCGACTTTGAATTAGCTCATCCTTTAACGGCTTCATCGTGCAATGACCCCCTCATGTTTGCCGTCCCGGCAAAATAAATTTTCAGCCTTCGGTTGCGACCGATCAGATATTGCATTCGAGAATGAGTACCTTGAGATTTCATTCAAGGTCATTTCGAGATTTCATATCTGATTTACTTATGTTTTCGTCATAAGTAACAACAACGATCAAACAGACTGCTCCGTTTGGATTTCAGCATTTCTTTTGTGGCAACAAAGAGAAAAAAAATGCCCCACTTATCAAATGACAATAAGTAGGACAACAGTCACTTACTTTTCAACAAAAGTAAGCAAAATATTCAATTTTCGGTAGACAACCCCAAAATAACGAACAGGTAATAGTAGCGTTTAATGCACTATTCATGCTGATTAAAATCAACTTCTACCGG
>JALBSH010000041.1:0-2530 GCA_022756575.1 Lactobacillus mulieris
CAAGCAATACGTTCCTTCATAGCCTAACTGTTGCACTTAATTTGACAATTCAGGATCAAATAAGTTATAATAATTTTATTGATGTGTTCAACTACATTTTTATATTTTTGCACTGAAATCTTAATTCAGTGCTTTTTTCATAAGGATTAGACTAAATAAGATGATAATACGCCAGCGAAAAAATTATTTAACTTCTCAATTTTTATCTAAGATTAGTGCCGATGGGACTTTAAATATTGAAAATTTAATTGTCCTGACTTGTGCAATTTTTATTGCAAGTATTGGACTAAATGTTAATTCAACAGCTACTATTATTGGCGCAATGTTGATTTCTCCTCTGATGGGACCACTACTAGCAATTGGCACAGGTCTTGCTTTATATGATGTTCACTTACTGCGTAAAGGAACAATTTCATTATTAGCAGAAATTATTATCAGTTTAGCTGCATCTACAATTTATTTTCATTTTTCTCCTTTGACTTATGCTAGTCAAGAGATTATTGCACGAACTTCACCAACAATCTGGGATGCGATGATTGCGTTTTTTGGAGGGGTCGCTGGAATAATCGGAGCTCGCAAAAAAGAAGCAAATAATATTGTACCTGGTGTAGCGATTGCAACAGCCTTAATGCCACCGGCTTGTACGATAGGGTATTCAATTGCGGCAGGTAATCTTAAATATTTTTTAGGATCAAGCTATTTATTTTTGATTAACTGTGTTTTCATAATTTTGACTGCATTCATGGGTGTAAAAATTATGAAGTGGTTAAGTTATTCTACTAAGCAATCTAAGTTGTTTTTCTTGCACAAGCCGACCTTTAAAGAGTTTGTGATAATTTTAGTAGTAATTATTTTAATTATTCCTAGTATCTTGTCAGCTAATCAGATGGTGAATAAAACTCTAGTAGATCAAAATGTTCAAAATCTTGTTGTTAATGAATTAGGCAATGTTAATTTAATTAAGGAAAATGTTGATACGCAAGGAAAAATAATTAATCTTACAGTTTCAGGCGATAAAATTAACGCTAAGAAAATTCAAGCGGCTAAAGCAAACTTAACAAAATATGACCTGAAAGGCTATTCACTGAATATTGTACAAGTAGCTCAGGTTAATCCCAATGCAGAAAATCAATTAGATCGACAAGTAAATAATATTATTAATCAGCGTCAGCATGAACAAGAACAAGCTGATGAAAAACGTCAACAAGAACAAGAAAAACGTAATCAAAAAATTCGCAAACTGTCATCTGCAATATCTTCTGTTACTGCAGTTAGTGATAATAAAAATAAGCAAATTACTTTGATAGAGTTAAAAAAGCCGCTATCTAAGAAGAGAAAAAACGCCTTAGTAAGACAAATAAAAGATAAATATCCAAATATTAATTTAGTGGAATTTGTTCAAGAAAATATTAAAAATTAGAAGAAACTGTCAAATTTTTTGTGTAAATAGATTTTTCTCGTAGATTGATTTTTTAATCTTTTATTTAATCAAAGTAGGATTCTAAGGTATCCTGAACCTGACCAAAGCCTTTGTGGATTCGATTGAAATAGCGTTCGTTGTAGCTCATTGCTTGAATGCCAATAAAAGTATCAAGCGACTGTTCATTTGAAAACTCTGCTTTAGGTTTAGCTTTACGCTTGATAACGTTGTTAAAGGATTCGATCATATTGGTGGAGTAAATTGAAACCCTGATCTGCTTAGGATAGCTGTAAAAGACCAGCAGATCAGGTTCAATCTCTTTGAGATTTCTGATGACATGGTTGTACGCTCTGTTCCACTTGTCATAGAAGGCGTGCAAGACTTTGATCGCAGCTTCTTTATTTGGCTGTTGATGGATTTGCTTGAATTCATTCATGATATTTTCGCGATCATCTACGCGTACTTTAGCGCAGATATTGCGCATGACATGTACCAGACAGCGTTGAAAATGAGCTTTGGGATATGTCTTTTCCAGTACCGTCTTCATGCCCACAACGCCATCTGAAAGAAAGAGCTCAACCTGTTCTAGACCGCGAGACTTCATGTCTTGAAGCATTTCCGTCCAATTCTCGACGTTTTCGCTGGGAGCAATGCGGTAATCGATGACTTCCTTGTGACCATTAGGCTTGATGCCAATGGCAATATAAACTGCTTCACGATCAAAGGTTATGCGACGCAAAGTAATGTAAGTTGCGTCCAAATAAATACAGAAGAACTTATCGCTAAGCTTGCGTTGATGATAGGCTTCAACTTTTGGAATCATCTGCTTGGAGATGTTAGATACCTGAGCTGGGCTGTAGTGACTGCCGTACATCTTTTCAATTAAATCGGCTATTTCTCTGGTGGTTACGCCTTTGGAATATAGCTTGATAATCATGCTTTCCAAGACATCGGAGTGCTGCCTGTAGTCAGGCAGCGTGTGCTGATGAAACATGCCGTTGCGGTCCCTAGGCACCTGAATTTCAATCTCGCCAAATTGCGTATCAACTTTACGGAAATAAGCACCATTGCGTGAATTGCCTGTATTCCAGCCAGCTCTGGCATAAGGAT
>JALBSH010000042.1:0-2512 GCA_022756575.1 Lactobacillus mulieris
AGGGAAAAGAAAAGTTAACAATTGCAATTGGGTGTACTGGCGGACAACACCGTAGTGTATCAATTGCACAACAGTTAGCACGTGATTTATCAAAGAAGTATCCAGTTGATATTTCACATCGTGAAATAAGCCGTTATATCAGAAAGTAGGTGGAGCATTTGGCTTATGCTGAAAGCCGGATTATCCGAGTTATTAAAGGGCGTCGGCCTAAGGTAGTAGTAATTGGTGGAGGTACGGGCTTACCAGTTATTTTGAATGCCTTAAAAGAAAAGAATGCTGAAATTACAGCGATTGTTACAGTTGCCGATGATGGTGGCTCTTCTGGTGCAATTAGAAATTATATTAATGTTGTCCCACCAGGTGATATCAGAAATGTATTAGCTGCTTTGAGTGATTTGCCACAAGAAGCAAAAGATATTTTTCAATATCGTTTTGATAGCTCAGATTCATTTTTTGCCGGTCATGCGATTGGTAACTTAATCATTGCGGCATTAAACGAAATGCATGGGAATATTTTTGATGCTGTTCAATCATTATCTAAAATGATGAAAGTAGATGGACATGTTTTCCCTGCTTCCAATGAACCATTGACTTTAAATGCTGAATTTGTTGATGGCAGTCGTGAAGCTGGTGAAACAGAAATCACTAGTAAGGATAAAAGGATTAAGCGAGTTTGGGTGACTGATACCAATGATGACAAAGAACCTGAAGCGGTATTACCTGTTTTGGCGGCAATTATGCAGGCGGATGCTGTGGTATTAGGCCCAGGAAGCTTGTTTACTTCAATTTTACCTAACTTAATGATTAGTAATTTAGGGGAAGCTATTAGACAGACAAGTGCCGAAGTAATTTATATTTGCAATATTATGACGCAAAAGGGTGAAACTGATCACTTTTCTGATGCAGATCATGTGCGGATTTTGAATGCTCACCTAGGTGGAAATTATATTGATACTGCTTTAGTCAATGGGGCAAAAATCGATATGAGTAAGTTTAATCCAGCTGATTATGACGAGTATCTTGAACCAGTATCGAGTGATTTTGCAGGTTTACGTGAGCAAAATTGTCGCGTTATCACTGATGACTTTATTGACCAAAGACATGGATTGGTTTTTCATGATGGTGAAAAAGTAGCTAAAGAAATTATTGATCTCGCTTTCGAAGCACATTGCCGACGAGGTGAAAATAATGGTTAGTTATGCAAGTGAAGTAAAAAAAGAATTAACTAATTTAGAAGTTCATCCTGAACATGCCAAGGCTGAATTATCCGCTTTTTTACGGATGAATGGAATTTTGAACTTACATGACCACCAATTAAGTTTAGATATCACAACTGAAAATCCAGCGATTGCTCGCCGGATTTTTACGTTAATCAAGGTAGCTTATAATATAGAGCCATTATTAATTGTTTCTCGTAAGATGAAACTAAAAAAGAATAACCAATATTTGGTTAGACTTAATCAACAAGTAAATGAAATCTTAGCTGATTTGGAGATTGTTGATCCTGAAAAAGGGTTTGTAATTGGAGTACCTAAAAAGGTGCTTGAAGAAGAACAGCGCGCGATGTCATATCTTCGAGGTGCTTTTTTAGCCAGTGGTAGTGTAAACAATCCTGAAACTAGTCGATACCATTTAGAAATTTATTCTGTCTATGAAGCACATAATGACGATATTTCATATTTAATGAACCATTATTTTAACTTAAATAGTAAGAAAACCAAGCGAAGAAGTGGTTACATTACATATCTTAAAGAAGCTGAAAAGATTGGTGATTTTTTACATATTGTTGGTGCATTTAATGCAATGTTAGCTTTTGAAGATTTAAGAATTATGCGGGACATGAGAAATTCAGTGAACCGACTAGTAAATTGTGATACAGCTAACTTAAAAAAGACAGCTAATGCTGCAGCAAGGCAAGTAGAAGATATCCAATTGATAGATGAAAAACTAGGATTAGATCAGCTTCCTGAAAAGTTAGAATCATTAGCTAGATTTAGGTTAGAAAATAGTGACTTAACTTTAAAAGAAGTAGCTGAACAAGTTCCAGATGGTCCAATTTCTAAATCTGGAGTTAATCATCGTTTTCAGAAAATTAGAGAAATTGCGGATAAATTACGTGAAGGATAGAAGTCATGAGAAGAGAAATTCTCATGACTTTTTTGGTAGGAGAGTATTAATTGCAAGTTTAATATTCTGAAGCATTATATAATATAAGTGGAGAAATAAAAGCCTATAGTAAAACAATCTCGATTGTTGGAGGTTATACTATGAAAACTTTAACGATAAGAAATAGCTTAATTTTTATTGTATATGGTCTTCTACTAGATTATGCAATTCGGCAAGCCATGATATTGCTATTTTATTTTATTGCGCTTGTATCTATAGGTGGTATCGTTTACTTTCTATTTAAGAACAGTTCAAGAATTTTAACTTTCACTATTTGGAATGTGTTATCTCTTATGTTACTTATTCATATAGTACATTCTAATTTGAAATATGAACTTGTCATAAT
>JALBSH010000043.1:0-2448 GCA_022756575.1 Lactobacillus mulieris
TAATTTTACCTGCGTTACGCGCGAATTATTAGTCAACTCACGATCAGTGTACATCGCACGCACAGCACGCCAAGCACTGATGGTTGACTGTAATTCACGCACTGGACTAGCTTGCCCCATATATGTTTCAGTAAAATTAATAATCTGATTATCTTTTACATTGATATTCAATTGGGCCGAGTTAGCATAAATTTCACCATAATCTGAGTTTTGCACAAAAACATAATTGTCTTCACTCGACATATCAGGTTCATACTTGAATTCTTTACCATAAGGAATATTTTTCGAATCATTCTTAAAATCTTCAATTTGTTCTAAAGCTTCCTTAGGTTTTTTACTCAAAAGGACTGCTTGTCTTGGTTCACCATAAAGCACATTATCGCTTTTAGAATAGCGGGCATTTACATTAGTCAGCGAGCTAACTTTGCCAGAGAGATAGTCACGATTCTTGGTAGCTAAATAATAACCAGAATCTGGTGCATCCGAAATCTTATCGGGCAAATCAATATTGTCTGACTTCATTTCATTGCGGATGCTAGCAACGCTACGAGTAGTGGTATCAGCGTTACTTAAATTAACGGGAGAACGGAGAATTTCGATTCCAAGATAAATATCAATTAAAAAGAAAACAACGAAAAATAGCCATTCGATTCGTTTATGGTCCATTTCTATTTTCCCCCTTCGTTAACAGTTAACTGATCAGCTTCACGGTAGGTAGATACGTCTTGCTTTTCCCATTCACCTAGGCTCTTCCATTCATCGTAGGCTTTGATATAGTACGTTGGGATCAAGTTAATCAAACTATGGTGACTTGAATCCTTTTCTTCAGCAAAACCAACGATAATTCGTTGAATATCTTCCTGCTTTAGGCCGTGATTGACTAATTCATCAACAACATCTTGGGTTGGTTTTAACCGCTTAGTTTGACCATCAAACGGAATTGGAATTTGGAAGTTTACACTATTAAAGGCCACATTAATCGAATCTGTTGAAAAGGTCGTCTTGACTTGCAAATCATGCTTATTTAAGAAAACAGGAATACCTTCAATATAGTTTAGATAACTAACATTAGCACCATCTGCATCAAAGAAGCGTAAATCTTGCTCGGTTAAACCCAATTGGTGAACATAATAAACGCTATCTAATAAGCGGTTAGTAGTATTGGGGATCTTATTTTTTTCATAATGAGTATAAAGATAATTATGCTCACCTGAATTAGAATCTGGCACTCTTAAGCGAGTATAGTAGTTCAAAGAATATACCGTTTGACCATTCTTATTAGTCTTACTAGTAACGCCAGATGTACCTAATAAACGCGAAACAAAGTAAGAATACGATTGATGATTAGTCAAGTAACTATAAACTTTAGCATTCATTGTCTTGATGTAAAACGGTGAATAGCCTTCCTTTAAACGAACTAATCTAACTGGATACTTGCTCTTAGCATTACGTGCATATTTACGTAGTTTATCAAAATTTGCGCCAGCAATTTTTACTTGATAAATTTCATTAGTCTGATCATTTCCCAAATAAATCCAGTGATTTGACTGCGAGATAAAGAAGCGGTTAAACTCGCGGTTATCATTTGCGGCATTATTCAACTGGTTAAATAAGGAGAAAGTAATTTCATCTGGATAAACCAACTGCACATAGTTGGGATTGTTTAAATACTCTTCATATTTAGTTCTAGTATCAACTATTTTCTTAATTTTATTAGTGGCCTTGGCTTTTTTTATCTCTTTGGTAAATTCTAAAGTCAAATTATTTTTTGAATCATATAGCTGACACAAATTTCCATTAGCAAAACCATATGAAGTAGTTGGAATATATAAATCATATAATGACTTAAAATTGTGACTACGCGTTTGCTCTTTAGTGATATTATTTTGATTTTGCTGACCAATATTACTAAAGCGCTGATCACTAGTCATAATAAAGATCCAAAGCACAATTGAGAGGACAATGACGATCAGTGTAGCTAAGCCTAAGAAAAATTCACCGAATTTGAATTTAAACTTCATCCCAATCATCCTCCTCTGTCATCGGTTCATATGGCAAGGAAATATAGAAAGTAGACCCCTTGCCTTCGCTACTGTCAGCCCAAATTTTACCATGGTGAGCTTCCACAATTTCTTTAGCAATGGCCAAGCCCAAGCCGGTACCACCTTGGGCCCGGGAACGTGCCTTATCAACTCGGTAAAAGCGGTCAAAGATTTTACCCAGATCTTTTCTTGGAATACCCAAGCCCTGGTCAGAAATACTTAAGATAACATGATTTTGGTTTTGGGTCATTCTAACAGTAATTACACCGCCATCAGGTGAATACTTAATTGCATTGTTCATAATGTTATCAATTACCTGCATCATCTTATCGGTATCGATTTCCACCCATAAGGCTTGACTGCCTAATTCACGCTTAATTGTGTATTTCTTCTTTTCTTTATTTTT
>JALBSH010000044.1:0-2323 GCA_022756575.1 Lactobacillus mulieris
CTTGGGCTTTTTTAATTATTTATTCAACTTACCGTAAAAAATTATACACTTAGTTCTATAAGAAATCCTGTTGATAAGCAGTAAATGAATAGAATCAAGCAGCTAATAAAAGGCTGGTTGGTTCTTTTTCTTTATACAGATTTTCCTCTAAACGAATTCTGGTTAAGAAATTGGTAAAGCTAGAGTAGCCAAAAACTGTTCGCTCAATTTGTTTGATTTTGCGATTGAAGCCTTTCTAGGCAGCTGTTAGAATGTGTTAGCGCTACTCCATTAAGCACTGCTTTAAGATTATGTTTAAAAGTAAGCAGCGCTTTATGTAGCTAGTTCAATTAATAGTATTTTTGAAAAATATGGAGTGAATCTATTTAGTTACGGTTAATTTACTTAGATTAATGAAAGTCGCTATTTGGATCTAATCTTGCTAGAAGACATAGTACACATAACTTTATTTATAAAATGTCTATCGGAATAGATTTATAATACAAAAGCTTGAGACAGTGATACCAACGAAAAAGTATGTAGCCATATAAGAAACAACATACCAGTACGGCATATTTTAACTAATGGAGACTGATACAGTTGCGAGGACTAAGCCAGATAGCTTGTACAATAAAATATTTTTTATTTGTGTTTGTGCTATGGAGAGTAGTACAAAACTTGTTCATCCTCTTTGTAAGCGCTTGAATGGTGGATGCAAAGGGCGTATATTGAGTATGCACACGAAAGATGTACATAGACGTATATAGATTTAGTGTGTGCGAAGTGTCTGTGTATAGAGGAAGGTTTTGGCTATGGCAAAGTTGGAATTAGATATAAAAAAAGACTCCGTCATTCCTATCTATCAACAAATTGTTGTTGAAATTCAGGATGCAATAAATCGCGGAGATTTAGAACCTGGACAGAAATTGGAGTCTGAAGAGAACTTTGCACAACAGCTTGATGTGAGTCGAGGAACATTGAGAAAGGCATTATCAATCTTAACAAATAGAGGTCTGCTAAATAAACGTCATGGTAAGGGAACCTACGTATCAACAGCAGAACGCGATATTGACTATCCTTTGGATGTTGGTCTGCACTCATTTGCTGAGGTTTTAAAAGCTCACCATATAGAATATACCACAAACGTAATAAAACAAGAACTACGAAAGGCAAATTCTCAGGTTGCTAAAAATCTTAACATTGAAAAAGGAGCTTTATATCTTTATTTGATCCGTATTAGAAAAGTTAAAGATGAAAGCATTATGTTAATTGAAAACAGAATTAATATCCAACGAATTCCTGAAATAGTTTCTACTAATTTTACAAAGAAAAGCTTATTTGTAGAAATTGAGAGATTAGCTAAGGAAAGAATTCAATCTTCTACGAGTACATATGAAGCTGTTAAGGTTGGACCTGTACGGGGAAAGTTATTAAAAATTAATAGCGATGACCCAGTGTTAAAAATGCAACAGATTGTTTATTTAGAAAAAAATGATCCTGTTGAATTTGGTACAGTCTGGCTTAAAGGAAATAAATATCTACTTACAACTACGTCACAGCGTGTTTAATCGTTTGGAGGTATTAGAAAATGCCATTAGTTAATGGTTTTCGTTTGTTAGATATTATTAAGGGTGAACATGTTTGTGCTGGTGCATATAACACTACTGACTTAATTACTACCATGGGTATCTTAGATGCTGTTGAAAAGAGCAAGATTCCAGCTTTTATTCAGATTGCCCCAACCAATATTAAGTTATCTGATGGTCATTATCGTTATATTTATGACATGGTCAAAAGATATGCCGATCACATGGAAACACCGGTAACTTTACATCTTGATCATGGTAAGTCTTTTAAAGACGTAGTAGCTGCATGCGAAGCCGGATTTGGCTCTGTCATGACTGATGATTCACGTTTTGATTATGAGGAGAATATTAAGCACACACATGAAGCAGTTCAATTTGCTAAAGGCTATGGGGTTCCTGTAGAAGCGGAATTAGGCGCTATTGCGGGTAAGGAAGATGATATTGTACGTGCTGATAACAAGTACACCAATCCTGATCAGGTAGTTGATTTTGTGGAGCGTACAGGTGTTAACTTATTGGCTGTTGCAGTAGGAAATGTACACGGATTGAATCTAGATCCTAACATTAAGTTTGATTTGCTTAAAAAGATCCAAGATATTTGCCCTGTACCATTGGTATTACATGGAGCATCTGGTATTCCAGATGAACAAATTAACCAAATGGTCAACTATGGTGTAGTTAAAATTAATGTTGCCAGTGATTTACGTAAGGCTTATATTCAAGCATTGGGTAAGGACTACGAAGAAAGAAAAGATCGT
>JALBSH010000045.1:0-2261 GCA_022756575.1 Lactobacillus mulieris
TTGAAGATGGCGTCTGCAAAGGTGTGATTACCAATACTGGTGCGAAGTATCATGCTAAAAGCGTTGTTTTGACTACAGGTACAGCGGCTCGCGGTAAAATTATTATTGGGGAATTGACTTATTCTTCAGGTCCAAATAACACTACTCCTTCAATTAAGCTGTCGGAAAATCTAGAAAAGTTAGGTTTTAAGCTGCGTCGTTTTAAAACCGGTACTCCTCCACGTGTTAACGGCAATACAATTGACTATTCTAAAACTGAGGAAGAACCTGGTGATAAAATCCCACGGCACTTTTCATATGAAAGTCGTGATGAAGATTATTTACAAAAACAAATTTCTTGTTGGATGACTTATACTAATCCAACCACACACACGATTATTAGAAACAATCTTGACCGTGCACCGATGTTCTCTGGAATTATCAAGGGTGTAGGCCCACGTTATTGTCCTTCAATTGAAGACAAAGTTGTCCGCTTTGCAGATAAGGATCGCCACCAAATTTTCCTTGAACCAGAAGGAAAGACTACCAAGGAAGTTTATGTAGGCGACTTTTCAACTTCAATGCCAGAAGAAATTCAATTAAAGATGATTCATTCTGTTGCGGGATTAGAACATGCGGAAATGATGCGACCAGGATATGCAATTGAATACGATGTGGTTGAACCATGGCAATTGAAGCATACTTTGGAAACCAAAAACGTAAAGCATTTATTTACTGCAGGCCAGATGAATGGAACATCAGGTTATGAAGAAGCAGCTGGTCAAGGTTTAATTGCAGGAATTAATGCGGCATTATCTGCTCAAGATAAGCCAGGATTTACCTTAGGCCGTAACGATGCTTACATTGGCGTGTTAATCGATGACTTGGTAACCAAAGGGACGAATGAACCATATCGTCTACTTACTAGTAGAGCAGAATATCGTTTGATTTTACGCAATGATAACGCAGACTTGCGTTTGACTGAATATGGTCATGATCTGGGCTTAATTTCTGACGAACGCTTCGCACGATTTGAAGAAAAGAAGCATGCGATTGAAGATGCAAAGACGAGACTGCATGAAATTACGGTTCATTTAACTGATGAGGTGCAGGAATTTTTGCAAAGTATTGGTCAGGAACCAATGAAGGCCGGTGTTAAGGCCGATGTTTTCTTGCGTCGCCCTAATGTTACTATTGCTGATATTGAACGGTTAACTGGTGAAAAAGTTCCAGGCGATCGTTACGTTAAAGAACAAGTTGAGATTGGTATCAAGTATGCTGGCTATATCAAGAAAGAAGAAACCAGAATTGCTCGCTTAAAGAGACAAGAAGCCAAAAAAATCCCAGCAGATATTGATTATGACCAAATCGAAGGTTTAGCTACTGAGGCACGGCAAAAATTTGAAAAAATTCGTCCTGAAACTTTAGCTCAAGCAGAACGAATTTCAGGAGTTAACCCAGCTGACTTGGCAATCTTGAGTGTTTACATTCAAAATGGGCGTTACTCTAGAGTGAAAAAGTAGAATAGCACAAAAATAGCGTAGGAATAGTATTCTACGTTATTTTTATGCGCAAAATTATAAAATAACGTTTTTCTAAATTGGATAGCTATGAAATAAATTGTAAAAAATTTTTTCTTAAATTTTTACTATAAGTAACAATGAATATACATAAAATAAGTGAAATTTAGTATAATAATGTTCATCAAATCACAATATAAAACGCTACCATTCAGCTTTTTGAGATATTGAATTTGGTAAAGCTTGTGAAGTGATTATTATTACAAAAGCGTTTTCATTTGCGTAATAACGGTGATTTTATCGGTTTGCAAATGTGAAAAAAAGTGTTTTAATACATTATGAAAGAACAAAAGTTAAGGAGATGCACTTATATGACAAAAATTAATGGTTCTGATGCAATGCTTAAAGTTATTTACGATTGGGGAATTGATCATATCTACGGTTTCCCAGGTGGTTCATTCGACTCAAGTATGAACGCTATCTATGACTTTAGAGATAAGATGAAATTTATTGAAGTACGTCACGAAGAAGCTGGTGCTTTAGCTGCTTCTGCAGAATATAAGTTAACTGGTAAGTTGGGTGTATGTTTCGGTTCAGCTGGTCCTGGTGCTGCCCACTTATTCAATGGTTTGTATGATGCTAAGTTTGACAAGACTCCAATGGTAGCAATTGTTGCTAACGTTCCAACTAGCCGTCAAGATATTGACTTCTTCCAAGCTTTTGATGAAGACAAGTGGTTCTTGAACGCTAGTGTTTGGTGCC
>JALBSH010000046.1:0-2261 GCA_022756575.1 Lactobacillus mulieris
GCCTTCACCTGCTTCAATACCGTAATGACCAGCATCAATCATATCTTTCATTGTTTTGGCTACCTTTAATTCCTCAGGAGTGCGAGCTTGTTGTGCGCAGATTGCATAAACAGTCCGAATACCAACCATGTCCATTGACATAAATGGGCCAAATGGACAGCCAGTTGAATTCATCCAATCTTTATTAATTGTGATTGGATCTGCGACACCATTTGCCCATAATTCAAGAGCAGCATTTAAGAATGGTACAGATAAAGCGTTCATAATGTAACCGTGTTGTTCTTTTTTCATATGAATTGGTAACATCTTAATTGCCTTAGCAAACTCAATTACATCTTCAATAACTTCAGGCTTAGTCCTATCAGTTCCAACAATTTCAGCGGTATTGTTTGTCCAAATATGGTTAGCAAAGTGCATATGTAAGAACTTATCAGGGCGATCAACATAGTTAACAAGTTGGCTTGGTACCATGGTTGATGAATTTGATGCAATAATGGTCTTTTCTGGTAAATGTGGACAAACATTGTGATAAAAATCTGCCTTTACATTTAAACTTTCTGGGACGGATTCAATTAAATAATCACAATCTTTAAATGGAATTTCCCAGTCATTGGTAATTGAAAGAATATTTGCCATTGCTTTATCAAATTGTTCATCAGTCAACCCCATATCTTTTTTATAAAATGGGCGAAGTGCAGCCAACCGCCGCTTAGCTCTTTCTGGGTGTGGATTCCAAATTCTAACATTGAAGTCACAAAGAGCAGTTTGAAATGCAATTTGACTTCCTAATGTTCCGGCACCTGCAATAGTAATATTTTTAAACATAATAACGCCTTACTTTCCTAAAATAGCTTGATCATAGCGACCGGTAATTAAATATGGTGCAATTTCATTAGAATCGACTTGGGTAAGTTGGATTGTTTCGTGCATTTTTCCACTTGTCATTTGGTAATGAGCACCGCCAATTGGTTTTAATATGGTCAATTCGCTGACTGGGTCATCACTACTTGTACCTAATTCCATTGTGATATTACCAGGTGTAAATGCATGAGTAGTGCCAGTCGTTTTGGTTGCAATTAAACGAGTATTAATGAAATGGTTATGACCATCATGGTCTTGGTCAATCTTATAGTCAAAGAAAAAGCTATAAGTATCAGTTGGAGTGTCTAATGCTGATTGGCTCCCCATTAATTGTTTAGCAATATCAGGATTATTTGGAATACCTGGTGTAAAGGTAAGATTGATTAAATCTACGCCATGTCTTGTGACTACTACGTGCGTACAACCGTTGGCTTCTGTATAGCTGATTTTATCAGCCAACTTTTTGGGAATAGCGGCACCTTCACGACCAGCAAGCATAGCTTCTTCAGCCCCGTCACCACTTAAAAATAGGGTAAAAGGATAGGCGCCCACCATTCGTCCGCCATAGGATACTAAACTATAGAGAACTGCTTCATCATAAGGTTTAGCAAAGGTAGGATTACCCATGTGAGTAATATAGCCTGCAATAACGGGAGCTACCGGCTTTAATGGAGCTGGAACTAGCCGAGCTAGGACCTCGGGTGAAGTGACATAAGCAAACATATAACCATCTTGATTTTTCATATTGGGATTATCAAGAAAGTTAACAAGATCTTCTTTGTTAACAAGATAACTAGTCATAAGATAAATACCTCCTTTTTGTTAAAATATGTTTCCTGCTTACAAGAATATCTAATCACTTTTTGCTTAAAATGAAAGCGGTTTATTTATTTATAACACAATATTTTACTATGTGTATAAGTTGCGGATTTTTTTGATAAAAATAGTGCTATGATATGGCTGTATTAAAAGTAAGATATTTCACAAAGAGGTAATAAAAATGATAGAAACAGAATTTAAGAATGATGTTTTTTCTAATGTAATGCTTAAACGTCACTCTGTAAGACATTTTGATAGAAGTTGTAAAATTGACAGAAGTGTTTTGACAGAAATAGTTAAAGAAGCAACAACTGCGCCTTCATCATGTAATTTGCAGGCATGGCATTTTGTAGTGGTTGATACAGATCAAGGTAAAGAAAAATTGCGTAAAATTTTTATGCCTTTTAATTATCCACAACTTGATACTTGTTCGGCAATGGTTGTTCTTTTTGGCGATACAGACGCTTTTAAAAAGTATCGTGACTTATGGCAAGGGATGTATGAAGAAAAGAAGATTACTAAGGAACGTTTGGACACAATTTTAGGAACTTTTTTGCCAATATATGAAAAAGCTGATCGAA
>JALBSH010000047.1:0-2247 GCA_022756575.1 Lactobacillus mulieris
GGGGTTGTTTATACTGGTGATTTTAAGTTCGATCCATCTGCTAGTGCACAATACCGTACTGATATGGATCGTTTAGCAGAAATTGCTACTAAAGGTGTTTTAGCCCTTCTAAGTGATTCATCAAATGCTGAAGCAGATTTCCCTAATGCCTCAGAAAAAGAAATTGGCGATTATGTTAGCGAAGTCTTTTCTAATGCTACCGGCAGAATTATTGTGGCAGCTAAAGCTTCTAACTTTACGAGATTGCAACAAGTTTTTGATGCAGCAAAGAAAAATAATAGAAAAGTCTTGTTGACCGGACGTGGAGTAAATAAGATTGTTCAAATTGCGTTAAAACTTGGATACTTACAGGCTGATTCAAAACTGTTTGTTCATTCTAAGGAATTAAAAAAGTATAAAGATAATCAATTGGTAGTATTAGAAACAGGGCGAATGGGAGAGCCACTTCAATCGCTTCAAAAGATGGCAACTAATCGTCATAGAATGGTTTCTATTCATCAAGGTGATTTGGTATTTATTGCAACAACACCTTCACATGCAGTTGAAACAATGGTTGCCCAAACAAGTGATATGGTTTATCGTGCCGGTGGGACTGTAACACAGTTAGCCTACGCAAAACATACTAGTGGACATGCAACTGGTAGAGATTTGCAATTGCTCATTTCTACTTTGAAACCCAAATTCTTAATTCCAGTAATTGGTGAATATAGATTGCTTGAAATACATCGCAATTTAGCTATCGCAACAGGTATGAAGCCAAAAGATATTTATATAACTAAAAACGGTGATTGTTTAAGCTTACAAAAAGGACGGTTTTACTTAACTGATCCAGTACCTGGTGAAGATACAATGATTGATGGTAGCGGTATTGGGGATGTAGGTAATATTGTTTTACGAGATCGTGAAATTTTATCTGATGATGGAATTTTTATTGCAGTTGCTACTATTGATCGTAAGAAGAAAAAGATAATTGCCGAACCAAAAGTAAGCAGTCGTGGTTTTGTTTATATCAAGGCTAATAAAGAATTAATGAACGAATCACGTGAAGTTATTAAAAAAGCAATTACAACTAATTTTGAACATAAAAAATTTGACTGGTCTGAACTAAAAACGGATGTTCGCAATAGTCTTGAAAAGTTTTTATATAAACAAACTAATCGTCGTCCAGTTGTTTTGCCAGTGATTATGGAAGTTAACCAAAATAGACATAGAGCAATGGCTCGTAAGAAAACCGAACACGAACCTAGAAGTAAAAAGGCAGAGAATAATGACTAATTTAAGTCAAAAAAACTTAATTAATTTAGCTAATGAAAGTATTGAGAAAAAAGATTTAGCTCAAGCTGAAGAATATTTAGAAGAAGCTCTAAATTTGGTTTATGATGAAAAAATCGCTAAAAGTTTAATTAAGGTCTATTTGTCAGATAATAAAGAAGGTCAGGCTTATGATTTAGTGAAAGAAGAGCCTGATCTTTTTTCTGATTTAGAGATATTCACTTTATATTTAGAAACGTTAGTGAAAAATAAATTTTATATTGAATTCTTGCAACTAAAAATGTTACTTGATAATCCCAAGTTGAAAGAAGTTTCGCCTGAAACTCCTGAAAAGCAGATAAAAATTATGCGAGCTTTTAAAAAAAGAAAAGTAATTAGACAGCAAGATTATCAAAGCTTATTTAAGTTGGATTTGAATAATTTTGTTAACTTTAGTAAGAGTATTTTATTAGATCCTAGTCAATCGTTTGCCTTACGTTTAGCAATTTGTGAGGACTTAGTAAAACTTAGAATAGACGAGGATATACCAATAATTGTTTTAAATAAAATGACAGATTTCAATCCATCATTAACACAATTATTAGCCAAAAATACTGTATATCAAGAAATTATTAGTTCTATTGGTGATCGATTAAGTAAAAATCCATCGATGTTGCCAACAGTTCTAAGCGAAACTAATTTATTATTGGGAACAATTTATCCTAAAATTGAAGATTTTGTAGATGAGCCCGATTCTTTTAGTAAAGATTTGGTGAATTTTGTCCTAGACAGAAATGGTGGAGAACACCAAGAAATTCTTACAAAAATATATCAAAATATAAGTCATTAAAGATTTTAAATAAAATGGTTTACATTTTCGTGTAATCAGGTATAATCATATAAGGATATTTTCATGAGCAAGAGACTAGTCGATTGCGAATGAAAGTAGTACAATATTCAACAGAGAATTATCCGTTAACTTATCTCAACGGACTT
>JALBSH010000048.1:0-2193 GCA_022756575.1 Lactobacillus mulieris
GTAGGGCCGTGGAATAAGACGACTTGGCGTTTTTTTTAGTACCCATGTATTATGTTGGGTGTTGCTAAACTAGAAGTTGTTTAGGAGGATGGTATAGATGTATATTAGTAAACTAAAATTATATAATTTCAAACGCGTGGTGCTAGTTAAATCGTTCTAGGCAATATGCCATATTATAAGCTAAAATGGCTATTTCTAGCCGCTGCTGAAAGCCAGCTAAGCTCCTTGCTCGGTTATTTTCAGCGTTATAGTAACTGAGCAAAGAAAAGTCGCTTTCAATTGTTCTTCTAATTGCCATCAGTTGATGATCGTTATGCTTTTTAGCGCCTTTCATGTTTCTTCGATATGGTGTCCAAAGCACATAGCCCATACCTTTTAACTCGGCAGCTAAATCTTTTCCTAAGTAGCCTTCATCGCCCAAAAGATAATGGTTAATTGGATGAGCATTAATCATCAATTCTACTGTTTCTTTGGCATCATGCACTGATGCTCTAGTGACTGCGTAGTCAAGCACATAGCCGTCATCACTTACTAGCGCGTGAACCTTGAAGCCCTAATAATAGATTTTTTTAGTGGCTTTATAGCCGATATCAGCTATGCCACGAAAGATCTTGACGCGATAGTTGCGGATGGGCTGACAAACTGGAACTGGGAAGCTGTCAATAATTAAGAATTCTCCAGCTGTTTTTACTTCTTGATTCCAATCTTGACGGATACAGCGCATTAAAGGCAAAAGCATTCGTGCCCGACGATTAAAGCGAGAATGAGACAAACCGACAAAGAATTTACAAAATCTTCTTTGAGATTCGATACCAATTTCAGTTTGCCAAATAAGCATCGCTAAGATGGAGCTGTCAGAAATTTTAACCTGATCAACATTTTTACGGTGCTTCAATTCATCAGGAGCACAAAACTTGTACAAGGAACGACAAATTACATTTAACCGAGCAAAGCTAACTTGTAAATGGTGAGAAAAACGATTAAGCTTGAGATAGTTCAATTAGATCAGACTCTTTTCTATTTAATTTAAGTTACAACTTGAGTCTAATCCGATTGGACTTTTTTATTAACTAAAACGACTTAACTAGCACCACGCGTAAGATATATAAAGTGGTTTTTGATAAATAGATTTTGTAAAATGCTTTCGTTAAAAAGCAACGTAGAGTAAAAATTTGGTCAGCTTGGTCACATTATGAAAGTAGGATGCCGAAATAAAAGTTAGAGTAACAAAAGGTTGAAAGCTAGAAATCACGCTTATTAGTGCATGATTCCTAGCTTTTCTTTGTCTATGAAAGAAAGCGGATTTTGGATTTTAGTAAAGAGCAAAAAATAGATAAAATTATGGATAAACAACATAAACTAATCCATAATTAGTTATAAAGCCTTGATATTACATCTTTCTTTGAAAAAATCTAAAAAATTTTTATCCATAATTATGCTGAGGTGATTACAATGAGAACTATAGTGTATCCTGCTGTTTTAGATGATACGGAGAATGGCGAAAAAGGTTATTACACTGTTGAATTTCCTGACGTTCCTGGTGCATTAAGTGAGGGCCATGGCTTAGCTGAGGCACTTTGTAATGCAGAGCAGACGCTAGGATTAGCATTGTATGATGTACCAAATAATGAATAACCCCAACCTACTCCAATTATGAGGTAATTGCTTTTTGTAAAGAGAAATATCCAAATGCACATATTTATCCTGTAGCTACAGATTTGGACGCTGCAGCTAGGAAAGTTAAACCTGTGATGGTTAAGAAAAATACTCGCATACCAGGAAAATTAGCTCAGCAAGCTGAAGAAGCCAGTATTAATTTCTCAGAAACATTAAAAAGGCTTTGAAAAATTTAGACAGTTTAAAATATAGGATTAATAGAGACTAGATTTTCGTCATCGTCGTAGGCGCCAAACTCACAAGTGGTGCTCCATGCTAGTCTGTAGCCAATACATTTAGCTTTAATAACTATAAAATTTAGTGAAACGAAAAAGTTGTTATTCTTTGCCTAATTAGAGTAACGGCTTTTTTGCTTAACATCAAACTACTGGTCTTTTTGTTTTGGAGTCAAGTCCTAAAATAGATTTGGCTTCTTTTAATTTGGAGCTAAGCGTCACCGCAAACTATTTTACAGTCTCAACTTAGAGACTGTAAAATAGTTTGTGTAAGGATGAATGATTCCTTAAATTTATTTCT
>JALBSH010000049.1:0-2182 GCA_022756575.1 Lactobacillus mulieris
AATCCACCAGCTAATTGACCAACAGCCACTTGTCGTGCCTTATCCGTCTTGGCCCGAACGATATCCATCACACTCTCAGCTTGAGTTAAGTCAATTCGTCCGTTCACAAAAGCACGTTTAGTAAATTCACCAGGATCAGCCATTCGCGCACCGTGACTCAGCAACAATTGTAAAATATGATTAGTTACCACGATTCCGCCATGGCAATTGATTTCTACAATATCTTCACGTGTAAAGGTCTTGGGCGCACGCAGCACTGTCACCATTGCTTCATCAATCGTTTTCCCAGTATCCGGATCGATAATATGACCATAGTGAATAGTATGTGTCGGCACCTTGCTTAGATCTTCGCCTTTAAAAACCTCATCAGCAATCTTAATTGCATCCTCACCAGACATTCTTACGATTGAAATTCCGCCTTCACCGATGGGGGTTGAAATTGCTGCAATAGTATCGAACTCTGTCAAAGTTTGAGCCATAATTCTTCCCTTTTCTCAATAAAAAAAGCGCATTATACCACCACGAATAACCATGATGGATAAAGCACTTTGACTACTTTATCTAAAAATCATTTTAGACTAATATTCTTTTATTTCTTTTTGCGTCCTAAACGCTTGTAAGCCCTTCTTAGTTTACGTTTGCGTTCACGCTCAGCCTCAGCCTTTGCTTCTTGCTCTCTTCTATATTTAATAGGGTTTTGCAAGATAAAGGTTTGAAGTGCCTGGAACAAGTTGGAAATTACCCAGTAAAGTGTAATAGCTGACTGGAAGTTTAAGGCCATCACACCAACCATGATAGACATTCCGTACATCATTACTTTGGTCATTCCATTTTGCGATGATTTTGGCGTCGATAATTGACTAATATACGTCGATAAGAACGTAAAGATCATTGCTAAAATAGGCATGATGTAATATGGATCGGGCTTGCTTAAATCCATCCATAAGAAGCGCCCAGTTTGTAACTGCGGTGTACGTAAAATCGCACCATACAGTGCATACATAACTGGCAACTGGATCAGGACAGGCAAACATCCAGTATAAGGATTTACGCCTGCTTCTTTATAAAGCTTGTTAGTTTCTTGTTGTAATAATGTTCTTGATTCAGTGTCACGTCCTGGATATTTCTTACGCAACTCATTAATTTGTGGTTGGATGCTTTGCATCTTAGTAGTACTTCGAATTGAAATAGCATTCAAAGGTACTAAGATGACACGAACAATGACGGTGAAGACAATAATTGCCCAGCCATAACTGTTCCCCATTAACTTAGCTAGCCACAAAATAAAAGCTGACATGTAATAAACGATCCAACGGTCCCACCAATTACCACTTGTATGTGAGATTGGCGTTGCTTGACCATTTGCTCCCGTAGTAGCACATCCTGTCAATACAACAGCAAGTATTGCTACTGCTAAGACTGCAAGAAGACGTTTGACATTTCTCTTGGTCAGAATGTCCTTCAATCTATTTTTCCTCAACTTTATCTGGCATTTCTTCAATAATATGAGCTAACGATAATGCGTGAAGCAAGTTTTTACGCACCTGAGCCATATTAAAATCGCGAGCATAAGGTCGCGTAATGACTAAAAAATCAACATGCGGATTAATCTGCAATTTTTCTTCATCAATCACGGCCCGAATATAACGCTTGAGTCGATTACGTGCGACTGCGGTATGACCAACCTTTTTGCCCACAGAAATTCCTACTCGAAAGTGTTTATTTTCTGTTTTTTCTACCTTATAAATGACAAAAGCTCGGTTAGCGACTGAGTCGCCAGATTCGAAAACTTGCTGGAAATCTTTTTCAGATTTTACTCGATAAGACTTTCTCAAAACGTTTCATTCCACTCTAGTAGACTAAAAAAACCACTGGGATTCAGTGGTTTAAGCAGATAAGACTTTTCTACCTTTTGCACGGCGTCTTGCTAAAACCTTACGGCCATTTGATGTGCTCATACGCTTCATAAAACCGTGAACACGTGAACGGTGACGCTTCTTAGGTTGGTAAGTTCTCTTAGTTGTCATATTAAACTGCACCTCCATAAATTTTTGTGCCAATTGCACAATTTCTTATTAAGGATAGCACGAAAAGCCATAAAAACCAAGTATTTTAAGAAAAAAAGACTCCTGAATTGTCAAATTAAGTGCAACAGTTAGGCTATGAAGGAACGTATTGCTTG
>JALBSH010000005.1:0-31385 GCA_022756575.1 Lactobacillus mulieris
TTAAAAAATCAATTTACGAGAAAGATCTATTTACACAAAAGATTTGACAGTTTCCATTTTTACTTATTGTTAAAGTGCTTTTATGAATTATTCCCTTACTTAATATCCATTCGTTTATATTAGAATTAATATGTGTATCTTTTTTTACAAAAAAAATCGTATCGCTATTCATTTCTCCCACAACTTTCAGTAAAAATTATATGCTCATTAACATGATCTAAATTACAAATATCTTCAATAAATCTTTTGTTATATCCTGCAATTGGACATGACCCAAAACCACATGCTGTAGTTACTAAGGAAAAATTTTGCGCCATCATTCCCGCTTCAATCAAAATATTAGCTAAAGATAGCTCACCATATTTTAAATATGTAGAACTAATCGCATATTTATAAAATACAAAAAAGCTACTATTTTTAACATCAATGTTACTTCCTACAAATAATTTATTAATATCGATTTGAGTTTTAATATTTAGTGGTAATAAGGAATGATACATTGGCTGATATAAATACAGCCCCTTTTTCAATCCATCCACCTTATTTATATATATAATCACTGAAATTGGATATAGAGCACCTCCAGAAGCGTAATATCGCATACTTGCGACTATTCCACCAAAATTCTCTTTTCTTCCCGAGATTCCAAATGAATACATCAATATTGTGGACAATTCTCGTAAATCACATGATAAGCCTATATAATTTCTAACACTTTTTCTTTTCTTTAGAACCTGCTGTAACTTATTTTTTATTCTCAATGGCTTAGGTAGCAAAATAGTTTCATCATTTTCTATTTCGTTATACTGTTCTACACTGTTCATTAAGGATGCAAAATTTCCATAATTATATTGATGCATACTCTTAAAATCATTCAATCGCTGATGGTTCATATTAAGTAAGTATGTCAGCATCTCAGAATTAGCATTTCCTCTTATAATATGATCAAATAATTGTTGATTATTGTAATTATTATTATTACTAATATCTGATGTTGAAAGCGTATTTTGATTAAATAATCCTTTAAGCTCATACTCTACCATTCTTATCCCTCTTATATACAACCCACTCTACAATAAAAACAAATATTATTGTTAAAACTATTCCGATAAACATCATATTATTGGAAACTGGTATACCTTTATTTCCATAATTCTTTATTTTATATATGACTAATCCAAAATAATTGACCGAATATTCTTTTAATTTTTCACTATTTGTAATGGCATACCCAATTGAAATCATTATAAAATTAATGATAAATGATAAAGTGATTCCAACTATTATCTCTATCCCAATTCTTAAATCCTTACTAGTTGAAAATCTTCGTAACATTATTCTTCCTTCTATAAATTATGTAACAAATCAAACACAGAAAAATAAGCCAGATCGTATTACATTTAAAAAATGGCATATTCCATTTAGCCTGACCAATCCAGATATAATAGAAATCATTTGCCAAATATTTTACTGGTATGTAGCTAGAAATAGTACGTATAATTTTCGGTAAGGAGCTATACTGTACAAAAACACCTATAACCATAAATAATATAAACATTATAGTCATTCCTACAGGCATTAAAGCTTTGATATCTGATACTATTAAACTTAACAGTAAGCCAAATATAAGTAGAACTATCGCACAATAGAATAATTGAATAAAAAAATAACATAAATACTCTATACTAGGTAATCTTAAATTATATATACTTTTTCCTACTATTAAATTTATTCCAACTGAAATAAATACAATTATCAAATAAGAAATAATATTTGATAAAAATAATTTTTTTAAATCAACATTTAAGTATTTCAAACGCAAGTAATGCTTAGTTTCAAGCAAATTATTTATATCAATAGGAAAACTAATTAAGGTTAGAGGTAGAATACCTATAGTAGTACTAATAAAAAAATACTTATCTATAAAGTGATATCCATTTCTTAATGAAAAATTACCGTAAGATGTCATCATCATAATCATCATAATAATTGGAAAAAAAATAGAAAAAAATACAGCAATTGGAACTCTAAGTTGTGCTTTTAAACTTAATAAAATTTCTCTAGCCATTATTTTACCTATCCTCATGTTTTACTAATGCTAATTTATAAGTTGTGTATAAATTTTGTGGCACCACTTTATAATCTATCTTTTGTTGCTCTAATAAATTTGTTATATCATGTCTCTCATCAATACTACTAGATACAATATATTTATTACTATAAAGATTTAAAGGCTTCTGGGTCAGTCTAGATAGGCTTTTTTTATCATTTATAATAATTAATGAATCATGCTTATTTATAGAATAAAACTTAGATAAGCTTCCAAAATATATCATCTTGCCTCTATCAAGGATTATCAATTTATTAGCCCAATTTTCAACTTCTTCAAAATAATGACTTATTTGTATTACTGTTTTTTCTTCAGTAATATTATTTATGATTTTACTTAATTCATGCCTGTTATCATAATCTAAGCCGGAATTTATTTCATCTAGTAAGTAAATCTTTTTATTTTGAGAAAAAACCAAAGCTATTGTTAATCTCTGTTTTTCACCACCAGATAAGTCAGAAATGTATTTATTCATAATGCTTGCTAAATTAAAATTCTTAATAAATTTAGATTTTAAAATTAACTTTTTAGGTTTATTCCACACTAATTCAAAGATTTCATAAACTTTCAAGAATTTAAAATATACATTTTCTTGAAAAACTACTCCTATATCCGACTGATGATACTTCTCCTTTATACAGCCAGTGTATTTTACTTCATGTAAAAGACAATTTAATAGTGTACTTTTTCCTGCCCCATTTTTTCCAATTAGAGCTACTTTGTCTCCTGACTTTATCTCTATATCATGACCTCTAAAATCCAGTACTGTTTGATCCTTAAAATTAACTTTTAAGTCTTTTATTCTTAATAGACACATAACAGTATTTATACTCCTAAAAAAAGCACTGTAATATAATTTACAGCGCCAACTATCCATTAACTTTCAGCTACAGCGGCACATGAAGTTGTACAACTTGTTGTTGTACATGTGCAACATCCTGCAGCGTACTCCATAGCATCCATGTTGCTTGTATGATTATATTTATTAAACTTTTGTTCTACAATAACCATTTTGATTTCTCCTTCACATCTCTTTATGATGCCCTGAGTATACGCTCTTTTTTTTTCAAAATCTATAAAATGTTAAAAATTATTTGTTATTTATTATTTTCAAATTCTTGCTATTGCTACATTAATTCATTTTTTTATCAAATATAAGTTATTTTTGCATTTTTCTTTTATCTTTTAGCTATCAATCTAAGCATTTCTTCATTTCGATCTTCATCAACATGTACATATGTCCGCATAAACATCTTTAAAGAATGCCCTAATCTGCTTGCCGCCCAAGGGTAAGACATGCCTGGTGTATTCCCTAATTTTGTTGCTACAGTATGACGACAAGTATACATACTTATATTTAAATTTTGATTATTAACCCCTACTTTCTTACTCAACTGTTTCAACATATCATTCATACTTTTTTGAGTTATTGGATACCCTAATGCGCACAAGTGATAATCTGTGATGTTCAATAAAATTCGATCATTAAAATTAGTTAAACCATTCTCCTTTAAAAGTTCTAACTGACAATGACGAAACTTATTCAATAACTGCAAAAGTGGTTCAGAAAGGGGAAGGGTTAGTCTAGATTCTCCATGCGGTCGACTTTTCAAATGTCCGTTAAGATGCTTCTCTTTTTCATTCCATGAGTCATTTATTCTAAAAACTTTAAAACTTCCATCATTAGTAATTTGACTCCACTTTAAAGCCTGAATTTCTTGAGGTCTCATTCCAGTATCTAGAGCTATCAAGATAGCAATTCTAGTTGTCCAATAACTTATTCTTGTTACTCCAAGCTCTCTATAAATTCTATCTTTAAGAACATTAATTTCATTATTAGTGAAAACATATTTCTTAACAGGGGCATTCATTTCATCACGTCTAAAAAACTTAGTTAATGGCTTCATAGGAATAGGATTCTTTAAGACACCATATTCCTTCAAAGTAGCAAAATAACTCCTTAAATTTTGTAACTGTCTATCTAGCGTTGAATGAGGTGCCACAGTTGCTTTATGTGTACTTATGTAATTTCTAGCAAAACTACGCATATCTTTTTCTTTGATATCTTTAACTTTTTTCTTTCCGAAATATTGAGAAACAAGCTTAACCGTATATTTCCAATTATCATACGTAGTAATCGATGACCAACGCCCCGAACTTCTTTCTTCTTCTACATAGTGATCTAAAGCTTTTGCAAGTGGTTGATCTAATACATTTAAATTCATTTCTTTATGCGCGCGATATTGCACCCACATTTGTTCTTCTAATTGTTTTGCTTCACGCTTACTGCTAGTTTTTGTTACTTTACTAGGAATCGGAATAGTTTTACCTGTTTCATTATCAGTAGGTTGAATTCTAACACGGTATTTTCCTTTATTTTTCCCCGTTTTAATTTGTGTAATTGACATAGCTTTCTCCTAAAAAAGCGTAGCAAGTTGCTACGTCTTCTAATTAATGTTGGCTACTTACTAATAGCCACTCTTGTACTTCCTTTAAAACGTAATATTTACGTCCTTGGTCTCCAAGTTGATGATAAGGACACCCATTTTTAATTAATTTAAAAAAGTAAGTATAGCTAATACCTAATTCTTCTGCTATTTGTCTAGCGTTGAGTAACTCTGTGCCAAACATATTAGCCCCTGCCTTTCTGTTTATCTCCCTCAACTAATTCTCTCTTTAAGTCTTCTAAATATTCTCCAAAGTTCAAGCCTTGCGTAGAATCTGCAATAGTTTTAGTATCCGCCTTTATCTTGTCCGAGTGGTAGTAATGTCCTAACGTATCAGGATTAGAAATAAAATAATCTAAAAATTGATAAAACTTTTTTAGTGCTTCATCACCATAAATTTCTTTAATCAACGTAATAACTCCACTGGCACCACCATACAAGAACCAATTAATTTTTCTATTCAGGGAAGCGTCAACTTGAGCTTGTTTTAGTTCTTGAAGTCCTTGTCCTTTCGATAACTCTTTTAAAATCTTCCATTCTTTAGAATATTGGAATTTTTCATATGTCATTATTCTTCCCTATCAACTAATGACCAACGTTCTAGTACACAGCCAAGTAAATAAGGATAAATATTATCTGCAGTTAATGTTGTAATATATTTTCCTAGTTCTTTAGCTAAACGGTGTTTAAATTCTGCTTCTACTCTTATCCAATCGTTACAGTTTCTAGCCAAGTTTCTATAGAGTCCATCGGCTCGATCCTGTTCAACTTTTTTATCATAAATTCTCAGAAAAGCATCACTTTTTCTACTACCGATATATAGAGTCTGAGCTTCACTATAGCTTCCAATTATCTTAAATCGATTAGCATTGATTTTATTTCCTTGAGTATTCAAGAAAAATGATTCTTCATTCTTTAACCTTTGAATAATTTCGTTAACTGAAAAACCATAATTAATAAGGTCAGTAGCTATATCTAGCCTCGATATATGCCCCATTTTTTCATATAATTCTTCAATTATTTTCTTCCAATTAACAGGAATTCCATGTAATTCAGCAAGGCTTTCATATAGCGCTTTGCCTGTCGCAGTAAAGTCGACTAGTATTCCCATATCTTTTCTTGACTCGTTCCACATTACGGAAATATTTCCGCCTTGTTCTCCTGAACCGAAATTATATGAAGAAGTATAGCCATTATGTCCATGACTCACTGTATTAGACTTAAACAACCATGCCAGATGCAGCAGATTATCAGCTACTATAACTTCTTTGGGTAAACTTTGACTATTTTCTACTTGATAGATTTCATCATATGGAATATTTAGACGAAGTTGATCAATTTTAATATTATTCATCGTTTCCATGATTAATAATCTTTCCGTTACACCCATATTATTAAGTGGGTGTTGCCAGCCCGCTCACGCTTGAACATTCCATTCGGGTGACTCCGTCCCCCGTCAGCTGGCAACTAAAATAACTATAATTGCCAATAATCAGACTCATCATTATACTTAGACGAGTCATAATTATTTTCCAGTCGGGTAATTACCTTAGGTACATCAATATTAGACATATCAGGTGACACAAACGGAGTAGGATTGCTAATCTTTTGTCCATCAGAATAGATAAGACCATAACCCGGTTTATTTGGAACTAATGGTAATGCTTTAATATCATTCACCATTGGATAAGCCATACGATAAGTTTCCGAGTCTGCTTGTCCCATAACGATTCGTGTGCCTAATTGCAATGTAATATCACGATCTAAAATGGTTGCATCAATTCTTTGACCAGAGATAAGTGTAAAGATTCCAGCCTGTCGACCTCGCAGAATAATCTGACGTAATTCACCCATTATCTCTTTTTTATTCTTACCAGCTTCAGCAAGCATAGCTGATACTTCATCAATGACTAATAGATAAGGTCGATACCCATATTCTGAGAAATCTTGTCCCCATTTTCCATTTTTGAAGTGCTCATATCTTGCACTCATATTCTCGTTAATGACACGCAATAGCCGTGCTATTTGATTTGTTGTACTTGCTACTACTTTCTTGCCATCTTTTAAAAATTGATGAAGTCCATACATATCAGCTCTTTTAGCATCAATAATGTATAATCCGCAATCACATTGAGAGACAGCCTTAAGCATAATATAAGTCGTAGTGTTAGTTTTGCCTGACCCACTACGACCGACTATCAGAAGACCTCCTGAGCCCTTAAGACTAAAACTAGTATTTTTATCTAGTTGAATATTAAAACTAAAACACATCATCCATAACCTTCATTTGTTGCTTATCAATATCTCTTAACAAGTATCTTGTATAAGATAATTGGTGATCTACTGATAAGACATTCATGTTGAAGGTCTCCTCTAGCCTGCTATTTAGCGTTTGTGTAGCATCACTATGCTTTATGCCATTAGGATATACAGTAATGTATATACCTTCTGATGTTTCTTCATAGATAATCTTGACGCCATATTCAACTTTTCGTTCATTAAAAGTTGTTGTTTCTTTTTTATCTGCATAATCTATAAGTTGTTCAGAATGAATGATGCTCATTAATCGCTTATAGATTTTATAGTTAATAATATGAAGATTAATCCACTTCCAACATGGATACCCTAAGGGTATAATATTTACTAAAAATGGATAAGCAAGAGCTGTGTAATTGCCCGTGCTTAACAAGTTAGGCGCAACCTTATACTCAACTGCAATTGATAACAATAAGGTTACTCCTTCTGCCATTTTTAGCCCGCTAGGATTACCTAGCGGCTTTTTTGTATCTAATACTAGTCTCTTAGTTTTCACAAAATCACTTCCTAGCCCTTATAAGTTCATAGCTTCTTGAGGACTGACTTCCAAAATTCTAATATTTGACGCAGATAGCCCCTCATTTCCGTTAAAATTCCAATGACTAAGATCATCAAAGGCAACTACCTTATTTTTCTCTAAACCAAACAAAAATTTTTTATTTTCATCATCAGTAATTACACTTTTGCTTCCCTTAACTTTCACGGTTAACACAGTACCAATTGCTAGTCTTGTATTAGAACTTACAACTCGTACTTTATATACTGCACGCGGAATAGTTTTACTTTCATCATTAGAATCTTGGACTTCTTCTGTTGTTCCGCTTAGTAACAAGAAGCATTTACCGATAGCTTCCTCTAATGGTCGAGTTAAAGCCGATTGAATCGGAGTTCTCTTACTGTTGCTCTCATTAAAGGTGGAAAGCAATTCACCTTGTTTTGTTGTATTATCTTGTGCCATGTGGAACCTCCTTATGTTCTACACTTTAGAGCATATACATTATTTGCTCCTTATAACGATGAACTATTTATATTTATGCTCCTTTCTACATAAATAGTTATATCATTTTGTTTGCTCCTTTTCAATAGCTAAATAAATATTTTTAGCTCCTTAGTTTATAGAGCATGTTATAATTATGAAGAATATTTAAGGGAGGATTTTTATGGTATTACCTAGAATTAAAGAAATCAGAGAAAAAATGGATAAAACTCAAGCCCAACTCTCCGATTATCTATCAAATGAAAAAGGATTAAACATCTCCAGAGGTACAATTGCAAAATATGAAAGTGGTGTTAACTATCCATCTCCCCAAACAATGAGTAAACTTGCACATGCGCTTAATGTTTCTGAATACTATTTATCAGGAAAAGGCACCCAAAGATCAGACGTTGATCATAAATTAGTATCTCTTTTACATAATAAATACTTTAACGTTTCTGACTTTACTGATGAATTTCATCAATACTTAAAAAACTACCTACTATTTTTGGGTGACTATAATACTCCTCTGAATTTTTATCGTAATAAAGACGGCGATATTGATAAGACAGCAGAAAAAACACATTTTCCTCAATTTGATGAAATCAATGAATTTTGGAAAAAAGATTTCTCCTTTCTATTTAAAGATCTTAACTTTATCAATTCCCTAGTTGGAACAACAAATAAAGAATTTGAAAATTTAGTTCTTAATAAATTAAAAGATCAATATTCTAAAGATGTAGATAATAGAAACTTTAATATATTAATTGATGAAGTTGATAATATGGCTCATAACATTGAACTAACTGCTTCAAAAGTAATCAATACTCAAGCTACTAAAAAAGAACTTTTATCAGCTATTGATCAAGGTATACAGAGTCTACAATTTGCTAAAGAAAATTTCTTTTCATCTGATAATTCAGATAAATCAAAAAATGACAAACAATAAAGCCTGTCATTACAGTATTTATAGTACCTTTGCCACACAAATGCCACACTAGAAAAACTGTGTGGCATTTTTTGTGGTGAAACTAAGTATTCATATCTATTTTTAAATCTACACAAATAATTATAAGTAACAAAAAAGTCTATCATATCAAGCTCTTTCGAACTTAAATGATAGACTTAAAAACTTGTAAGTTGTTTAACTAATGCTGACTAGAGGGTTCGAACCTCCGACCTCCTCATTACTAGTGAGGTGCTCTGCCAACTGAGCTAAGTCAGCAACTCTTCGTTGTCTTACCCGACAACAGTATTTATTAAACCATATAGATGGAAACTGTGCAAGTCTTTTTTTGAAAAAAGTTCAAAAAAATTCCCCAGACTATAATTTTTCTGCATTTACGTTAAAATAGAAATGATAATAATTGTTGATTATACAAAGGATGAGGACTAAATAATGCAAACTTTAGCTCCAATTACAACCGAATTAGATTGGCTACTTAGAATTGTTGTCGCAGCTTTTTGTGGCGCATTAATCGGCTATGAGCGGGCGATTCAGAGAAAAAGCGCGGGTGTGAGAACTCATATCGTAGTTGCGATTGCTTCTGCTTTATTCATGATCGTATCTAAATATGGATTTACCGATCTATTAAGCATGCATGACATTGCACTAGATCCATCAAGAATTGCGGCTCAGATCGTTACAGGAATTTCCTTCATTGGTGCGGGTACAATCCTAGTTAGAAAAGAACAGGTCTCAGGCTTAACTACTGCCGCTGGAGTTTGGGCAACTGCCGCCATCGGGATGGCTGTTGGTGCTGGCATGTATTTCATCGGTATCCTATCAACCGCCCTATTGTTTATCATTCAAATGATCTTTCACGATGATGTCATTATCAACAAAATAACGCCACATGTTCGTTTTAACATTCAAATTGTGGCTATTAACCAGCACCACATTTTGTCTAAAATCAGGCAAGAACTAGCAGATAATCACGTCGAAAATGTTACTGTTAAAATTCTCGACGTGAGTGATAACCGTATTGTTTTATACGTTGACGGAATCATTAATAATAAGATTGATGAGAACTCTATTGTCATGAATCTACGTAAATATCCTGATATTACTCGCATTAGCTATACCCGTGGTGGTATGTAAAATCATTTTAAATCTCAAGCATTAGCTTGAGATTTTTATTTTGGCGCGACAATTTAGTAAAATAGTAATATTGCCTAATTAATGAAAGGATGAGATTATGGCTGGAACACTTGATTATTTACGTTGGCGGGGAGATCTTTCTTTTAAAGAACGGCCTTTTAATAGCGTGGACGCATCCCTCTTCGCCTCAATCATCTACTTACCCGTCGACAAATCTGCTAAGGAACATACCTTAAGTGAAGTCGCAGAAAAATTACACGTCCTTCCTTCATTTCAAGTTCAAATGAAAGATTTAGCTGGCGATCAAATTCTTCTTTTACCTAAATCACCTCGTCTAGGCGACATCAAAATCCTTAATTGGACTAATCGGCTGGAAAAGGATCCTTATCCACTTCAATTTACCGCGGCTACTTTTCGCCTAAACGATAATACAATTATCATCGTTTACCGCGGAACCGACAACTCAATCATCGGCTGGAACGAAGACATGAATATGAACTACATGCCCAAAGTTTATGGTCAAGATGTTGCTGCCAATTATCTCAAAGAAATGGCTGCCGCCTTTCCCCATGACAAAATTTATTTAGCAGGGCATTCTAAGGGCGGCAATTACGCTGAATATGCTTTAAGCGTAGCCGAGCCAAAATTGCAAGACCGCATTATCAAGGCCTTTAGCTTTGACGGCCCCGGCTTTTTCCACCAAGTCTGGAAAGCACCTGGCTTTGTACGTGCATTACCCAAGATGAAGACCTACCTCCCAGAAGCTTCAATCATTGGCACCATGCTTGATCATCCTGAACACGTTTTAATCGTCAAAAGCACTGCACCGATGGTCCAGCAACATGATCCACGCCGTTGGTCTGTTGGCCGTGATAGTTTTGTTCTAGCAGAAGGACTTACTTCAGGTGCACGTTCTTTGCGGCATTTCTTCATCGACTTTAACCACAGCATCCCTGAAAAGCAACGTGGTGCATTATGGGATGCTCTTTTCCAAGCATTTGATGAATTAAATATTACCGATATTTTTCAAATTACTGCCCATAAATTATTAGGCACTGTCCGTTTCAGTCGCGTAATCATGTCATTAGAGCCTGAGACGCGCCGTTATGTTTTGCATATGTTCGGTGAGATTATCAATGCTTTACGTGGTAATATCAGCTTACCGTTTAGCGAAAGTGACTTTGCCTTATATCCCAAGAGCAATGACTCTAACAAGGCACCCATATTCTTTGAATTTTATGACAAGACGGTCCCTAGTCTTTTGCCTGAAGAAATTAAGCAACGTTTTTTAGCTGAGAAAGAAAATGAACGAAAAAAGCTAAAATAGTTTCACATGAAACACAAAAAAAGACATGCCCAGCATGTCTTTTTTCTCTTATTCTATTTTTATTCAGTTTTTCTAAGCATCCCTAGTACAAAGGAAACCACTAGTACCAAGATGACGGCTCCCAATATTGATGGTACGATTGCCATCCCAGCCATTTGCGGCCCCCACGAACCAAAGATTGCTTGGCCTAAGGTTGAACCAACCAGCCCTGCTATTAAATTAGCTAGAAATCCCATTGATCCACCCTTGCCGGTTATGAAACCAGCTATTAGACCTATTATAGCGCCAACGATTAAAACCCAGATCCATGATAACATAGGATCACCTATTTGCTTTCTGTTTAGCTATTGCTAGTCGACCTGAGTCTTTAACAATCTTCATCTATTTGATGGTCTTTTTCCAGATCATCTTTTAATTTTTTGGCTTTGTCCTTAACTTTGCCCTTGGCTTGTTGAGCTTTTCCTTGGACTTCGCGTGATTTATCGCCGGTAATTTTACCTTCGACTTCTTTCACTTTACCGATAACTTTGTCTTTTAAGCCACTATCTGATTTGTTCATAGTTGGGCTCCTTTCTTAATAAACCGGTTACGTTTCTAGAATTAATATTACGCGCATTTAGGTCAAATTACGTCAAAAAAGGCTCGCCTTACGTCTTTCTTAACGAGTTGAGCCTTTTTATTGCTTATTCAATTTATCTATGCTTTTTTATTTGAGCAAATTCTTAGCTAATTCAAAATCGCCAAGAGTTGCAGACCCGTTGTGAGCCACAGCAGGACGCACAATTAATTCATTCAAATCGGGTGTGGCAACGTAATTGTTGTTAAATTCATCAAAGAACTTTCTTACCTTAACCAAATCATCTTCATTTAAAACTGAACCGCCAACAATCATTACATCTGGACGAGCAGCCATGTAAACATTGAAGAGCATTTGAGCAATGTAATACGCAGAATAAGTGAAGACCTTGTTATCGCGAGACAATTTTTCACCAGGGATACCAGTTCTGCCCTCAAGACTTGGACCAGCAGACATGCCTTCGACACAAGCATCATTATGGAATGGACAGTGACCCTCATAATCATCACCAGGATAACGACGAACCAACATGTGGCCCATTTCTGGGTGATTATTAAGGCCGAGCAACTTACCTGCTTGTACAATTCCAGCGCCAACGCCAGTACCAACCGTTGCGTAGAAGTAACTCTTAGAATCATTGCGGCCGCGAGCAACATATTCACCATAACATGATGCATTAACATCAGTTGTCATGGCAACCGGAATACCTAATTCCTTTTCAAAAAAGCCCTTTACGTCCGTACCTGACCAACCTGGCTTAGGCGTGTCCAAAATGTAACCATAAGTCCGAGAGTTAGGATTGATATCAATTGGACCAAAAGTACCAATTCCTAATGCATCAACGGGGTGCTTTTTGAAAAACTCAGCAGTCTTTTGTAAAGTCTCCTTGTTAGTAGTGGTAGGAATACGATCACGCGCTACTTCCTTACCTGTTTCAACATCTTGCACAGCTACGATAAATTTAGTACCGCCTGCTTCGATACTGCCGACATATTTCTTTTCTGCCATATTCTCATCCTTTTCTGTATGTAAGTTTTTCTCCAAAAAGTTTTCGTGCTGCTAATATTATAAATAAAAAAGTCTTTATGTGTAAAGGCTTTCATACGTATGTAATTGTTTTTGTTTATTTATAAAAAAATCAATACTGAGCTCCTAGATCAATAATTTGATTAAATTGATTTTTCTCTTCTGGACTAACAGCATGTTCAATTTCAATTACTGTCTGCGGAAGACTTTGAAGAAGTGCAAAAATTTGTTTATTGCTTTCTTCATCAAGTCCAGATAGTCCTTCGTCAACAAGTAAAATCGATTTTTGATTCAATAAAGCTCGTGCAATTTCCAGTTTTCGTTTTTCTCCACCCGAAAGTGATAATCCCTTCTCCCCGATCTGCATGTCTAAGCTTTTTTCATTAGCTAAATAACTTAATTTAACAGTTTTCAAAACATTTATTACTTGCTGAGTAGGAAAATCTTTTCCAAGCGTTAAATTAAAGCGCAAAGATTCAGCGAATATATAAGTATCCTGACTAACAATACCAAAATTGGTATAGAAATTAGCTTGGTTAAGACTATCATCCACCAGTATTTTGCCCTTTAGCAATGGAATTTCATTAAGCAATGTCTTGAACAGAGTGGATTTACCAATACCAGAACGACCGATGATCAATACTTTATTGCCTTTAGAAACTGTCAAATTAATATTCTTCAAAATAGCTTTATTAGAATACCCTAAATTGCAGTGATCAAAAATTATTTTCTCTTGGTTTGGTAATTTGGTGAAGTCTAAATTATTAAATTCTTGCTTTTTAGATTTTTGTAAAGCTTTATTTTTTAGCAGAGGACTAACAGAGGTCAATTGATTTGCAATATTAACAATCGAAATAATTGGACTAGTTAAACGATCTGATGCTAAAAATAGAGAAATCAAACCACCTACTAGAATTTGACCATTAATTACAAAGAATGTACCAACAGCCAAAGAAATAACCATTGATAATGAATAAGAGACCTGGGCTAAAAAATTAGAAGTATTACGCCGAAAATTCATCAAAAAATACTTCTTTTCTTCTCCCATTAATGCTTTTTGGACAAATATTTTGAATCTATTATCACCATTTGCATGTCTGATAGTATCGAAACCATGCACAGCATCACTTGTTTTTTGATTATAGTTTTCATAACTGCTATTCCACTTTTTAGTTCCTGTCTGAACCCAATTACGAGTTAAACGTGGAATAACTGATGGAATTAACCCACAAACTAAGAAAACCATTGCTGCAATGCCATTAATACTTAAAATATAAACTAATGAAACGATGGCTTGCTCAACGCAGTAAACAAGCATAATTGTTGAATCAATACATTGATTTTCAATTTGTTTAACATTAACATTGATAAAATTCAGGGTATTAGTGATTTTCTTTTCACTAGGGGAAGCAATAAAATTATTAAAAGCTGTAGATCTCAATAATTCATTACTTGATTTGGTAATTTTTCCCCAACAAAATTGCCATAGATAAAAGCTAACATTCAGAAAAAGCATCATCAACAGATACAGTAACAAGATTTTCGGTATCTCACTAAAATGTTTCTGAGAAAGTGTATTAGTAATTTTCCCAATAACATAAGGAGAAATGACGCCATCTAAAGAAGCAAAAGCACTAGTAATCACCATAGCTAAAAACAAGAGTTTATTTTTGGCTATTAACTTTTTAAAAAAAGAACTGATTGACACTCTGATCATCCCTATTCATCGCCATATTAAATTATTAATAATAATATAGCAATGATATTAAAAAATCAATAGTGCCTCTCATTTTTTTGCCATATCGGTATTATGCTTACTCTGGATCCACTACTGCTTGTGACTCAATTCCCTTGATTGGCTGACCATTTTCATCAAAATAAGTATCCAAATCACGGCACCAGATCATCGACATTGTACCTTGACCTACATGAACCCCAACAACAGGGCCGATAATACTAGTATCAAACTTATACTTAGGGAACTTAGCTCGGTAATCATCAAGCCAGGCCTGTTTTTTCTCAGGATCAAGTGAATCAAAAATTGTGTCCTGAATCTTATACGGCATATTTTTAGTCAAATTATCAAAATCATTTTGCACATGCTTGTATGCACGTTTATATTGACGCTCTTTCGCAATCGCTGAAATATGGCCTTCATTTTGCACATCCATCGATAAAATCGGCTTAATCTTAAACAGCGTCCCAACAAAACTTGCCGCATTAGACAAACGACCTGTACGCTTTAAATGGCTCAAATCGTCCACCATAAAGCGCACATCCATCGTTTTTTGCAGGTCCTTAAGATCATGCATGATCAAATCAATATCCGCTCCAGCCTCGATTAAACGGCCTGCCAACATAGCATAATCCGCCTCACCAGCACAGGTAATTTTACTATCGAATGGATGAACCTTGATTCGGTCTTCTTCTGCCGCAACACTCTGAACGGTTGAGAAATAGCTAGAAATCCCACTTGAAAGAGTAATTACAATAACATCCGTGTAGCCTGCTGCCACGTATTCATCAATCTTCTGCTTAAGATCACCGATTGAAGGCTGCGAAGTAGTTGGCAGCTCTTTTGCTGTATTTAGTTTTTGATAAAATTCTTCATAACCAATATCGACTAAGTCATGATATACTTTTTTGCCCCAAATAATTGGAATTGGCAAAACATCGATTTGATATTTTTCTTGTTGTTCTTTAGTTAAATAAGCTGAGCTATCAGTTAAAACCGCAATTTTCATATTTTTCTTCTTTCTTCATTTCTTTTATGTCTATTTTAACTGATATATTATATAGAAACAAAAAGAACTCACCCGTAATGGTGAGCCCTTTCAATTAAATTATTCTATTTTAGTTACTGCCACCAGTAGCTTTGTTAACGATCTTTTGGTATTGACGTAAGCCATCAAAGTCGGAATCCTTAGCTTCAACATAACCATAATGGTTATAAATGCTTTCGATAATTTGCTTACCCTTCTTAGACTTAGCAATATTCTTGAAAGCCTTAGCTAACTTAACTCTGAATTTTTTAGGCATATCTTTTCTAACCGCAATAGTATCGTTTGGAATCCACTTGGTAAAGTAGATTGGCACAACATCGGTCATTGCTTTCTTGTCATCCTTAGCGGCAATATTACGTGCATCTGAGAAGACGAATGCGGCATCAACATCCCCATTCAAAACGGATAACACTTCTTGATCGTCACCCTTAACATTAACTAATTTGCAGTCCTTGGTTACATTCAAACCCTTTTTGTAAAGTTCCGCAACTGGATAAACATAGCCCGATGAAGAACTAGGATCGCCAATCGCAATCTTTTTACCCTTTAAGTCTTTCCAAGATTTGATCTTTGAGCCCTTCTTAACCACGATCATACCACGATACTTATGCATTAAGGTATGATTCATCTTACCGGATGGTTCATCATAGCCGTAACGTTCGGCTTGCAATAAAACATCAGCAATTCCCTTTTTATGAGCTAATATGTAAGAATATGGTGGCATGAAGCCGACGTCTACTTTCTTAGATGACATTGCTTCAACTAGACCGCTATAGTCGGTAGAAACGGTCACATGAACTGGGATATGCAATTGCTTTTGTAAAAGCGTACCTAAAGGCTTAGCCTTAGCCTCCATCTTGTTGGCTTGAGTACTTGGCACAAACTCAACGTTTAATTCCTTAGGTTCACTGGATGAAGATGAACTCTTCTTACCATTTGAGCAAGCAGCTAATGAGACAGCTGCCAAGACGGCGCAAGCACCAACCAAAATCTTCTTAAATTTCATAAATTTGCTATTCCTCCATGAGTATATTCGTTATTACTCTTTTCAGTAATAGTTATAGCAAACTTATGGTATCATTTCAACACCAAATATAAACAATTTCCATTATAAATGTAAATATTATTCGTATTATATTCAAACATAGAAAAAGCACTCATCGAGTGCTTTTTCTAATTACCATTAGGATCATGCGCATAATCCAAATTTGAAAAACGGTTGAATGGCTTTGAAAACATTAGCTTAACCGTCCCCCGGCTACCGGAACGGTTCTTTTCAATGATGACTTCTACTTCACCATTATCGTCTTCTGCGCCAACTTCATCTTGACTACCGCTACTTTCACCATCATCTGGTTCATCACGATAATAATCGTCACGATACAAGAAAGAAACAATATCGGCATCCTGTTCAATTGACCCAGATTCACGAATATCAGATAATACAGGCCGTTTATCTTGTCTTTGTTCAACTGACCGTGATAACTGCGAAAGGGCAATAACAGGCACGTGCAACTCTTTAGCTAGCTTTTTTAACTGTCTTGAAATAGCAGAAACTTCTTGTTGCCGTGATTCACTGCGTGGCCCTTCAATCAGCTGCAAGTAGTCAATTACAATAAGACCAAGATTGCCCTTTTCCTTAGCTAATCGCCGTGATTTAGCACGAATTTCACTCATCTTGATTCCGGGCGTATCATCGATAAAGATTTGCGCACCTGCTAGTGACCCAGAAGCCACTACCAATTTACGCCATTCTTCTTCATCAAGCTGGCCAGTTCTCAAGTGCTGTGAATTAATCAGTCCTTCAGAAGCTAACATCCTCTGAACCAGTTGCTCTCCACTCATTTCTAGTGAGAACATAGCTACACTTTTTTCAGTGTGTAGCCCTACATTTTGCGCAATATTTAAGGCAAATGAAGTCTTACCCACACCAGGACGAGCAGCTACAATGATCAATTCATCATCGTGAAAACCAGTTGTCATCTTATCTAATTCCGCAAAACCAGTCGGCAAGCCAGTAACCATATTTCCGTCATCCGGAATATTATTAATATCATTAATCGCTGAATTAACGATCTCTTTAATGGTCCTAAAGCCGCCTGTGCTATTCTCTGACGAGACATTCATGATTTCACTTTCAGCGTCATCTAGAATGTCTGTTACATCGTCAGAGCCATCGATTGCATTAGAGATAATCTTCTGACTAGCAGAGATTAAACGACGAAGCAGCGCCTTCCTATGCACAATTTTGGCATAATAGGTAACATGCGCTGCTGTCGGTGTGGCCATCGCTAATTCAGAAACATAACCGATACCACCAATATCTTCTAACTGATTTCTTTTGTTTAATTCATCCTGCAAGGTCAGCGTATCAATTGCATCCCCGCGATCAGACAAGTCCAACATCGCTTGAAAGACAATTTGATTAGCCCGCTCATAGAAATCTTCAGGCTGAACTACCGCACTAGCATCCGCAATTGCTTCAGGATCGATAAAAATCGCACCCAGAACTGCCCTTTCGGCATCGCGATCATGCGGAATTTGTTGAGAAACGATATTATCCATCAATCACAACCACTTTTTATTAGTCTTGTTCAGTAACGTGAACGCGAATAGTAGCTTCTACACCCTTAAATAATTTGGCATGAACATTAGTATAGCCCAAAGTCTTAATTGGTTCTGGCAAGTTAAGCTTGCGTTTATCAACCTTGATACCGTATTGCTTTTCAAGGCCTTCCACAATCTTCTTACTTGAGATTGAACCAAACAAACGTGAGTCAGTACCAGCCTTAGATTTGAAGTTAACAACGGTATCGTCTTTTTCAAGTTCTGCCTTGATCTTTTCTGCTTCGGCCTTTTCTGCTTCATAAGCAGCCTTTTCATTAGCTTCTACACGCTTCAAGGTATTCATGTTACCTTTAGTAGCTTCTTTAGCCAAGCCTCGCTTAATCAAGTAATTTTGTGCGTATCCATCAGGTACGTCCTTAACTTGTCCACGCTTACCTCGACCTCTAACATCTTGAGTAAAAATAACTTTCATATTTGTCCTTCCTAATCATTTTCTTTTTCATATTCATCAATTGCATCAAGCAATTTTTGTTTTGCTTCTTCAATAGTAACATCTTTAATCTGTGTTGCCGCATTAGAAAGATGTCCACCACCGCCCAATTTTTCCATAATAATTTGAACGTTGATCTTACCCATTGATCTAGCTGAAATACCAATCGTATTATCACTGCGCCGCGTAATTGCGAAACTAGCACCCACATTTTCCAAATCAAGTGCAGTATCAGCCGCCTGCGCTGTAATGATCGGATCTATAATCTTATCATCAGGTCCACATAATACGGCCATATGTGGCTTCACCATCTTCAAAGTGGCTACTAAATGCGTCCGTTCGAGGAAACTATCAATGTCCTCTTTCAAGAGCATGCTTACAACTGCTGAGTCAGCACCGATTGAACGTAAGTAACTAGCCGCATCGAAGGTTCTAGTTCCTGTTCTCAACGAGAATTCCTTGGAGTCGACCACAATCCCGGCTAACATTGCTGTAGCTTCAATATCGGTCAAAACTCGCTTACCGTTAGCTGGCTGCTGATATTCAATCATTTCAGTGACCAATTCACAAGCCGAAGAAGCATATGGTTCAACATAGGTTAACATTGGATTTTCAGGGAATTCCTCGCCTCGTCTATGGTGATCAATAACGATGATTCGATTCTTCAAACGATCATAAAGTGACCGTGAGTAAGTAATTGAATACTTCGAATGATCAACCATTACCAACATTGACTTGTCAGTAACTTGAGCTAAAGCTACATCAGGGTTAATAAAAATATCCTTATCCTGATTTTTCTGTTGCATTAAGGTGACCAAGCGACCAACATCATAGTTTGTCTTATTAGTATCTAAAACAAAATTAGCTTTAACTCCGTGAAGACGAGCTAATTTTACTACGCCAATCCCACTACCGACTGAGTCCATGTCAGGACGCTGATGACCAACAACAAAAACTTGATCGGCATCTTTAAATAGTTCACTAATTGCTTGTGAAACCATTCTTGCTCTAACTCTAGTCCGCTTTTCCATCGGATTAGACTTACCGCCATAAAAGCGGGCGTCTTTACCGGGTTGACGTAAGACAACCTGGTCTCCACCTCGACCTAGGGCCAAATCCAAGTTAGATTGAGCCTGGTTGGCAATTTCAGACAAAGAATCACTCCCAAAAGCAATTCCCATAGATAAAGTAAGTGGCGTATTGTTTCTACTCGTTTCTTGACGCACCTTATCTAAAACAGAGAATTTGTCCTTCTCCATCTCAGCTAATTCTTGCATATGGATCAAGATCAAGAAATGGTCTTCATCAATCCGTTTTAAATATGCGTTAAACTTTTTCGCATAATCACTCAATGTATTTTGCACATATGAACTCATGCTGGTCAATTCTTGATCATGCATTGCTTCACTTAGCTCATCATAATTATCGATGAAAATTTGACCAATCGCCAATCGTTCAGCTTTATATTTATCTTCAATTTTGGCATAGCGCGTAATATCCAATAAATATATTACGCCTAAATTATTTTGGACCACCATTTCAAATCGGTGACCATCCCAATCAACCAGATGATTTTCTGCTGTTTTTGCCTCAATTGCTTCATTAAGTAGCTTATTCAGATCAGGGTCAACTGATTCAATTGTGTGCCCCACTAAATCTGTACTCTTTAAATATAATTGCAGATATGGATTAACCCACTGAATTTGGTGATCCGAATCATAAAGCAAAATTCCCAACGGCATCTTAATCATTGCTTCTTGTTCACTACGCTTTATCCGGTAAGACAAATTAACCGCAAAGCTATTCGCATTACCCGCTAAAATATAGGTCCCATAGATGGCAAAGGCAACGGTCAAAATAAAGACTAAAAGCATTGCCAAACCAAACAATGGATTCATAATCATCGCAATAATGCTTCCCAATAATGAAAGAGAAAGTGCAATGATTATAGAAGCTGTCAGCCGTGAATCCTTAATAAATTCAGGCAATTCTAGCTTACGTAAAAAATCCTTCATGAAGATCCTTCCTAATAGATATAGTATATCAGTGTTAATTATACCTTATTCCGGCTCATGATTGAAAACAGTAGGTACAATACGAAGAGAGAATTTTTTTAATTATTATACGAAAAAAGGACAGAACCTTGTGTCCTGTCCTTTTGGTTTATTTCGATCTAAATTAGTCTTCAGCAACGAATGGTAACAAGCCCATGATACGAGCTCTCTTAATTGCATTAGCTACTTTACGTTGGTTCTTAGCACTAGTGCCAGTAACACGACGTGGTAAAATCTTACCTCTTTCTGAGATAAAACGTTTCAACAGATCGACATCTTTGTAGTCAACGTAGTCGATGTGGTTAGCTGCGATGTAGTCAACCTTACGACGACGACGGCCGCCTCTTCTTTGTTGAGCCATGTTCTAGAATCCTTTCTTTAATTTAGTTTAAAATGGTAGATCGTCATCAGAAATATCAATCGTATCACCTGAGCCACTAAATGGATCTTGTGAATTATTTTGATTGTTATTAGTCTGTGAATTACCTTGTGATCCGCCATTATTTGGGAAATTGTTAGCAGGTTGACTGCTAGCATTTCCACTATTTGGTGTATAACCACCATTTTGACCGCGGGCTTCACGATCCTTGCGTGATTCGAGCAATGCGAAGTTATCAACAACAACTTCGGTTACATATACCCTTTGCCCATCTTTATTATCATAACTTCTGGTTTGAATTCGGCCATCAATTCCAACTAATGAACCCTTTGAAGTAAAGTTGCAGAAGTTTTCTGCTGACTTTCTCCAAATTACACAGCTGACGAAATCTGCGCCTCTCTCACCTTGGCTATTTGTAAATTGACGGTCAACAGCAAGAGTAAACGTAGCAACCGAGATTCCACTCCCAGTAGTACGTAATTCAGGATCACGTGTTAAACGGCCAACAAGTACAACTCTATTAATCATACTCATGTACCTTCCTTTCCTAAATCACATAACGGATAATAAATTAAAATTACTTATCTAACTTAACGGTCATTGAACGTAAGATAGCGTTGTCAATCTTTGACAAACGGCTAAATTCGTTAACTGCGTCAGCGTTGTCAGCAGTGAAAGTCATAATGTGGTAAGTACCTTCACGATACTTATCAATTTCATATGCGAAACGACGCTGGCCCCAGTCTTTGGATTCTACCATAGTACCACCGTTATCAGCGATAACCTTATCGTAGTTTTCTACAAGAGCCTTCTTGTTGTCTTCGTCAACATCTGGCTTGATGATGTAAGTTACTTCGTACTTTGTAGTTGCCATGACTATTGCACCTCCTTCTGGACTATATGGTTCTTGCTAAAATCAAGAACAAGGAGTAATGGAATATTACTCGCAATTTCTAATTTTAGCATATAAATAAAAAATTACCAAACTGTTTTCACGTGATCCTAGCAGATTTTTTACTGCTCATTATTTATTACGCAAAAAAGTTTGATAATTTTTTTAAAAGTTCAAATTTTTTGTTTTTTTAATTAATTATCCATTTTTTGAGTCGTCATCGTCACCAGTTTGATCTTGTTCTTCCTCAGTTGGAACAACGGTTAAACTTGCAACCTGACTATCATCGCTAACTTTAATCAAGCGAACACCCATGGTGCTACGGCCAGTTTGCGAAACATCATCAATTCTAAACCGAATCATAATTCCGTCAGTAGTAATTACCATCACATCATTATTTGAGTTAATGATTGTTACACCAGCTAATGGACCATTCTTCTCAGTAATATTGGCAGTCTTAATACCTTTACCGCCACGGCCTTTAACTGGATATTCTGAAGCTGGAGTCCGTTTACCATAACCCTTTTCAGAAATTACCAAGACTTGGTCATCAGCACCTAAAATACCTGAACCAACAACATAGTCATGCTCACGCAAGTTAATTCCGCGAACACCAGCAGCAGTTCGACCCATTGCCCGAACATCGCCTTCATTGAAGGTAACAGCGTAGCCCAAGTGAGTCCCGATTAAGATGTTTTGCTTACCATCAGTAGTCAAAACATTGCTTAATTCATCGCCATCTTTCAAAGTTAAGGCAATTAAACCACTGTTTCTAATATTAGAAAATTCGCTAACGTGTGTACGCTTTACAGTTCCCATCTTAGTAACAAAGAATAAGTAATTATCGTCAGCACCTTCCGGAATATTAATTACAGTTTGGACCTTTTCGCCCTTTTCCAATTGCAATAAGTTGACTACTGGCAATCCTTTAGCTGCGCGGCCGTATTCAGGAATCTCATAGGCTTTCTTGGAGTAAACCTTACCAGCATTAGTAAAGAACAAGAGCAGATCGTGCGTACTTGAGTAAATCAAATGCTCAATAAAGTCGCCATCTTGTACACCCATTCCCTTGATACCTTTACCACCACGGTTTTGAGTCTTAAATTCCTGAATTGGCATTCTCTTAATATAGCCGTTATGGGTAACCGTCAACAGAATATTTTGCTTTTCAATCAAATCTTCATCTTCAATTGAAACGACTTCGCTAGCACCAATTTCGGTTCTTCGCTTATCACCGAATCGTTTTTGAATATCAAGCAATTCGTCATAGATAATTTGGTCAATTCTCTCAGGCTTAGACAAAATATCTTTGTAGTCAGCAATTTTAGCTTGTAATTCCTTGTATTCAGCTTCTACCTTATCGCGCTCCAAGCCAGTCAAGCGAACCAAACGCATGTCTAAGATAGCCTGAGATTGCTTATCATCAAGGCCAAAGCGGCTAATCAAAGTTGCTTTAGCAATGTCACTTGATTGACTATTGCGGATAATGTGGACAATTTCATCAATATTGTCCAGAGCGATTCTTAACCCTTCAAGGATGTGGGCTCTTGCCTCTGCCTTAGCTAACTCGAATCTTGTTCTGCGAGTTACAACATCTTCTTGGTGATCCAAGTAATATTGCAGCATTTGCTTCAAGGTTAAAAAGTGTGGCGCACCATCAACAATAGCCACCATATTCATACCAAAGTTAGCCTGCATTTGAGTTTGCTTGAATAAATTATTCAAAACAACGCTAGCACTAGCATCACGGCGAATATCAATGGTAATCCGCATCCCTGTCTGGTCTGATTCATCACGCACACCAGTAATTCCATCGATAGTCTTTTCTCGAGCCAAATCAGCAATTTTCTTCACCAATTCAGCCTTGTTTACCATAAATGGAATTTCGCTCACAATTATGCGCTCGCGGCCGCTCTTTTCAGTCTCAATATTGGTTTTGGCGCGAACAACAATGTTACCCTTACCACTCTCATAAGCACGGTAGATACCACCACGTCCCATAATAATTCCGCCAGTTGGAAAATCGGGACCTGGGATAACTTTCATCAAGTCCTTGGTTGTAGCATCAGGATTTTTCATTAACATGTGCAAACCACTAATAACTTCAGTCAAGTTATGTGGCGGGATATTTGTTGTCATCCCAACGGCAATCCCGTTAGCACCGTTAACAAGCAAGTTAGGAATTCTAGCAGGTAAGACAACCGGTTCATTTTCGGTATCATCATAGTTTCTTTGCCAATCAATGGTGTTTTTGTTGATATCGCGCAACATTTCCACAGCAATTTTACTCATTCTTGCTTCGGTATAACGCATTGCGGCTGGCTCATCACCATCGACAGAACCGAAGTTACCGTGACCATCGACTAACATGTAACGGTATGAGAAATCTTGTGCCATGTGTGCCATAGCAAGATAGATTGAGGAATCACCATGGGGGTGAAACTTACCCATAACTTCCCCAACAATTCTGGCACTCTTCTTGTATGGTTTATCAGGCGTTACACCCAACTCGCTCATACCGTAAAGAATACGACGTTGTACGGGCTTTAAGCCATCACGAACATCAGGTAAAGCACGTGCAACAATAACTGACATTGCGTAATCCAAAAATGAACTACGCATCATGCTAGTTAGATCGACGTTTTTAATTCTATGATCTTGAGTTTGATTCTCGTCCATCTAATCCTCCTATGCATCCAAGTTTTCAACATATTTAGCATTCTTTTGAATAAAGTCACGTCTTGGTGAAACTTCATTTCCCATTAAGAGCTCAAAGACTGCGTCAGCATCTTTAGCATACTCAGGACTTACCCGATCCAGTCTTCTATTTTCTGGATTCATAGTAGTTTCCCACAACTGCTCTGGGTCCATTTCACCTAACCCCTTGTAACGTTGCACAGTAGGCTTGGGACTTGGTTGCAAGCTACCTAAGTAATCATGCAATTCTTCGTCAGTATCAAGATATCTGACCACTTTCCCCTGACGAACTTGGTATAGAGGTGGCTTGGCGATATAAACATAGCCCTTGTCGATCATTGGGCGCATATAGTTATAGAACAAGGTCAACAGCAGGGTTCTAATGTGGGCACCATCGACATCGGCATCAGTCATGATAATCAATTTGTGATAACGTGCTTTTGAAACGTCAAAGTCAGCACCAAAGCCTGTTCCTAAAGCTGTGAATAAAGATCTAATTTCTTGGTTAGCCAAGATTCGATCCATCGAAGCTTTTTCAACATTTAAAATCTTACCTCTGATTGGCAAAATAGCCTGTGTTAAACGTGATCTACCTTGCTTAGCAGAACCGCCGGCTGAGTTACCCTCGACGATAAACAGTTCTGAAATACTTGGATCGTTACTTGTATTGTCGGCTAACTTACCTGGTAAATTAGCAATTTCCAGACCAGATTTCTTTCTTGTTACTTCACGTGCACGCTTGGCAGCAGTTCTAGCTCGTTCGGCTAATTGACCCTTTTCTACAATCTTGCGCCCAACTGAAGGATTTTCCATCAAGAAACGACTAAAGGTTTCTGAAAAAGCCTTATCTACAGCAGTTCTAGCATCCGAATTACCTAACTTGGTCTTAGTCTGACCTTCAAATTGCGGACTAGGGTGCTTAACTGAGACAATAGCTGTCATTCCTTCACGAATGTCTTCACCGGAAAGATTATCGTCCTTATCTTTCAAGATCTTAGACTTATGTGCATAGTCATTAACCACACGTGTTAACGCAGTCTTAAAACCGGCCTCGTGCATCCCACCTTCATAGGTGTGAATATTATTGGCAAAAGTCATCAAAGTAGTCTTATAGCCATTTGTATATTGCAAAGCCACTTCAACATCAATGCCATTATAGGTGCTTTCAACATAAATTGGATCATCAAATAATACTTCTTGTCCCTTGTTCAAAAAGGCAACGTATTCCTTAATCCCACCTTCAAACTTATACACATCTGTTTCGGCAGTGTCTTTACGCTTGTCAGTAAAGGTTAAAGTTAATCCCTTGTTCAAAAAGGCCAATTCACGGATTCTGTTCTTCAAGATCTTGTCATCAAAAACAATAGTTTCTGTGAAAATATCTGGATCTGGATAGAAGTGAACAATCGTCCCATGTTCATCAAGTGGAACCGTGCCAATTTGTTTCATCTCATCCTTAACACGGCCATGATCGAAATCGATAAAGTACTTTTTGCCATCACGCATTACGGTAACATCAAGTTTAGTGGACAGAGCGTTAACTACTGAAGCCCCAACTCCGTGCAAACCACCAGAAACCTTATATCCACCACCGCCGAATTTACCACCGGCGTGAAGTACAGTAAATACAGTCTCTAATGCAGGACGACCTGTTTTTTCTTGAATATCTACAGGAATCCCACGTCCATCATCTTGAACGGTGACACTACCATCTTCGTTAATCGTAACTTCAATCTTGGTCGCAAAACCAGCAAGTCGTTCATCAATACTGTTATCAATAATTTCCCACACTAAGTGGTGCAATCCCTGAGAACTAGTCGAACCGATATACATACCTGGCCGCTTACGTACAGCTTCTAGACCGCCAAGAACCTGAATTTGACTGGCATTATACTTGTCAGCCTCTTTTTCATATTTTTTGACCTTTTCAAGATTTTCTTTTGAATTATCAGCCATTTAATTCTCCTTCTCCAAACTAATTTTGCCTGATTGAATGTGATACACACGCGGCTTTTTAATTATTTCCCAGGAAATCCCCTCTAAGTCAGTCGTAGTAATAAAGGTTTGCGTTTTCCCATGAATATAATTAAGTAGCGCACTTTGTCGACCATGATCTAACTCGCTCATTACATCATCCAGCAAGAGTAAAGGATACTCATCTGTTAGTTGATGCACCAATTGAATTTCCGCCAGCTTGACGCTAAGTGCAATTGAACGCTGCTGCCCTTGCGAAGCATAAAGATGTGCATTTTGACCATCAAGTTTAAATTCAATATCATCACGGTGCGGCCCAGAAGTAGTTGTCCCCTTGCGAATTTCACTTGCCTTATTTCGTGCATAACTTGCTAAAATCTTTTGATAAATTTCTTCTGTACTGTCATCAGCTTGGATGTCAGCCACTGATGGATGATAAGCAATTGAAAACTGCTCACTGCCCAAACTAATATGTGCATAAGCATCGCTAGCATAGTGACTAAGATACTTAAGAAATTTAAATCGTCGAAAGACAACTTCAGCGGCGATACCAGCTAGTTGATCTGAAAGTACATCTAAAAAGACCTGATCCTTTGCCTTACCTTTAGCTAGCTGCTTCAGATAATTATTCTTTTGAATTAAAACTTGCCGATACTTACTTGCGAAGTATAAATACTCTGCATTTATTTGACCAAATTCTTGATCCATAAATCTCCGCCGCAGTGCTGGTGCACCCTTGATCAACTCGAGGTCTTCCGGTGAAAATAAAATCGCATTCAGCTGACCTACGTATTTAGACAACTTCGCCTGCTCAACTCGATTAATCCATACTTTTTTACCTTTTTGGGTGATCAAAACACGTAAATCAAGATCCACTTGGCTTTTATGTACATGCCCAAGTAAATTGGTAAACTCACCGCCGAAACCAATTAAATCTTTATCATTATTGGTCCTATGTGAACGTGTTAATGCTAAAAAATAGATTGCCTCTAGCAAATTGGTCTTGCCCTGAGCATTTTTGCCAATAAAAATATTGACGTTTGAATCAAAATTTACGTCAAGCTTTTTTAAATTACGAAAATTCTGTACAGTAAAATGATCAAGATACATTGACTTCCCTACCGAAACTCATATTCTTGGCCATTAACCACTACGTGATCACCAACATGCATCTTTTTGCCTCTTCGATCTTCAAGTTCACCATTTAAAGTTACTGGATTATCTTTTAAGTACCATTTAGCTTGTCCACCTGATGAAATAATGCTCTCTTCCTTCAGAAATTGCCCCAAAGTAATATGATCGCCGTCAACTTTAAAATACTTAATAATGCTCACCTTCAATACGCTTTATACCTATATAATTATATTAGTTTTCAACACAAATAACAAACTAAATCGCTCTTATAAGCCTTTTCAGAGCTTTTTTTCAAAATAACCTAATCACACTAGCACGGTAAAAAAATAAATATACGCCAATATTTTGCGTTTTCGTTTAAAAGCAAAATAAAAAGTCGCCTTATTTGACGACTTTTTATGACCTAAATATTGTGTACTTGATTAATATGTTCTAACTGGCGTAATTAATTGCACAAATTCAATGTCTTCTTTATCTGGATTAATGATAAATGGACGAAGTGGCTTAGTAAAACTCATAATTACAGAATCTGTTACTGAAGCTCTTAACGCATCACGCATATAGTCAGGGTTGAAGGAAATCTCTAAATTGTTTCCTTCAAGATTTCTGAAGCTAACATCTTCTTCAACATTACCAATTTCCGCAGATTTACCTGATAACTTAGCTGATTGATTTTCTATATCCAAAGTCAAAGTAACCACGTTGTTACGGCCAGCATGAGTTAACAAACTGGCACGTTCAAGGGCACTAGATAATTCGGAAATGTCAAATTCAACACTAGTGGTCTTTTCAGTCGGAATCAAGCGATCAGTGTCTGGATAATTTCCGTCCAAAAGACGTGAATAGAAGGACAAGTTGCCAATTACAAATAAAGCTTGGTTATCACCTGGGCAAACTTTAACTTCTGGATCAGCTTCACCAATGATTCTAGCTAATTCCTGCAAACTTTTACCAGGAATAATCAAATCAGTTTCAGCTTGAGGTCCGTTTTCTAAAGCAATTGTTCTTTGAGATAAACGGTGGGAATCAGTTGCGACAGCTTTAATTTTATCTGGACTAAAGAAGAAACGTACCCCAGTTAAAATTGCTCGTGTTTGATCATTGGAAGTAGCAAATTGCGTTTCATTAATGATTTCACGGAAAGTTTTACCAGAAATAGTGAATGAAGCAGCATCTGGAATTTCTGGTAAACGTGGATAGTTATTAGCATCTAAACCATTAATTGTAAATTCACTATTTTCAGATATGATCTGAGTTTGAAAACTTTCTTTTACTTCAAATGAGAAGTCTTTACCAGGTAATTTTTTTACGATTTCACTAAAGAATCTAGCTGGTAAAACAATAGAACCTGTAGATTCCACATTTAAATCATCATTGACTGGAATTTGAATTTCAATTGAAATATCTGTATCACTACCCGTTAACGTAAGTTTATCTTCTGTTAAGTCTAACTTAATTCCACTAAGAATTGGAATAGTAGCTCTTGATGAGATGGCCCGCATTACATTATTGAGGTTTTCGATAAACAGATTGCGATTAATTGTAAACTTCATGTTTTTCCTCCCAAGAATAGCTGTGTGATTTCTCTTTATTAGTAATTATATAATTAATTAGTAGTAGTAGGGCCTGTGAGTTCTGTTGAAAACTCATAAGAAGCCTAAAATAACGGACTTGTTACGGTTAAAAACTTGTGTAAAACTTGTTTATTTTTCCACAGTGGATAACTTTTAGTGCTCCAAAATTTGCTTTAGGTCAAAGACAGCAGTTTTGATATCAGAATCAAGTTTCATCTGCTTGTCGATTTTATCATAAGCATGCATGACAGTGGTATGATCTTTTCCCCCAAATTCTTGACCAATTTTTGGCAAACTGGCATCTGTTAATTCACGAGAAAGATACATTGCTATTTGCCGAGGAACTACAATCTGCCGTATACGCTTTTTACCCTTTAATTCAGCAGTTGAAGTTTGGAAATAGTTTGCGACAACCTCCTGTATTTTAGAGATTTGTAATCCACGATTTTTTTGAACTAATTTGAGGTCAACTAATGCTTCACGCGCAAGGTTAACGTCAATATCTGCTTTTTCAATTGTGGCATAAGCTTGAACTTTAACTAAAGCCCCTTCAAGTTCTCTAATGTTAGTATCAACTTGAGATGCAATATAGTTAAGCGTACCATCATCGATAGTCAAACCTTCTGTTTCAGCTTTGCGTCGCAAAATAGCGATTCTGGTTTCCAAATCGGGAGGCGTAATTTCGACTTGCAAGCCCCATGTAAATCGAGAAACTAAACGCTCTGATAGATCTGGGATTTCTGTAGGCAACCGATCGCTAGTCATTACGATCTGTTTTTGATCGTTATAAAGTGTCTCAAAAGTATGGAAGAATTCCTCTTGAATCCCCTCTTTTTTGGCAAAAAATTGAATATCATCAACTAAAAGCAGGTCACAAGTTCTGTATTTTTCGCGGAATTTGTCCTGCGTTTTATTTTTGATGGAATTAATGAAGTCATTAACAAAAGTTTCACTCTGTATATAGACAACTTTTGCGTTAGGTCGCTCTGCTAGCATTTGATGCCCAACAGCTTGCATCAGGTGTGTTTTACCTAAACCAACGCCACCAAAAATAAATAAAGGATTGTAAAAACTACCAGGACTGTCGGCTACAGCAAGTGCAGCACCGGCGGCCAACTTGTTTCCCTCACCTTGAACGAAGTTATCAAAAGTGTATTTTTCGTTTAACTTCAAGTCTTTAGTGAATTCTTTTTCTGGCAAATTAGGCTGTTGAACTTGCGCATCACGCTTTGGCGCAGGTGTTACGATCCTTTCTGTAATATCCGCATCTTCAGATATTTTAAATACAGGTAAGATCTCGATGTCGGCATAACCGTAGGCAGATTGAATCAATTGAGAAGATAGATTCTTTTCCCAGTAACCTTTAGAAACAGGATTTTGAACTAAAATTTTTAATTCATGTGTTTTTCCATTATATGAAATAGGTTTAGTATTTTTGAACCATGCATTGTAGGCAACTTCGTTGAAACGAGCACGCATCTCGTCATTAAAGTGTTCCCAAAATTTATTAATGTCGAACAATGTACATTCCCCCAGTTAGTAAAAAGCAAATTTATTTTACCATTTACTTAACTGGTTTTCCACAGGTGAAAAAGAAATCAACAAAGTACACAGCCTGTTGATAACTATTAAAGTGATATGTACATTTTGACATGATAAGAGCAAAACTGTTAATTTATGCACAGTACAGCTGTGAATTATGGATACTATTCTATCAATACTTGAGGTAAAATACCATATGCGTTATCCACATGGTGTGAATTAAGTTTTTAACACCATGTGAGTTGTGGAAAACGTTGGGAATTATCTTGTGGAAATTATACGTAAGAAAAATATTTTATTTTTTATCCACATGAAAAACAATCAATTTTTAGAAAATATTCACGGGATTTAAAAGTCTTTTTTTCTCCCGGATTTAAAATTGAAGTGCAACACTAAGTGTTAAACAAAAAGGCCATGA
>JALBSH010000050.1:0-2168 GCA_022756575.1 Lactobacillus mulieris
TAAGAAAGGAGAAAAAAATATGGGTCCATGGGTTCCTATTCCGTCTGGATTAGGTAGTAATTAAAGCAAGAAAAGAAATAAGAAAATTTTAACTTTAACAGCTAAGGCAGCATTAGCTTTATCACTAGTATCAGTTTCAACTTCAGCTTTGGTTCAATCAAACCATGTACAAGCTGCAACACAAAGCACTGAATCAAAAGGATTTGTTGAACATATCTGGTATCAACGTCAATACTATCGTGATCAGGGTACTTATGTTTATTACACTGTAAGAAGAGGCAATGAGGTATTTAGAGGATATCTGGAAAAGATGTACACTGTTCCAATGGGGCATAATCCAACAGGAATTATGTACGGTGGCTATTTGTATAATACTAAACTTAAAAGCTACCCAATTCCTACATTAGCAAGTAAAAAGAAAATGATGACAAATTTTGTTGTCAATGATAATGAACAACTAGGTAATGAAAATAAACAATAAAAGAAAGGTATAAGGTGTTAGATATGAAATTAAGAAAAGCAACTTTAGTGTTATTCTCAGCAACTGCTCTGTTTGCAACCACTAATACTGCTGTTGTATCTGCTGCGGAATCTAGTACAGATTCAGTTTAAAACGTTCAAAAACTACCGTTAACTAAAAAAGTTCATGGAGTTAAGAGAACAGGCCCATGGCATAAGACGCGTTATGGCGCTTATGATGGTGCTGTAGATACTCCGATGGAAATTCCTTATAATGATGGTACATATAATGGATATCTTCAGCGGGAGAGAATGTATGAAGAGTACAGTAATGGCAAAGTACGTTGGGTAGTTTATTATGGCGGAACTGTTAGATTAGTTTCACACGGATTAATTACTTTTCAGAAAAAAGCTGATAGATAACAGGTGATCCTTTATGAAAAAGAAAGCTACAATCATAACTGTTGTAGTAGTCGTAGTTCTGGCAGTCGGTGGCTGGTTGTTTTATCGCAATCAGCAAACTATTCCAGAACAGTTTGCTAATAAAAATCTTACAACCTATGATCCCCATCAAACAGATTCTGTAATGGAAAATCATCTTGGCATGTTGGTGAACATAGCTCTGGGGAAAAATAGTGGTCAAATCGATGCATCCAGCCCAGTTTTTAAGACTGATGCATCTGGTACTTATAAATACATTAAGCCAAATACTGCGGCAGCAAAAGCAATTTATAAAGTATATGGGCATAATTCATATGATCCCAAAGACTACAATAACAAAATAAATTCAGAAAAATTAGGCCGGGTCCGTGTCACAATGGAAGGTAAAAATAGCTGGACACTACACAGTAAGAAACTGACGCTGAAATTTCATAAAACTTCTGATGGACACTGGGCAACTTCTGATGGGACAATTTGGTTTGTATCTAAAAGGGACCGTAAATTGAAATAAAAACAGCTATGGAAATTAACACAGCATTAAAAAAAGCGCGCCAATCGCGGGGACTGACGCAAGAACAATTTGTAGCAGGAATTTTATCACCTGCCCATTATTCTAAGATTGAGCGCGGATTGCATGAAATATCAGCTAAGGACTTAATGGCAATTTTGCAGAAAAATAAAATTTCATTTGATGAATTCTTTAAGCAAAATTCAGTCGCACAAGCTGACGATGAAAACAATTTAGGTGATCAATTACAGACTGCTTATTATAATCAAGACTTTAACCAAGTTAGAAAATTGGTAACAGAAATTCAACAACTGCCTCATCATGATCTTCTGAAAATCAAAGCTAAGTTGATTCTTACCTTGCTAGAAGGAAAACGTAAATTTGATGTCAAAGATAAAAATATAGTACTGCAACGCTTGTTTGCAGGCGACAATTGGCTTCAAGATAAATTTAGTTTAGATTTGTTAGCCAATTTTGGTACCTCTATCTTTACTCATGACGATTTTGCTTTTTTCTTTCAAAAAATTTTCACTACTTATAATGATAAAATGTCTGAGCAGACAGAAAAAATGCAAACAACAATTGCCACTATTTGTGTGAATTATTTATATACTTGTGCTGAAAATAAATTTGTAAAAGATAATAAAGAGCCTATTTATTTACTTGGGCAATTAAGTCAAACGCCATCTTTAGTCTTATATAAAATCATTGGTCATTTTTATCAATGCTATTTTGCTGGAGATACAGAGCAGGTATTAGC
>JALBSH010000051.1:0-1949 GCA_022756575.1 Lactobacillus mulieris
CTAAAGGAAAAGTTCAATGCTTCTAAAGTTGATTTAATCTATATAACGTATAACCTGACACGCTAGCCAATAAGCCGATTGTAAAAAGCAACCAAGATTCTGGATGAAAGGCAATTAAAACAAGTGAAAGAAAGCCTGCTGCTAAACTAGAATTGCGTTCCATTCGCTTTTTGCCAAAAAGCAGACCACACATAATGCCAAACATAGTTAGCACATAAAATGAGTCAACTAACAGTAACAAATTCTCAATAATTGCTAGATCACTTGGCTTTACTTTTACACTCAAATCAGTAAAAATCTGAGCACAGCCAAAAAATACCATCACAAATGCAGCTAAGATCGTGATAAAGCTAATCGTACGAAAAACTGACTTCACCTTTTGAGTTGGCGTTTCATCGATAAAGGTTTTTAAGAAAAACTCGTGATCTTTTTTTGCTACTACAGCTCTGCCCATCTTCTTGTCATACCAGTTCAATAGACCAGAACCAATTAGCATAATAGCAATCACAGCAAACTGGATGACAATTAAACGCATGAAAATTGGAAAGGCATAGATTACCGTCAATAACAAAATTACTACATAGATCAGCTATGCATAAAGAAAGAAATGCAGACGCTGTTTATTTTTGAAAATAGTTTGGAATGTTTTTGAATTAGGATCTTGCATAAGACTTCTCCCCACTAAATCTTATTACGAAAACTCAACCAGAAATTTGCCCCACTGAGAATCAAGCCAATAACAGAAGCTACTTGCATGCTTGGCTGCATGAAAAGCAAGATCAGTGATAAAACAACAGTTAAAACGCTAGACGCACGAATTAATTTACGATTTCCACCTAAAATACCGACCTCCACACAAAAGAGTAGAACAACATATAGGCCATCACCAATCAGCCAAACATTTTCAAAGAGATTGGCAAAATTACCGGTAAGCGGCTTAGCCAAAATGTCAGTCCAAAGCTGACGTGCAAAAGCAATACTTAAACCGATATTTGCCCAAAAGAGCAAGAATTCAAATAAGTGAAGAAATACGTTTTTAGTAAATCTAATACTAGTCAGTGTTTCCCAGAATGTATCGTGTTTTTTAATCACTATCCTTCGATCAAGAAAGGCACCAATTGAATAGTAAATCAGAATTGCAATCCCTTGAAATGCAATCAAATGCATAAAAACTTTAAAGTCAAACATCAATGTGAATAGTAAAACTACTACATAAGCTAACTCAAAATATAATACACAGCGACTAAACTTTCGCTCGCTAAGCCAGTGCTTCAATTCTCTTTTATTCATATGATCACTAATATTGCCATTCATATTCTCACCATCTTTTAATAATTATCTAATTATGCAAAAATTGTATAATGATTTCAAAATTTTGTCTAGTCCTTTTATAATTGATTTAGTAAATATTTTTCGAGGTAAATTATGAATTATCCCATTTTAATTGCTATTTTGATCTTCTTGCTGTGCTTTGGCCGATTCATTTGGATCATTACTCACGAACGTCGTTCCTTACGCGCTGGAGTTAGCTTAGTTATCAACTTATTTAGTTTTTTTTTTTAGGTGTAGTCATTCTGGTTAATATCGCTGACCTTGATCCACATTACAAAGACTGGATTTTGCCATTATTTGTGATTGCGCTATTTGCTGTGATGGCTGGAACGATTATCTTTGCATTAACTTTGATCATTATGTTTTTCTACGATGGCATTAAAATCATTATCAAAGAAGGAAACCGCTGGACAAATTATCTTTCTCTGGGCATGGGGATTTCCATTATCTTCTTCCTATTTTTATATCCTCTTGTGGGACGAATTAGTCATGATAGCTGGTTAAAGTATCCCTATATTTTTCTATGGCTAGTCATCATCTACTTAGTCACTATCATGATGATGTATACTTTAACTTCTTGGATTAATTTAATTAATTGGCACATGCCGCACTTAGAC
>JALBSH010000052.1:0-1843 GCA_022756575.1 Lactobacillus mulieris
CAAGCAATATATCTCTTCATAACCTAACTGTTGCACTTAATTTGACAATTCAGGATAAAAAAAAGGAATAAATATGACTAATGATCCACTTGTTTTTCAAATGAGCATTGCTAAAGGCAAACCGCAATCTTATCGTAAGGATAAGAAGAAAAACGTTTGCCCATTTTGTGATGTTGAAAATTTAACTGATATTTACGCCAAGGAAGATGACATGATTTGGCTTAAGAATAAGTTCCCGACCTTGCGCGATACCTGGCAGACTGTACTAATTGAATCTAGTGATCATAACGGCGATATTAGTACTTATACGCAGGAACATAATCGCAAGTTGATGCATTTTGCGCTAGCTTGTTTTGAAAAAGTGCAGGCTAGTGACCAATATGAGTCAATTGTTTGGTACAAGAACTATGGTCCACATTCAGGTGGTTCCTTGATTCACCCGCATATGCAGATAGTTGGCTTTGAACATGAAGATGGCTATAAATATATTCACCCGAATAATTTTGAAGGTGAGACCCTTTTTGAAAAAAGTGGGGTAGAAGTTAACATTGCTGAACACCCCGTTCAAGGCTACACTGAGCTCAATATTAACTTGTTAGATAAAAATAGCATTGACTTGTGGGCTGACTGGATTCAAAGTGGTGCCAAGTATTTGTTAAATATCATGTATAATGGCCGCTGCGATTCTTATAATCTATTCTTTTATCCGCGTAATGATGACGGTATTTGTGCTAAATATATTACACGTTTTGAAGCGCCACCTTATTTTGTTGGCTATAAGTTATCGCAAGTTAATGATGAAATTACTCTGGATAAAGAAGCACGTCGTTTTAGAGAATTTTTTGATAATGGTTCAGTAGTTAAAGCTTAAGCAAGAATAAATTTTTTGGAAAATAGAAATAGCAATTACATAAGGTTGTAAAAAGGCGTTCTGCTACAAAGAACGCCTTTTTACTAAAATTTCGTTTCTAAAATGTCATCTTCAGGTCGGTGGGCTTGAATTCGCAACACTTGCCAAGCAAACTCATCATCTGGTTTGACTAAGTTAATAGTTAATTTTTGATCCTTATAGTTAAAATCAAGATCAGATCGATGTTCAATCCATTCTACCCGGTTAGGTTCTTCGACTAGGCCTTCTACCACGATTTTGTCAGGAAGAGGACTAGGTAAGAAGACATATTTTTGGTAATTTGCGTGGCGATTTTCTAAAATAAAGCCATCGCTACTGGTTAAAGCACTAGTTTTTCCTTCGTTGAAGGCGTGACCGAATTGGTGCATCCAATCATTGATCGTATCCAGCATTGCTTGAGTTGCGGCAGAAAACTTGCCTGCTTCAACGGGCACATTAATAATTGTAGTCTTACCAGCTTTACGGTTATTGACCATGGTATCAATGACGTTATCCTTAGTTAAGTCAGTACTATTTTCTGGATTAGCTAAAAAAATAGTATACTTAGCGCAAGCTGTTTTGAAATCTTCAGTTTGCCTGTCAGTCATCACTGCACGAGCACCGATATTACGGGCTGTTTTTACTAAAAAGTCGGCATCAGCCTTATCATTAAGTTGATAATTTAAGACAATTGCAAAATCAGGATTCATTATTTTTCCTCCTTATTAATCACAATTTAAGTTTACCGTAAAGGAACAAAATCTAAAAATGAAAATTATTATTGCACCTGCAAAAATTATGAAAATTGATCGTGATTCATTTCCAATTCAGTCAAAACCGCAGTTCTTGGATAAGACACGAATTCTAGAAAGATTTCTTAAGTCAAGGTCAAATGAACAGTTAAAAGACCTTTGGCATGCTAGTGAAAATGTGACTAAGCAAAGCATATTGCAA
>JALBSH010000053.1:0-1819 GCA_022756575.1 Lactobacillus mulieris
GGATTATACTGTTTACTTTTTAAATCAAAATCTCTCATCAAAGCATCAAAAAGCTTTGTCTGATCTTAGCAGTCCCAACGTTCATGTGAAGTTTTTCCATATTGATAATCAACTTGTACAACCTATTCAAAATCGTAAGGAAAACTTTCTTCGCGCTGACTTTTTTACCATGTCGATTTTTTATCGCCTCTTTATTCCAGAACTTTTTCCCGAATATGATAAGGTGATCTATATTGATAGCGACACAATTGTAAACGACGATCTTGCTAAACTATACAACTCCGAATTGGGTGATAATTTATTTGCTGCTTGCACCGACTCCTCAATTCAATATGTAGACAAGATGATAAAATACATCAAAAATGTCCTGGCACTTGACCCCAAGAAATACATTAACTCTGGCATGCTCGTCATGAATGCTAGGGCCTTTCGCGCTGAACATTTTATTGACCATTTTATGACACTTTTAGAAAAGTATCATTTTGATTGTATTGCTCCTGATCAAGACTATTTAAATGAAATCGGGGAAGGTAGAATTTTGCACTTAAATCCTCGCTGGGATGCTATGCCAAATGAAAACACTGAACCTTTAACTAATCCTGGTCTGATTCACTATAATCTTTTCTTTAAGCCATGGCATTTTGCTAATGTCCAATATGCACAGTACTTCTGGGATAGTGCCAAACAAACGCAGTTTTTCGATGAATTAAAGAACGAACTCAATAATTATACTGATGACGAGCGTGCAGCAGACCGCGAAAAATTGGATCATATGCTTGCTAAGGAAGACAAAACTGAGCAAGATCCTAATAATTGGGCAAAAGTTAAGAAACGAGAGGCAGTAACACTATGATTTTTGGCGATAATCGTGAGGCAGTGATTAAAAATATAAAAAAAGCTGCTAATGAACGCAACTTCACAGCAAAAGTAGAAATCGGCGATCCCCAAATGTCCCTAGATCAGCGCCTTAAATTGGTCAATGATTATTGGAATAAGCGTAACACTTTTTCAAGTAAGCTTAATAATCGTATTGGACATCTCTTATTTGGTACTTTATCCAGAGCATTAGCTGGATCAACTGAATTTGTAGGTTTAGAGAACCTAAATAATTTACCTATTGGTGGCGCAATTTTAACTTCTAACCACTACAATCAGGTTGATTCTTTACCAATGAAGCTGCTCGCTAACAAGATGCACCATCAACTTTCAATTGTAATTGAAGATACTAACCTAATGCTACCGGGATTTTTCCGCTATTTAATGAATTATGTTGGCACTATTCCACTAGTTCAGAGTCCTAGCTATATTGGAAATGAATTTCCTAAGCACCTCAGTGCAGCTTTAGCTAAAAATAATTGGGTTTTAATTTATCCAGAACAGGAGATGTGGTGGAATTATCGCAAGCCTCGCAAATTACAACGTGGTGCCTATTATTTTGCGGCTAAACAAAATGTACCGGTAATCTCCACTTTTGTCGAGATTAAGGATCTACCTAAAATCGAAAAGAAAGATCCTAATTTTTATGAGACCAAATATATTGTCCATGTTTTACCACCAATCTTCCCTGACGTTTCTCTAAACGCCAACGAAAACGCTCATAAGATGATGGAACTCGACTACCGACAAAAAGTTGCTGCCTACGAGAAAATTTATGGTAAAAAGCTTAATTATGACTTTCTAGATTGGGATATTGCTGGGTGGCGTGGTCATTTTTCATAAGAAAAGCATAAGACTCCTTCGTATCTCTTGCTATAAGGTGACACAGTGTTACCATTAATATATCAAGATCTTATTAGAAAGGAGCTTCTTATATGAGAAA
>JALBSH010000054.1:0-1815 GCA_022756575.1 Lactobacillus mulieris
CCATCTGGACGTTCAAAATTTTAAGATTAATGCGGAAGCGAATACCGAGAGATTATCACACGGAATGCCAGATGTTGATACGATAACTATCAAAATATCATTTGATAGTCCTATGTCTCATGAAGATCAAGATAAATTTGTTAAAGATATTTTAAGAGTATCTACTGTCTATCAAACGTTGAAAAAAGCGATCAAGATTAGTATTGAGTGGAATTAGCCTAAGTTAAAATGACTAGTACGAAAGAAGCACTGAAGCTAAAGACAAATAATTCTAAATACAATGCAGTAGTAAGGCCATACTGCAATATCAATTAATAAAGCAACCAGTGTAGATAAAAGATCTATACTGGTTGCTTTTGTTTGATTTAAGTTAGTGACAGTATCATTAAGTTAAGACATTGACAAATTTGACGCTTTTGGAACCGAATCATTTTGATTCGGTTCTTTTTCTTTTTACAATAAAATAAAGAGTGAGCAGAAGTCTATATCTGCTTACTCTTTTGTCTCTTATCAATTTTTTTATAAAAAGAGCGTAGTTCTCATGAAATCCCTTCACACAAACATTTTAAAACTGATGAATCAGATTATCGATAAAATTCAAAATTCATTATTGACAAAACAATAAAATAAGATTAGCATAATATTAAAATTATTTAAGAAAGGAGCTACATATCATGTTAGAATCACAAAATTCAGCAACAGTAGAATTACGACGCCGCCACCAAAATGATGGTTTATTTTGTGATCCTAAATTATGGTGTGCGGCGAATTTTGTTTAAAAATAATTAATTAAGTTGATTACTAAGCAAGGTTCACATTCCTAATTGGGATGTGGACCTTTTTTTGTTACAGAAAAGAGAAAAAACTATGAAGTCAATTAAATTATTTGGTTCAACTGGTCTACTTATTGGTGCTGCTTTAACTTTAGTAGCATGTGGTCAAAGCAATACAAATGCAGCAAAAAGTGCAAAGAAATTTCCTGAACAAACTGTACAAAAAACTGCACAGAAAGGTGGCACTTTAAACTACGCAATCGAAACAGATACGCCTTTTAAAGGTATTTTTGATAGTCAATTATCAGTTGATCAAGTTGATTCTGATGTCATGCAATTTGGTAATGAGGGGTTATTCGATACTGATAATTCATATCAAATACGCGTGGTGCTAGTTAAATCGTTTTAGTTAATAAAAAAGTCCAATCGGATTAGACTCAAGTTGTAAGTAAATTAAATAGAAAAGAGTCTGATCTAATTGAACTACCTCAAGCTTAATCGTTTCTCTCACCATTTACAAGTTAGTTTTAGTCGTTTAAATGTAATTTGTCGTTCACTATATAATCTTTATGCGCCTGATAAGCTTACGCATCGAAAAAACATTGATCAAACAAAGCTTTCCGACAGCTCCATCTTAGCGATGCTCATTTGGCAAACTGAAATTGGAATTGAATCCCAAAGAAGATTCTGTAAATTTTTTGTTGGCTTATCTCATTCTCGCTTTAATCGTCGAGCCAAGATGCTTTTGCCTTTAATTCGCTGCATCCGTCAAGCTTGGAATCAAGAGGTAAAGGTTGCTGGAGAATTTTTAATTATTGACAGTTTTCCTGTTCCAGTTTGTCAGCCTGTTCGTAATTATCGTGTTAAGATCTTCCGTGACATAGCCGATATTGGCTATAAAGCAACCAAGAAAGTCTATTATTATGGTTTCAAGGTGCACGCGCTAGTAAGCGATGAAGGCTATTTGCTTGACTACGCAGTCACTAAAGCATCAGTGCATGATGCCAAAGAAACAGTAGAATTGATGATTAATGCTCATCCA
>JALBSH010000055.1:0-1796 GCA_022756575.1 Lactobacillus mulieris
ATTAAATATGTACAATGTAACTTTCGGCTATCAAGCTGATAGTCCAGTGCTTAATAATGTGAGTTTATGTGTTAATAAAGGAGATAAAATTCTGTTAACCGGAAAGTCTGGTGAAGGTAAATCTACTTTACTTAAGGTGTTAATGGGTAAATTATCTCCGCAGAAGGGAAGAGTTTTGGTTAATGATCAGGCTGTTGAAACGCAAATTTTTAGTGAAGTTCAACAATCTTCGCAAATTTTTAATGTGACTTTACGCTTTAATTTAACTCTTGGTAAACAATTTGATCAAAAGCAAATCGTGGCTGCGGCTCAACAAGCAGGATTAACTAATTACCTTCAAAAACATGGCTTAGATACCGTAATTGAAGAAAATGGGCATAATCTTTCAGGTGGGGAAAGAAAGAGAATTGAATTAGCGCGTGCTTTTCTCTTCCAAAGAGAAATTTTAGTAGTTGATGAAGGAACTGCTTCACTTGATCCGCAAACTGCTGAGCAAATTCATAATGTCTTTTTGAATTCACCATTAACAGTAATTGAAATTGACCACCATATTTCATCAACGACGATGAAGAAATTTACGCATCATTTTGACTTAGAAAATGGAAAATTGGTAAATATTTTTTAATGGAAAAGTAGAATTTAGTCTTATCTTTTTCGTATTAAAATTATGTCTATTTCAATAGAAACTTAAATAATCTTGTAAAGTCGTGTTTATGCTATGAATGAGGAAAAAAGTAAAAAATCAATGCATTATCAATGATGCATTGATTTTTTGTTTCATGTGAAACTTATCGCCTTATGACGAAATTTAGTTAACGTTGACGTCGCCGTCATCACTGTGAGCAGAGAGCAGGTTAGAACTCTTAGTATTTTTGTAGTAAGAACCACCGTCATCATTATCAGAAGTATCTCCCTTGAATGTGACGTCACCGTCGTCAGAAGTTAGGCGGTAACCACTGGCATTGCTCTTTCTAATACGAATGTCACCATCATCTGATTCAACTGTGGCGCCTTTTCTAGTAAGTAGATTAGAAACTGAAATATCGCCGTCATCTGAGGTAATTTTGCCAGAGCTAATTCTTAAATCGTCAAAGTTGACATCACCATCGTCACTGTGAAGTTTGACATTTTTTGCTTGAACCTTGCCATCAGCATCGATATCGCCATCAGAAAGATTAATATTGATATTTTGTAATTCTTTGGCAGGTAGGTAGATTGCCACTGTATTGCCTTCTTTGATGTTATAAGAAACACCATTACTAGTTTGAGTGATCTTTAACTGACCATTTTTCACATTAACGCTAGGTTTGAAACGCTTGAGCCCATGATAGATAACTTTGTATTGATTACTTGCATGTAATTCAACATCAGTAATGTCACTGGCTACCTTAAGTGAATTGAATTTCTTAGAGGACAAAGTTCGTTTGATTGTAGGACCGGAATTCTTGTTGGTAAACAGGTGGAAACTACATCCCGATAGAGTAATCAAACTAATCGTGAGTAAAGACGTGGTCAGTAGTACTTTTTTGATTTTCATTTTTCTGAAACTGTCAAATCTTTTGTGTAAATAGTTCTTTCTCGTAAATTGATTTTTTAATCTTTTATTTAATCAAAGTAGGATTCTAAGGTATCCTGAACCTGACCAAAGCCTTTGTGGATTCGATTGAAATAGCGTTCGTTGTAGCTCATTGCTTGAATGCCAATAAAAGTATCAAGCGACTGTTCATTTGGGAACTCTGCTTTAGGCTTAGCTTTGCGCTTGATCACATTGTTAAATGATTCAATCATGTTAGTCG
>JALBSH010000056.1:0-1741 GCA_022756575.1 Lactobacillus mulieris
GCTTTACCCAGTCTTATTAAATCTATTGGGTAAAAATCAGCGCGTTATGGCAACGGTTATCTTAGTAGCGTACGTTACAGTTTTTGCTGTGGTTGCTAAACATTTTAGTTTCACTACTAGGGTATTTAATTTTTAGTTATTTGCACATTTGGACCAATGGCTTGACTTGGTGTATAATCTTCCACTTTTTGCAAGATTTTTCTCCACAGTTGGCAAAAGCGGATTTGGGCAATCCTAATATTGCTGGAGTAATTATGATGAATGTTCCAGTAATAATTATTATGCTAATATGTATTTATGCTTTCAATAGCAGATATTTGAAGTTGAATGAATAGTAAGTAAATATAATTATTGACAAAATAAAAGCTGATAATTCACGTAAAAATGAATTATCAGCTTTTTGATTATACAGTCAAAATTTTATTCAACTACATGTCTTTCAAATGGGTCATCAGAAATGCCTTCAGCCAAAATATCTCTTGACCATTGCTTAGCTGAGAATAATGAGTGGTCGCGATAATTACCACAAGATTCAATTGTCGTTCCTGGTACGTCTTCCCATTTAATGTTGTCACGGATTTCTTCTAATGACTCCTTAAGTGCCTTGGCAACTTCAGTAGTTGATGGGGTGCCCCAAACTAAAAGATGGAAGCCAGTCCGACAGCCAAATGGTGAACAGTCAATGTAGCCGTCGATGCGGTCACGTAAAAGACCGGCTAAAAGGTGTTCAATCGTGTGCAAGCCGCCAGTAGGAATGGCGTTCTTATTAGGTTGAACTAAACGCAAATCGAAGTTGCTAATCTGGTCACCTTTTTGGCCTTTTTCAACAGTGATTAAACGAACGTAAGGTGCCTTAACTTTAGTATGATCTAATTCAAAACTTTCAACTTTTCCCATGATTTTTTTCTCCTTTGTCTAAATCTATTTATCTTTATTTTAACTAGTTAATTGCCATTTAGCTCCAAACTTGCTTGGCAGTGTCGACAACCAACTTGATCTTTTGCCACTGGTCATTTTCGGTTAACGTGTTGCCTTCTTCAGTTGAGGCGAAGCCACACTGTGTGCTTAAAGCGAGACTATTTAGTGGGTGGAATTCAGCAGCTTCTTTAATTCTAGCGATTAATTTTTGTGGATCTTCTAATTCTGCTTTTTTACTAGTTACTAAACCTAAGACAACAAGTTTGTCGTTAGGAATTTGTGCAATTGGGTCAAAACTGCCAGATCTATCATTGTCAAATTCAAGATAAAAGGCGTCAACATTTTCCTTAGCAAAAACATAGTCCGCTACTAGACCATAACCTCCTTGGGCTGCCCAAGTTGAGTGATAGTTACCGCGACAAATATGAGTTGATATTCGCAAATCTGTTGGCAAATCTTTGATTGCATCATTGTTAAGCTTCAAGTATTTTCTTTTAAGGTCGTCTAATGAAAAGTCATCTTGTAAATGACTTTTCCAATAGCGCTTATCTACAATCATACCCCAAGTACAGTCATCGAGTTTAATGTCGCGACATCCTGCATCGTATAAGGCTAAAATTAAGTCTCGGTATGCTTTAGAAATATCGGTGAGTAAATCTTCTTCTGAGCTATAAATCTTTTTAAGCGCGGCAATATTTTCTTCTCCACGAACAAGTTCTGCGTAAAATTGTGCGGGAGCTGGAATACTTTGCCGTGGAATTACGTTAGCGCCAGTTTCATCGACAACTTTTTTCAGGTATTCAAATGATGAAAGATCTGGATG
>JALBSH010000057.1:0-1679 GCA_022756575.1 Lactobacillus mulieris
GTGCTTTAAAAGTCTAATATTAATTGTCAATGTCTTAACTTAATGACATTGGAAATGTTCTAACTGACTTTTTTGTTTCATGTGAAACTAATTATTTTTCTTCATACCATTCGGTGTGGAAGACGCCTTCACGATCATTTCTAAGGTAAGTGTGCGCACCGAAGTAGTCACGTTGGCCTTGGATCATATTAGCTGGCAAGTTTGGATTAAAGATTGATTCCAACCAGTTAAGAGCTGCGCTCAAAGTTGGAGTTGGCACACCACACTTAGTAGCAAATTCAACTGACTTACGCAAAGCTGGCAAGTTTTCCTTCATCAAACCGCGGAAATAATCGTCTTGGAATAGGTTCATTAGCTTGCCGTTCTTGTCATAGGCTTTTTCAATATCCTTAAGCATTGCGGAACGAATGATACAACCTGCTTCCCAATCTTGAGCAATTGACTTGTATCTTAAGTCCCAATCATAAGCTTCAGCAGCCATTGTCAATTGTTGGAAACCTTGAGCATAGGCAACAGCTTGGGCTAATTGCAATGATTTTTCGAATACGTCAACCATATCATCAGGAATTTCACCATTGTATTCAAACTTAGTTGGTTTAACGCCCTTTTCAATTGTCAAGTGTGCTTGCTTACTCATGAAACGTGCCATTACAGCCTCGGCTACCACCGTTACAGGAGCGCCAAGTGCAACACCATCTTCGAGCATCCAGTTACCAGTACCTTTGTATGAAGCAACGTTCAAAATGTGATCGATTACGTGATCTGGCGTTAAATCATCTTTTTGTGCCAAAACCTTTGAAGTGATTTCGCTAAGATATGCTTCTACCTTACCATGATTCCATTTATCAAAAATTTCTGACATTTCATCATCGCTCTTGTGAGCAACGTCACGGAGTAAGTTGTAAACTTCTGAAAATTCCTGCATAATACCGTATTCGATACCATTGTGCACCATTTTGACATAGTGACCAGCACCTTCAGGTCCCATGTAGTAGACACATGGCTTGCCTTCAGTATTCTTAGCGGCAATAGCTTCAAGAATTGGAGCAACTTCCTTATAGGCTGGTTCATCACCACCTGGCATCAAAGCTGGACCATTCAAGGCACCCTCTTCACCACCGGAAACACCCATACCAATAAAATGAATGCCGTGCTTTTCCATTTCGTGGAAACGACGGTTAGTATCGTGATAATTTGAGTTACCACCATCGATTAAAATATCGCCTTTATCCAAAAGCGGCAGCAATTTTTGCAAAGTTTGGTCCACTGGATCGCCTGCCATAATTTGAATCAAAATCTTGCGTGGCTTTTCAAGTGAGTTTACGAACTCTTCCCAGGTGTAGCAAGGCTTTAATTTATCATCTTCATATTTTGCGAAAGCATCAACTTCTGGTTTGTCGATTGAGAAACCGGAAACGGAGAAGCCGTGGTTTCTAACATTCAAAGCAAGGTTCTTGCCCATAACAGACAAACCGATAACGCCGAATTGTTGCATGTTTATTAATTCCTCCATTAATCAAAGTTCATCAAGTATTATTATACGTTCTAGCACGCAAAAAAGCGAAACCAAAAGGTTCCGCTTTTTAAAATCTAGTTAATAATTTTTTTGTTATTGGGTAAAGGTGTTTCACACACTGCTCGGTAATATTTCCTAGGAAATATTACTTTTATTGATCAAT
>JALBSH010000058.1:0-1629 GCA_022756575.1 Lactobacillus mulieris
GGCTCATTGTTTGCAAGATACCGACAGTTGGCGTTTTCTTTTCCGCATTTTTCTTATTTACTTCACTGACAAATGCAACTGCCAGAAAAGCAAAAAGAGCAATAATTGTTCCGATTAACCTTTTCATTCTTTTTCTCCTTCAAACAAAAAAGGCACTTCCTTTTTTCGGGAAATGCCTAAAACAAAACCCGCACGTTATTTTCCGTGCGAGCAATATTTCTTGAAGATTTTACCAGCACAGATACGATCTTAATGAGTCGCATCTGTACTTCACGAACAGAAACAACTCTAGTGCTGGAATTGCCAACGATTGATTGCTGTAAATTTAATCATGATAAAATCTTCCTTTCGTTCAAATTTGTTAGCTAAATTTTAAGTAATTATGAGAAAGATGTCAAATGATTTTTTGTTAGATTTATTTAGTTTTGAATAATTTTTAAAATGCTATAATAATTATTCCGGCAACCATCATAAAAAGAAGGGAGGAATTCTCTTGCGCTATCAACAAATAATTTTTGATGTAGATGACACAATTATCGATTTTGCGGCAACTGAAGATTTTGCTTTACATAGCTTGTTTAACGCTCATCACTGGCCTTTATCTGCGGAATTGCAGCGGCAGTATCATTCTTATAATCAAGGACTTTGGCGCCAACTTGAACAAGGTGAACTAACTTATGAAGAGTTAAGTGAAATGACTTTTCATGATTTTATTTTGGATCATTTTGGCATTGAGATTGATGGCAAGAAGGCAATGGATGAATATCGTTCATACTTTGGTGAAGCACACCAATTATTGCCTGGGGTTGAAGATACGTTGAAATTTGCTAAAAAGCAGGGCTATAAGCTGACCGTTTTGAGCAATGGTGAAAAATTTATGCAAAATCACCGGTTGGAGCTTGCTGGGGTGAAAAAATATTTTGACTTAATTGTTACGTCAGAGGAAGCCCATTATTCTAAGCCTAATCTTCATGCCTTTGACTATTTCTTCAGTCGAACTGAGATCGGTCCTAGTGAGACAGTCTTTTTTGGGGACGGCCTACAATCTGATATTTTAGGTGCAGAAAAATATGGCTTTGATAGTATTTGGTACAATCATCGCCATCGTAAAAATACCTTGCATTTGCATCCTAAGTTTGTAGTAGAAACTTATCCAGAATTGGTTAAATTAATGCAGAATGATTTTGAGAAGAAGTACTAATCATTATACTTTTTGCTCTTCAAGAAGATGCCCCAACCAATAGTTAATAAGCTGACAAAAATTATTAAAATCCAAAAGCCGTTTTCATTTTCTTTACCTGGTAAGCCGCCGACATTCATGCCCCAAATGCCACTGATTAAAGCGGGAAGAGCAATTACCAGGGCAGCTGAATCTAGATATTTCATTAAATGATTTAGGTGACTGTCCATCATGGCGGTAAAGAGGCCGCTAATGGAATTGAGCAAGTCAGTGTAAACGTGAATCATTTTGGTAATTCGTTTTTGCTTGGTCATGATACTTTTGACGCGGGCTTGATTTGCTAGCTTGTTTTCTACTAAATAATTACCAAATTCTTCTAGACTAGGTGTTTGATCATCTAAGGTATGCTTTAAGTAAACTAGCTGGCGAGTTAAATCTGTTACTTTTTT
>JALBSH010000059.1:0-1624 GCA_022756575.1 Lactobacillus mulieris
GAACAAGATTGTAAATACACTAAAATCAGCAAATTTTGATATCTCTTATAACGCTGTGCAGCGTTACCTTAAATATTTTGAAGAAGCATATCTTTTTTATAAATCTAGTCGTTATGATATTAGAGGGAGAAAGATTCTTTCTACTCAAGGTAAGTATTACATTGTAGATACTGGTTTGCGTACCCAAGCTTTAGGAGAAAGAAATAATGACCGCGGTAGTGTTTTAGAAAATATAGTTTATGTCGAATTACTTCGCCGGGGCTACACAGTTCAAATTGGTAAATTAGATAATAAAGAAATTGATTTCATCGTTTTCAAGGTAAATGATAAACAATATATTCAAGTAACCTACCAGCTTCCAGAAAATTCTACTAGAGAAACTGATAATTTACTTCAAATTCCAAATAACTACAAAAAAATAGTCATCACTGGCCGATATGAAAATGAAGAAATGATTTCCGGTATTCCAATAATCAATATTAAAGATTGGTTATTAAGCTCTAAAAACTGATCAAAATAGGATCGACTAACTCATGTCGATCCTATTTTTAAATTAAATTATGTTTTTTACAATAAGTAAAAATTCCGTCATCTTGCACGCTGCCACAGATGTCATCAGCAATTTCCTTCACATCGTCTGTTGCGTTCCCCATTGCAACGCCGTGACCAACAGTCTTTAACATTTCAATATCGTTGCCGCCATCACCAAAGGCTATTGCTTCGCTCACAGGGATTTGATAATAATCTAACACTTTTTCAATTGCTACACCCTTACTACCAGTAGCTGGAATAATATCTGCTGCTCTATCCCACCAAGCTGTTACCTTAGCATTTTGCGTATTAGCTACAAGTCCGTCATAATCTTTTTCACGACAGCCTACCATTATTTGATAAACCGTATCCTGATCGACAACCACATCAAAATCTGGCGCCACTCTCAAATCCGTTCCACCAATAGCAAAGTATTCCTTTAAATCCTCATCAACACCATTAGCTGCAATCCGTGTTTTGGTAGCTACAGCTAACGGCCGATTTATTTTCTGAGCATTTTGAATCATATGCAAGACATCTCCTTGCCTTAACGGATTATCAAAAACAATGTCTTGATCGTTATAGCAGTAAGAACCATTAAAAGTTAAATATGCATCAAAATCTACACCCAACTTAGGCAGTTGCACTGGTGGTCTGCCTGATGCAATACAAATCATAATGCCGTTGTCTTGTAAAGCATGCAGTGTCTCTAGCATTTTAGGTGTAATTGATTTTTTCTTTTCAATTAAAGTACCATCTATATCAAAAAATATTATCTTAGGTTTGCTCATTATTTTTACCTTCTAAAGAATTTTCTACTAATTATTATACTTTAACCGATATTTCCCAGGAAATATTAAAATTGAGCTCTCTTCCTCAACATCTGTGCTAAACTAGATACAATTAGTTTCTTTAAAAGTTAATAGTTACGGAGGAATTTTTAAATGCAGACATTGGAAAAAGTCTTTCATTTACAAGATGCTCATACCACTGTTAAACGTGAGTTAATCGCTGCTTTAACCACTTTTGTCAGTCTCTCCTACATCTTATTCGTTAACCCAAACATTTTGCACGCAGCTGGTATCCCTAAAGG
>JALBSH010000006.1:0-30562 GCA_022756575.1 Lactobacillus mulieris
TATCGATTACGTTCAATACATCAACATGAGCACCATCACGCAAACCAACTTTTACAGCCTTGTCAAAGGCTCTTTCAGCTGATTCTGAGCCATCAACTGGAACTAAAATGCTTTCTTTTGTTTTATCTGTCACGTTAATTCATCTCCTATAAATTGCACTAGTACTTACCCTTTATTTTAGCATAATTTTGAAAGCCGTTACTTTTTAATTGATTGTTTGCTTGAAGATTTGTTGCTAAAATAATATTCATGACATTCATTAACAGAAAGGGGAGAATTTTTTTGACTAAAAAATTAACTAATCAATTAATCGGAGTAACTAGTGGACGCAACTTCCGTGAACTTGGAGGTTATGAAACTTTATTCGGTAAAAAAATCAAGATGCACAAGTTGCTCAGAACCGGTAACTTAGCTGATCTTTCACCATTTGATAAGCAGTTTTTAACTGATTACGGCGTTAAATATGACGTGGACTTCAGAAGTAAAGAAGAAGTTGATAATCAACCCGATCGCGTGCCAGATGGTGTTGAATATATCTATGATCCCGTCTTCAGTGAGGACTTAACCAATTCATCCAAGAGTATCACTGACTTAGATACACAAGCACACGACGACGCTGATTTTGGCTTCAATCACATGCATTATGCTTACGAAGACATGATCGAAAGTGAACCTGCACAAAAGGCATATCGCAAGTTCTTCGATGTCTTGCTTGAAAATACGGTGGATGGCGAAAGTGTTATTTTCCACTGTACTGCAGGCAAGGATAGAACCGGCTTCGGTGCATTACTTGCATTATCTGCTCTTGGCGTACCACTAAATACGATTAAGAAAGACTATCTTTTAACCAACATCACTACCAAGGATTTCGTCGACAGTATGGTTGAACATGCCCGTCAAAATGGTAAAAATGAAAATGTGCTGCAATCGATTCGTGACATTCAGAGTGTCCGCAGTGAATACCTTGACCATGCTGTTAAAGTACTAAACGATGAATATGGCGGTATTAATAACTACCTACGCGATGTAATGAAGCTCTCAAGTGCAGACATCATGAAGTTGCGTAATATTTATCTTGAAGATTAGAAAAAAAAAGGCTAAAAACTAGTCTTCTTTTTTCTTACCAAATTTTTGCTCTAAAAAGGCATAAATCGCGCTAGGATCAGTAAAATTAAAAACTTCGCGCAATTCGTTGGCTGGCGTATTAGCCAAAAAATCCATTACTTGAGCTAATAATGCAGCTTGCCCATCTGGGTCATTATCTAAAAGCATGAATAAAAATTTAACTTCAATTGCTTGGCTAGGATTAATCATATTATGAAAAGTGACTGGCGTTTTCAGCGCAACCGGAACAATCAGTCTCGTGTTAACAAACTCGCCCTCGGTGTGCGGAATCGCAATATTAGGAATATTTTTACCTAGTGTTGCAGTATCCAATCCCGTTGGAAAATTATGCTCTCTTTCGACAATATGGTTTAAAAAGTTTCCCTTAACATAGCCACTTTCGCGTAAATGCTCGTAAACTTCTTTAAAAACCAAATCTTGCTTAGTTTGATTAGAAATAAATACTGCATCAGGTGCAAAAAGATTTTGATTAGTCATTGGATTTTTCCTTCCTAATGTGGAATTAACATTTTCACCATAAGTTAACAAGACGTTTTTTTCAACCCAAAAGATGGTAAAGTTAAGGTAAATCATTTTTAAAGGGAGAAAAATATGGCAAAGACAAAAACTTTATACTTTGGTGCCGGTTGGTTCAACGAAAAGCAAAATAAGGCTTACAAAGAAGCAATGGAAGCTCTAAAGCAAAATCCTACCGTTGACTTAGAAAACAGCTACGTACCTCTTGATAATCAATATAAGGGTATCCGCGTTGATGAACACCCTGAATACTTGCACGACATTGAATGGGCATCAGCTACCTACCATAACGACTTAGTAGGGATTAAGTCCAGCGACATCATGCTTGGCGTTTACTTGCCTGAAGAAGAAGATGTTGGTCTGGGAATGGAACTTGGCTATGCCCTTTCAAAAGGCAAGTACATCTTGTTGGTAATTCCTGATGAAGATTACGGTAAGCCAATCAACTTAATGAGCTGGGGTGTTTGCGATAACGCAATTAAGATCAGTGAATTAAAAGACTTCGACTTCAACCGCCCTCGTTACAACTTCTACGACGGCGCAGTTTATTAAATAAATTAAGCAGACATACTAATATAGCTAAGCATAACTAAAACGACATCGCTAATTATCTAGCGGTGCCGTTTCTTTTTTCAGATTACCTAAATTCATCAAAAAAGATTCCAAGAACCTTTTCTAACTTTTAATCCTCAATTCTTTCTCTACCTTTTGATCTTTGTTCTAATGGATCATATCCCAAATCTTCAATCTGCAATCTTTTTTCTTTAGCAGACATTTTTGATACTTCGTCCCAAAAATTAGTTTTTTCTTTTTTCATTTCAAGATTGCCATTAGGCTTTAGAATTAACACCACATTATCGCCTTTTTTAAACACCAGTACTTACTCCGATCACAACAGATAAAAATAATAGGAAAAATGATATTACATTTCATCAAAACTAATCAACTTGCACCCCACTTGTTCTGCCAGTTCCGTACATGAATCCGTAAAGCCTGACTTTGAAAACAAGTAGTAATATCTTTTAGCCACGCTAATTAAATTGCTCTAATTTAGTAAGTTCTTTCTTTCGTCCAATAAACATAAGATCACCATCTTCTAAATTATATTTTACTAAATTACGACTTACTAAATCATGATTTACTACATCAGATAAAAGACCAATAAACCATTAAATTCCTAAGTTTTTAAAATAATCATTTAGATTATCTACTGTATTATCATCATCAGGAATTAAGCCATTAATAATTGCTAATTCTTTAATCATCACCTTTTTACTTTCTGCATCGATTTTAAAATTAATTGAGTCTGTTGTCATAACTTTCCTCTCTATCGGCCTAGTACATGTACTTCATATTATATTTAACAAATAACAATAATGCTAAATACCAAACGTTTTCAAGCCAAAATTAAATGACCCTTCGCATACTTCATTCCAGCGAAAGGTCATTTCTTATTAATATTTATCATGTATGAAAGTCTTTCTTAATCCTAATCCAAGTGATTCATCAAATAGTTATTATTCTATGCCTACTAATAATTTCACGGCCTCTTATGTACATTAATATCACTTGATGATTATTGAACTACATTTTGTTTTCAATTTACGATGCCCATTGGTATCACAAACCTTTCTATAATATCTGACTTTCTACTCTCAAGTGCCCATCGGAACTCACCTGTCTCCTTTTACCTAAACTTATTTAAATATTTTTTATTTCTTAATTTCTTTACACTCATAATATAGCATATTTCTTTCTAAATTGAAAGCGATTACATAGAAACATAATAAAAAATCTCACCTACTTGGCTAGACGAGATTCATGAAACATATGTGATACTTTTCTTTAATCAATAAGAGTACAAATTATTCAATTAATTGAAAGTTATTACATAAAAAGTACTAGTAATTGACTGATTCCATCTGGCACAGTAAATTCCTCCTCGTATGTATAATACCTACTTTACTATTATTAATTGTATACTATTTGCCAAAATTTAGGGTCAAAAAATAGCCCTCAATCTAATGAGGACTATTTAAAACTAGACTAACAAATTAAGCCTTATAACGTAATTCACCATTTAGGTAAGTCTCACTCAAGGTTAAATCTGGGTTCAAAATCAAGAAGTCGGCATCCTTATCCGGTGCGATTGTACCGCAATTGTCCAAGATATGAGCACTCTTAGCAGGAACATAGCTGGCCATCATCACTGCCTTTTCTGGAGTAACGATGTTCCAGTCAACTACATTCTTAACTGCTTGCTTCAATTGCAAGATAGATCCAGCCAAATTGTCGCCGTCCTTAAGACGAGCCATGCCATCTTTTACATAGACTGGCAATTCACCCAACATGTAGTCGCCATCTGGCATCATGCCAGCTTCCATACAATCAGTGATCAAGGCAATGTGTTCTGGACCAACGGCATTAATCAAAGTCTTAGCCATACATGGTTGCACATGGTGGCCATCACAGATTAATTCATCGGTCACATTATTAAGTGCCATTGCCGCATTAGAAATTGATGGCGTGTGGTGGCTTGGATCAGGCATCCCGTTAAAGGTATGAGTAAACATGGTTGCACCTGCTTCAACGCTTGCGACTGCTTCTTCAAAACTAGCGCTTGAGTGGCCCAAAACAACTACTATGCCTTCCTTAACGGCTTCACGAATAAATTCTTTGGAACCTTTTCTTTCAGGAGCCATTGAAATCTTCTTCAGCATCCCGTTAGAAGCGTCCAGCCACTTGTTAAATTCATTAATATCGGGATCCATCATGTACTTAGGATTTTCAGCTCCAGCATGTTCTTCCGTGAAGAATGGTCCTTCAAAGTGAATCCCTTGAATCTTTGCCCCTTCTTCTTGTCCTTGATGGTCCGCAAACATCTTACAGATTCTAGTTAAGGTATCGCTTGCGGCAGTGATCGTTGTTGGCATCCATGAAGTAACCCCCGCACTAAGCAAGCCCTTAGAGATCTTATTGATGCCTTCCCAGTCACTCTTCATTACATCTTCTCGCAATGAGCCGTGAATGTGGGTGTCAACTAATCCTGGTGCAACCCATTTGCCAGCATAATCGACAATCTTACCTTTTGGCTTTTTGCTTTCTGGATAGAAAAAGCCAAACTTGCCATTATCTTGAACTTCAAGATAGCCGCCGTTTTCTGTTCTGTTTTCTAAGAAAAATTTATCTGCATGAATGTAATAAGTCATAAATATCTTCTTTCTTTATATGTCTAAATCGTAATTGTTAATTTAATTATATCTAACAAAATTGGTAAATACCAGTTTTAGTACAATTGCTTAAGAAGTTTTTTGATTTTTAGTTATAATATAAGGTAGCAAGTTTAAATAGGAAGAATAAATATGACACAAAACCAAATAGAAAGACATCAACTAGGCCAACTTATCGGTGCCAACAAACGTGATCATTATTATGAACTTCACTACTCCACCGGCGATATTGCTCGTCTTTATATTTTAGCTGACGGGATCTTCAGATATTTTCTCGATCCAGCTAAGAAGTTTGACGAGAATCACTCATCTTTTGTTGACCTGTCTCAATTCAACAATGACTATTTTGAAAAATCACAGCCTAAGGCAACCAGCGATTCCTTAATCATTAAGTCTGGCAATTATCAACTTATTTTCCAACAAAAGCCAGCCGTAATGAGCATCTTTGACGAGATGCTGCACCGCAATCGTTTGGTTCAGCTGAGTCCACTTGAATTAGGCAATGATCAAACTACCGAAATTTTGAAGCAACACAAGAATGAATTTTACTTTGGTGGCGGGATGCAGAACGGCTACTTCAGTCATAAAGGTGAAATCATTTCAATCAAGCGCGACAAGATTACCGGTAAAGGCGGCGTTTTGACCCGAGTGCCATTCTTCTGGGCTAACTCCGGCTTTGGTGAATTGCGCAATACTGAGAGTGCTGGCAATTATGACTTTGGTAAAAGCAATCCGGATGCCACTATCTTGAAGCACGACACCAACATGTTTGATACCTTTTATCTATTAGGTAATTCACCCAAAAATATTTTGGCAAAGTATTACATGTTAACGGGTAAGCCGCTGATGCCACCTAAATATGCACTAGGATTAGGTCATGTTGGCAACTTTTTAACTACCTTATGGCAACCTGGTGAAGCTAAGGAACGTAATGCTGTCATGTTTGAAGACGGTAATTATTACACCAGAACTAACAAGCCAGAAGATGCTAGTGGCAAAGGTTCCTTGAACGGCGAAGAAGAATATCAATTCTCAGCACGGGCAATGGTTGATCGCTACCAGAAGCAGCATTTTAAATTAAGTTGGATCGTGCCTAACTATGATGTGCAAGAAATCAACGAAGAAGCCATGGCTAGCTTCAGTGAATACGCCGCTATACATGACGTTAGCGCTGGTCTTTGGAGTCAAAACAACACACCGAAGGCTTCACCTGATACCACCTTTATTCAAACGGACACAACCGATCCAAAAGTATTGAAAAATGATGCGCTAATTTTACGCAACAATTTGAAGCGTAAGCGGCCGTTGATTTTCTCTAATACTGGTATTGCTGGTAGTCAAAATAGAACAATGCTAGCCTTTGGTGACATTGGCGGCAACTGGGAAAACATTCCAACGCAAGTAGCTGGCTTTTTGGGAGCTAGCCTTTCTGGTCAGCCTTTAGTTGGCAGCGCCGTTGACGGTACCGCTGGCGGTGGTAATGCTCAAATTGCCATTCGTGATTTTGAATGGAAGGCATTTACCCCAATCCTGTTCAACTTAGACGATCAAGGTAAATTTAGTAAGACCCCATTTGCTTACAATAGTAAGATGACGCAAATTAATCGAGCCTATTTAAAACTACGTGAGCAATTGCAGACTTACTTATATACCCTAATCTACCGCGCTCAAGTCGGTGAGCCAATCTTGCGGCCATTGTTCTTGGAATTTCCACATGAACAAGTCAACTACACCCCACAGGTAGGCCATGAATTTATGTTAGGGCCTAACTTGTTGATTTCGCCAATTGTTAACGGTCGCGAAGATGGTAATGGCAATTCAAGAAAAGACAACCTTTACTTGCCTAACCACAGAACAATGTGGGTTGACTTATTTGATGGCAAAAAGTACTTGGGCGGACGCGTTTATAATAAGCAGTCTTACCCATCCTGGCATTTACCAGTATTTGTACGAGGCGGCGCTATTTTTGACCTCGGCGAACGCAATTATGTCCTCTACCCTCAAGGCAAGAGTAAAATGGTTACTTACGATGATAACGGCTATAACGACTATTCAAGAAACCATGTAGCTACACAAATCACGAGTGATTTAGAAGCAAGCAAATTGACGATCACCATCGACCCAACTCAAGGCGATTTCAATACTTTCCAAACGGAAAACACCACCAACTTGAACATCATGTGTGACGGTTATCCTGATGGTTTGACTGTTAAAATCAACGACAAGGAAATCCCAATGCAGGAGTACGGTACCGTTGATACATTTGCCCATGCTAAGGAAGGCTTCTTCTTTAACACAAATTACAGCTGGATGCCTGAGTTTGATCAATACCAAGAAAAGAAACAAACTGCTTTACAAATTAAGCTGGCTAAACGCGACATTACCGATTCTAAGATTGAAATTACAATTAGAAACTTCAGATATGGCAATGAAACTTTGGTTCACGCCATTACGGATTCACTATTACGCTCACCAAAACAACCAATGGTAGATCCAGACAAGACCAGCTCTCATTCGTTGACGGTAGTCTGGCCGCAATTAACCGATCAAGTTCAAATTGAAGTTAACGGCATCTTGCACGACGGCATTGATGGCAATTCGTTCACTTTCCATGAACTAGTGCCAAATACCCGCTACACCCTACGCTTGCGTTATGTAGCTGGTAATAAGGTTTCAGAATGGTCAGATCCGTTTGGCGCAATTACCAAGCCCGATCCAATGAACTACGCAATTAATGACATTCATGTCACGAGCAGTCTAGCTAGTCCTAAGGATCATCCAATTGATTACTTGACTGATTTGAAGTTAGCAAGTGAATGGGAAACCATTGATGGGGTCAGCGAAGACAAGCCACTTGAATTAAACTTCGCCTTTAATCATTTGGAACACTTGAGTCGAATGGTCTGGGTACCTAGAAAGATTGATCACCAAGGCGATCCTGTTGAAGTTAGTGTCGAGCTTTCAAGCGATGGCGTTAACTTTAAGCCATACGGCGATCACTTGACTTGGAAGTCTGATAGCAAGAATAAGGTTGTTGGCTTAAGAAATGTCGATACCAAGGCTATTAGATTAAAGGTTTATAAGTCATCTGGCCCATTTGTGGCTGCTAAGGAAGTTATTTTCTTTAGAGATAAAAAGTAAATGATTCTAATAAAAAAGAGTTCTCGTGCGAGAACTCTTTTTACTTATCTTATTTTCTACTTTTCTTCATGCAATGATTCTTAACTAATGACGAAACCCATCCGCTAATGAAAAATAGAGAAATTAGCACGAATTGTGCGTCAATCGAGTATGCAAATAGCTTAAAGTTAAGAACCAGCGTAATGATTAGCCACACGCAGTACACCGCTTCAAAAGGCATAATCATTCGGTCAATTTTTCTATTCTTGACGATAGTGTGATAGATATTGTCATTAGGGTTAGAAGATTTTTTATGCTTCACATCATTCGCCCCACTCACTCTTTAGCCATTCCATTGCCAAGTTAAACCAGTGCGCCGCGTGCGGATTATCCTGCCAATCTTGACCCTTAGTTTCCACATTGTGACGAGCCAATGAAAAGCCGTGGTAACCGTGGTTAAACAAATGAGCTTCTGCTGAAACCTTATTCTTATTCAAAGCACCAATATATTCAATCGAATTTTCGATCAAAACCACCGGATCATCCCATGCCTGGAAAATAAATGTATCGGGCGTTTCACGTGTAACACCTAATGCACTATCCAAAATATCTTCCTCTACAGGCATTTTTGCTTTTTGATCTTCTGGAATCGGAAAACCAATCTTTTTAATATCAATCAGCGGATAGCCTAAGATTGTCTTATTAGGTAAAACATCAGTCTTATCAAAATCATACTTTGTCTGATAATTTTTATTTAAAGCCATGTTATTAGCTACACTGACCACATGACCACCAGCAGAAAAGCCAACTGTTAAAATCTTATCTTTATCCAATTGATACTCATCAGCGTGGTCTCTGAAATATTTCACAGTACTTAGAACATCTAACCCCGCATCAGGGTAAATTTTACCTGGATCTTGTACTAAATTATATTCCATCACCACACTGTTGAAGCCTTGATTGTTAAATGCTAAGGCTACGGGTTCACCTTCTCTTTTTGATAAGTGATTAAAGCTGCCACCTGGTACTACAATAGCTAGCGGGCGCTTTTGCTCAACCAATTCAGGATTAGGCTCTAGCACATATGTATGAACTTGATATTCACGATTATTAAAGTTAGTCAGCGTCAGATTTTCTACTCTCATGTTTTGGTCCTTTCTTGCTCATTCCTCTTGATAGCATAAATGATGATAGTGGCACTGTTAATATAACCCCAATCAAAGAATACATGATAATTAACGCTTCATTTACAAAAAGTTTTTCATTTAAAACTTCACCAATCGTGTAATGCAAGCGGAAATACCATAAGAATAATGACAAAAAACTACCGAACATCCCAAATAAAATCGTGTTCATTGCTGTACCCAAAACATCATTACCAATAGCCGTACCAGAAGCCATCAACTCTTCTTCACCGATAGCAGGGTTATGCTTCTTGATTTCTAGCAAGCCCGAACTCATTGCTACCGCGGCTTCGGCGATTGCACCCAAAGTTGAGAAAATCGCCACTGTCACGGCAATCATCGGATAACTCAAGCCCGGCATCTGCGACAAGCCAACCAATAACTCTCCTGCCTCTGGTCCTAGTCCTGCAGCTTGAGCCAGGTATTGACAACCCAAAATAAAGAGGCTAATAATCAAACACACTAAGAAGGAAGAATAAAATGAATTCTTTGCTACCGTATAGTCATGAGTGCCTAAAAAGATAATCGTAACTAGCTTTAAAGGAATAAAAATCAGCGTCAAAATTGCAATGTTAATTCCCCATGATATTAGCATCGCCACTAAGATCAATAGAATCGTATTAATTAGCACACTAAAAAAACTACGAATTCCAGTTTCACCACCGACAATTGTCATTAAAATCGCTAAGACAACGATCAATGCAAATAATGTACTCATTTATTCTCACCTTCTTTTTTAAACAAACTCTTCCAATCGCGTTTTTTCAAGAAGAACAAACTGCATCCTGTCGCAAAAATAACCGTCAGAACAATTCCGATTGCCGAAATCACACTTTGCGTTGCCCCCAGCGACAGAGTAAAGCCAAAAGTTGAAGCTAAAGTATTATTATCACGCAAGTACAAAATAGTTTCTGGCAGCGCACCGGCAATAAAAATTAAGACCAAGACATTAATCAACGGTCCCATAATTTCTTGCCCCATCGTTCGACCACTATGAATCAACTGTCTCATCGTAATATTCTTTTTAGTTTGAATTAATTCATACAAACTAGAAATAATATCGGTCGCCTCATCCATTACTGCACCTAGAATTCCAATCAAAGTCTGAGCTAAAAACAAGCCTCGTGGATCTTGCGTTGCATAGTCACCGGTCTCATATTTCATTTCCGATTCACCCGTTAACTTCATGATCACGTAGCACAAGGCAAAAGAAACAAATACTCCTAGCAGCGTTGCCAACCAAGTCGCCAACATTTTTTTATTCAAGCCCTGCACAATGAGCAAGCTAAAGAATGAAAAGACGATATCAGCTAAGCCAAACAGCAAAATAATGTGGGCGCCATTCAAATGCACATCCCAAATGATAATCAAATAAAAGATCAGCCACGAAATTACCATTGACACAACCAGCGAGAGTGAGTGCTTCCCTACTGCAGCCACCATCAATGCTAAAGTGATTGTCACTACCAAAACTAACACCCAATCACGCTTAGGATTAACGATCGCTGGATCACCCTTCTTGATATTGACAAAAATTCTCTGACCTGCACGATACTTTTGCGTCGTCAATTGCGAAGGATAATACACGTTTTTAGTCGTGTAAGTTTCGCCCTTGTGCTTACCCGATAAAACTTTTAAGTGCAAAATTTGCTGGCGAGTTTCATCCGCATTTTTATACACATCTTCACTTTTTTCAATCAAAGTATCCTTGATCTTGCTATCGGTAATCACGGCAACGTCGTCCTTGTGGTAAATATCAGTGGCAAAATAGGACAAAACCGTCAATAATGCTCCCACAATTGCCACGATAACTGCTATCGTATAGCGCTTTTTCCATTTAAATTTCATTACTTCTACTTCCTATTAATTGTTATACGCCTACTGTAAAACAAAAGCTGGCCTTTTGTTAGGTCAGCTCTTGATTCTTAATCAATTTGTTTAAAACTTAAAGATTTTTTGCCACCAGTGTTCCTTTTGGTCCGTTAATTGCATATCTTCTAGTGTACGGTGAACATTTGAAGTAGCCCGCTTCTTGGCATTTTCCTTTGCCTTAGACATAATCTCGTCATGCATTTGTTCTTGACTCTTATTCATGTCTTTTTTAACTTCAGCGCGCTTTTCTTCTTCACTCTTCGGTTTAGGTTCATCCGCACTCACAATTCCAGAAATATCTGGCAAAGCCGCAAACTTATCTAAATCATCTTGTGGCGCAGCTAATTGCTTTTGTGCTTCAATTAAATCTTGATTTTGCTTTTGAATGACATTCAATTGCTTCTGCAAAGAATTAATTGCCTCATTTTGATTAGAAATTGTCTTTTGCAAAGTGTTAAGCAACTTAACCACCTGCTCAGTATCCATTACATCGGTACTGTTATAAGCGGGCTTAGGAGCTGGTTCTTTAGTTTCAGGTTCAGGTTTCTTTTCACTAACAGCATAGATTTGACGAGCGGCTTCTTGCAAAGTTAAGCCACTATTTTTAGATAAACGGTGAAAAGCCTTTAAGTCATCAATATCTTTTTGATGATACAGACGAGCCTTTTGCTTAGTCCGAGCAAAATAGTCGATCTTGCCGGTCACCTTCTCCACGATTAAAGAATACTTTCTTAACGTGGCAACACTAATTCCTAATTCTTGTGCAGCTGCTTTTGGTGCAGCCAATTCTTCAAAATCATGCTTGTTAGTCGTCATTGAAATCTACCTCTATATTTTTGGCGTTTAGTCATGCTTGTGAAGCAAAGTTTTCTTATGATCAAAACGGTCCATACCTGCTTCGATTAAGCGTGTAATCAATTCGCTGTAAGGAACACCTGCTTCTTCAAACAACTTAGGATACATACTGATATTAGTAAAGCCTGGTAAAGCGTTAACTTCAGTCAAGACTACCTTGCCACCTGGGGTGAGCATGGAGTCAATTCTAGCCATGCCGCTACATTCAGTTGCTGCATAAACTTTACGTGCATTTTCTCTAACAGTATCGATAATTTCTTGTGGTAAATCTGCTGGGATTTGTAACTTAGAAGTTGAATTATCATCATACTTATTTTCATAAGTGTAGAATGAACCTTTTGCATTGGTGATTTGACCAACACCTGCTACAATTGGCTTGTCGTTACCTAAGACAGCTGTTTCAACCTCGGTGCCAGGAACAGTTTCTTCAACTAAGACCTTATCGTCATACTTGAAGGCTTCTTTTAAGGCTGCAGTATATTCGTCAGCATTAGTTACGTGACTAACCCCAACTGATGAGCCTTGGTTAGATGGCTTAACGAACATGTCGCGGCCCAATTTTTCTGCTACCTTTTCATAGTTAAGTTTAGCATTCTTCTTGTCGTCGTATTCAAAACGCTTAATTGAAATCCAATCAGCGACTGGAACACCAACTCTTTGAGCCAAGATCTTAGTGAATTCCTTATCCATTGTTACAGCGGCTCCTAAGACGTCATCACCGACGAATGGCTTATCCATCAAGCGGAACAAACCTTGTAAAACACCGTCTTCGCCTAAGTTACCGTGAACAATTGGGAAGAAAACATCAATTTCTGGCAAGTTTTCTAATTCAATTAAGTTAGAAATGTTGTTAACTTTATGTGGGTTCTTAACTTGGTATGAAGGATCATCTAAAACCTTGAAGCTTTCTTCTTCATTAGCAAAGTAGCCTTCATTAGTGATCCAAATTGGGTGCACATCAAACTTATCTTTGTCGATTGCCTTATAGATGTTGCGGCCTGAAACAATTGATACTTCATATTCTGATGAATTACCACCAAAAATCAAACCAACTTGTAATTTTTTAGTCATTATTTTATACCTCTTTTAAATGTTCCAATCTTTAATTATACGCAAAGAATACCAGAAAAGCGCAAAATAGTGGAATATTTTTCACTAAAGCCTTTTCATTGGTTATAGTTTATAATGAAAGGTATACTGACAACCATAGAAGGGAGTCTAAAATGCTTCTACGGAAATTTTCTATTGCCGCTGCCGCAACTTTATTTATCCCCCTCGCCGGACAAGTTACACAAGCAGCGACATTCACAACACAAGAAGTTAACGAAGTTCATAATTTTCAAAAGGAATATGCGAACCTTGATAAAACTAGTTATAGTGCCGCAAATATTTATGCTAAAAAGCCAAATCTAAGCAAAAAATTTAAGGTAGGTCGCTTAGATCCAAAATACATTAAAACGCAAACAGATTATATCAATTACTATCGATCATTGTTCAGTCTGCCCGCTATCTCGACTACTGATACACTTAATAAAAACGCGCAGATTACGGCTGCTGTAATGGCCGCAATTAATGCTAACCCATTCATTAACCAACATGGTTTACCTAGTGAAACTAAGCCAAGCAATATCTCCAAATTTGTTTGGAAGCTAGCTAAAGACACTTCTGAAACTTCAAATTTAAACTTTAATGTTTCACAGCAAACCGCTGGGGATGTGATCACTGACTTAATTACTGACCATTATAATTTAACTGGTTCAGATACCGGTCACCGAGCTTGGCTACTTTCAAGTCGTTTAACCACTACAGGCATTGGGGCAGCTTATGGTACAAATGGCTACCGCTATTCCGTTCAAAAAGTACTAAACATTAATGATACTTTTCGTCCTGCTAGTCAGCCGGTAGTTGCTTATCCTAGCATGCGTCTTTTCCCTATTGAATTGCTTCAAGGGAAAAATATCATGTGGTCGCTCTATTTATCAGATAGAACCATTAAAAATAAGCCAACAATTACTATCACTGATTTAGATACTAAAGTTGTTACTACTGCAGCTCATGTTAAGAATTACAGCTCCTGTGGCTACGGCAATTTTAGAACGATCCTAACTTATTCACCCGCAAATACTAACCTAGTTGCAGGACATGAATATGAAGTTGACGTTAAAGGCGTGCAGAAGTACAGATTCAAGCTATTTAAGCAAGATAGTACTAATGACACTACAAATTATCAAGTTCAGCAGGATACAACCAACACGCCGACCAATCAAGCAACCACTAATTTAAATAGCGAAACAGATGTGCAATCACCAATTTTACTTCAAAACAAGATTTTACGTGCTGTCATCATTCCAAAAGCCACTGCTTTGCCTAATAATCAAAACACCTTTTTTAATGCATTAATTCAAAAAGGATGGCATCAAAATTTTTTCGTAAGACAGTACGTATTATCAAACCCCATCATTACAGATGAGTAAATTAAAAGGCCCAAGCAATGCTTGAGCCTTTTTGATTATAAAACTTTAGATAAGAAATCTTTTGCACGTTCACTAGTAGGGTGTTCAAACACTTCCTGTGGCGTGCCTTTTTCTTGTAAATAGCCATCAGCCATAAACCAGACCTCATCGGCTACTTCTCTAGCAAATCCCATTTCGTGAGTTACAATCACCATTGTCATTCCCGAATTAGCTAAATCTTGCATTGTTTTCAAAACTTCGCCAACCATTTCAGGATCAAGAGCACTTGTAGGCTCATCAAATAGCATTACTTCCGGATCCATTGCTAGGGCTCTAGCGATCGCCACCCGCTGCTGTTGACCACCTGATAAACTAGCTGGAAATTGTTTTGCACGATCGGCCAAGCCCACCTTTTCAAGTAAGGCTAGTCCAGTCTTCTCAGCTTGAGCTTCACTAACACCCTTGACTTTCATCGGTGCCAACTTAATATTTTCAATTACATTCATATTAGGAAAAAGGTTAAAGTTCTGAAAAACCATTCCCATCTTTTCCCGCAATTGATCAAGTTCCTTACCATCCTTTAGACTAGCCAAGTCTGTTCCATCAAAAACAATTTTACCAGTCGTAGGACGCTCTAATACATTCAGGCAACGCAAGAAAGTACTCTTACCTGACCCAGATGGCCCGATAATACAGATAACCTGGCCCTTATCTACTTCCGCAGAAATATCTTTCAGAACCTCATTTTTGCCGAAAGTTTTCTTCAAATGTTGGATATCGATCATTTTAGTCATTGTGTTTCATCCGTCTTTCGAAATAATTAAGCAATCTAGTTAAAGTAAATGTCATGATAAAGTAAATAATCATGGCAATGAATAAAGGTAAAACACCACGGTAAGTCGAAGTCTGAATCAATTCCGTTTGGTACATTAATTCAGTTACCCCAATAACTGAAACCAATGAACTGTCCTTCAGCAGGGTAATAAATTCGTTTCCTAGTGCCGGCCAAATATTTTTCAAAGCTTGAGGAATAATTACATAGCGGTAAGCCTTAGCTTGAGAAAGACCTAATGATCTAGCCGCCTCAGTCTGTCCTTTAGCTACTGAAGCAATACCAGAACGAATGTCTTCTGCAACGTAAGCACCAGAGTTCAACCCAATTGCGATAATCCCCGCTACAACAGCTGACAGGTTAGAAATTAATGCTCCAACACCAAAGTAAACAAATAAAATTTGCACCATTTGTGGCGTACCACGAATGAATTCGATATAGCAAACTGCAATCCAGTGCAGCAATTTATTCTTGGACAAACGCATTAAGGCTAAGAGCATCCCTAAGATGATCCCGATTAACACTGAGAAAATCGTGATCACGATGGTATAGCCAACTCCCTTAATAAAGTAAGGAATATATTTAGTCATCGTGTTCGTCTTCTGCGCTGTCTTCATATACTTAGCTGCTTCAGGCAAGTATTTCTTATTAATCAAATCTTTTTGTTCAACGCGATTAATAGTCTTGTTCACAGCAGCTACTAAGTCATTTTGTCCTTTAGCAATTGCTACTGCGTTACCAGCTTGTTGTTCACGCAAGTCACTTCTCACAGCCATCAAGCTATTGTCGTTTTGTTGGTAGGCCTTAGCAGTCATTTCTTCCATGACAATGCCAGAGATCTTATTAGATTTTAATGCCAGAACTAAGTTGTTGATTTTGCCTAAGCCTTTAACCTTAGACTGTTTCATTTGCTTTTGAATCAAAGAATACTGAATACTACCAGTTTGCGCACCGACAGTTTTACCAGCAAAATCTTTAATTTTTTTGTATTTGGCCTGATCGCGTTTGTTAATTAAGAAATATTCGCCACTTGGCTTGTAATAAATCTTAGAAAAATCAACGCTCTTCTTTCTCTCGGGATTAGGTGTCATAGCCGAAATAACCATGTCTACCTTGCCTGTCTCTAGCGCTACCAAAAGTGAATCAAAGCTCATGTTTTTAATAACTAGCTTTGCATGTAAATCCTTGGCAATATCTTTTGCCAACTCGATATCAACTCCCACATATTTGGTATTGCCATTTTCACTGGTAGTAAACTCCAGTGGCGGATAATCCGCTGAGGTGCCCACTACTAATTCTTTCGACTGCTTAATTTTTTTCATCACTGAGCCAGTCTCAACCTCCTTATTGGCTGCATTAACAGGCTGATTAAACAAAAAAAGAGTCGAAAGCATAGTAATGAAAGCAAGAAAAGTCTTTATAATTTTAGCTTTTTTCATAAACTCGCCCAATTCTTTTAAAATATAAACATATGAAATTTGTTAATTATTTTTTAATTATAAAGAAAGATGATTCTTTGTGCAAACAAAAAACGTAATCATTCTACAGATTACGTTTTCTCATTCTTATTTAGCAGCTATAATTTGCCATGGTATCGCACAAATGATGTAAATAATTACCCCAGCAATTACATATTCCAAAAAGACGCTACTGCCAATCTCAAGCAAAAAGCCAAATTCGATATTATCGACATTAAAGATTACTGGCACAAGTGCTAACAAGCCTGAAATCAAAATTAGCCAAAAACCTGCCCACATGCCAGCAGCCATCGTATCATGAATCACCATTCGAATTGTAGCCCGCGACTTCATATCGTTGAGTAGCGAAACCATTGTAATAATGGTAACAATAATTATTATCAAATTAACGATAAACAATAAACCAGCAATATTTGCTCCTAAAGTGATCACACTTAAATTGAAGGCTTTAATAATCGCGTAAGGTGCATTAGTTCCCTGCTTTTTCAGTTTACGGTTAACTTCCTGTGCCCCACTTGATGAGCCTTTAGCAATTCCTTGATCGATATCGCTTAAAATCTGATTAGCCAGTGGCAAACTAGTAACCTTAAACCAATGAATGCCCAAAGAATAATCAATAATATGGTCGGCAATTGGTTGAGTTTGCGTATCCGATAGTAAGTTTGAATTATCTTCACTATCTGCATTAATCAAATCAGCTAGGCTATCATAATTTTTATTCACTTGGCGAACAACTACTGCCCTATTATAGCTAGTCCTAATCTGTTTTTTCATAAAGATTGGATTTAAAAAAGTAGCTGTAATCAATGACAATGCAGCAATCAAAAAGATGACGAAAGCCAACAAACGTTTATATTGGTTATTTTGCTCATAACCCATTCGTCGCAAATCAGCTCTTTTGCCTTCAACCATGGCGACTCCCCTTTAGCTGAAAATTTCCTTGCCTTCATCGAACATTGTATCAATTGCTCGGTGAACAACTTCCATATCAGCAGTTTCAATAATTTCATGTCCTTCTTTTAAGGCTTGATCAATTTCTTCAGAAGAACAATGCAAGAAACTGAACATCAATGCACTCGTTGCATAGTTAGCAAGAGCTTCGGCCGTTAAATGGTGCTTTTTGCGATCATGATATAGACGGCCAATACCACTAGTTACAAACGCAATTCCTGTCTCAAGTTCGCTTTCGTCAACGTTAATGTCATCAAATAAATGATTTTCCTTAATCCATTCATTAAGCATGATTCCCCAATTATCTAGGGTAGCATTGCTAACAAAAGCTTCAGAAATAATACGGTCCAAGCCCTCATCGTGCATCCCCAAGATAGCAATCGTATAAATAAATGCCTTAGTTCTAGCATAAGGAAGATTGCTATTAGCCATGTCATAATTATTAACTTGTTGACCTAAAGTATTAAAAAGATTGCGGATAATGTCGTTAGTTAACTTAGCCTTATGAGGATAGTATGACTGCAGTAAGGATTTTGAAATGCCTGATTTTTCTGCAATCATTTGCAAAGAAACATTATCCATTCCATTTTCTCTGATCAGATGGAAAGTATTACCTAGAATAACTCTCCGTCTCTTCATGTTTTTCCGTCGTGCCATAGTCTATTCCTCTAACTTTCTCTTTCTCTTTCTATACAACACACATCAATTATATCAATCATTACTATTTAGACATAGTTTTATGACTTATCTACCCGATTTTTTGAATAAAAAATAATCCTCATAGTGAGGATCATTTTTTATTCAAATTATCAATAAGAATTTTACTTTAAACGGTTTTGTTCGTCAAAGATTTGGTGGATTGAACGATCATTGTATACATAATCGATACCACGAGCAAGCAATTGGTCTACGGAAATTCTGACCATTCTGTCTGGGTAGCGCTTGTGCTTAATGGTATCAGTAACTACGATTTGCTCAATTGGTAATTCATTAAGTACTTCAGTAGCATTCTTAGAAAGAAGTGCGTGGGTTGCGGCAACGTAAACTTTCTTAGCACCAGCTGCCAAAACTGACTTAGTTGATGAAGAAATACGTGAACCTGTATCAATCAAATCATCAATGATGATACACTTTTTGTCCTTAACATCACCAATCATGTCGTGAACCTCAGTATCATAGCGAGCACCTCTTTGATCAACAATTGCAATCGGTGCATTGAAGTATTGACCAAAGTTACGAGCAAGCTTAGCGCCTGAGTGATCAGGTGAGACTACAACGATATCATCATCTTCCTTGGTAGCAATTCCGTTATCTAAGAAGTATTGACCAAGAAGTGGAATAGCATGTAAGTGATCAACAGGGATATTGTAGAAACCTTGAATTTGTGAGGCATGTAGATCAACAGTAATTAAACGATCCATGCCAGTCAATTGAAGCAAGTTAGCCACTAACTTAGCGGTAATTGGTTCACGTGAACGAGTCTTGGTATCTGAACGTGAATATGCCAAGTATGGTACAACCACGTTAATTACATGAGCTGATGCACGTTGAAGTGCGTCCAAAACAATTTCAAGTTCCATAAAGTTTTCGTTAACTGGATCTTGGATAGATTGAATTACGAAAACATCACAACCTCTGACAGATTCACCAATGTTAACTTGGATTTCACCATCGCTAAAGTGGTGAACCGCAGTTTCGATCAATGGTTGGTGTAAAATTGCCGCAATTTTTTCATTTAATGCAGGGTTACCACCTAAGCCAATAACTTTCATTGGGTGCAATAATTGATGAAGTTCTTCCTTGTTCATTATTTACCTCTTCTGAATAAAAATCGTATACACCACCATTATATACAAAAAGGCACCTCTATTGAAGAGATGTCTTTTTTAGTGAAGAAATTATTTATAGTCCTGAATTCCAAAAAATTGCAACAATACTGGTTTCATGATTCTCAAGCCCAAACTGTCTTTTAATGCTTTATCATCAAAACCTGACCATGAGACATCGCCAAAATTATTTATTCTTGCTAGCCCATTTAATCTAAAAGCTTGAGCCATCGAACCAACCTCAATAAGCATGTGTCTAAGACCACGATAATTATACTTAACAACAGTTCTAGTCATAGAAAATATATAGCAAATAAATATTGAACTGATCAATTGACCAGTATATGGTGAAATACTATGACTCAACTTTTTAAAATCTACTTTAGTATTTACCTTCTTCAAAGCTTTATTCAAGTAATCTATGCCGTATACTCCTTGAGGCAATCCCACTACCATGTTGTCTTTTATACAAATTATGAGAGGCTCAACAGGATATAATGCACCAGCCGATCCATATATTCTATGTCCACCTTCATTGCTTAAAAAAGAATTACTTAATAGCCACGTAAAGTCAGAAATATTAATTTTTTTATTGCTAAATTTCCTGCAGCTTTTTAAATTAGTAGCCGAATATGGTAAATGTAAGTCAAATTCATTGTTTAAATTTAAAATCGGACTAGTTCTTTCAATGATACTAAGTAATTCATTATTATCTTGATTTTGTGAACAAAGTTGGCCCCATAATTTATCATACTTTGATAATTTTTTCTTATCTAGATTAAGTAAGTCTACAACTTCACTTTGAATATAATTTGTCATATTTCTTAAAAATTCTTTGATAAATTGGCATAAAAGTCAATACTGACACTAAGACCATTATTAATCCCAAGATAAATATCAAAAGTGGCAATTTAACCATATTTCCTAAAGGATCACTCATAGCTGTCGCAATTGGGTTAATAATAGAAAAAATAGTCATAACTGCACCGATCATTAATCCTGTATTGTCCTTAGAAGACGACATTTGCACAACAGAGAAATACACTATTGAAAAAATACTATTAAAGATCCCATATGCTAGCCAACATACAATACAAATAATCGCAGAAACTAATGAACGTGTTAGTAATGAGCTAATACCGACGACTGCTAAGCAAACGGCTTGTAAGGAAAGACAGGCTGGACAAACAATAGCAGAATCGATATTGTCTCTAATTTTAGAAAAAATCAAAGCACCGATAATTCCGCCAACTGTATAAGCAATATCAATTCCATTGTAAACAAACCAATATTGATTAAAGACCGTAATTGCAAACTTCGGCATCAACAACCAAATCACATAGAAACAGAAGTTAACTATAAGCGCAATTGGAATCATCAACATAATCAGCTTATTATGCCCTACTAATTTTATCCCATCTATAAAATTATCAAGTATTTCCTTAACTTTGATTTTACCAGCATGAGCTGGAGCTGAATCCGGTTTTATAAATCCTAAGAGAATATAAGATATCATTACTGACACTAAAAGAATAATCAGCGAAATCAATGGTTGATTTATTGTCACAAAAATTGTAGCGACACCCGATGAGACAATTGTCGCAATATTATTTGCTAATGAAACCCAAGAATTTGCTTTGATTAATTCTTTATCATCGTCTATCAATGCAGGAGCAAATGCTTCAGTTAAAGGATTATAAATAATATTAATTACTGAACTAGCAATTACTACAAAACAAACTACTGCAACACTCATTTCAGGTTTAAATACCAAGAAAAGTGTTCCTAAAGCAATGAAGATGAATCTCATCAAAATTAAAAAGCGCATTAGTTTGATCTTACTATGCTTATCTGAAATGTAGCCACCAAAAATTGCAAGTAGCAGTGCAACCATGGCAATAGTTCCCAGCATTGAGACTATCCCTTGATTATGAGTTTGTTGATAAGCATACCAATATGCATATGTAATGAATGCACCCAATGGTAAATCATTTAAGAAATCGCTTAATACTGCTGTTTTTAATCTTCTCATATACTAGGCCTCTTTTCTCTTTACCAGAATGGCATGCATCCCCTAATCAATGGTTTATTAGTACGTAATAATAATCTAGAGGTTAACGGAGTAGAATTTACCAAAGTTTCTGGTTGCAATTTTGTACTAAAAGCTTTAACAGTATATCCATCTTTAGAATTAATTATTGTTAGATAAGTCTCTGTTCTTTTCATTAATTCTTTTAGTTGCATATTTAAAGTACAGTCCGGATAAATTGTGTTCGACTTTGTCTCCTTAATATGGTTCATAACCTTTGAACTATTTAGCTCAGAATAATTAATTTGTCCATGAAAAGCATCAAATAAAAGACCTTTATATGATCCAACGCATTCATCTATAGCATGAATTATTGCATTCTGTATTTCATAATTAGTCCCTAAACCAGATGAAGAACTTTATTTACTTTTGTTTTGGATAAACAAGCAAGATTAACCCTACAATTAAAGCTAATTCAGGCACTAATAAGTTAGCAAAGTTCAAGCTTGCATTATGAATGAAATATACTAAGCACACTGCAGCTACCATTAATGCAATTGCCAAATCTTGTAGATTGATTTTTCTAGTCGATCTAGCAATTACACTAACGATTAACATGATTATGCCTAACACAATCAATATGCCAGCTACAAACATCAATACTGATGAAGTATCAAAATTGCGATAAACCGGAATTGCGCCTAAAAGTAAGACAATGCCAAAAGCCACAAAAACTACACCAGCATTGAACAAACTAAATGCTTCTGCTCGATTATTAAACCCTGCAATAATCGCAATACTTGCAATTATTACATTGATTATTAAAATTACCCACATACATTTTTCCTTTTTGTTTTAAGACATGAAGAGAGTATTGGAATGTTCTATTCATATCCAAATAAATTTGATTATGTCTATGTCTATTATTATAGCTTACCAACGCAGAAGCAGCACCATTATATTGTCCCGCAACATAACCTACTCCCATTGATGCTACATTAGCTGCTAATGTAGCATACGGAGAAGCATACGCAATGGAATCTCCTAAAGCACTTAAAAACAACGATTGATCATTTCTCAAACTTGCTATATGTCTAAAGTATCTAGCACCTCTGGTTACAGCGATGTTACTTGTAAAGTAATATCGCTTACCCCACCAAAAAGCCTTCGTTGTATAATTTTTATTATACGCTGCCATAATTACAAATGGACTTGCATTTTGATCAAGGATTTCTTTGGTATCCGGATCGATAATTAAATTATTGTTTTTCACTTCTCGATTTGAAGTATTTAGCATTTCTTTTACCACTAAAACTTCATTTGTTGAAAAATTTTGATTTACTTTTGAATCTAAGACATAGCTGTTGTCTTTTACTACAACAAACTTATCAAATTGATCAATTTGTTCTTGTGATAACTTAATATCATTATTTTTTTCACTGCTAATACCTTTTTGATTGGGTTGTTGTACTGCATCTGCAGCAACCACTTCAGCTAAAGGATTAGTTACTGTTGTAGCTAACAAAGTTGCTGCTAACAAAATTCCTAATTTTTTCTACGCATCTTTAAACCTCCATGCAAAACACGTTTTTCAACTAACACATTCTTAGTTTTCTGGAAGAATTGGGAATTCCCAGTAAATCATTTTAGAAATCTCCTTTCATTTTTGTCTTATTTGATAATACACTTGCCTATGCCTTAGCTTTTAGAATGTTTCTTATACGAAACTATTAAAATTAAACGGGCCAATTTTCAACACCAACAGTTATTCCCAATGCAAGTAAACTTTTCCTCATATTTTTAGCACTATCAATTTCTTTGTTAAATAAATATCCAAAATACTTTCCACAAACCTTATAGCTCTCAAAATGAGCTGTTAGCTTAAGATCGCTCAAATATTTCAAAGCATTTTTAACATTATCATTTACTTCACCTTGTTGCCGGTACTTCCAATCTAAGTAATTACAACATAAAATTGCATATCTCTCTTCCATCTGTTCAGAAATCTTTTTGATACGATTTAATTTAATGAAAAAAAGATTCATTTCAATTTCAACTTTTTCACTAGAAAGAATTAGTAATGCTGTATTAAATAATCTCAGCGCATCAAGATCCTTTACCCAATTAGAATGATTATTCAACTCATCAACTACAGCTTGTTTAAAATTTTTACTTAATTTATCAGTACTATTTGTTAAGTAAGCAACTGTAATTTCGGCTCGTTGCTGTAAATATTTATTAGATGTTTGATTCTTTATTTTTGTCAAACATTCTTCTGCCTTTTCAACCTCATGATTATTTAATGCTTGTTGCATTTCAGAAAACAATTTTTCCTCAATTAATTTCTCTTTTGGCATATAAGTACTCTTTATCATTTCAAAAAAATCACTAATATCAATGTTATGCTTAAAAAGAATTTCAACTAACAGATCACTACTCAAACGCAGTTTACCATTGACCACTTTAGAGTAGGTCCCTTTTGTAATTACACCTGCAGCCATTGCTTCAGATGTTAGGCCTAATCGCTTCTGTTCTTCCTTTAATGCTTCACCAATCGTCATTTCAATTACGTCCTTTTTTACCAAACCTATAAAAAATGGACATCTTCTCAGATGTCCTACAACATTTATCTGCAAAATCCTTTAATCAAATCCAGTAACTTCAAACTGCGCACCGCGTAACTGTTATGCGTCTGCCGCGGCATGATCACTAGTCGCGCGTTAGGCATAAATTGACTGTACCAGCGCACATGCTCAACCTTAACCCAGTCTTTTTCACCAACTACACAAAGCGTCGGCGTTTTAATTTTCTTCAAATCATCAACTGAAATAAAGGATTCGGTCAATTCCACTCGGCTATCGCGGTCCAGCTTCAAGAAACGATGAAAACCTTCAGTTAAATAGTGGTATGGGCGAATTCCGCCCCCGTTAACGAAGACCCCGGCCACAATCATCTTCTTAAAAATAGTCGGATATTGCTCCGCCAGCATCATGGCAACAAGGCCACCTGCGTCAAAGCCAAAGCAGTAGCAGCCTTCAATGCCCACTTGCTTAACAAAGGCATAGACGTCTTCTACTTCGGTCTTGTAGTGTTCAGCGATGTCGCCTTCACTTAAACCATGGCCTCGCATATCAAGCACATAGACAGTGTAATAAAGGGAAAGCGGAGCCACAATTTTATCAAACATACCACCATCTAAGTGATGTCCATGTAGTAAAAGCAAAGGCTCACCTTTACCTAACTTATGATAATAAATTTCGACTCCATTAACTTTTTCTTTCATGTTTTCCCCTATTCACTATCACGCAAGGCCTGCTGTCGCTCTAACTTCTTACGCATCTTTTCTTCCTCGCGGTCTTTCATCATTGTACTGATAATTTTGCTCCAACCCCGGTAATTTCCCCGGAAATTATCCGCAACTTTTTTAATATTAGGCTGGTGAATAATACTGCCCTTTCTCTGCCAGTAGTGGTAATAAGGTTTTTGCGTGTAGTAGACGCCTTTAGCCACAGAAATATATTTAACGTTAAAAATCTGATCTTCCAGTAGTGAAATATCCCTATCAAACTTCAAATGATATTTCTTAATAATGGCAGTTTTATAGGCCTTGTTCCAGCTATATCCTTTCATTGGTGAGCTAAAGACATTAGTCAACTTCAAATAAGTTTCACCGCGCGTTAAATAGCCACCTTCTGGTCGACCAACAACGCGTTGCTTTTTGTCAGGATAATCCATCCAATAGCCACATGATACTAAGCTGACATCTGGATGACTTTCAAAAGCATGAATAAAAAAGGATGTGTAGCCTGGATCCACCCAATCATCACCATCATGAAAGGTGACATATGGTGTGTCAAGATACTGCATCCCAACATTACGTGCATCGGATGGGCCGCCATTTTTCTTTTTAATTATTTTAAAATATGGAAAACGATTGGCATAGCTTTCGGCTACCTTAACCGAATTATCTGTTGAGCCATCATCTACTACAAGCAATTTGAAGCTCTTGTCAACTTGATTAAGCAGAGCATCAAAAGCACGTGGCAAGTATTGCGCCGTGTTATAAACAGGCATGATGATGGTTAACTTAGGCACTTGTAACATATTGTCCCCCTTTGTTGCTCTTTATTATACCATCTTCAATAATAAGGTCGAAATTAAGAAAGTTTTACGTGTTGTTTAATTCACTTTTGAAAAATATTTAGTATAATGTTCCGTATTACAAGAATAAATATTCGATCAAAAAGGAAGAAAAGAAGAAAAAATGAAGAAATTTATCACACTACTCACAGCAATGTTATTAAGCGTGGTCGCGATGATCTCATTTACTAAGCCAGTATTAGCAGATGATGATACACCTGTAGTTACCTTAGGTACATCATTAACTGATTCACAAAAACAAGGTACATTAAAGACCTTAACTGCACCACTAAACGGTGGTAATTATCAAACAATTACTGTTACCGGCTCAGATCTGGTTAAATATTTAAATCCCTCTGGTGATAATTTCACCACTTCATCCGGTGTTTGGTCCAGTGCGATGATCCAAAAGACCAGCTCAGGCAGCGGAATCAACGTTAAAATTTTAGACTACGATGGTAAAAATAATATCACGACTATTACTGCCAACCAGTACAAAAACGCAGCCCTGACCGCCGGCATCAGCGATGCCAACATTTATGTTACTAGCGCTATTCCAATTGATGGTTCAGGGGCATTAGCTGGAGTTTATGCTGCCTATGCTAAAAATGGCAATGCATTAAATCAAAAGCAAGTTAATGCCGCTCAAGATGAAATGAATACCTTGTCTGGGATTACCCAAGATAATAAAAACAAAAAAGGTTATTCAGATGCTCAATTGAACAATGCGGTTGCCGGTGCCAAGAATGAGATGGCTAAACAAGGGCAAAACATTACCGACAGTCAAATTCTCGACATTGTCAACAATCAAATTAATATTAACCACTTAGGTGACACCATCAACAACAATCAAAAAAATCAAATTGTCAATCTTCTAATTGAAATTCGTGATTCAGGGGCATTGAAGGACGGTAACTTCAAGCAACAGGCTTCGAAATTATCCAGTCAGATTCAAAATGGAGCTAAAAATATCTTCAATAAATTTAATACCCAAGAAAACCGCAACTGGTTACAAAATTTGTGGGATCAAATCGTTAAGTTCTTTAGTGGTTTGTTCGGCGGCGTTATTTTAAATTAAAAAAGGCTACAGTGTAGCCTTTTTTTCTTACATTTTTTGATCCATATAACGGTTCAATTCATGATCGACAAATTCATTACCGCGATTATTAGCGTGACCTTTCGTCCATTCAAACGTACTATCAGGAAATTCCTTTAATAACCGATCTAATTCCTGCCATTCCGCCACATTAGCCAATGGTCCAGAAGAACGTCTCCAACCACGTTTTTTCCAGCCTTGTAGCCAATGCTTATTAATCGCATTCAACACATACTGCGAATCAAGAACAAATAATAGATGTTTATCGTTAAAACCAAGCTCAAGCAGCTTTTTTAGTGCATTAATCAATGCTGTCTGCTCCATCTTATTGTTAGTAGCACCATATTCACCACCGGAGCCATGAACTTTCTGGTCATCCCATTCAATTAAATAAGCCCAGGCTGCTTTATCGGTCTTTTTAACGTGACCGCCCTTATAAACACCAGTATTGCGCGTGCCACCATCAGTATAAGTCACCGCAAAGAAGTCAGCAGGATTGCTATTAACATGGTTATACTGCTTCGCCTTTTTTCGCGGTGCTTTTTTTATTTCTTGACTCTTTTGTTGCACCCTTTTTACGGCGTTTTGTAAATTATCTTCACCTTTTTGCAGGACATCGCTCTGAGTTTGGGCATTCCAATCTAAGTAATCTGTAGCATCGGTAATTTGTTCAAATGACTTATATTCTGCACCAGGGAAGCCATCAACTTGTTCTTTGGCTGCATCCCAAGTCCGATATATTCCCGGAGTACGTCCTTTTTTGACTGCATAAAACTTCATTTCTACCTCTAAAATTCCAAAATCTTTACCCAATGGTAAAATATACTTATTGCATAACTTTTATTATAGGAAAAAAGAAAGAGAAGGTGGTAAAAATGTTTTTCAACACAAAAAAATATGCCGAAGAAGTTGAAAAAGATCATAAACATGACCTCCAAGAAGAACCTAGCATGTTTAACATGATTTCTTTGGGGCTGATGGCCACCTTCGCTCCCACGCGAATTTTCCTCAAATTACACAAGCGCCATATTGAAAATAAGGCAAACATTGAAAAAAGCGATCTAAAACAAGTACCCATTATTTATTTCCATGGCTTTCGCGGCGGTGATTATACCACTCGCGTGATGGTGAAACACGCTACTCATGACAAGGGCAATCCCAAGTTTTTAAAGGTAACCGTTGATTTATTAGGAAATTTCAAATTAGAAGGAACTTGGACTAGTGACAAGCATCCTATCGTGCAGGTTGCTTTTCGCCAGCGAATAGTCGGTATCTATGGCATCGACTATTATCTCAACTTCGTCCTGCCCTTTTTAGCTAAAAGATATGGTTTTAAAAACTATATTGCAGTCGCTCATTCATTAGCTTGTCCATGTATTATTCGCACGGAAATGAAGCACTACCGCAGCAAAACGTTCCCACATTTAAAAAAATGTGCCTTTATCGCTGGTCCTTTTGACGGGGTCACTTACTTGGGCGATATCCCCAACGTCAACTATTTGACCGAAAGTGGTCGGCCTAGTGTCATGAACCCGCACTACCTTTATTTGTTTTTTAATCGGCGCAAATTCAATCCTGATATCTCAGTCTTGAATATTTATGGCAACGTTTTAGATAACACAAATACTGATAAATTCATCTCTGTTGTTTCCGCAAAAAGCATTCGCTATATCGTTGCCCCAAAAGCACATTTTTATCAAGAAGTAGAAGTACGCGGTAAAGATGACGCCGAACATAGTTGGATGCATGACAATCCGTTTGTAATCGATATTATTGACAAGTTTCTTAAATTAAAAAAGTAGTTTAATTTTGGAGGAGTTTATGATCTGGTGGCATGACTTTGTTAGAATCATTATCATTACCAACACAATCTTAGCCTTCTACGTTGTCTTCCACCGTAGAAGATCCGTTTCAACCACTTGGGCTTGGTTAATCATCCTGTTAGTATTACCAGTAGTCGGGATCACTCTTTATGCCTTCTTTGGTCGGGGTATTTCCCAGGAAAATATTTTTGCCATCAATAAGCAAAAACACATTGGCTTGAGAAATGTTCAAAAATCGATTGCTAAAGCACCTAAAAATACTAGTCCTTCTGACACTTCAAAGGCTGGTAATATAGCAATTAACTTTTTTAACCACCAACAAGAAGCTCCCCTAACTAAAAATAATCAGGTCAAGCTCTATACCGAAGGTGAAACCTTCTTTCATGACATGCTTAAGGACATGGTACGAGCTAAGGAAACAATCAATGTTGAGTTCTACACTTTTTATAGCGACAATATCGGCAATCGTGTTTTGCAACTATTGATTAAAAAAGCAAAACAAGGAGTTAAAGTACGCGTAATTTATGATGCCTGGGGTTCAATGGGAGCTACTAAAGCATGGTTCGATCAATTGCGGGCAGCTGGCGGGGAAGTTTTGCCTTTTATCACTTCACGCAACATGATCACCTGTTACCGCATTAACTACCACTTGCACCGCAAGATTGTTGTCATCGACGGGCGAATTTCTTGGACTGGCGGTTTTAATATTGGTGATCAATATTTAGGCAAAAAAAAGAAGTTTGGTCATTGGCGTGATAGTCAGGTAAGAATTGTTGGTTCTGCCTCTCTGCTTTTGCAAGAGCGTTTCGTCATGGACTGGAACGCCTCTATCACTAATAATCAACAGCTCATCCGTTTCAATTCCACTCTATTTCCTGATCTTGATGAAAAAAACATCCACGAAGGCGACGTTGCAACGCAAATCATTTCAGATGGGCCTGATCGTTATGCACCATATATGCGTAACGGTATGATGCGGCTAATGCTTTTGGCACGCAAACGGTTATGGATTCAAACACCATACTTAATCCCTGATGATGCCGTTTTTGCTACGTGGCAAACAATTGCCTCATCGGGTGTTGACGTACGAATTATGATCCCATGTAAGCCAGACCACCCCTTTATTTATCGCGCCACACAGTGGTATGCCAACGAATTAACTCGCTTGGGTGTCAAAATTTATATCTACGAAGATGGCTTTTTACATGCCAAAACGACGATTGTCGACGACCATTTTTCTTCAGTTGGTTCAATGAATCAAGATTTCCGTTCTTACAACTTAAACTTTGAAGATAATGCCGTTTTTTATGATAAAAAGTTCAACCAGAAAATGGTGGCAGCTTTTGAAGAAGATATGAAACACTCGCATTTACTAACTAAGGAAGAAATAAAAAAGCAAAGTCGCGCATTGCGGACTTTGCAGGCATTCTCGCGAATGCTTTCTCCAATTTTGTAATTACATCATTGATTGAACTTCGACAGGAATTTCTCGACCAGCATATTCTTGTAATTGCTTAATTACGCTATTAACTTCATTATTAAAGCGCATCATATAAGCCTTACCATCGCTAGTTCGAAAAATCGCCATCACTAATGGCTTCTCTTGGTTGGGGATCTGGATTAAAGTAGCGCTGGCTAAATCATCATACTTAACTGTACGCTTGAAGTAGCCTGAAACGACCATCCGCTTTTTACTAAATCCTGAAAAACCATCGACAATACTAATTAAGATAAAAAGAGCCAAGAAGACGCTCAGGCCTGGATCACCTTTTTCAATGTAATTCCATGTAAAGCCCAGCCAGATAAAAATTAGCGCCCAAACAACTGAGGAGATACGATAGCGACCACGAAAATCAACTTTAGCTTGCCAATACCAACTATAACAAGCATAAACTACTAATAAAATATCAATTGCTACATAAAAATACGTCATATATTTCATAAAAATCCCCTCAATTTAGTTATTTTAATCATTATACTGAAACTTGAAAGCTAAGATTAACGCTCCTTCCCCGCGCCTCTTGGCTTTTTC
>JALBSH010000060.1:0-1613 GCA_022756575.1 Lactobacillus mulieris
GAAAAATATAGTGCAAATTGGAGCAAGTGCCGGTGGTACTTTAGCTTTACAACTTGCTGGTTTTTACGTTTTCCCAACAGTGACTTGGTCTGCACCTGTTGATTTTTCTAATTGGATGAAAGAGCATGAAACAGTTTCACCATCCCCAGATGCTAGATCAGAATTAGGAACAAGTGCTCCTGATGAAATAGCTGCTTCATTTTATAAATACTTCACTGTAACTTACATTGGAAGTAATAATCATGAAGTTTTGCAAAAGTTAGATGCTGATTCATATGATTATGATAACCTTAATCAGTTAATGTTAATCAATTCTAGCCATGAATTAGTTGAGCTCAGTGGTGTTTTTAGATTTATCCCCTTTTTAGCCGATTCAGGACATGAAGTACAGCTTCTTACTTTACCTGGTTCAGGTCATGCTATGGCCTATGCCAATGACTACGTAGATGAATCATTAGATTTTCTCTATCAAGCCATAAAAAGGAATAAGTAGAATGTTGAATATAGATAAGTTTGTACAAATTAGAAAATCTCTGAAATTATCTCAAACAGAGTTATGTTCAGGTATTTGTACTCAGTCCACTTTAAGTAAGTTTGAAAATAATGGTTTGGTTCCATCATTTAAGATTTTGAATCAATTGTGTGAAAGAATGAATATTTCTCTTTCAGATTTAATGGGACCTTCTGAAGAAGCGGGAGTTACGGAGCAATTAATAGAAGCGGATTTTTCATTAGTTTCATATGATTATGAAAAATTAGCTAGACTCATGGCTAAAGTTAAGCAAAGCTCTCTAAAAAAGAGTGATGATAAGTTTCATTATCAATACTTAAAAGGCCAAGTTGCTCTTTATGATAAAAATGAGCCTATGAGCGCTCTTTATTATTTCAATGGTATTTTAACTGCAGCTGATTTAAAAGCTAATAGTATCTATCGCTTATTAGCTTTAAATGGTTGCAGTGAAGTATACTTTAGTCAAAAAGAATTCGATAAGGCTAAACATTACTATGACCAAATTAAAAATGAAATTTTAAAATTTAAAGTTAATAGTAATGAAGAAGCAATTCAAGTACTTTCTATCTTGTGTACTGCTGGGGAATTTTATGGTGAGCAAGGCGATTATAAGCACTCTAATAAATTATTGAATGCTGCATATAATTTATGTGCAACTCGCCACCTCGTATTTTTCTTAGCTAGAACTTGTCTCCGCTTAGGAGAAAACATTGTTGCCCAAAACGGTGATATTCAAAAGGCAAAAGATAATTTTTATGATGCAATTGCCTTTGGACGCCTTAACGACAATCAACAAGTAATTGAGCGTGCCCAAAGTGCATTAGAAAGTTTATAAAAAAGAAAAATAGTCTGGTTTTGCCAGACTATTTTTTTCTTTAAAAAATGCGATAACCCGTAACTGGATTACTCATACAGGAGTTAAAATCATATGTTTTTAACTTTTCAAATTCTGTGTTTCCATCAATTAAAGTTGTTACACCCTGAGCAAGCATCAGGTTCATTTTTTTTACTTCATTATTTTTTTCAGTAAATGGTACTAAAATAACTGGTTTATGCATTGCTCGCATATATCCAATTTCAAAAGCACTTCCATCATCAATAT
>JALBSH010000061.1:0-1523 GCA_022756575.1 Lactobacillus mulieris
CCATTATTGTCAAAAGCATGTGAAATTTCATGAGCAATAGTTGCACCAATACCACCATAATTAGCAGCCCGGCTTTGCTTTAAATCATAAAATGGAGCTTGCAAAATTCCAGCTGGGAAAGTAATATCATTTCTTTGTGGATCATAACAAGCATTATTCATATTTCCAGGCATGAGCCATACATTTCGGTTTACAGGTTTAAATAATTTTGACAAATTATATTTTGCCCGAATAACTGAACAAACTTTTTGGTTTTCATACAGACTAACTGTAGGCTCAACTTTTAATTGATCATAAATTGCTTCTAACTTTTCTGGATATCCAATTTTTAAGACCAAAGCATTCAATTTTACAATTGCTTTATCTTTAGTAGCTTGCGACAACCAAGTATTATTAGCAATTCGACTTTCATAAACCTTAATCATCTGCTTAATCATTTGAGTGATGTCAGCTTTAGCAGCTTGTCCTAAATATTTTTGACCATAAAATACCCCTAAAACTTCATCGAAAAAGTCATTGGTTAAGTAATAGGCCTGTCTTTGAACTGGAGGTAATTCTGCAACGCCACTAACAGCTTGACGAAATGGAAAGGCTGCTTCGCGCATTTCTTGTGACAATAATTTAGCGCTATTATTAATAAACTTCATCAGCATCCAACCCTTAATTTGATCAAAATTATCAGGGTTAAATAAAGCTTCGATTTTATCTAAATAACGCGGTTCCATGACAATTACACGCTCAGGTAACTTATCAAAGAGAGTTTCAAGATAAGTTTTAATTGCAAATGACTTAAATTTGATCAAAAATTCAGCCAAACTAATTGGATTATAACAAGCTGGATAATCAGACCACTCTTCGCTTGATTTAACAACTTTGGCTAGTTTTTGATCAAAAATAAGACCTGACTTGATTATTACTTCAGCTTCAGCTGTTTCAACTCCAGCTAATTCCAATAAGTGTTGCGTCTGCTTAGCCAAAATTTGCAATAACTTTTCAGCATCAGGAGCCTGATATGAACTTGTATCTGGTAAGAAAGTACCTGGTCCAGCAAAATATAGGGCATGCTTTTGGGTATTTTTCATATCCGCATCCACTTCAAAAGCGAATGGTAAAATTACTGCTGAATTAAGAATTTGGTTTAGATTGCTTGCAGCCAGGGTATTAAAATCAGAAAAATCCTTTAAAGCAAGTAACTCATGTAAATCGGCCTGAATTGGTGCAGTCTTTTCAGCATTTCTTTGATCAATATTCAAAGCTAGCTTATAAAAATCCACTGCTTTAGCCAAATTTGGCACACTGTTAACATCTTCTTTACCAGCTAATAAGGCAGCTAAATCATCTTTCATCCGCTTTTCAATTCGCATGTCGATTTCAGTATTAACACCAATTTCAGTTCGATCAGCAGGAATCACAGCATCTTTTTGCCATGCTGAATTAACAGCCAAATATAAATTATCTTTAGGGCTAACATTTACATCCGCTTTAGTTAAATCGCCAGCTCCTCCACGAACTTGCAAAATATT
>JALBSH010000007.1:0-29991 GCA_022756575.1 Lactobacillus mulieris
GTTCAAATTATCATCAGGAAAAATTGTCCTCGTAGGTAAAAATAACTATCAAAATGACTGGTTAACCTTTAAAAAGGCCAATAAACACGATATCTGGTTTCATGTTAAGAATATGCCAGGTTCCCACGTTATTTTGACAGATAGCCAGCCTAGTGAAGAAGATATTCGTGAAGCTGCAGAAATTGCTGCGTATTTTTCAAAGGGTCGTTTTTCAGGACATGTCCAAGTAGATTATGTTGCTGATAAGCGAGTTAAAAAGCCCAATGGTGCCAAACCAGGTTTTGTAATCTACACTGGTCAAAATTCAATTGAAGTTACTCCTGAAGAAAAGAGTGTACTTTCTAAGAGAATTGACAAATAATACAGTATAAAAATTATGTTAAAAAAGGTGCTAACAACTGTTAGCACCTTTTGCTTTATTTAATAATTACTTTTTAATTGTAATACCTTCAATTACTACGTCATCATTTGGTTTATCCATATTGTTAGTTGCAACCTTAGCAATTGCATCAACAACGTCCATACCTTTAATTACTTGCCCAAAAACAGTGTGGTGGAAATCAAGCCAAGGAGTTCCACCTTGTTTGTAACGCTTAATAACTTCTTGTGGGTAACCTGCTTCGCGCATATCACGAGTATAGCGTTTTGGCATGTTTTGATTTTGAACAATGAAGAATTGACTACCATTGGTACTTGGACCTGAATTAGCCATAGAAATTGCTCCACGGAAGTTAAACAATTGTGAACTAAATTCATCTTCAAATGGGTGTCCCCAGATACTTTGACCACCAGTACCATCACCCTTAGGGTCTCCACCTTGAATCATGAAATCTTTGATTACACGGTGAAAAATCACCCCATCATAATAACCTTTTTCAGCAAGACGGACAAAGTTTTCAACTGTCATTGGAGCTTGTTTTTCAAAAAGTTGAAATTCAATCTCACCCATATTAGTTTTCATAACTACTTTTGGTCCTACAGCTTTATCAAGCTGTAATTGAGGAAATAACATTTTTTTATCTGTCATTATTTATTTTTTCCTTTCCATAAAAAATAAGACCCTCTCGAGCCTTATCTTATTCAAATTAAAGTATCAACCTTCAAAAGCTTCAGTTAATGGTGGAACAACTTGCTTCTTACGTGATACAACACCAGGTAATTCAACAGCATCATCAACTAACTTCTTATCAAATGCTTTTTCAAATAATGCCTTAGTTTCGTCACCACCGACAACAATACCTTCAGAATTACTTTCTAAGATGTCAGTTAAAACAAGAACAAACATGTCGTAACCATTTGCTTTAGAAGAAGCTTCCATTGCATTAATAAATGCAGCCTTTCTTTCCATAGCTTCTGGTAAGTCAACAGTGTTAACTTGAGCAATTCTTACAGTATGACCGTTTAATTCAAAGCTCTTAGCATCAAGATCAATTAAGTCTTCTTCACTCTTGTCAGCAATGTTAGTACCGGCTTTAAGCATTTCAAGACCGTAGCTCTTGTAATCAACACCAGCAATCTTTGCTAATGCTTCAACTGCTTGGTGATCTTTATCAGTAGTAGTTGGGCTCTTCAAAAGTAAAGTATCAGAAATAATTGCACTAAGCATGATACCAGCAATATTTTGAGGGATTTCTAACCCCTTTTCGTTGAACATTTGCCATAAAACTGTTGAAGTACAGCCTACTGGTTCATCACGGAAGTAAAGTGGTGCAGCTGTGTTGAAGTTCATAATTCTGTGGTGATCAACAACGTGAGTTACAGTAACCTTATCAATATCTGAAACAGATTGTTGTGGTTCGTTGTGGTCAACAAGCATAACAGCATCTACTTCATTAGCAGCAGTCTTGATAACACGTGGTGCTTCAAAACCAAACTTCTTGAGTGCAAATGCAGTTTCATCATTTGGTTCACCTAAAGCAACTGCTTCAGTATCAAAACCAAAGTGATTTTGGAAGTATGAGTAAGCAATTGCAGTACCAATTGCGTCAGTATCCGGATTTTGGTGTCCAAAAATTAATTCTTTTGCCATTGTATCTACCTCTTTAAAAATATCTATCTTTAGTTTACTAGAATTTTTATGTTTGTAAAACCCTAACTAAAATAATTCCGAAACATCATCTCTGCCATAATGAGTAGGCTTGCCTAAAGTTAAACTAGTGGGCTCTCCATCCCCAATCGGATCAATGACAAATGACCCGTTTGAATAACGATCTCCTAATGGAAAATCATTGGTCTTAATTGTCATAGTTCTAGCACTTGATGTTTCAACAAGTAATTCATGATTTTGCGCAAAGAGAACCACTCCAGCAATTCTATGTGGATTCTTCTTTAATTCACGTAAAACTAAGACGCCACGCTTTGCTCGGCTAACTTTATTAATTAGTTCATATTTAAACTCTTTGAAAGCTCCTCTTTGAGTGACAATTCCTAATTTCATCATGTCTAAATATTCTGGCAAAACAGTGACATAATCAACTACAAAATCATCATCTTTCAAGTTAACGCTCTTAACACCAGCTGCTCTTGCCCCACTAGTCGGAATTTCGTTAACATCATAGCGAACTGCATAAGCATGATTAGTAAATAAAGTGATTTCCTTCTTGGTATCCGGAGAAATCATTTCAACACGTACAACACGTGAAGCGGTTTCCTTTAGCTTCATTGCAATCATTGCGCGTGATTTATAAGTTCTAGTTGGCTGAATATCAGCTAGAGCTAATTGCTTAATGTAGCCATCGTTTGTAGCTAGTAAGAAGTTTAATCTAGAATCCAATTTAGCCAATTCAAAGACTGCAATAATTTGTTCATCAGTATCAAGTCCCAATTCTTGTGACAAGTGTTGTCCTGGTTCTTTCCATTTAGCTTCTACAAGCTCATGAACAGGTCTAAAAATCACATTTCCTTTATTAGTGAAGATATATAGATTAGTCAAAGTTGACATAGTCTTTTCAAAAACTACCTTGTCAAAGTCAGGTAAGCCATTTTCACTGTCATTAGTAGATTGGAAGGAACGTAAACTTGACCGCTTGAGATAACCATCACGTGATACTAATACCCGTACATCTTCTTCTGCCACTAATGCTTTTTCATCAATTTCGATTTTGGCAGTTTTACTTGAAATCTTAGTTCTACGTTCGCTGCCGAATTCTTTCTTCACTGCATTTAATTCTTTTATGATTTGTTTTTCTAATACCTTACGATCAGTTAAAAGTAAATCATAACTAGCAATTTTTTCCTCTAAATCACTCTTTTCAGCCTGTAAAGCATTAACGTCAGTATTAGTTAAGCGATAAAGTTGCAAAGAAACAATCGCTTCAGCTTGTCTTGGAGTAAAACTAAATTTATCAATAATGTTGTTTTTGGCATCAGCCTTATTTTTACTTGCTCGAATGGTCTTAATTACATCATCTAAAATATCAAGAGCATGAATCAGCCCTTCAATAATTTCAAGTCGAGCCTTGGCTTTACTCAAATCATATTTTGTCCGTTTGGTAATAACATCAGCATCATGTTCCAAATATGAACTTAAAATTCGTTTTAACCCTACTTGGACTGGTGTCATATGGTCAATTGCGACCATATTGAAACTGTATGATACTTGTAAATCGGTTGATTTAAACAGATAATTCAAAATATTTTGACTATCTGCACCCTTTTTTAATTCGATAACAATTGATAAACCATGGCGATCTGTTTCATCACGTACTTCACTGATACCATCAATTTCTTTATTTAAACGAATTTCATCAATCTTCTTAACCAAAAAGGCTTTATTGACGCCAAAAGGAATTTCGGTAACCACAATTTGTTGACGACCAGCCTTAATATCTTGAATGCTAGTCTTAGCACGCACTTGAATTCGGCCACGACCAGATTCATAAGCTTCCTTAATTCCTTTATCCCCTAGGACAATTGCTCCCGTTGGGAAGTCTGGCCCTTTAACAAATTGCATTAAATCAGCTAAAGAAGCATTAGGATGCTTTAATAAATAAATTGTCGCATCAATAACTTCAGCTAAGTTATGTGGTGGTATTTCAGTAGCATACCCTGCTGAAATACCGGTTGCTCCATTAACTAATAAATTAGGAAATTGAGCAGGTAAAACAGTTGGTTCATACTCGGTATCATCGAAGTTTAAAACCATATTAACTGTATCTTTATCAATATCAGCCAATAAATGATTAGAAATTTTGCTTAATCTTGATTCTGTATAACGCATGGCAGCTGGGCTATCGCCATCCATTGACCCATTATTACCATGCATTTCAATCAAAGGTTCACGCATCTTCCAATCTTGAGATAAGTGAACTAAGGCCCCATAAATAGAACTATCACCATGTGGGTGGAAATTACCCATGATATTACCAACTGCCTTAGCAGCTTTTTTAAATGGCTTATCAAAGGTATTATTATCCAAATACATTGCATACAAAATGCGGCGTTGAACAGGCTTTAAGCCATCTCGAATATCAGGTAAAGCACGTTCTTGAATAATGTATTTAGAGTAGCGTCCAAACCGCTCACCCATGACTTGTTCTAGCGGCATTTCCCGAATTCTCTCGGTCTTTTGCGCCATTAATTATTCCTCCTAATTTTCAGCTTCAAGGATTGAGCCTTCTTCACCCATACGGAATTTTACATTTTGTTCAATCCATTTTCTTCTTGCTTCAACTTTGTCACCCATTAAAGTTGTAACTCGTCTTTCAGCAAGTGCAGCATCATCAATCTTAACTCTAATTAACATTCTTGATTCAGGGTTCATAGTTGTTTGCCAAAGTTGATCAGCATTCATTTCCCCTAAACCTTTGAAACGTTGCAAACTATAGCCTTTACCCATAGCTTTTTCATCACGTTCTAATTCTTCATCTGTCCAAGCATATTCAATTTTAGCCTTTGCTCCATTACCTTTTTGTAAGCGATAAAGTGGAGGTAAAGCAATGTAAACTCGCCCTGCCTCAACCATTGGTCGCATATAACGATAAAAGAAAGTCAAAAGCAGAATTTGAATATGGGCTCCATCGTCGTCGGCGTCAGTCATGATGATAATTTTGTCATAATTTGCATCATCAATCTTAAATTCAGTTCCAACACCAGCTCCAATTGTATGAATCATTGTATTGATTTCTTCATTTTTGAAGATATCTTGAAGTTTTGCTTTTTGAGTATTCAGAACCTTACCACGTAAAGGTAAAATTGCTTGGAACTTTCGATCACGGCCTTGCTTAGCAGAGCCTCCGGCAGAATCACCTTCGACTAAGAACAATTCATTCTTCTTGGGATTACGTGATTGAGCTGGAGTTAATTTTCCTGATAATAGCTCTTTTTTACGACGCTTTTTACCATTACGGCTTTCATCCCGAGCTTTTTTGGCAGCTTCACGAGCATCCCGTGCCTTTTGAGCCTTCTTAACTAAAGTCTGCGCAAATTCACCATTTTCAAGTAAATAGTAGCTCATCTTTTCATAAACTAAAGCATCTACAGCACTTCTAGCCTGTGGAGTACCTAATTTACCCTTAGTTTGACCTTCAAATTCAAGCAATTCTTCCGGAACTTTTATTGAAAGAACAGCACTCAATCCTTCACGATAGTCACTACCTTCAATATTTTTTTCCTTTTCTTTGAGTAAGCCTTGCTTTTTGGCATAGTCGTTAAAAGCACGAGTAAAGCCTGAACGGGCTCCCATTTCATGAGAACCCCCATCAATGGTACGAACGTTATTTACAAAAGAAACAAAGTTTTCTGAATAACCATCATTATATTGTCCAGAAAATTCAATCTCTATTGAGTCTTGCTTTCCTTCAAAATAAAAAACATCCCCAAATGTATCTTTTCCTTCATTAAGATAAGAAACAAAAGATTTTATCCCATCAGTATAGAGAAATTCTTCATAATGATTAGGTGTCCGTTCATCTTTTAAAGTAAACTTGACCCCTTTAAGTAGGAAAGCTGATTCACGAATTCGTTCTTCAATAGTTTCGTATTTATATTTTGTTGTTGAAAAGACCCGTTCATCAGGCTTGAAAGTAATTGTTGTTCCAGTTTTATCGTTAGTTTTACCTAAATGTTTTAAACTACCGATTGGCTTTCCACCATCATGAAATTCTTCTTCATAGGCTTGTCCACCACGTACAACACGGACCTTTAAGTACGAAGACAAAGCATTAACAACACTAGAACCAACCCCATGAAGACCCCCTGAAGTTTTATAGTTCTTTTCAGTAAACTTCCCACCAGCATGCAAAACTGTAAAGATAACCTCAATTGTTGGAATTCCCGATTCATGCATCCCAGTTGGCATTCCTCGCCCAAAATCTTGAACAGTGATGCTGTTATCTTCATGAATGGTTACGTTAATTTCTTTACCATAACCAGCCATCGCTTCATCGACACTGTTATCGACAATTTCATAAACTAGCTGGTTAATACCTTTGATATCGGTAGAACCGATATACATTCCAGGTCTTTTACGAACTGCTTCTAGCCCGTGCAAAATCTGGATTGAGGAATCATCATAACTATTTGCTTTTACCAAGCTATTTCCCTCCAATAAATTTTTTCTGCCACACTATTATAATCTTTGTTACAATAACACATAGATTTTAAGTGAGGTTTGAAAATGTTAACAATTAAAATTGCACTATTACTTATTTTAGCATATCTCTTAGGTTCATTCCCTACTGGCGTGATAGTTGGAAAAGTTTTTTTTCATAAAGATATTCGCACACTAGGCTCAGGAAACCCTGGGTCAACTAATACTTTTAGAACTTTCGGACCAGTTGCTGGAATGAGTGTTTTATTAGTTGATGTTTTGAAAGGAACTTTAGCAACACTCTTGCCAGCAATCTTTCACCTCGGGCCACACCCATTAGGAATAGTTTTTGGAATGGTAGCTATTTTGGGGCATACTTTTTCAATCTTTCTGGGCTTCAAAGGTGGAAAAGCAGTTGCTACAACAGCAGGTTTTATTTTAGGCTATAATTTAGCATTCTTTTGCGTCTGTGCTGGTATTTTCTTTCCTATGCTATTTATTACAAGTATTATGTCACTTACGGCAATGCTATGCATTACATTATTCTTTATTTTTAGTTTTTTATTCCATGATCCATATCTAAGCAGCATGATGTTTGTCTTGTTAATTTTGATTTTTAATCGCCACAAAGCAAATATTATTCGCTTAAAAAATGGGACGGAAAACATTATACCTTTTGGAATTTATTATTGGTTAAAAAATAAATAAATTTATAATTAAAAATCTAAAAAAAGACACTAGACGTTTTTTTGTCTAGTGTCTTTTAAAATAGCCATTTAATCATGCAAGGCTATCGTAATCTTACCTGTCCATTCTTCATTTGGACCAAGTTTGATAATTCCACGCTTTTTACTAATATCACCATCAGCATTCACATCGTCGCAAAGACCCCACCATGGTTCAATGCAAACATAATCTGCTGTTTTAGGATATTGTGACCAAACACCAATAAATGGACTATCTTCAGTTGTTACATTAACATGATAGCTTGTTTTTTCACTACGTAATGATACTTTAGTTTCTCCTTTAAGTTGGAAAATTAAAGCATCATGTTTAAATAAGTCATCAGTTAATTCAATCGGGGTATCTGTTGCTGCAATTGTCCGTTTTGCCCAATCATGTAAGCCTGTTTCTTTATTAAGAGGGATGCGAATATGATCTTTAGATGGTAACATCTGTAAATAATAATTGCTTTTCTTAATTTGATTATTAACCGGCACATTAAACCCTGGGTGACAGCCAATTGAGAAGAACATTTCTTCATTAGCAGGGTTTTTAACACTTAAATTCTCAATCAATAAATTATTAAGTAATCGGTATGTAATTACCAGCTCAAAATGAAATGGATATTCCTTTAAACTAGCTTCATCATCACGCAAAACTAAACTAATTGCATCGCTTTCTTGACTTAGCAACTTAAATTCTTTATCTCTAGCAAAGCCATGTTGACTAAGTTGATAGCTTTTACCTTGATATTGATAAGTATCATTTTTTAAGCGACCAACAATTGGAAACAAAATTGGTGCATGACGATTCCAAACTTCTGGATCAGCTTGCCAAAGAAACTCGGTATCTGAATTTACACTTTTTACTGAAGTTAGTTCAGCACCCCGACTATTAATTTTTACGTTTAAAAATTGATTCTTAATTTCATATTCCATTTTATGAAGTCCTTTATAGAATAAATTTAGTTAAATCCTTATTCATAATTATATCACTAAGTTTTTCTTCTACGTAAGCTTGAGTGATAGTTATTTCACCCATCTCCATATCTGGACCTTCATAAAGAACATCTTCAAGCAATTTTTCTAAAATTGTCGCTAAACGACGCGCCCCAATATTATCTGTTCCTTGGTTAACGTCATAAGCGATTTCAGCAATTTTATCAATTGCTTCCTGAGTAAAGATTAACTTAACGCCATCAGCTTCAAGCAAAGCAATATACTGCTTGAGCAATGAGTTTTCAGGATCTTTTAAGATTGATACAAAGTCAGCCTTTGTTAAAGCATTAAGTTCTACCCTAATTGGGAAGCGGCCTTGCAATTCAGGAATTAAATCGCTAGGTTTACTTTCAGCAAATGCCCCTGCAGCAATAAAGAGGATATGATCTGTTGAAACAGGGCCATATTTCGTTTGTACTGTCGAACCTTCAACAATTGGCAAAACGTCTCGTTGAACTCCTTCACGAGAAACTTGGCCAGCATCTTTACTTTTACCAGTAATTTTATCAATTTCATCAATAAAAATAATACCATTTTGACTGGTCCGTTCGATTGCCTTTTGGTAAATGGTATCGTAGTCAACCATCTTACGAGATTGCTCTTGAATTAACACTTCTCGAGCATCTCGCACAGCAAGCGTACGCTTAACTTTCTTCTTAGGCATCATATCACCTAAGAGAGAATTCATATCCATTCCCATTTGCCCCATCATATCGCCCATCGGGTTAACTTTAGGAGCTTGTTCAACTTCAATAGTAACTTGACGATCTTCAAGCAAGCCTTTATTGAGTTGTTCTGCAACACTTAATCGTTGATTTCTAATATCATCGGTAACTTCTTCTTGAGGCTGCTCAGCTTGTTGTGAACCCATTAACATTTGCATCATTTGTTGCATTTGGTTTTCACGATTTTCATGTTTAATACCAGGTACTAACAAACGAACCAAAGTTTTGTTGGCTTCTTTAGTAGCATCGGCCTTAACACGCTTAAATTGCTCTTTTTCTTCCATGCGGACAGCTTCAGTTACTAAATCGCGAACCATTGATTCAACATCGCGACCAACATAACCTACTTCAGTAAACTTAGTAGCTTCTACTTTAACAAAAGGTGCATCCACAATTTTTGCTAGACGACGAGCAATTTCTGTTTTACCTACACCAGTTGGACCAGCCATTAACATATTTTTAGGAGTAATATCCTGTTGCAAAGACTTAGGCAATTGCAAGCGACGATAACGATTATAAAGCGCAATTGCTACTGCTCGTTTGGCTTCATTTTGACCAATAATATATTCATTTAATAAACGTACTATTTCTTTTGGTGTTTTAATGGACATCTAATCACCTATTTCATCTGTAATAATTTCATGATCAGTAAAGACATCAATATCTGCCGCAATTCCTACTGCTTCTTTAGCAATTTCACTAGCATCCATGTCTTTAGCATGACGAGTCATAGCTACGGCTGCTGCTTGTGCAAAATAGCCACCAGATCCAATTGCGACTACATTTTCATCTGGTTCTAAAACTTCACCATTACCAGAAATCAAGAGTAAGTCCTTATCATTAAAAGCAATTAACATTGCTTGCAATTTTTGCAAAGTGGGATCCTTACGCCATGATTGCGCCATTTCAACGGCTGCACGACGCAAATCGCCTGAATAGCTTTCAAGTTTTCCTTCAAGCATTTCTTCTAAGCTAACTGCATCAGCCACACCTCCAGCAAATCCAATTACAACTTGATTGTTATAAATTCGCCGAATTTTCTTAGCTGATTTTTTAGAAATATACTTTTCACCTAAGGTAACTTGGCCGTCACCAGCAATAGCGGTCTTACCATTATGTTTTACACTAACAATTGTTGTCATAACTAATCCTTTCCTTCATTACGTGGGAAAAACTTTTCATAATCTTTCTGCAGACGTTCCATTGTTACATGGGTATAGATTTGAGTAGTTGACAAAGATTCATGGCCTAATAATTCTTGAACACTTCGTAAATCGGCTCCATTATTCAACATTTGAGTAGCAAAAGTATGCCGTAATTCATGGGGATGCACATTGGCACTAAGTCCACCTTTTTGGAAGACTTTTCGCATAATGTATTCAATTCCACGACTAGTTAACTGATGTCCTCGATTGTCTAAAAAGACAAAATGATTATTTTCATCAGGATTAAATAAACTTCTAGCTTCATTCAGATAACGTAAAAGACTAGCCTTTGCATAATCACCAAATGGAACGTAACGATCTTTATTACCTTTCCCATGAACTAAAATCATCTGAACATCAAAATCAACTTGCTGCAAGGTTAAATTACTAACTTCGCTAACCCGCATCCCTGTCGCATAAAACAGTTCAAACATTGCCTTATTACGAACAGTAAACTTATCAGAAGCAGAAAGAGAATCTAACACTTTTTTTATTTCAGGTTCATAGAAAAATTCTGGTAGTTTTTTACTTTTGCGATGAATACTTACAGTTTGGGTCGGATCAACCGCAACCAAATTTCGTCGCGTTAAAAACTTATAAAGAGATTTCAAAGACGACAGTTTTCGTGCTTGACTGGCTTGTGATAAGCCGGCACTAGCGAGGGAGGTAATAAAAATTTCAACATCTCTACTAGAAACTTGCTCAAAGCCATTAAAACCACCGTTATTTTTCCAAAAGTCCTCAGCCTGCTTTAAATCATTTATGTAAGCTGTCAAAGTTAAGTTGGAATAACCTCGTTCATATGCTAAATAATCTTTAAATTGTTCAAGTAGTGACTTCTTAGTCATTAATCTTCATTTCTTCCGCAAATTCTGCTAACTTTTCTAAACCACGTTCAGAAATCATTTGCTTACGTTCGCGCTTGTTGCGAATTTTCTTTTCAAGTGGCGGAATCAAACTGAAACTCGCATTCATTGGTTGGAAATGTTTAGAGCTAGTTGTAGTTATATAATTAGCCATTGATCCTAATGCTGTTTCAACTGGAAAAGTTGCTAAATCTAGTCCTCTTGCTAAACGACTTGCATTAATCCCAGCGACTAATCCACTACCTGCGCTTTCAACATAACCTTCAACTCCAGTCATTTGACCAGCAAAAAAGAGACCTGCTTGTTTTTTAGCTTCATAAGTTGCATTCAATACATCTGGAGATGCCATATAAGTATTTCTGTGCATCTTACCATAACGAACAAAACGAGCATTTTCTAGGCCTGGAATCATCGAAAAGACCCGCTTTTGTTCACCATATTTTAGATGAGTTTGAAAACCAACTAAATTATACATTGAAGAAGCTGCATTATCTTGGCGCAACTGAACAACTGCATATGGAGTTTTACCAGTCTTAGGGTCTTCAAGTCCAACTGGCTTGAGCGGACCAAAGAGCATAGTTTTTTCTCCACGAGCAGCCATAACTTCAATTGGCATACAACCTTCAAAAACTTCATCCTTTTCAAAGCCATGAAGTTCAGCAGTATCCGCCTTAACTAATTCTTCCCAAAATCTAGTAAATTGTTGCTTATCCATTGGACAATTCAAATAAGCGGCTTCTCCACGATCATAGCGTGATTTTTTGTAAACAATATCCATATTTATTGAATCACTAGCAACAATCGGTGCAGCAGCATCAAAGAAGTGTAAGCTACTTGTGCCAGAAAATTCTTGAATTTGTTTAGCTAAATCATCACTAGTTAATGGCCCTGTTGCAATAATAGTAATACCATCATTCGGGATTTTAGTAATTTCTTCATGATGAAGATGTAAATTATCAAATTTGGCTAATTCGTCGGTAATATACTTACTAAATAATTCACGGTCGACAGCTAAAGCACCTCCAGCTGGGACCTTGGTAGCATCAGCAGCCCTTAAAACAAGTGAGTCAAGACGGCGCATTTCTTCTTTTAAAAGTCCCACAGCATTAGTCAATTGATCACTTCTCATTGAGTTCGTACATACTAATTCTGCCAAATTCCCCGTTTCATGAGCAGGTGTCATTTTAATTGGGCGCATTTCATAGAGGTGAACTTCAACTCCTCTTTTCGCTAATTGATAACTAGCTTCACTACCAGCAAGTCCACCACCAATTACAGTAACTTTTTGCGTCATTTATTTCATCCTTATCCTAATTTATATTGATAAAAAAATAATATCATCAATTAACAATACTTCTGATGATATTATCTCACAATGTCAAAGATTTAACTTTTATTTAGAATTTTCGCTTTCTTCACGTTCTTCCTTGTAGTCACCATTTGGACATTGAACAACAAGTCCTTTTTTTGTTTTCTTCTCTACTAAGAAATGACCATCATTTGGACAATCACGTCCAACTGGTTTATCCCATGAAACAAAGTCACAGTCCGGATAATTACTACATCCAAAGAACTTACGTCCACGTTTTGATTTCTTTTCTACAATTTGACCTTTGCCACACTTAGGACAAACTACACCAATTTCTTTGACGATTGCTTTAGTGTTTCGACAATCTGGGAAACGTGAACAAGCATAAAACTTGCCATAACGTCCCATTTTAATAACCATTGGCGCTCCACAAATATCACAATTAAAACCAGCTGGTTCATCTTTGATTTGAACCTTTTCAATTTCGCTATCTGCCTTTTCAAGCTCTTTAGAAAATGGCTTGTAGTATTCATCAACAACCTTAACCCAGTTTTTCTTACCTTCTTCAACATGGTCTAGGTCATTTTCTAATTGAGCAGTAAAGTCAACGTTAACAATATCAGGGAAAAATTTACCAACCAAATTATTAACAATCTCACCTAATTCAGTCGGTACAATTGAGCGTCCTTCAAGCTTAACGTAGTAGCGTCTTTGAATTGTATCAATTGTTGGTGCGTATGTTGAAGGGCGTCCAACTCCATTTTCTTCAAGAGCATGAACTAAACTAGCTTCAGTATACCGAGCTGGTGGCAAGGTAAAGTGTTGCTTATTGTCTTGCTTAGAAAGTTTAACATTGTCACCTTCTGCAAGATCTGGTAATTCTACACTCTTATCACTACCTGCATCATAAACCTTCGTAAATCCAGCAAACTTCATCTTAGATCCAGTTGTCCGATACATTACTCCATTTTGGACAATATCTGTACGAACTGTATCAAAAACAGCTGGTGTCATTTCACTAGCCGCAAATCTTGACCAAATTAACTTATAAAGTTTAAATTGTTCGCTTGTCAAACTTCTTTTAAGTGATTCTGGGGTACGGTAAATACTAGTTGGTCGAATAGCTTCGTGAGCATCTTGAGCATCTTCTTGGTTTTTGAAATGTCGTGCGCTTTTTGAAGCAAATTCTGCCCCAAAAGTTTCAGTTAAAAACTTACTTGCTTCTGCTTGAGCAACTGGTGAGGTACGCTTAGAGTCAGTACGCATATAAGTAATTAACCCAACCGTTCCTTCTTTCCCAAGACTAATACCTTCATAAAGTTGTTGAGCAATCGACATTGTTCTTCTAGTTCGATAGCCTAAACGCTTGTTAGCTTCTTGTTGCAAAGTAGAAGTTGTAAATGGAGCTGGGGCTTGACGCTTACGTTCCTTTTTAACTACAGTTTCAACAGTAAATGGCTTGTTTTTGTCTATTTTCTTTAAAACTGCTTGAACTGCTTCATTATTAGGAAGTTCAGTCTTTTTACCGTCCAAGCCATAGAAACTTGCTTGAAACTTCTTTCTGCCTTTTGTAAATTCGGCATCAATAGTCCAGTATTCTTCAGGCTTAAAGTCTTTAATTTCTTGTTCACGGTCTAAAACTAGTTTTAAAGCAACTGATTGAACACGTCCAGCAGATAATCCCTTTTTTACCTTGGCCCACAAAATCGGACTCAAAGAATAACCCACAAGACGATCCAAAACTCTACGAGCTTGTTGGGCATCAACTGTGTCCATATCAATCATTCTTGGATTTTTAAAAGCATTTTTTACCGCATCTTTAGTAACTTCGTGAAAAGTAACGCGATGCTTTTGACCATCATTCAAATCTAAAATATGAGCGACGTGCCAAGCAATTGCTTCCCCTTCACGATCGGGGTCGGATGCTAAATATACAAATTTTGCTTTTTTGGCCTCTTTTTTTAATTCTTTAATTGTTTCGCCTTTACCACGAATCGAAATATATTTAGGTTGATAATCATGTTCGATATCAACACCCATTTGCGATTTAGGTAAATCTCTAATATGTCCCTTAGACGCAATAACATGGTAAGAGCGCCCAAGATATTTTTCAATTGTCTTTGCCTTTGCAGGAGATTCGACAATAACTAAATTTTTCTTTCTAGTAGGCATCAAATGCCCCTTTCTTAATCTGTAAAAATCATGCTTAAGGATAAAGTAGCTTTTTCAGATTGTCAAATAATATGTTGTTTCAGTATCTAGCTTAATATATAGTAGAAAAAAATCAACTATATTAAGCTATTAAAAATAATAATTTATTTACATTAGTTAAATCAATGTATATTATCATAAAAAGTTTCAAGATTTAATAGTGGACACGCCCCTGCTTTAATAAGTTCATTTGGGCCTTGTGATAATGGTGAAAAGACTGATCCCGGCAAGGCAAAAATATTGCGATTTTCATACAATGCATAATTAGCAGTAATTAATGAACCCGACTCGCTTTTTGCTTCAGTTACAATCACATTGTCGCTTAAACCTGCCAGAATACGATTACGTTCTGGAAAACGAAAAGGTCGTGGTGGCGTGTCAGGAAGATACTCACTTATCAGTAAGCCATGTTTTATAATTTCCAGCTGTAAAAGTTGGTTTTCTTTAGGATAAAAGTGATTTAATCCATTACCAACTACGGCAATTGTTTTACCATGATACTTTAAAGCTGTTTCATGAGCAAAACGATCTGCTCCCTTTGCCAAACCAGAAGCAATTACGTAATCTTGACTTAAACGTGGCACCCAGGCATCTAAAGCTTGCTGAGTATATGAGCCTGCTTGCCGAGCTCCTACAATTGTTGTGATTGGCTTTTTTAGCAGAGAAATATCCCCTTTAGCAAATAAAAGTAACGGCGGCCTATAAATTTGGCGCAATTTATCCGGGTATTCTTTATCAAAAAAGCTGATAATCTTACACTGCTTGGTAAGTAAATCAATGGTATGGGGATGCTTAGGATTAGAATAGGCCTTAATTGCTAATTCCTTTATTTGTTCGGGCAAAGTTTCTAAATCGGCCAAGTTTACAGCAGATAAACTAGTAAGCTTAGTCAAAATTGCTAAGGACTTTTGATATCCAATTCCCCTTTCAAGCTTTAATCTCAGTAAAAATTCTTTAATAGTCATTCTCATTCCTTCTTTCAAGTATATATACTCGAAAAAAGTTGATTTTTACTAAAAAAGTCTAGTTTGGTAACTAGACTTCTGACTTTAATTTTATTTTACAAATGAAAAATGAAGAAATAATTATTACAGTCCCTAGTACTATTAAAGAACACTGGTTAAAATTAAGTTCAGCTTTTTTAAATGATGAATTCCTCTTGTTCTTCTTATTTTTCATCACTGCCTTTTTTCTGTTCGGCATAGTATACAAGCTTATCGCCTTGTCATCATCATTTAGATAGGTATCAGGTAAACTTCCATTTGTTTTGGGATTTTCTTTAAGATTTATATTTGGACTGGTTATTTTATTTCTTTTCTCCTCTTCTTTTTTGGAGTTGCTATTTTTATCTTTTAAATAAATCTTAACCTGTTGATTAGAATCACCTGTAAATGTATAAGAACTAGGAATTATATTATTATCGATTGAATATTTGTTTTTATCAGGATTAACAATATTTAAAGTTATTTTTTCCCCTGACTTTCCAGAATAACTATCTTTGGATAAAATCTCATTAGTAGTTTTATCAATATACTCAACTGAGAGAGTGCGTTCATCAGGATAGTAAATAATATAATAATTCCTATCCAAATTAGTATTATCAAGACTAGTTAACGTAACTTCAGATTTTGGAATAATTCCATCAGCTAATTTTTCTTCTTTTTGACCAGTTTCATCTGTTAAGAATGCTGTATACCCTTCTTTTTTAGGCATAGTGTAATTAGGCCACTCAGAACTAACTTCTTTATCCAAAGTAAATTTTCTTTGGTTGTTCTCGATTGAAACCTTTTCATCATAAGTTAGAGTTGCTCTATCTTGATGAACTAGTTGAAAATCTTCATCACCATCGACTTTGGCATAAATCTTTCTATTAGCAGTAAGTGTTTGATTTTTTATACTTTCAGTTAAACTTGTTGTTTCTGCAAACACTACCCTTGAATTAAAAAACAATAAAAATGCAGAAGTAGCAGCAATTTGTGCTGCTTTTTTAAAGAAAATAATAGACCTCTCCTATTTCTAATCTGTATTTTTATCATACTATATTTATAAAATATTACAAATATAAGCAATTAAAAAGAAAAACGACACTCATTCTGAATGTCGCTTCTGGGGTATTAAAAGCAATTAAACTCGTTTCTTTATAGAAAGGAGGAGAACCTATCTAGGGATTCAATAGGCTCTGAATAAAGGATAAATAACGTATGGATTCGATAAGTAAATTACGTTTATACCTAAAGGCGAATCGGTTAATTGCTTTCAAGCAATATTATATCATCTTTTATTAAAAATTATTATTATTCGCACTAAGAAATATTATAATTAATTTCACTTTAATCAAAATTGAAAGCTTTTACATCTTTGATATAATATTTATCTTGTTTTATAAAATAATCATACATAATGTTATTTGGTTGATTTATTAATTTTATTCCAATTAAAATAATATTATAATTAAAAATCATGAGGTAAACTATGAAAATTCAAACCACTAAAGATATTAGATCAACTCTTTATCAACAAATTTTAGACTTACGAAAAGAAGTTTTTATAAAAGAACAACATGTTCCTGCTAATTTAGAACTTAAAGATGAACAGGGACCTATTTATTATGGTGGCTTAATAAATAATAACCTTGTTTGTTGCGCTCGTGTTAAAGAAGAACACGATAAAACATGGCATATCCAAAGAGTAGCAACTAAAGCAACTTTTCGTGGCCAAGGACTTAATTCACAACTAATCAAAAGAATTGAAAATGATGCCCAGGCTAAAGGGATTTCTACTCTAATTTTAGGAGCCCAAGATCAAGCACAAGGTTTTTATCTAAAACTGGGCTTTAAAGTTGTTGGGGATGCTTTTATTGATGCAGGTATAAGTCATCATATGATGCAAAAGAAAATATAATTTAACATAATTTTTGAAATGTAAAAAGGAGCAAATCGCTCCTTTTTTATTTATTAAAATCATACTCACTAACAGGTGAAAAACTACGTCTATGAATTGGAGTTGCACCAAATTCTTTAAGTGCGGCAATATGTTTTGCTGTCCCATAACCAGCATTATGCTCAAAATCATATTGAGGATAGACCTTGGCGTAATCATTCATTAATTCATCCCTAAAAACCTTGGCAATAATTGATGCAGCCGCAATCGAATTAGATTTACTATCGCCTTTAATTAGTTCAATTTGTTTAATATCAACTGGTACATTCATTGCATCTACAAGCAATAAATCAGGCTTAATAGCTAAGTTATTTACTGCTTGAGCCATTGCCACACGATCAGCTTCGTAAATGTTGATTCTATCAATCAATTCAGGACTACCAACTCCAATTCCGACTGCAACTGCTTTATCCAAAATTTGGGGATAAAGTTCTAACCTCTTTTTGGGACTTAATTTTTTAGAGTCATTAACTTCAACTAAATCAAAGCTATCATCTAAAATAACAGCAGCTGTTACAACGGGGCCAGCAAGTGGCCCACGTCCTACTTCATCAACACCAGCAACAATTGAACCAGCTTTCCAAGCCTTTTGCTCATACTGGAAACGATTCATAAAAGCTGCCTTGGCTTTTGCAAGTTTTGCAAGTCGTTTATTGTAGCTTTCAAGGAGTTTTTGAACGCCTTTGCGCTCATCCTTTTGCAAAAGTGCCAGTGTTTCTGAATCAACCTCACCTTGTAATATTTCTTTTATTTCTTTAATACTCATGCTTCAACTTTTTCTAAATTAATTCTACCTAGTCGGCCTTTACGTAACTGATTAAGCAAGAATAAGCTCATCTTTTCATAATCATCTCGCATACCATATTTTTCTGTCATTGCGAGTAATAGCTCAGGCAATGGTAAATCATTTACACTTTGTTCAGATAAACGACTAAATTTTACCAAGCTCTTAAAATAATTTTCTTTCAAGTATTCCATTACAAATAATGCAACATCATCCGCATGAAACACACTTTCTTTAATTGAGCCAAGAGCAGCTAGCCTAAAGCCAACAGCTTGATCTTCAAATTTTGGCCAAAGAATACCAGGTGTATCAAGAATTTGTACACTTTCACTTGTTTTAAGCCAACTTTGCCCTTTGGTTACACCTGGACGATCACCAACAATAGCGACATTTCTACCAACTAAGCGATTAATGATTGTTGATTTACCACAGTTAGGAATTCCAACTAAGCAAATTCTAATGGTAGGATTGCTGGCCCCTTTAGCTTCCAGCTTATCAATCCGATCTTTAGCTGCTAACTTAATCAACTTAAATAAAGGAGCCATATTGGTATTGTGTTGAGCATCTAGCTTGAGGACGAACTTTCCGTCACTTTTTAACTTAGCTTCCCATTTATTAATTTCATTAGGGTCAGCTAAATCAGCTTTATTTAAGATAATAATATGGGGCTTATCCCCTACTATGTCACTAATTAAAGGATTTCTTGATGAAGCAGGAATTCTTGCATCAACTACTTCTACAATCACATCAAGTAAACTTAACTTATCTTCTAATTGAACCCGTGCCTTGTTCATGTGGCCAGGATACCATTGAATTGCCATGTAAAAAATCCTTTCATTTTTATAATTTTATACCTGAAAAAGGGCGTCAGTATTTATAATACCATGATTTGTTGTTGCAGCTAACACTTTCTTTTAACAAAAAAGCACCTAATGGTGCTTTAATCTTCCTTTGATCCCAAAAATAAAATTTCAGCCATCAAAGTCTCACGATATAATTTTAAAAAACCTTCACGATATTTTTGTTCACTCTGGGCAATCTGACCTAAATAATTGCGCTCTAGTCGAAAGGCATAGCGATAAACTTCATCTCGAAATTCTCGATCATGTGGCTTCAAATCTGGTCGACGCACGGTCGTATTCATTTCTTTCAAGAAATCCTTCATTGATACCTCATCTAATTGGGCCTTTAGGTCATATAACAACTGCCTACGCAAAGGTTCAGGTAAATAAATTTTGTCCAGTTCAAGCATAGCATACTCAACCATATTTTTTCTAACTTTGCGCATTTCCTTAATTTGGTCAAGATCCGCTACTTTTTTTGGCAATAAGAACCTAAAAACAAAGGTCGGAACAACCATACTTAAAATAATTAAAGTAGAACTTGCCAATAAAGCAAAATGAATATCAGATAACTTAATAGTTTCCTCAGTTAAAGTATAAGCGAGGGCAAAAGTAACAGCACCATGAATTCCTCCCAAACTAAAAGTCCAAGCTCGCTTTTGATTGTGCCTAAATTCTGTTAAAAAAGTATAGAAGTATCGAACCAAGACATTAATTACATATAAAAATGCCCCAACTAAAATTGCCATAATTGTTTGTGCATTAAAAATATCTTCTTCTAAGAGTCTAATCAATACTAGCCCTAAAATTACAAAGACAGAGCCATTCAAAACATCTGTAAAAATATTGCTTAATTGATTTCCAACAAAAACCATTTGCGGATTGGTCAACTTACTTCTCTGGTGTTCTGCATTATGGACTAACCCCGCAACAACAACTGTAATTACACCTGATACATGGATTTCTTCAGCAAAAAATACAACAAAAATGGTGTCATCAAATAAGCTATTTGAACAGGTGTATTCAGAGAGAAATTACTATTATCTAAACTACTAGATTGCATAGTTTTTTGTCTAATCATTGCTAATAGTAAAGAACTAATAATTCCTAAAACAATACCACCTACAACAGAAATGAATAATTGACCAACAGATTCAATAATTACCAAATTCTTATTAACATACCAACTGACCATCATGGCTAGTAAAATCAAACCAGATGCATCATTAAATAACGATTCATTTCTAAGATAATAGGCAACTTTTCTTGGAACCTTTAGACCATGTGTAACACTTTCACCAGCCGTGGCATCAGTAGGGGTAGCAATTGCAGCAAGTAAAAAACAAAAGGCCATACTCATGCCAGTTAAGTAATACAAACTAAAGCCAGCTACTAATTCAATTATTACAATCATGACTACTGTCAAGCCAACTATTGATTTCCAAAATCTCTTAACATAATAAAGCTGTGTATTTTGTCCTTCAAAAAACAGTAATGGTGCAACAATAAGCTCCATAAAAACTTCAGATTGAAAATCTTCCACTAAATTATTTAATAAAGGCACTAACCCTAGTATCATTCCAAAAAAAAAGCCACATAATTGACTGAGATTTTGTGGAAATATGCTTTTTGAAAAACCATCGCCAAATTAGTTGTAAACAAAATCACTAAGGTTGAAATTAAAATATCCACGTATCATCACCTTCTAAAATAAAAAAGCCAGGAGAATATCCTGGCCTTACATATTATCTTTATACAATTCATATGCTCGATCAAAAATTGTCATACTTGGTAAATATGAAGCATTTAATTCCAAATAATCAGACAATTTTTCATAATCCTGCTCTTGTTTTGGAAATTGTTGATCGTGTTGTGCATTATTAGCAAATTCAGCAATTTCATCATGTGAATCAGGATTTCTTTGTGTCATTAAGAATCGATAAAAACTTTCTCGATAAGCCATGTTAGCTCCTTTATTTAATTAAATAATATGTTGATTTAATATTACTATAAATATAATTGGTTATCAAAAAACTGCAAATTACCAAAGTAATTGCAGCTAAATTTAATTTATTCTGAATAAAACATTACTGCGTAAGCTCCATGCCCAGCGTGAGTTATAATAATCGGACTAGTTTCTTGAATTAAAATATCCATGTCTGGATTAATTTCTTTAAGCTCATTAGCTAATTCTTCCATATCATCTGGTGTATCAACGTAGGAAATACCAAGATGTTTAACATTAGGAGTATTTTTTACCAATTCAATCAAATCTTGATTAAATTTCTTAGTAAACTTCTTTCCTCTTCCCTTTGCTTTTATATTTAAGACATTAGTAGTCATTTCAAGGAAAAGCCTAATATTAAGCAAAGTAGCTACTCTTCCGGCTAAAGCACCAAGGCGCCCACCTTTAATAATATTAGTTAAATCAGGCACCATCATTTCAAGATGCATTTGATCTTGCATTTGTTTAAGACGTGCAATAATTTCATCGAGTCCTTTATCAGCTTGGGCCATTTTAGCAGCTTCTAAAACTTCAAAGCCCATTGCCCGGTCAGTATAACCTGAATCAAAAATTGTTACATCAAAATCTACTAATTCACTAGCTTGTCGAGCAGCATCAACTGTACCGCTCAAGCATTTAGCCATAAAAATCCCCAAAACTTGACTACCATCTGCAGCAAGCTTCTTAAATTCATCTACAAAGCGTCCAATTGCTGGTTGACTAGTTTTAGGTAATTCATTTGCACTATCCATTTTTTGGATAAAGTCTTTTCGAGTAATATCTTCGCCATCAACATATGTCTTATCATCAATCGTAATTGAAAGAGGTACGACAGTAATATCATATTTTTCAATTTCTTCTGGACTTAATTGTACTGATGAATCAGTAATAACTTTAATTTTTGGCAAAACCTTCGCCTTCCCATCCTTTTGGCTTTAACATATCTTGTATTTTTCTTTGGTATACTATAATGTAAGAAATACAGGTAAGCATATGTTTACTACAAGTAAATCAAAAATTCTTTAATATAGTAATAATGAATAAAAAGGACAAACAATGAATTTTAAAAAAATTTGGCAAAAACCGCAACATCAACCAAAAGTTATACCACTTTTGGATAATATATTTTCAGCAATAACTCATGGCATTGGATTTGGTTTAGCAGTTACTGCTCTTGTATTATTAATCATTCGAGCAGCATCAACACATTCACCTTTAAGAGTTGTTACCTTTAGTATTTATGGCGCTAGTTTGGTTTTTTTATATTTATTTTCAACGCTCTATCATTCCTTAATTTATACTAAGGCTAGAAAAGTATTTCAGATTTTTGATCATTCTTCAATATTTCTTTCAATTGCAGGCTGTTATACTCCATATTCTTTAGTTGCAATTGGTGGTATTAAGGGGTGGTTAATTTTTGGCATAATTTGGGGAATTACAGTTTTTGGAATTTTATATTACATACTAGCAAAAAACAAAAATAGCATCATTGAAGTTATTATGTATATTGCAATGGGCTGGCTGGTAATTTTTTCAGCTCCGCAGTTATACAGTTATCTTGGAACAACTGGTTTTTGGTTACTAGTTGCTGGCGGAATAAGTTACACAATTGGAGCACTCTTTTATTCAATGATCGGTGTACCAATGATGCACACAGTTTGGCATTTATTTGTTTTAGCTGGTTCTATTTTGATGTTCTTTTCAGTATTATTTTATGTTTAATAAGTTAATAGCTGGTAAACTTCATTCTTTGAATGATGATTACCAGCTTTTTTGATTTAGATATTAAAACCCTTTACAAAATTCTTCTAATCGTAAAAAGTCAGGACACAATTTTTGTAAATTTATATGTTTCTCTTTTTCCGTTGTAATTAATCTATATAAAATGTGTGAATTATGAATAATTTTATCTTCATATTTATTAATTATTCTCCATTGATTATAAAGTAAGTACCTGTATTTTTCATTTTCATCATCAAAAATAATTTCTTGATACAGTCCTTTTTTCACTGGAAGCATATTATTAATATTCAATACCCCTAAGAACTTATTATTGTGTTGTATTTTAAAAAAAGTTAAATTATTTTTCATGTATTTATGTTTAGGCTTAGGAGACCCCATAGGTATAAAATATTTTTGAGAATTTTCTTGAACTATGATTCCAACATATGGTCTCTGATTATTACCATGATTGATTTTTATATTTTTATCAATTTTTGATAATTGGCATAAATAGTCAGAATCAATTTTATAAAATTTTAGGCTCATAATTCTTCCCCCCCTTTTATAAAAATACGCATAAAAAAAGATTGCCTAATAGGCAACCCTTCTCTCTTTTAATTCTCACTTAGAGCTGAGATACACTCCTCTTTTAATTCTCACTTAGAGCTGAGATACACTCCTCTTTACATATTTATTCTACTAAATTTTAAAAATTATAGCAAATATATAACTTGTTATTCTGCAATAAAATTCTTAATTGCTTCTTCTTCATTAGCTACTTTGCCATCAACAACAGCTTCGGTAATTTTCGCTAACATCTCTCCTAAACTTGGACCCGGCTTAATTCCCCACTCAATTAAGGTAGATCCATCAATGACAAGCTCTTTATTATTTTTAATAGGTAGAGCAACATAACGGTCTATCATTGCTTCACTATTGACTGGCTGCCCCAAAATTCTAGCTACATCACAAGCAGACATAACTGTATCTTGTCCTGCAAGGAATAGTTCATAATCAGACGGACTGTGATCTGATAATAAGTCAAAGAAAAATACAATTTCTTCAACATTCCGAGCCATCTGATTGGAATTCTTCCAATCTCTCATAAATGCAGGAATTTGTTCATTTGGCAACTTCAATAAAATTGCAATAATTGCCCAAACACTCGCTTCAGTTGATGGCGAAAAAGTTAAACTTGGGAAAACTGATAGTTGCTCTTTTTTTCCGCGAAAATCTGGTACTTCTTCGCTTAGTTGTGTATCTAAAAAGACCTGAAATGCACTTCTAGCATGTGGTCCCACACACATCTTAACGAATTCTTCTCGAATACGTTCAACAGAAATCTTACTTAATAATTCATGATGGTCACAAATTGCTTGTCTAGTCTTTTCTTCTAGAGAGAACTTCAACTGACTCATGAATCGAACTGCCCGCATCATTCGTAAAGCATCTTCATTAAAACGCTTTTCTGGATCTCCTACAGCTTTAATCAGACCCTGATTTAAATCATCTAATCCATTAAACAAGTCATGAATATTGCCATATTCATCCATTGCCAAGGCATTAATGGTAAAATCACGTCGTTTCAAATCTTCTTCTAGATTTTGAACAAATTCGACATGATCAGGACGTCGATAATCCTGATAGCCTGATTCTGTTCTAAAAGTCGTAATTTCATAACTATCATCATTGTATAAAACAGTTACAGTGCCATGTTGTATACCAGTATCAATACTTCTCTCAAAAAGTTGCTTAACTTCTTCTGGATATGCACTAGTTGCAATATCAACATCGTGAATGTGACGATTCAGTAACAAATCTCGAACACTTCCACCAACAAAGTAAGCCTCATAGCCAGCTTGTGTTAAAGTTTGCACAACTGGCAAGGCTTTCATAAATATTTCAGGTAAAGAATTAATTTTCATATCTTAAAATCATCATTTCTCATTTTAATTTTGTTATCAAAGTTTGTTAAAATAAAAAGTGCAATACATTACGGAGGGTATCATAATGAAAGTAACTAATCTCAAATTTAAAATTACGCCTAGTTTTATCATTGAACTTATAATGATTGCACTTGGCTCCGCCATCTATGGACTAAGCATTAATATGATTAGTATTCCCAATCAGTTAACTGATGGAGGTTTAAGTGGTATTTCCTTATTACTATTCCATTGGTGGAAAGTAAACCTAGGATTCAGCACACTTATTTTAAACATCCCTTTAATTCTAATTGGTTTTCGCTTTTTAGGCAAAAAACTCATGATTGAAACTTTATGGGGGACAATTTGCTTATCCTTTTTCTTAAATTTTTGGCGTCTAATACCTATTATAAACCAATTGAATTTAGAGCACGACCTATTATTGGCAGCAATTTCCGCTGGACTACTTTCTGGTCTAGGATTAGGAATTGTCTTTCGGTATAATGGCACAACTGGTGGCTCTGATATAATCGCTCGTATTTTACAACAAGAAAAAGATATTAAAAGCGGAAAAACATTTTTCATAATTGACGTAATCGTGCTAGTTCTTTCACTTTCATATATTGATATTCGCCATATTATGTACACTTTAATTGCCAGTTATATTGCTACTACTTTGATAGATATCGTGCAACAAGGTGGTAACAAGGCAAAAGCGGTCTTTATTATATCTGATAAATATGAAGAAATTGCGAAGATGATTGATTTAGAGTTAGATCGTGGCTATAGCTTTTTAAATGGTGAAGGGGGCTATGATCGCAGTCAAAAACATATTATCTACTGCATTGTTGCCAATTATGAAATTCAAGCAGTTAAGGCAATTGTTTTAAGAGAAGATCCTAAAGCATTTATGACAATTTTTGATGCTAATGAAGCTTTAGGAGAAGGAATGAGCTATAACCGAAAGAAGCGAAACTTTTTTATCAGGCGATAGAATTAAATAAAGAGGATGTTGAAAAACACCCTCTTTTATTTTTGGAAACTAAATATTCCAAAATAAAAAGTATTTTGATATTATTATTCTAGATTTTGGTATAAAGCTAATACCAAAATTTAGTAACTTTAGCGGCTACACACCCCTCACACAACTTAAAAGTTACGGAGGTGAGAGCCATGCTAAATTGGATAGACTGGAGTTGTAAAGCTAATTGATTTTAGCTTATGCTATCGCAATAAGCCTTGTCTTAAATGCCTGTGGCATCTTTGCCATTCGTTTAGCAATCGCTTATGTGATAACAAAAAAAGCTAATCATAAAGATTAGCTAAACAACCTAGTCGTTCAAAGTTACGATTGAGGTCAATGAGGTAAGAGCTCATCGGCCTCTTTTCATTTACAGATTATACACTAAAAAGTTTGGTATTCCAAATATTTTTAAATCTTATGTATTCTTATTCACTGCTTGTTATATTTTTTCATAATTATAACTCAAGAGATACTAACTGTCTTTTTATACATTACAGTTAGATATTTTCTAAATACTTTAGATAATTATATTCTTGCATAAACATATGCTTAATACGATTTCTGACTAGGAAGATATTTATCTACTCTGCCAAAGATTGCCAAGCATTTTCCCTTATAGAAATGTATTCCAAAATAAAAAGTATTTTGATATTATTATTCTAGATTTTGGTATAAAGCTAATACCAAAATTTAGTAACTTTAGCGGCTACACACCCCTCACACAACTTAAAAGTTACGGAGGTGAGAGTCATGCTAAATTGGATAGACTGGAGTTGTAAAGCTAGTTGATTTTAGCTTATGCTATCGCAATAAGTCTTGTCTTAAATGCTTGTGGCATCTTTGCCATTCGTTTAGCAATCGCTTATGAGATAACAAAAAAAGCTAATCATAAAGATTAGCTAACAAAACCAGTCGTTCAAAGTTACGATTGAAGTGGGCGAGGTCGCATCTCGCTCACTTCTTTTCATTTACAGATTATACACTAAAAAGTTTGATATTCCAAACCTTTTCTTTTTGGATTATCTATCAAAGCGCTTATATTCCAAAGCATCTTTCGCAGCTAGGTTCAACAAATTCCATTGTCGGTCATAACTTGGTGAGAAGAAAAAGTCTTGTTCAACTAAGTCTTCAAGAGTTAACTTTTGTCTAATAGCCAAACTTAAAACATTTGTTAGTGGAACTTGCGCTGGCCCACCTAAAACACCACCACCTAAAATTTGATGACTTGCTTTATTATAAATTAAGTAAGTCAAAACTTTAGTATTATGATCTTCAGGAATATAAGCTGGTCTAATTCTATCCTTATAAATACTAATTTTGGCATCAATTTTCAAGAAATTCATTGCTCGTAAATTAAGCCCAGTAATTGCTGCATGAGCATCGAAAACTTCAAGCACTTGAGCACCTACTAAACCAGGAAATGGTCTGCTTGGCTTAGCTTCAAACAAATGATCAACTAAGTATTGAGCTTCATGCCGTGCAGCAACTGCAGATGGATTAGGTGCATATGTATTAGCCGGAATTGAAAATGGCCAGATTGCATCACCAATTGCATAAACATCAGCTGCACTAGTTCTAAAGTAATCATCTACTTGAATATAGCCCATCTTGTTTAATTCAATTGCACCATCTAAGTAGTCAGTCGCAGGTTTTATGCCAGCCGCAATAATAACCAAATCTGCCGCAACTTCACCTTTATCAGTTACCACTTTGCTTACCTGACCATTTTCACCAGTAAAACTTTCAACCTTAGTTTCCATCATTAAATTGACATGATGTTTTTCCATTTCAGAAGCAAAAACGTTAGTAAATTCCTCTGGAAGATAATTTTCAAGTGGGCGTTTCCCTGCATCAATCAAGGTAACATTCTTGCCATACTTTTCCATTACTTCAACAGCATTAATACCATTGCCTGCACCAATTACAACTACATTCTTAATATTAGGATTATTTTTAGCTGCATCAATTTTTTGAGCAGCTTCATAACCTCGCATCAAATAAATATTTGCTAGATCATTACCCGGAACTGGAAGATTGGCTGCATTTACACCAGACGAAATTATTAGCTTATCATAGTGGACCTGTTCTAATTCACCATTTTTTATATTTTTAACAGTAATTTGTTTAGATTGGGGATTTACTTCCACTACTTCATGACCTGAAACTACTTTTCCTCCCCTTGCTTCTAAATCTTCAGGAGCAAAATTTCGTACATCGTTGATTCCTGTTGTTTTCTGCTCTAAGAACAACTTCATCCCACATGACATAAATGAAACAAAGTCCCCTGCTTCATAAATAGTTACATCTAAGCCTTGATACTTATCTAATAGTTCAATTGCTGCTTCATGGCCACCATGAGATGCGCCAATAATTACAATTTTTTCTTGCATAAATACAACCTCCTAATTCAGTTGCTTAAAATCTACCCGTAATTCACTACTATTCGAATTACAATTCAAGTTTAGGACTTTGAAGTTTTTATACCAAAGAATCTGCTTATAAAATTGCAACAAATTATTTGGTTGTATTTTGCTGCTTATTATGCATTTATTAAGCTAGTTGATTAGCTCTTATGAAATAACAAAAAAGATTGGAAGTACGAACTTCCAATCTTTTCACTTATTAATACCAAGTAGTATTATCTACGATCTTCTTGGTGTTATCTGCAATATTTTTAGCACTATCCTTAAGTTGTGAAGTGTTTCTAGCAGTAACCATTGAAGCAATTGCATTAGCCATTTGAATCATGTTAGATTTCTTTTGTAATTGAACCATTTCTTGTTGTCTTTGAGCTAACAATTGTTGGTTTTGTAAGTTTTCTCTTTGAGCAGCTAATGAATCATCTAATTGTTGCTTCATAACCATTTGATCGTTCAAAACATTGTCGCGATATGCATCTTCCTTGAAGACTTTAACCATTTCTTTAATATTTTCAGCTTCGTGATTTTTCAAAATACTAATAAAGTGAGCAACAGAATCTAATGAATAATAATCAACTGGATACCAAGAAGCTGTCTTTTCTTGCATTTCATTCTTAATTGCAGTAATTTCTGTTGAAAGAATTGCACATTGTTGATCAATCTTAGCATTGCGAGCTCGAGCAGCTTGATTATGGTCTTCATCTTGTGCAGTCAACTTAGCATTTTCTGAGGCAACTTTACTATTGTAATTATTGCAATATAGATAAACAACAATAAGTCCAACAAAATGCCCCAAAATAGCTACTACCCAAATTAAAACATTGGGATAAGAAAAGAATAATGCAAATTCAAATAAAAAATCAAAAATCAAAAAGCCAATTTTAGTCTTTTTAAATTTGTTTTTATATTTATCTTGAAGTAGAACTAGTGGTATTCCAATTGATACAGCACCTATTACTATTCCCCAAAATACACCGCTCCAAGTAGTTTTCGGATTAACCATTGGATAAACAAATGAAGTAAAAACATAACCAAAAAAGAGACAAACCAAAAATACTTGCATCAACTTTCCCATGTCCGAAGTAATCTCTTCAGTTGTAATTTTTTTCTTTAAATTACTTTGTTGTAATTCAATCCGATCCTTTTCTAAGTTCATAACATTAGTAACTCGATCATTTATCTTATTTAAATAATCTTGAACTTGAAAAAGACCATTTAGCAAATCATTTCCTTCAGGTAAAACATTTCCTTTATTCATATCCATTGCATATATCTCCCTAATGATTGTTATTCCCCAAAAATTAATTCTTCTTGCGTTTAAATCCTACAAACATACCTAAACCAGCTAAGATTGAACCCATAGCAGCAAGAACATTTTCGTTATCGCCAGTTTGTGGTAATTGCTTACCATAGTGTTCTTCAACACGTGATTTAATTGGCATCTTAACAGTTCTTTGTGTTAAAGCAGCTGAAGTTAATTTATCAGTTGAAACAGCAACCTTCTTTTGACTGGTTATAACTTCTTGAGCAGGTGCAATTACGACTGGCTTAACTTCTGGAGCCTTAATATCTGCTGGTTCTTCTGTTGCTTTAACTTCTTCTGACTTCTTTGCATCTTCTGATGACTTAGTGTCGTCTGACTTCTTGCTATCTTCTGATGGCTTAGTGTCGTCTGACTTCTTTGCATCTTCTGATGGCTTAGCTTCTTCTGACTTCTTGCTATCTTCTGATGGCTTAGCTTCTTCTGACTTCTTGCTATCTTCTGA
>JALBSH010000008.1:0-21937 GCA_022756575.1 Lactobacillus mulieris
CTTCATGGCCTTTTTGTTTAACAATTAGTGTTGCACTTCAATTTTAAATCCGGGAATATAATTATAATAGAAATTTTTAAATTTTTAATTTTATTTGTTTTAGAACAAAAAAGAGGTTGCAATAGAATGAGTAGTAAACCAGAAAATAAATCGATTTAATTGACAACGGATTATGCAAATCATTCGATTAATATGAAGTTCTCAGATAACCTGACAGATGATCGTGAACGCGGCTATATTTTATCTGCTGCATTCTTTTCGTTTTGTGCTGCACAAGGATTGGACAAGCAAGCAGTTATTGAAATGGCTTCTTCACATTATGATCAATTTACAGGAGACAACGGCTCATCGCTATTTAAGCGATTATAATATTTTTTAATAAGTTAGTGTATAAGACTTGCAATTGTTATTTTTTTGGATATATTATAGTGATGAAGAAAAGAAAACAAGTGTATTGAAAAGCACATGTTTTATACAATGATTGAGGTGCATTAAAATGGCAAGAAAAAAAGAAATTAGTAAAGACAAGATTTTAGATACAGCCTACAAGATGGCAATCAAGGATGGTATTGAAGGTTTGACTGCTCGTGGCATTGCTAAAGCAGGACACTTCTCAACCCAACCTTTGTATCTAGAATTTAACAACATGGATGATCTTCGCAATCAAGTTTTGAGAAGAATCTCTAATGACTTGAGAACACATACTTTACAACAAAAGTACGTTGGTGAACCTTTGATTGACTTGGATTTGTCATACATTGATTTTGCTCAAGCTCATGTTAACTTGTTTAGAGCAATGTTCGTTGATGGCAAGTTTGGTAGCAAGATCATTGCTGACACTTTGATGGAACTTGGAACTGAAAAGTTCAAGGAACAATATCCTGATGTTGATTACGATGATCAAAAGATTCATGACATCGTAATTGCTAACTGGATTTCTACTACAGGTATGGCTGCATTGATTGTTAATGAGATTGCAAGCTTCAGCCAAACTCAAATCGTCAATGTGTTGAATGCTCAAATCCACGATGCTATGCTTAACAATCGTCTCAGCGAAACTCAAGAAAACCCAATGTTTGCTGCCGACGAAGAAGCTTCGCTTAAGGATAACTTGGCATAGAAATTTCACCAATCATTTGTGCTTTTCATTCAGTAGAGGGCGCCTTCATTATCGAAGGCGTTTTTTCTTGTTGTTATTAAAATTAAAATGACATAAATTAAGCTACATTAGTCTATAATGATAACTAAGAGGATTTTTGAAAGGTGGTTTTTATGAAGGTATTAGCTTTATCGGGCTCCAATGCCGATAACTCATTTAACGAAAAATTACTTAAAGTCATTATTAAGGACTTAGGCGATAAGTATGATTTTGACTTTGCGACTGTTAAGGGCTTGCCTATGTATAAAGAAGGCGTTGATGCTCCTGCTAGCGTATTAGCTTTAGGTAAAAAAATTGCTGATGCAGATATGGTTTTGATCGCTTCACCAGAACAGCAACACTCGGTTTCAAGTGCCTTAAAGAGTGCACTTGAATGGCTTTCTAGTTCTGTTCACCCATTCCATGATAAGCCAGTAGTTATTGTGTCAACTTCACCAATGCCTCAAGGTGCGTCTCGTTCGCAAACTCGCTTGAAGAGCATTTTGGGCGCACCTGGTTTTAGTGCTCATGTCTTTGCTGGTGACGAATTTATGATGGGTTTGGCACCAAAACAATTTGATGATAAAGGCGACTTGACCGATGCAGGTACACTTAAGTTTTTGAATCACTTCTTTGATGAAGTTGATGATTGGTATGCACAACTTACTAAGTAGGGGGCTTATTTAAATGAAAATTTTAGCAATTGTTGGTACAAACGCTCCATTTTCTTTCAATCGTTTTTTAGCAAAATTTATTGCTAAGCGTTATGGTGAGCAAGCTGATATTGAAGTTAAAGAAATCGATCAACTTAAGCCTTTCTGTAGAACTGATGAGCCAGATGATGTTACTAAGAAGTGGATCGAGGATGTTAAGAATGCGGATGGTGTAATTTGGGCTACACCAGAATATGATCACTCAATTCCAGCTGCCTTAAAGAGTGCGCTTGAATGGTTAGGTTCACATGCTGGTCCTAATGTGATGAAGATGAAGCCGGCTGCAGTTGTTGGTACTTCATACGGTATTCAAGGATCTAGTCGTGCGCAAGAAGATGCTCGTGAAATCTTGCTTTCACCAGACATGAGTGCCAATGTTTTGCCAGGCAATGAAATCTTAATTGGCGGTGCTGCAAGCAATTTTGATAAAGAAACTGGCGATTTGACCAATGAAGATTATATTAAGCAACTAGATGCTATGATGGCTAACTTTATTAAATTTGTTGAACAAGCTAACAAATAATTTTGCGTGACTTACCACGTGATAGTAAAATTACCGGATAGGGACACTATCCGGCTTTTTTATCAAAATACTTAATAAAGAGATGAAATTAATGAAACCAAATATTTTGCCATTAGAAAAAGTTTGTAATCCGCGTGATTTAGGCGGATATGTTGGCTATCAGGGACGTAAGGTCAAGATGCATCGGTTATTAAGAACGGGCAAGATTAGCAACATAACGAGACATGATCAAGAGTTTTTGCTCAATTATGGCTTGACTAAGATTATTGATTTGCGTTCACCAACTGAATGTGACCATTGTCCAGACAGCAAAATCCCTGGCGTAGAGCATTTCTGTATTCCAATTTCTGTTGATGACAACACCAAAGGCGGTAAGAAAGACTTAACCCAAGTATTCGCAACTTATCGTCAAGATCAGTATGCTGGCTTTAGAATGATGTGTGAGCGTTACAAGTCACATGTATTGAAAGAACACGCTCAACATAGCTTGCATAAAATTTTAGAGCTGTTGGCCAATACTGAAAAAGGTGCTGTACTTTATCATTGTTCAGAAGGAAAAGACAGAACTGGATTGGTAACTGTAGTCTTGTTATATCTGCTTGGCGTAGATATGGAAACAATTAGACAGGACTATTTGTACTCAAATTATATGCTTAATAACTATCGGGCCAAAAGAGATAAAAAAATGCAAGAAGAGGGCGAGAATCTTTGTTTTCGCGCTAATATGCGAATTTTAGGTTCAGTTTCTGATGCTTTTTTGGATACTTCATTAATCGCTATTGAGCAGAATTTTGGTAGTTTCGATAACTTTTTACAAGAAAAAATTGGCGTAACGACAGAACTACGTGAGGCGTTGCGTGATTTATATTTGGAAGAGAAATAATTATGATTAAAGATTTAGCATTAGAGCAGGTGGTTGGTGATCATCATGCTTTAGGAACTTCAATTACATTGCAGATTTTTGGTACTCAAAATCGTGATCTATTGCAAAAATCATTTGATTTAATTGATCATTACGAAGATATTTTTACCGTTAATCGAGATGAATCTGAAGTAATGGATATCAATCATGCTGCTGGAGAACATCCGGTACAGGTCTCTAGTGCTGTGTATGGTTTGGTTAAATTGGCAGTAGAAAAGAGCCGTGAGAATTTTGGCTTTAATGCTCTGATTGGACCAGTTGTTAAGCTTTGGCATATCGGTTTTAAAGGCGCACATGTTCCTAAAGATGAAGAAATTAAAGATAGAATGCTGTTAACTGACCCATTTAAGGTGGTTTTAAATGACAGTGACCAATCTGTTTTTCTTAAAATGAAGGGCATGGAGCTGGACCTAGGTGGAATTGCTAAGGGTTGGATTGCCGACCGAATTCGTGACTTGTGGCGTGCATATGGCGTTGAAGCAGGAATTATTAATCTGGGCGGTAATATCTTGTTAGTTGGTGATTCGCCTAAAAGAATTAGTGGCCAGTGGTCAATTGGTGTGCAAGATCCTAAACAGCCGCGAGGCGACAATATTACGTCAGTTATGGTGCCTGAATGCTCAGCCGTTACTAGTGGGACATATGAGCGCTACTTAGTAGTTAACGGTAAAAAGTATCATCATTTGATTGATCCTAGAACCGGGTATCCTGTAAAGACTGATTTAGCTGGTGTGACTACTTTTACCAAAACATCGGTTGAAGCAGAAATTGAATGCAAACGATTATTCTTTGCTGGCAAGCCACTAAAGGGTTGGCATGATAACCCTGATCGAATTGGTGCAATCTTTGTTTATAATGATGAACATATTGAATATGATAATTTCGGTGATTAGTGAAATATGCTATAATGACTAAAGAAAAAGGAGTCCTAGGGACTCCAAGCAGCCCGCTTTAAGAGCGGCGGCTTCAAATGTTAAATTTTACGTTAAACGCTACTCAATAACTGGCCAAAGTATGTTTGAGCGGCGTTTTTTATTTTTGGTGGTGGTCAATATATGTCAGCAAAGCCAACAAAAATGTACCGAACAAAAGCATCAAGGAGATACTCTCGTAAATCGACATGGCTGGAACCCTTTCATCAATGTAGCCCATAGGCCTCACCTCCGGGGGGGAGAACCAGCCGCCGCTCATAAAACTTCCTGCGCTAATAAGTATATCGAATGTTGGTTCATAAATGTAGTATTAATTTAGTTAAAACATATCAAGAAAGATCTGCTCAGTATGATACAAGCAGATCTTTTTTGATATATTTTATCCCACAGTTTTGCCAATATTAAAGATATTATTGAAGACACCGTTTGAAAGCCCCGGTGTGTTGTAAATGATAAACCTCAAAAAGCTAGAATCAATTGTTTGCTGCATAAACCATGGATTTTGTAGTGCATTGAACATGGACAAAACTACATAAACAACAAAATAACTAGCAATTAGGGAGGCTAGAGCACCCAAGACATTGTCGAGAATACTGCCTAAGTTAGTCGCATGTGGATTTTTGTTAGGAATCCAGCTTTTGACAATCTTCATGATCATTTTGCCCACGAAGAAAACAATAAAGAAAGCGACAAAGCGTGCAATCATTAATTCCACGTTGTTAGTGGAGTTAGTCTTAATCATTTCTCCAGTGTATTGTGTGTATAGCCAATTACCAAATGGATTTTGCATGAAAATGGCAACCATAAAGACAATGGCGGAACAGATTAAACCGATGATATAGCGTGTAAAGCCTGTTTTATAGCCTAAATATGTTTTATATGCTAAGTAAGCTAAAACAATTAAAGTAACAATCATATTTTTAACTCCTTTGCGCCTTATTATACCCTATTTTGCGGGCGGCAAAACTTTGACGATTGAGTAAAAATACTTCATAATTGATAAGATGAAATATCTTTACTAATCAATGCATTTTGCGTTAAATTTAGAGGTGTGAAACACGGTTTCACGGGTGAAAAATGAATCCTGAAAAATTTATTTTAGAACTATCAAAACACAATTTTAAATTAACTGACCAACAAATTGAACAATTTAAAATATATTTTAATTATTTGATCGAAGTTAATGAGCATGTCAATTTGACACGAATTACCGAAGAAGATGAGGTTTACCTTAAGCACTTTTATGACAGTATTACGCCGCTGTTTACTTTTGGCGATGTTTTTAAAGATGGTGCTACTCTTTGTGATGTTGGTGCTGGTGCTGGTTTTCCATCAATTCCGCTCAAGATTTTGCAGCCAGAATTGAAGATTACTATTGTTGATTCTTTGGCAAAACGATTGACTTTTTTAAAGAACTTAATTACTAAGTTAGACTTGAAGGACGTCGAATTAGTTCATGGCCGCGCTGAAGACGTTGGTCAAAATAAGCTTTATCGAGAAAAGTTCGATCTCGTTACTGCTCGTGCGGTTGCGCGGATGAGTGTTTTGAGTGAATATTGCTTGCCTTTGGTGAAAAAAGATGGTTACTTTATTGCCCTCAAGGGACCAAAAGCCGAAGATGAATTGGATGATGGTCAAAAAGCTCTTGAATTGCTGGGCGGTAAGCTGATTAAGGAAGAAGAATTGACTCTACCTGAGAGCGAAGAAGAACGAACTCTAATCTTAGTTCAAAAAGTCAAAGCAACACCTAAAAAGTATCCACGTCAAGCAGGCACCCCGCGGCGCAAACCGATTCATTAAACAGAAAGGGGTATATTATGTCATTATTTTCTTTTATGCATCATGATGATGAAATTCCTAAGAATAAACAGGTTCAAGATCTTGAATTGAGCAAGATTGTTCCTAACCGCTATCAACCACGGCGTGAATTTTCTGATGATTCAATTAAAGAATTAGCTGAAACACTTGATAAGGATGGCTTGCTCCAACCTATCGTAGTTCGTGAAGATGGCGATGACGAGCAATATGAGATTATTGCAGGTGAAAGACGTTATCGTGCAGCTAAAAGCTTGGGCTGGCAGACTATTCCTGCGATCGTCAAGAATATGAGTGATGATCAAGCTGCTTCATTAGCTTTGATTGAAAACTTACAGCGTGAAGACTTAAATCCAATTGATGAGGCAAAAGCTTATACCAATTTAATGGAATTGAATGATTTGACTCAAACTGCTTTGGCTAAAAATATGGGTAAGTCTCAATCTTATGTGGCTAACAAATTGCGCTTATTGAAGCTGGATGATAATGTGCAGCAAGCTTTGATTGCTGGCAAAATTACCGCTCGTCATGGTCGTGCAATGATCGGCTTAAGTAATGCAGATCAAGATCGCGTTTTGACAGAAATTGAAGCAAAAGGCTTAAACGTTAAACAAACTGAAGAGATTGTGAAAGATGTGGATGCTTACTTTAACCCTAAGCCTAAGGCTAAAAAAGAAGCTAAGCGGGTCGTTAGCCGAGTTCCTAAAGACTTAAAGGTACAAATTAACACCATTAAGAAGGCGGTTAAGTTAGCCGAAGACTCAGGAATTAAAGTCAAAGTAACAGAAAATAAAGATCCGGATGATTATAAGATCACAATTGAATTGAAAAGGAAGTAATAGGGAAGGATGAACAATATGGTAAATGTAATTTCGGTTGCAAACCAAAAAGGTGGCGTAGGTAAAACCACTACGACCATCAATTTAGCAGCCTCAATTGCCGACCGTGGTTATCGCGTTTTAATTGTGGATATTGATCCGCAAGGTAACGCCACCTCTGGTTTAGGAATTGAAAAATCAGAGATTGACCAGGACATTTACAATGTTTTGATTGACGAAATTCCTATTCAAGATACTATTCACCATACTTCAACGCCAAAGCTAGATATGGTTCCAGCCACAATCAACTTGTCTGGTGCTGAAACGGAACTAATTTCAATGATGGCTCGGGAGACACGCTTAAAGTCAGCTTTAGATGCAATTAGCGATCAATATGATTTTGTCTTTATTGACTGTCCGCCATCATTAGGGCAACTTTCAATTAATGCTTTTACTGCATCTGATTCAATTTTGATTCCAGTTCAGAGTGAATATTATGCTATGGAAGGACTTAGCCAACTTTTGAACACAATTCGTTTAGTCCAAAAGCATTTTAATAAAGATCTTGGCGTAGAAGGCGTTTTGTTAACAATGCTTGATGCCAGAACTAACTTGGGTGCTGAAGTGGTTAAAGAAGTGCAGTCCTACTTTAGCAAGAAAGTTTATAAGACCATCATTCCTCGAATTACTAAATTAGCTGAGGCCCCAAGTTATGGTCAGCCAATTACAGAATATGCACCAAAATCTCGTGGTGCCAAGGTATATGATGATTTAGCAAAAGAGGTGTTAAAAGCTCATGACAAGAGACTCAAGAAGTAAAGAGCCAAGAAAAAAGGGCGGCCTAGGTCGTGGTCTTGAAGCCTTATTTGAGGATGAGCCTCAAGTTCAAGAGGCAGAAGAAGTCCAAGAACTCGATTTGGGCGATATTCGGCCGAATCCTTATCAGCCTAGAAAAAGATTTGATGATAAGAGCTTAAAAGAACTGTCGGATTCTATTAAGGAAAATGGTGTTTTCCAGCCAATTATCGTGCGCGAATCAGTTAATGGATATGAGATCATTGCTGGTGAGCGTCGTTTCCGTGCTTCTAAATTGGCTAAGAAGAAGACTATTCCAGCAATTATTCGCAAGTTTAACGAAAGCCAAATGATGGAAGTGGCAGTTCTAGAAAACTTGCAGCGTGAAGATTTAACTCCACTTGAAGAGGCGCAAGCTTATGAAATGCTGCAGAAGAATCTTGGCTTAACGCAAGAAGAAGTTTCGAAGCGGATGGGCAAGTCGCGACCATATATTGCTAATTATTTGCGTTTGCTCACTTTACCTAGCAAGACTAAGCGTTTACTCCAACATGGTGAACTGTCGATGGGACAAGCTAGAACGCTTTTAAGTTTGAAAGATAAGGAAAAGATTGATGCGCTGGCTAAGCGAGTAGTCAAGGAAGGGATGCCGGTTCGTAAAGTTGAAGCGGTTGTCAATGAACTGAATGCTAAGAAGCCACGCAGCAAGAAAACTGCTAAAAAGTCTGCTTTTATCCGCGCTAGTGAAAGCCAATTAGCTAACAAGTTTGGCTCTAGTGTTAATATTTCGGAAACACAAAAAGGTAAGGGTCATTTATCGATTGATTTTGCTTCGACTGAAGAATTGAACCGCATTCTTGATTTGTTAGGTGTTGATTTAGATGGCTAAAGAAATTGTTTATAATTTGGCTGATACAGTTCAAATGAAAAAGCCTCATGCTTGTCAGACTAATGATTGGAAAATCCTGCGCATGGGTGCTGATATCAAATTAAAATGTATGGGTTGTGGGCACATAGTCATGATGCCGCGCAGCGAGTTTAACCGGAAGCTAAAAAAGCTATTAACTAAGGCGAATGATCCGGTTAATGCAAAAAAAGAGCAATATGTGCCAAAAGATCGTATCGCTCGGCCAAATTTTGGATAAAATAGACAAGTAAGTAAAAATAAAAAATTGATTTTAGAAAAAGAGGACAACAAATGTCATTAACTGCTGGTATTGTTGGTTTACCAAACGTTGGTAAGTCAACTTTGTTTAATGCGATTACTAAGGCTGGTGCCGAAATGGCTAACTATCCATTTGCCACCATTGAACCAAATGTCGGAATGGTTGAAGTTCCTGACAAGCGTTTGGCAAGAATTCAAGAATTGATTCCTGCTAAGAAGATTGTGCACACAACTTTTGAATTTACAGATATTGCTGGATTGGTTAAGGGTGCTTCAAAAGGTGAAGGTCTTGGTAACAAGTTCCTTGAAAACATCCGTCAAACTGATGCCATCGTTCACGTTGTTCGTGCCTTTGATGATGACAATATTACCTCAGTTACTGGTAAGGTTGATCCAGAAGAAGATATTAATACTATTAACTTGGAACTTGCTATTGCGGACCTCGATGCTGTTAACCGCAGAATCAATAAGGTAAAGAAGGTTGCTCAACAAGGCGATAAGGAAGCCAAGGCTGAAATGGCTGTTTTGAATAAATTGCAGCCAGTACTTGAAGAAGGTAATGCTGCCCGTTCAATTGACTTTAATGAAGATGAACAAAAGATTGTTAAGGGCTTGTTCTTGTTAACTTCCAAGCCAGTTATCTACGTTGCTAACATCGCTGAAGATTCAATGGCTGATCCAGAAAGCGACAAGTATTACCAAATCGTTAAGAAGCATGCCGAAAGCGAAGGTGCAGAATGCTTAGGTATTTCTGCTGCAACTGAAGAAGAAATCGCTGGTATGGCTGATGATGAAAAGAAAGAATTCCTTGAGATGGAAGGCGTAGAAGAATCAGGCTTGGATCGTTTGATTCGTGCTGCATATCATATCTTAGGCCTTAGAACTTTCTTTACTGCCGGTGGTCCTGAAACCCGTGCCTGGACTTTCCACAAAGGGATGAAAGCTCCACAAGTTGCTGGTGTTATTCACTCAGACTTTGAGCGTGGTTTTATTCGAGCTGAAGTTGTTTCATTTGATGATTTAGACAAGCTTGAAACTATGCAAAAGGTTAAAGAAGCTGGTAAGCTGCGTCTTGAAGGTAAAGATTACGAGGTTCAAGACGGTGACATTATTGAATTTAGATTTAACGTCTAGGAGTAAGAATGGCTGAAGAGACAAAGAGAGAACAAGATCAAACAAAAATTAACACTGAAAAACAAGCTAAATTAAAGAAGCAAGCTGAGCTTGATACTCAGGATGAAAAAATTAAGCAGGAAGATCCAAAAGCTTTGCGTGAAAAGTTGAGTAACAAGAACAGTGACTATGTTTTTCGTCTAGAAAAAGAACTGCAAAAACAAGGTTCAATGTCACGTGCTGATGCAGTTGCGATGACTAATGGCTTGCTCAGTGAAATTATTATTGCCCAACGTCATGGGCAACCAGCCAATGGGCTTTACCTGGCTTCACCAGCAATTAAGGCTGAACAAATGCTTCATCCTAAGAAAAAGCCATTGGCTACACCAACTTGGCAGTTGATGGTTGATGGCGCATTGCTTTATTTAGCAATTTTTGTTGGTTTATGTGGTATCCTTGCATTATTCCAAACTAAGAACCAACCGTATAATTCACAAATGGGGATTCTGACAATTGCCAGTGTAGGTATTTTAATGGGGATCTTCATGGTTAAATACAATGATTGGCTAATGCCTCAGCAAGGTAAACGTCCTTCATTGGTTAAGCTGATCTTAAGAATGTTGGCTATAGCAGTTGTTTTGTTTGTCTGGATGTGGATTTTGCAAATCCCAGCATTGCGCGTAATCAACCCAGTTTTACCAGCAGTAGCTGACATCGTTATCGCGGCGGCTGCCTATGGTGTACGTTATTTATTCAGAAAGCACTACAATATTGTTGGTTCCGCATTTGCACCAAGGCCACAACAACATAAATAATTTACCTGTTTTGCAAGCATGTTAATTGAATTTCCGTAAAAATAAGCACATACTTAAACTTAATATAGATAAAAAAGATAAATGGAGATGATCCATTTATCTTTTTATTTGCGAGATTGAATAAAAGAATAGAAGGGTGGGTCTCTATGATCAAAACATTGAGCAAATCAATTAGGCAATATAAAAAATTGTCTTTGCTCTCACCAATGTTTGTTATTGGTGAAGTTATCATTGAAATGCTGATTCCATATTTGGTCGGAATTTTGATTGATAACGGAATTATGAAGGGGGATATGTCCTATATTAGTAAAATGGGGCTATTGCTATTAGTGTTAACCGTTATTTCGCTAATTTTAGGCGCTAGTGCGAGTTATGTCTCAGCTCATGCAGCTGCTGGTTTTGCCGCAAACTTGCGCCAAGACATGTTCTACCATATGCAGGACTATTCTTTTGAAAATATTGATCACTTTTCAAGTGCCAGTTTAGTTACACGTTTGACTACTGACGTTAACAACGTGCAAATGGCATATCAAATGATCATCAGAATTGCTGTTAGAGCACCAATGATGTTCATCGTTTTAATTATTATGTCAATTATTATTAGTCCGCGTTTATCATTAATCTTTGCAGTTTTAGGACCGGTTTTTGCAATTGCTTTGGGTTTGATTATTAAAACAGCTTATCCATACTTTCCTAAGATTTTTAGAGGGTATGACCGAATGAACCAGGTTGTGCGTGAAAACGTACGTGGTATTCGTGAAGTTAAGACCTATGTCCAAGAACAACCGCAGATTAAAGAATTCAAGAAGTCATCAGGCTTTATTTACAAGTTGTTTGCGACTGCACAAAAGATTATGTCTTTGAACGCATTAGTAGTTGCAGCTGTTTTGAATATTTCAACGCTGTCAATCTGCTGGTTCGGTGCAAAAGAAGTGGTTGGCGGTAGTTTACAAACTGGTCAATTAATTTCAATGTTTACTTATTCAAACTCAGTTTTGTTTAGTTTAAACATTTTAGCTATGATTACTACGCAATTGGTTATCTCAGGTGCCAGTGGTCAGTGATTACGGAAGAACCAACAATTGAAGATCCTAAGAAGCCATTGAAACGTTTGACCAATGGTGAAATTATCTTTGATCACGTTAGCTTTAAGTACGAACCTGCGGACAAGGCTGATGCTTTAAAAGATATCAATTTGCACATTAGGCCAGGTGAAACAATCGGGATTATTGGTGAAACAGGTTCATCGAAGTCAACCTTGGTTTCAATGATTCCGCGTCTTTATGATGTTACTTCTGGTGCCGTTCGGGTTGCAGGACACAACGTTAAGTCATATGACTTGAAGACCTTGCGTGATAACGTTGCGATGGTTTTACAAAAGAATGTGCTGTTCACAGGAACGATTAAGGATAACCTCAAGTGGGGTAACGAAAATGCAACCGATGAACAAGTAATTGCCGCTGCTAAAATCGCCCATGCTGATGGCTTTATTCGTGAAATGCCAGATGGTTATGACACAATGGTGGAACAAGGTGGTAACAACGTTTCTGGTGGGCAAAAGCAAAGAATTACTATTGCCAGAGCCTTGCTTAAGAATCCGAAGATCTTGATCTTAGATGACTCCACTTCAGCTGTTGATACCAGTACTGAGCGACAAATTAGAACGTCTTTGGCTAAAGATATGCCAGAAACTACTAAAATCATTATTTCACAAAGAATTGTTTCAATTAAGGATGCTGATCGGATTATCGTCATGGATCATGGTCAAATTCAAGCTATCGGAACCCACGATGAATTGATGAAGACTAACGAACTTTATAGTTCAATCGCTAAATTCCAGGAAGAACAAGGAAAGTAGGTGAGCAATTTGGATCAAGCAATGGAAAAAAGTAAAAATCAAACAAAGGGTAGCAGAACCAAAATCTTATTGCGCCTATTGAAACTGGTTAATAGTACAAGTCCATGGATGCTCATCGTTTCCATGATCACTATTGTGCTAGCAGCTGCCAGCAACGTTATTGGCTCGTTATTCATTGAACGTTTGATCAATAATTATATTGTGCCTTTAACTAAAGAAAAAGTTCCTAACTATGGCCCTCTAGCTACTGCAATTGCGGTAATGTTTGGGATCTATGCGATTGGTTTTTTGTCTAATTACCTTTTTAACATGCTGATGGGTGTTTTAGCTCAAAAAGTGCAATATCGTGTACGTAACGAAATGTTTGTTCACATGGAAAGCTTGCCAATTTCATACTTTGACCAAAATGAATTTGGTGATATCATGTCGCGTTATACTAACGATATTGATACCTTGATGCAGATGATTTCACAGTCAATTCCACAATTTACTAACTCAGCTTTGAGTTTATTATTTGTAGTAGTTGCTATGTTTTCACTTAGTTGGCAATTGACTGTGTTCTCCTTCATTATTTTTGCTTTATCATTTGGAATTGTGCGCTACTTAACGGTTAGATCAAGTCACTTCTTCCAAGTCCAACAAAAGAAGCTGGGCCAAATCAATGGTTATAATGAAGAAATGCTTAATGGTTTGAAGGTCATCAAGGTCTTCAGCCATGAGCCACAATCTAAGGAAGGCTTTGACAAATATAATGATGAGTTGCGTCAAGCCTCAGGTAAGGCTAACACTTACGCTACAATTTTATTCCCAATTATGGGTAACATGGGTAACTTGCTTTACGTTTTGATCGCCTTTGTTGTTGGTGCTGCTGCAATTAATAGTTGGGCTCCGCTTTCACTTGGTGCCATTGGTTCATTCTTACAGTTATCTAAGCAATTCAGTATGCCAATTGCCCAAATTTCGCAACAATTAAACTCTATTGTAATGGCTTTAGCTGGTGCAGAAAGAATTTTCAACTTGGAAGATCAAAAGTCAGAAGCTGACCAAGGTACAGTTACTCTTTCTAAGAAAAACGATGAAGTCGGCAGTAAGTGGTACTGGAATGTACCACAAAAAGATGGCTCAACCAAGAAGGTTCAAGTTCGTGGTCATATTATTTTTGATCATGTTAACTTTAGCTACGTACCAGATCATCAAATCTTGCATGACATTTCCATTAATGCCAAACCGGGAATGAAGGTAGCTTTAGTTGGTGAAACCGGTGCAGGTAAGACAACCATCTCTAACATGCTTAACCGTTTCTACGATATTGATTCAGGAACGATTACTTATGACGGTATTCCAATTAAAAACATTAAAAAAGATGATTTGAGAAAATCACTTTCAATTGTTTTACAGGAAACCCATCTCTTTACTGGCACAATTATGGACAATATCCGCTTTGGTAATCCAGATGCCAGTGATGACGATGTTTATCAAGCAGCCAAGTTATCACACGCAGATGAATTTATCCATGACCTTGATCACGGTTATGAAACTGTGATTGATGGTGATGGCGGCGACCTTTCACAAGGGCAAATACAGCTGTTGTCAATTGCGCGGGCAATGATTGCTGATGAGCCAGTAATGATTCTTGATGAAGCTACCTCAAGTATTGATACTCGAACTGAAAAAATGGTTCAAGCCGGGATGGACAACTTGCTTACTGGTAGAACTAGTTTTGTTATTGCTCACCGTCTGTCAACGATTGTTAACTCAGATTTAATCTTGGTACTTGATCATGGTCATATTATTGAACATGGTAACCATGATGAATTAATCAAGCAAAAGGGTTACTACTATGAACTCTACACTGGCAAGAAGGAAATTCAATAAGCGTTAAACAAGGCAGCTGTTATTTATCGTCTGCGTTTATGTCGAAACTAAATTGCATGATGATAAGGTAAAGTAAATAGAATGAATACACGTTTTTCATGATGGAGAAACGTGTATTTTTTTAGCTTTTGTTTAAAAAGGATAATGAAAGCAGTATATTTTTCTAAAATGTGTAAAATATTCTATATGATATCTGCTAAACTGTAGATAGAAAAACAGAGAATAATAAACAAGAAGGGGGAACATTCCTCGTGAAAATTTTAGTTGTTGATGATGACAAAGAAATCGTAGAACTATTAAGTATCTACCTTAAAAATGAAGGATATGAACCTGTTGCGGCATATAGTGGTAAGGAAGCAATTACTAAATTGACCACTACGCCAGATATCGTTTTGATGATTTTGGATGTGATGATGCCAAATATGTCAGGAATCGATGTAATTAAGGAAGTTAGAAAAGACTCCGATATTCCAATTATTATTGTTTCTGCTAAAACCGGTGATATGGACAAGATTCAAGGCTTAATCACTGGTGCTGATGACTATGTTTCTAAGCCATTCAATCCACTTGAAGTAATGGCTCGTGTACGTTCACTTTTGAGAAGAAGTCAAAAGCAAGTTAAGAATGAAAAACCAGATATTTTGGAAGTAGGACCATTGGTAATTAACCGTGATTCACATGAAGTTAAGACTATTGATGGTAAGACTATCCAATTAACTGCCTTAGAATTCGGTATCTTATACTTACTTGCTAGTCACCCTAACCGTGTTTTTTCAGCTGATGAAATCTTTGAACGTGTTTGGCAACAAGAATCAATTGTTTCAGCTAAAACTGTCATGGTACACGTGTCACACCTTCGTGATAAAATTCAAAAAGCCACTGATGGTGAGGATGTCATCCAAACTGTTTGGGGCGTAGGTTACAAGGTCGAGGCATAAGATGAAAAAAGAACGCGTCAAGCTAACTGGCGCCGAAAAGAGCGAATTGTTTGCAGAAGGGGTCGTAACGGTCGTCCTTCTGTTTTTATTAAATTTATCAATTATCATTCTGATTCACTTAGCTATTTTGCAGGATGAAAGCCTGGTCAACGGAATCTACTTTCTAAAAAAGACGATCACTTTTGCAGGTGGCTATCATCTCTGGTCCTGGCAAAACGTATTCATCGTCTTAATGGGAGTGGGCGACTTGGTTGTTTTGTACTGGCGCTTGATTCGACGCTATCACCAAATGCAGCTACGTCACATTATTTTGGAACTTCACTATATTGCTAATGGTCATTTTGATCATCGGATTAATTTTCGGGTACGACCAGAATTGCAACGAGTAGTGGATTCGATTAATTCGTTGGTTGATAGTACTGTAAATTCGATTAATGAAGAACGGGCAATTGAGCAATCTAAGGATGAATTGATCACTAATGTTTCGCACGATATCAGAACGCCGCTAACATCAATTATTGGTTATCTTGGTTTGTTAAAAGCAGGAGTGACTTCGCCAGAAGATCAGAAAAAGTATGTCAATATTGCCTATACTAAGGCAGAACAAATGAAAGCACTGGCTAACGATCTGTTTGAATATACTACTTTAAAGTCGACCAATACTAAGTTAAATCTGAATGATTTGCATATTTATTCAATGTTGGAGCAGGTAGCGGCCGGCTTTGAATTAGAAGCAGAAAAAAATGGCATTGAAATAGAGATTGAAGCGCGGCCAAAGAATCTAACGATTAAGGCTGATGCGGAAAAGCTGGTCCGCGTTTACAATAATTTGATTTCTAATGCTTTCAAGTATGGTACAGGGGCAACTAAAATTAAATTGGTAGCCAATTTAGTCAACAAACGTGAAGTAGAGTTGCGCGTTGAAAATAATGGGGCACCAATTCCGAAGAAATCATTAAATAAAATCTTTGAGCGTTTTTACCGGGTAGAAACTTCGCGAAATACTAAGACAGGCGGAACTGGTCTGGGATTATCTATCACCAAAGGTGTGGTTGATTTACACCATGGTACAATTCGCTGTGAATCAAACGAAAAGTGGACTAGTTTTATTATTCGTTTGCCACTTGATCCGAAGAAAGCGTCACCAACACACTAGCTGTGTTATAATTTTGACTGAAATGTTTTAAATACAACGAGGAGAAAAGTTAATGAGTATTTCCTTAAATACCTGTATATTGATCTTAAAAGAGCATCACTTGCTCAAGTCAAGCGCAGTGCAAGATACAGTAGCTACTAAAATGGACTATGTGTCTTATGACTCACGCGATATTCAAACTAATACATTGTTCTTCTGCAAGGGAGCAGGCTTTAGACCAACTTATTTGTCAATGGCTAAAGACAATGGGGCCATTTGTTATGTAGCTGAACAACCATATCCAGAAGGAAAAGGAATGCACGCTTTAATTGTGCGCGATGTTTCTAAGGCAATGGCTCTTTTGTCAGCTGCTTTCTTCCGTTTTCCACAAGATGACTTGTTTGTTGTAGCTTTCACTGGTACAAAGGGAAAGACTACATCAGCATACTTTTTGAAGGGGATGCTTGATCAAGCGAATGGTGGTAAGACAGCTCTGATTTCTTCAGTTAATGATGTGGTCGGTCCTAAGCCTGAAGATAGCTTTAAGTCAAGCTTGACCACACCAGAGAGTTTGGACTTATTCCGAGACATGAGAACGGCTGTTGATAATGGCATGACTCACTTGGTAATGGAAGTTTCTAGTCAAGCATATAAGAAAAATCGTGTCTTCGGTTTAACTTATGATTTAGGCTTTTTCCTGAATATTAGTCCAGACCATATTGGTCCTAACGAACACCCTAATTTTGCAGATTATTTGCACTGCAAATTACAATTGCTTGTTAACTCACGTAAATGTATTATCAACGCTGAAACTGCACACTTTGATGAAGTCTACGCTGCCGCAACAACTACTACCAACCCCGATAGTATTTATTTGTTTGCCCGCGATAATTTTGAAAATCCAGACTTGAAGCAGCCAATTGATTTCAGATTCTCTTCTGAACAATTAGATATGAAAGAAACTCGGTTCAATTTAGTTTGTGCTAGTGATAAGGCACGTAAATTGCCAATTAATGGTGATTATACTTTAAAGATGCTGGGTGATTTCAACGAGTCAAATGGTACTGCCGCAATTATTGGAGCAGGCTTGGCTGGACTTAACCATGATCAATGTGCGAAGGGTATTCGCGATGTTACTATTCCAGGCCGGATGCAAACCGAGAGAACAAAGAAGCACGGCATGGTTGTAGTTGACTACGCTCATAATAAGGCCTCAATGATGGCTTTAATGAGATTTATGCGTAACGAATTCAACGATCCTAAGATTATTGTTGTTGTTGGAGCTCCTGGTGATAAAGGCGTGTCACGTCGTCCCGGTTTTAGTGAAAGTTTGACTGCATACGCAGATAAAGCATTTTTAACTACAGACGATCCAGGCTTTGAAGATCCAAAGAGTATTGCCGAAGAAATTGATTCAGGAATAGATCACTCTAAGTGCGACGTTACTATTGAGTTAGATCGTAAGAAGGCCATTCATGATGCGATTGCCATGGCTACGCCAGATGATGTTGTGCTAATCTGTGGTAAGGGGGCTGACGCTTTCCAAAAAATTCGCGGAGTAAATACCCCATATCCATCTGATATTGTGGTTGCACAGCAGGTAATTAATGAGTTGGAAGGTCAAGAAGAACACTTTAGAAAGTAAGTGAAAATAGTGAAACACTTCTTTAGTATTATTGGCGGCATGGGAACTATTGCCACAGAAAGCTACGTTCGTTTAATTAATCACCGTGTAAAAATAGCTAAGGACCAAGATTATTTAAATTATATTTTGGTTAATGATGCACAAATTCCTGATAGAACGGCTTATATTAAAGATCATACTAAACCAAACTTTTTCTATGATTTACGTGACGATGTTCTGGGCCAAGCCAAATTGGGACCAGACTTCTATGTGATGCCATGCAATACCGCTCACTATTTTTATGATGATTTGGCTGCATTGACTGATATTCCATTTTTACACATGATGAGAATAGCAGTGCATCAATTTATTGAAAAATACCCACAAGAAAAGAAAATTGGCTTGATTGCGACTGAAGGGTCAATCTATGATCATTTGTATGTGGATGAAATTCATGCGGTTCACCGTGAGGCAGAATTAGGTGGTCCGGAAATTCAACCGATGGTTAATAAGCTCATTTATTCCGATATTAAAGAAAAGGGAATGGTTGATGGTAAATTGTACCACCAGATCTTGCAAAAAATGCATGATGATTATGGCTGCAACGTAATCTTGCTGGGATGTACAGAATTGTCGTTAGCTCAGGAAAAGGCACCAGATCATCCTTACAATGTGATTGACCCACAATCAATTATTGCGGATGTATCGATTGAATTAGCTTTGAAGATTCGTAATGGTATGGATTCTAAAAAAGCATGTGCTAAGTATATGTATAAGTAACTCTGCAATGAGGTAAAAAGCTCTGCTACTTGCAGAGTTTTTTATTAAAATAAATGAATCGATGAAGAACATGAAAGATTCTAAAATGGTTGTAGGGATGCATCCTGATATTAATGAAAAAGTCGAAAAAGAGGGATAAAAATGTATCAAGAAAATAAAGATGATTTAAAACAATGGCTATTAAGTAATATTACTGACCTACTAGTAAATGAAGATACTAAGCCAGAAGAAAGAAAAATCCTACTTGATGCAAAGCATGAGTTAGAAAATGGTGAATCAGCTAATTATGTCTGCAACTTAATTCGAGTTGGTCTTGATCCATTAAGCTGGCAGGGTAAATTGTCACATGATGTGATGAAGTTTCATTATGCAATTACTAGTTATGCTCGTCCCGTATCAGCTAAAGCAGGTGCATGTGGTGGTGCTGCCTTAGGAATGGCTTTTTCAGGTCTTATGGGCAAATAATTATTGATTCAAAAGGGAGATTAAGCGCCATATTTTACTTAATCTCCCTTATTTTTTACCAAATAAGTCTAAAAAACGACCGAATCTGTCACTTTTGTTTATTGACCTTCAATTTGTGGCACAATATTTTTATGAAAGAGAAAACTTGATGAACAATAAAAACTCTAAACCTAAATTTTCAGGTTTAAATATGCTAATTTCAATTTTAATTGGCTGGGCGATTTTTTTCTTTGGGGCCTGGGCCTGTATGAAATTTAGCTCGGAATTTTTTGCTATGCCTCGCTTTATTGCAGTGATTATAGTTTCTATAGCTGGGGCGGTAGTGATCGGACCAGCTATCTATGGCTTTTTATACCTGGGGAGAAAAAAGTAAATACTAAAAGATGTTGACAAATTGACTAATAAATATTAGTGTATTAGTTGAGTAGTACAGAGAGGAAGTGTAGACATGCTGGTAATGAAAATAATTTTTAACGTGCTAATCGCATATTTGGTAATTTGCACAGTAATTTCAATCATTAGAACTGTAGGTGCCAAACGCGAAGAGTGGCATGTTTACAACGGCCAGGGCATGAGCTTCAATCAAGCTTTCGTCAGATACTTCATTGAAGATGCGACTCTGGGTCAAGTGACGATATAGCGGGGGATAGATCAATGCTTTACTTAGTATATATTTTAATCGGTATGTTAATTGTCTTGGGCGTTAATTTGTTAATCACTGCATTTTGGGCTTTACATGATATGTATGTGAAAAAAGAAAATGCAGATTTACCTACTTTTAAAAAGTATTTTGTGAAAAACAATAATATTCCAACTAAGATGTCGGATTTATTTAACTAGAAACTGTCGTAAGGCAGTTTTTTTATTTTCATATTTTGTGTAATAGTTATTTAAATGAAAGTCGATACTATCGCATTTTAAAGTGAGGTAGTATGGAAATTTGCTTTTTTAGATAAAAAAATCTTCAGTTCTTGTTTTTGACACCGCTTACAAAAGCGGATACATTAGTTAATATAGGATGTTTCAATTTGGAAAGAAGTGTCAAAGATGGACTTTAAAAAATTAACTGCAACAGATATAGATAATTTGAGTAAATTTATCTCAGATCCAGAGCGATTCATTACTAAGCCAACTGTTCATTGGGATCATGACCAATTTAAGACGGTTAGAGCAATGCCTTACTTGGTAATTCAACCTGAAACTAATGAAGAAGTCGAAAACGTTGTTAAATATGCAAGCGATCATCATATTCCTATCGTTCCGCGTGGTAATTCGACTGGTCTAATGGGTGGCAATTTAACCGTTGAAGGTGGCATTTCACTGGATATGGTGAAAATGAATAAGGTTTTGGAATACGAGCCAGAAAGTCTAACGATGACTGTGCAAGCAGGTATTCGGTTGAAAGATATTGAAGAATATTTAGCCAATAAACCATTTACTTATATGCCAGCTCCAGCAATGCATTGGGCTACAATTGGTGGTAATGTGGATACTAACGCCGGTGGGTTGAAAGCAATTAAATATGGCGTTACTCGAGAACATATCCGCGAATTGAAGGTTGTTTTAACTGATGGTAAACTTTACAAATTTGGCGCTAAGGCAGTTAAGTCCTCATCAGGTTATTCGTTAAAAGACCTGATCATTGGCTCAGAAGGGACTTTAGGTGTAGTAACTGAAGTTACCATGCGTTTATATCCACGTCCTAAACAATCGATCAATGCAATTATTCCGTTTCCTAATTTGGATAAAGCAATTAAATCAGTACCAGCAATTTTGGCTTCTGGTGTAGTGCCAACAACCGTTGAATTTATGGGTAGAAAAGTCATTAGTCTCTGGGAAAAGTATTACGATGAAAAATTCCCGATTGCAAATGGCGATGGCTTCATTATTCTAGGGCTTGATTCTTTAACTAAAGAGGAATTGGATGCGGAATTAAAGCTTGCCCTTGCAGCAACGAAGAAGTTTAAAGCAGCTGATGCGGTAATTTTAGATGCTAATTCAGAGGAAGCAAAGAAGATTTGGACTTGTCGGGAAGCATTGCTTTTGGCTATTCAAAAGTCTACGCCAAAGATGGATGAAGTTGATATTTGTGTGCCAATTAATCATATTCCTGATGTTTTGCATAGAGTTGATGAATTGGAACAAGAGGTTGGTATGCGAATTCCTAACTTTGGTCATGCCGGCGATGGTAATTTACATATTTATCTTTGCTCAGATGCAATGAGTGACGAAGAGTTTGAGCAAAAGAGTCATTATGTGATTACCGAACTTTATAAGACAGCTAAAGCTTTGGATGGAAATATGTCTGGCGAGCATGGTATTGGTTATGCCTGCAAAGATTGGTTTGAGGATTTCTATGGTCATGATTACACTGAACTTTTGAGAAAGATCAAGCATGTTTTTGATCCAAATTATGTTTTGAATCCAGATAAGATTTTTCCGATGGAATAAATTAAATGTGTCTGGGAAAAAACTAGCTTCCAGATGAATAAAAACGATCAAGATTTCCTTTT
>JALBSH010000009.1:0-20773 GCA_022756575.1 Lactobacillus mulieris
CAGATTAGAACGTTATTTTAGGATTATAAGTTAAGAGTGAACGACAGCTATAATATGAACACTGTGAATTTGCGGATTTTCTTATTATAATAAGAGCCGAGGTCATCGTTAAGGGACTTATACCAAAAATCTCCGCAGTTATTCAAAATGCAATGTCATTAAGTTAAGCTATTGACTTTTGAAAACTGATCTTTTTAGGAATTGAATCATTTGGATTCGATTCTTTTTTTTGCAAAAATAAAGGCGAAAAGACAAACGAAATTTAAAAGCCAAGTCTGCAGTATATTACATGTATCGCGTGGCCTAATAAAAAAGAAATACAAACTACGCTTATTTGGCGTACACAAAAAAGCATCAAATTGGCTATCTAAAGCCAAATGATGCTTTAATTGTTTTTTCTCCAATGTCAATAGCTTAACTTAATGACATTGACAATGCACGCAGTGTTTTTTTTATCGGAAAAATTATGCTATTTTACGTAGGTTTCCTTAATTGCTAAAACTGATAAAGCGCCTAAGAAGCCTGAAATACCAGTAATCAACATCATTGCTGGCATGGAGTTACCCACCATTGGGAAAATCATGAAGCTGAGCAGTGATGCTACAATTTGAGGTAAGCAGATTGAGCAATTGAACAATCCTAAGTATGTTCCCATGTGTTTACCTGATAAAGCATTAGATACCATCGTCAATGGATAAGTATTCATACCAGCCCAACTGATACCAATTAAAATGAAGGATAGAATTAAAAACCCCTGAGAATGAATCAAGAAGATTGAAGTATATCCTACTCCACCTAGTAGCAAACTGATACCGTAACCTAGCTTGTGGTGATTATTTGGAACCTTCGCTAAAACATATGACCAAACTACTGCCGCAATTGATTGTACAGCAGTTAAAACACCAAACCAGTTACCAGCAATCTGGTAGCCTGCAGAGGAGGCATTGGTCGTATTCCAAACATTTTGTGCAATAGCACCAGTAGCGTAAGTTGATAAATATTGGAAAGAAATCCAGCAGAAGAACTGAACTAATGACACTTGCCAGAAGACTTTTGGCGCCTTCTTAAGCAGTTCAATCCAACCACCGCCTTCTTGATTATCAGATTCTTTAATTCCATGATAACGAGCGTAGGTTTCTGGATCATATTCATGTACTCTGAATATCGTGAACAATGATGTAATGACTAAAACGGCAGCACCAACATAAAATGAAATAATTACTGATTGTGGTACCACACCCTTTTTAGCAGTATTAGCAACACCCAAACTAGTTAATAAGAACGGGAAAAATGCGGCAATAACAGCACCAAAGTTGGACAACATGCTTTGAATCCCATAGGCATATGACTTTTGTTCATCATTGACCATGTCACCAATCATCATTTTAAATGGTTGCATTGCCATGTTCGATGCCACGTCTAATATCGCGATTGCAACAGCACCAAATATTAGAGCCTCAATTGAACCATAGCCTAGACCAAAACTACCAACATTTGGTAACAAAATCATAGTAATTACGGCAAAGATCATACCGACTAATAAATATGGCAAACGCCGTCCAATCTTAGGAATCCAAGTTCGATCGGATAATGATCCAATTCCAGGTTGCACTACCAATCCAGCTAACGGCGGTAAAATAAAGAACCAGCCTAATTTTGTCGGATCAGCACCCAATGTTTGGAAGATTCGACTCATCTGTGATGTTTCCAAAGTAAAGGCGATTTGCACACCCAAATACCCCAAACTAATCATCCAAATTGTCGTACTAGCTAGCGTAGGTAACCCAGTTTTTTTCTCCTCCATTTATTTTTCCTCTCGTTTCTTAAATCGCTTTCAATAGTTAAAATATAGCGGTTACAGAAAGAGCTTTCAATATAATTTATCTTGTTACCGGTAACTAAATTTTTCTAAAGCATTAATCTTCCTACTATTCTATTCGTCCAATTTGGTAGTAAAATACTCTCATAGATTTATGGAGGTATTAATATGCTTTCTTTATTATTAACATTACTCTTACTCTGGCTATTCTTTAAATTAGGAATTGGCCTCATTAAAATTATCGGCTTTTTACTAGTCGTAGGAATTATGTTTTTCTTTTTTGCCTATTTGCTCATTCCGTTCTTGGCCATTGCGCTAGCTGGAAGCTTGCTTTGGGCAACATTAAAATAGCGAAAAATAAAGGACCGCAAATTGCGGTCCTTTTTACATTTGTTTCAAATTTTCAGCAATTAGTTTTCCTAAAATCTCATAGCCACGATCACCAAAATGAAGTCCATCGTTTTTTACTCCTTGACAAATCTCGCTTAAATCGCCAGTATCCCGCATAGCTTGTGCCAGATCTGCATAACGAAAATGATACTCATGTGCTACTTCTTTCACGATCTGAGCATATTCCGCTACTAACGTATTATTCCGTACACGTTGCTTAGCTTCATCAACAGCTGGCGGCGAAACAAGCAGAACATGTGGTGGGTAATATTGACAAATTATTGCCGAGGAAATAATTTCCATATTTTGCTTAAATTGCCTTGCTGGCACTTGTTTGTGCATAGCCAAATCATTGGTTCCCAGCAAGATCACCAAATTATCGCACTGCTTTACGCTTAGTACTAATTCATTTAATTTGGCAAAAAAGGCCCCGGAGTTAATCCCCGAAACAGCGGTATTTTCTATTTCAATATCTGGCAATAATTGGTGCAAATTCCAATTAAGATGCGGTTCATTTTTTCCTTCCTGGCGTGCAATAATGCTATCACCTGTCAAAAGTACTCTCATTATTTATTCGCTTTCTTTTTACTTTTCTTCGCCGATTTAATCCCTAAGACATCAAGCAAGAAAGTGAAGATCGGTACACCAACAATCAAGCCCCAAGTACCCCAGAAGTGTTCAGCTACTAACAAAACTAAAAAAGTATAGAAAATTGGTAATTCAGTCTTGCTAGCCATAAATTTGGGATTCAACACATAGGCCTCAATTGCATGAATAATCATGATCATAATGAAGATATAAATCACATAACGAATGCCACCAACAGAATAGCCGATAATACTTAATGGAATTAAAGAAATGATCACACCAGCTACTGGCACTAAACTTAAAATAAAGACCATTAAGCCTAAGGCAATAATTTGCGGCATATGCATAAATGCCAGACCCATCATCGTCAAGGCCGTATTACAAATGGCAATAAAGAATTGCGCCTCTAAAACGACACCAAAAGTATTGGTAAACTTTTTACCAAAATAGCGAATATCCTCAAAAAGCCATTTAAAGTAACCACTTTTAACAAATAACTTTGAAAATTCAATCATTCTATCTAATTCAATCGTATAGAAGAAACTCAAAATCAATGACATAAAGGTAGCAATTGTTAAACTACCAAAATTGGTCACCGTATGCAGAGCAAAAGTCCCAACTCGTTTTGCCTGCGTAACAATCTCACCTTTACTGATATAACGCGTTACATGGCTGGCTAAGCGCGATGATTCATTTGATTCATAAAACGCCATCACTGACTTTACCATTTTAGATATTTGGCCAACTAACATGGGCAAATAAATGGTAACCACGAAATAAAGTAGCGCCAAGATAATTAGATATGTTACCGCAACAATTAGGCCTGTTGGTATTTTAGGAAAATACCGCTGCACTAGATGAATTAAATGCACGATCACATAAGTAAAAATAAAAGTTAATAATACTGTGTTCATCATTGCTCGTATTTCATAAAGGCAGGCAATAATTAATAGCAGTACCACAAATCGACGTAATGGAATATTATTTTTAAATTTTTGCCAGGCTGTATCCATATTTTCCTCCAACATAAAAAGCTGTTATTTCCTTATTCTATGCCTAATTAGCCAAGAAAGAAAACTAATCTTAGCTTCAAAAATAATTTAAAAATAATATTTTTCACATTTTTATTCATCTTTCTATTGTTTTTTTCATTTTAATATCATAGAATAAAACTCAAATATTTTTAATTTATTTGGAGGTGCTTTTTGAATGAGTAAAGCAAAACGATATTTTGGTGCATTAGCACTTGTTTCTGGGGCAGCTTTAAGTTTGGTTGCCTGTGGTAATAATAAAAATTCAAAAAATAATAATGCAGATGAAACACATCACAAATTCAGTCAAACTGTTCCTGTGAAAAGTGTTAAAAAAGGTGGCACTTTAAATTATGCTATCGAATCTGATAGTCCCTTCACTGGTATTTTCTTGCCAGAATTATCTGATACTGCCACTGACAGTGAAGTTGCAGAGCCAGGACAAGAAGGGTTATTCTCAGTCAACGATCAATACAAGATTAACAATAAAGGTGCTGCTACCTTTAAGCTTGACCGTAAAGCCAAGACCGTAACTATCGAGGTTAAGAAGGGTGTTAAGTGGTCAGACGGCAAGCAAGTTAATGCTAAAGACGTGGAATACGCTTATGAAATTATCGCTAATAAAGACTCCAAGTCACAACGTTATACCGATTCTCTTGCCGACATTGTTGGTTTAGCAGAATATCACGAAGGCAAGAGCAAGAAGATTTCTGGTATTGAGATGCCTGATGGCGAAGATGGCCGCAAGGTCGTAATTCACTTTAAACAAATGAAGCCTGGTATGCTTCAATCAGGTAACGGTTACTTCTAGGAATACGCTGAACCTTACCATTACTTAAAGGACGTACCATTCTCCAAGTTGATGTCTAGTGACAAGGTTAGAAAACAACCACTCTTCTACGGCCCATTCCGCGTAAGCAAGCTTGTTCGTGGTCAATCTGTCACTTGGGAACGTAACCCGCATTACTGGCGTGGTACACCAAACTTGGAAAAGGTATCCATGACAGTCATCGGTACCAACTCAGTTACTCAAGCCATCAAGAGTCACAAGTTCGACATAGCTGGCGTAGTTAACACCCAATGGGATGATGTTAAGAACGCTACTGATACCAACTTCATTGGTAAGGTTCCCCTATCCTACAACTACTTAGGCTTTAAGGTAGGTAAATGGGATAAGAAGTCTGGCAAGAACGTTGAAAACAAGAACTCCAAGATGGACAATCCATCATTGCGTAAGGCAATGGCTTATGCAATGAACGTTGATGCAGTCGCTAAACGTTACTACCACGGCTTGGCCTTCCGCGTTAACACTTTGATCCCTGAACAATTTGGTGATTATACTGACAAGTCAATCAAGGGTTACCCATACAACTTGAAGAAGGCTAACGAATTATTGGATAAAGCCGGCTACAAGAAGAAGGGTGAATACAGAGTTCAACCTAACGGCAAGAAGTTAGTAATTAACTTGGCTGTTAGAAACAACTCAACTACCGCTGAACCTGTTTGGAGAAACTACATCCAACAATGGAAGAAAGTTGGTTTGGATGTTAAATTTGTCGGCGGCCGTCCAATGGAATTCAACAACTGGGTACAAGCTGTTCAATCTGACGATCCAAGAATCGACGTCTTCGAAGGTGGTTGGTCACTTTCAAGTGAACCATCCCCTAACGACCTTTACAATGAAGCTGCACCATACAACTTTGCTCGTTTCATTTCACCTAAGCAAACTAAGCTTTTGGCTGATATCGACTCAGAGAAGGCCTTCAATCCTACTTACCGTGCTAATGCCTTCAAGAAGTGGCAAAAGTGGATGTATGATGAAGCATACGTTGTGCCAACTACCAACCAATACTCAATCACTGCTGTTAACAAGAAGGTCACTGGCTGGTCACTTAAGCCTAGTGCCAACACTTGGTTCACTGCAGGTTTCGTAAAATAATTTCTTGAACAATCCTTTTTCTATATTTTCTATAACAAATAAAATTTACTTTTCAACCCCTATCAATTAATCTCAAAATATTGGCTCTATAATTTTTCCTGTTGATGACTTATCTATATGATAAGCTGTTAACAGGATTTTTTATTGCAAAAAAGAGGACATAGTCCTCTTCAATAAAAATCGTTTCCACACAAATTCTTATAAATAAAGGTGATTTCTATAAATCGATCAAACTGCAAAAGCATAAAATCTATGAAGCTGAATTGCTTCAACCTGCTTGTCCTTTCTGCGGCTCCCTAGATCTCTTACATAATGGCCATTTGATTACCAACATTCACTATCCGACAGCTAATGCAAGCTTACCGGTCATTATAAGATTAGCTAAGCAACGAGTTAAATGTCGCACTTGTGAGCGCTGATCTATGGCTCAGTCTGAATTGGTAAATACTGTTCTATTTCTAATGCCTCTAAGCTTAAAGTGTTGTCAGCTTTAACTGAAGATCGATCTATGACCAGCATTGCCAGAGAAAACAATATTTCAATTAATACTGTTCAAAGAGTACTGGGCAACTGTTCACACCGGTTTATTGACAGCTACGAATATTTGCCAGCTCATTTAGCTTTTGATGAGTTACCGCCAGCTGCACTTTATCTGCCTGGATGGTGATAATCATCAAGTCGTTCAGATTCTTAGAACTCGCTACAAGAAGACGCTGCTTAAGTATTTTGGTCGTTTCTCGCTCCAAGCTAGAGCTAACGTTAAAACGGTCACGATGGATCTTAATTTTTACTATCAAGATATCGTTAGAGCTTGTTTTCCTAATGCACAGATTGTCATTGATCGTTTTCACATGATTCAAATGCTTACGCGCTCATTCAACTCGCTGAGGGTCCAAGTCATGAAGACCTTTGATAAAAGATCGCGGCAATATCAGCTGCTTAAGTCTCCTTGGAAATTATACTTGAAGAAGTTTGATGAACTTGAAAAAGTTCATCCTCACTATAACTGGCACTACAAAGACTGCTTAACTCAAGCACAAGTAGTTACAGAAGGCATCAATACCAGCACTACCTTAGAGAATTCATATAACCTGATGCAAAGCTTTATTCAAGCCGTTGAAACGGGCAATACTCATGAGCTCAACTTATTAATCAACTGCCAAGATCAAATTGGGACTTTAATGCACAAAACACTATTGACCTTTAAACATAACCTAAAAGCTGTGCTTAATGGAGCAAAACTGCCTTATTCTAACGGCTGCCTTGAAGGGTTCAACCGCAAGCTCAATCTAAGTATAAGAAAAAAGGTAGATAAAAACATCGTCATGTTTCTATCTACCTTTATACTTTAGGGTGTTTGACAAAGAGCCAAAATAATTCGGTTCATAAAGTCTGATTTTCGTCAATGTCTTAACTTAATGACATTGCTATTCTATGCGTCTTTTTGTATGATTTATTCAACTTAGCTAATTAATTTTCTTTTTTATGATTAATAGCTATACCAAAAATGCCCAAAGCAGCTGCTAACAACCCGGCAACGGCAAATGCTACCTTACTTTCATTTTCACCAGTCTGTGGCAAAGTTTGAGAATTTTGGCTGTTGTTCTTGGCAATACCGTTTTCCATATTTGCCTTAGCTGAAGTAGCTAGACCAGCAGTAGTATTAGCTAAAGCGACTGCCTTAGGACTAATCGTACCAGATTTAGTGGTTCGCTTAGCCTTTGAAGACTGGTTAGATTTAGAAGTAGTCGTTGATTTGGTCTTGTTAGACTTATTATTCTTTACCTTCTTAGGAGTCTCCTTTGTAATCTTCTTGCCAGTATTATCTTTCTTGGTGTCATCAGTCTTCTTATTGTCAGTTGGTGCATTATTTGAATTATTTGAGTTATTGTCACTAGGATTTATTGGCACAATCGCATCTGAATTGTTACCACCATTGTTGTCATTATTACCTTTGTCCTTGCTGTTATCTGGTTGCTCTGGGGTCTCATTAGCTGTATAGCTAATCTCAACAGTTGTATCCTGAGTGTTCTCGTTCACAGTAGTTTCATCAATTTGAGCTGGGGCTGGAGTGTAACCTTTAAATTCTGGAGCTGAGTATCTTTCCCACTTAGCAGTAGACCATTCACCCACAGATTTGATTTTCCCAGTAGGTGCATAAAGAATCACTTCCCGTGTCAATGTTGCTTTTTGGATAACTTTTTGGTCAGTTCCGTTTGGCTCGTGGACAATAATTGTTCGAGTAATGTCCTTGGTTTCTGGCTTTGTGATCTCATTAGCTGTATAGCTAATCTCAACAGTTGTATCCTGAGTGTCCTTGTTCACAGCAGTTTCATCAATTTGAGCCGGGGCTGGAGTGTAACCTTTAAATTCTGGAGCTGAGTATCTTTCCCACTTAGCAGTAGACCATTCACCCACAGATTTGATTTTCCCAGTAGGTGCATAAAGAATCACTTCCCGTGTCAATGTTGCTTTTTGGATAACTTTTTGGTCAGTTCCGTTTGGCTCGTGGACAATAATTGTTCGAGTAATGTCCTTGGTTTCTGGCTTTGTGATCTCATTAGCTGTATAGCTAATCTCAACAGTTGTATCCTGAGTGTCCTTGTTCACAGCAGTTTCATCAATTTGAGCCGGGGCTGGAGTGTAACCTTTAAATTCTGGAGCTGAGTATCTTTCCCACTTAGCAGTAGACCATTCACCCACAGATTTGATTTTCCCAGTAGGTGCATAAAGAATCACTTCCCGTGTCAATGTTGCTTTTTGGATAACTTTTTGGTCAGTTCCGTTTGGCTCGTGGACAATAATTGTTCGAGTAATGTCCTTGGTTTCTTGCTTAACATCATCAACATAAACCTTGCGACTATCCTTAACTACTCGCCCATCAGCATAAGTATGACTGTAAGTGACAGTGTATACCCCCGCCTTAGGCAAGTCGACCTTATCAACCGGAGCAGCTGTAGCAGCCCCTGGAGCTTGGTATTCATAACTAATATCCACGTCCGTCTTTGGCAACTTTTCTAGTTGATCGCGCGTCTTCCGCTGTCCTGCGTCATCAGCAGCATAAATCTCATCAATCATTGAAGTGGTGTCCCATGGCTTAGCATTCGGATCTGCCACATAGTGTTGATCTTTATTTAAAATAATAGCAGGCACAGCTTGAACTTGGATTGTCCAGATAGATGGGGCAACAGGTTTACCACCACCATCAATAAGGGCCAGTGGCAGGGTAACGTATCCATAGAATGGCATTTCCTGAGCTTTACCGTTGTTGTTAGCATACTTGACCGTGTAACCATGGTTAGCAAAAATTTTCTGAATTTCTTGGAGGTCAACAAAGTATTGCGCAGAGCCATAAACAACCGATGGTAAGTCCCCTTTTGGTAGTGAATCCATATTGAATGATCCCTTATAGGTTGGGAAGTTACTAATTTTAATGGCCTCCCACCCATTTGGCATATCTTTTTCAATTTCCTTAACCAGCTTCCAGTTTGATTGACCAGGTTGTTCTCCCATGAACTCAGTCGGAAGCAAGACTACCTGCTTAACCTGGCTTAAGTCCTTGCGCACAGTTGTGAAGTAGAGTTTAACCGAAACATCTTTTCTAGCTTCAGATTTAAATTCTAAGGATTGAACTTGATCAGAAAGTTTCCCAATATACCTAACAGGAACAACTACTTCAATTGTATCGCCCGGCTTGAAAGCGGATGCATTCATATTGATGCCAACGAGGTTATCTACCGATCCGTTATGGTTCTTAAGAAAATCTTCCCAACTATAATAGAGTCTCCCACTAGTATTCTCTCTATAACCCCCGTTGTTATAAGACCAACCCTGTTGACTCTTCAAACGGATACCATCAGCACCTATACGACTAGCATCAACCACTAGAGTCTTACCATCAGCAAAGCTTGCTGAAATACCGGCCGCTACTTCTTCGTCACCATTACGGTAAATCATATGGTATTCCAAGGTATTTAGATCAATCTGATCAACATTGATAATCGACTCAGACTTACCATTGGCAGCCACATATCCAGTTACATAGGTCTTACCATCTTTCCCTTTAGCTGTATAGTATGCAACATATTCACCATGCTCCGTTTTATACCAGTCTGTAGCAGTAGCTAACGGATTGTTATAGATACCGGTAGTAACTGACTCTTTATCAGTAGTTGGAGCTTCTGGAGTATCGATTTGCTCTGGATGTAATTCAATAAAATCGAACACCATATTAGCATTTGGCTGCCCGTAATCTACAACTTGAACATTGTTAAATTGCTTTGTGCCATCAGTTCTACCAATATATTTTAGGGGAACGGTTAATACGAAGTTAGTCCCGGCCTTTAAATTGTTGCCAATTTTAAGAGCATTTATCTTACTCATATCTTGGCCTTCACTAAGCCATTCATCATAGGTTTTGTACTTCCCCCCATCCTGGTGTTAACGTATAGGCTACTTTTTCACCTGTATCTGTAGTGAAAGTTAGACCATCTTTACCAATTCTACTGGTATCTAGTCGGAGCCAGTCTCCCCAATTTACAATGAAATTTTGAACCCTATCCTTTAACACCTGATATTCAATGTGTAATTCTAGACTATTTGGATCAAAGCGATTAGTAAAAATTAATGAATTAAGTCGCTTACCGAATTCTGCATAGGAACTGACATAGACTTTTTGATCAGTTCCCTTAACGGTAGTGTAGACCTGGGCCCGCGCAGTAGATGTTTCAAGCCAAATTTTTTCCAAACTATTCTTGTCATTGATAATAGCAGTATTAGCTGAGTTATCTGGAACCGTTGGATCTGGTGTTTCAGCAGTAGCTGCTGCCTTCATTGCTGTTGGTGCAGCCGGTGCGTTAACCTTGGCGGTTGTCTTCGGTGTAGCTGTTGTTGCGTCGTTAGTCGGCGTTACTTCAGTATCTTTTTTGTCGACATTGGTAGTATTTTGCGTAGTTTCATTCGCATTTGTCTGCTTGTCTTTATCTTGCGTAGTATCTTGGGTATTTGTTGCCACTACTTTTTCTTCAGCATTAGTTGTGGTTGCTGGTTCAGTAACTGAGTTGTCGCTTCTCTCTTGAACAGCTGCGTTAGAATCAATGTTTTCATCTTGAGTAGCACCAGATTGAGTACTTGGCTCACTATTATCTTTATCTTGACTAGAAGGTTGAACAGCAGTACTAGTACCTTCATTTGGGTTAATAGTATCAGCAAGTACCTTTGGAGAGTTCATCAGTATTCCTGATCCAATCATCACTGAGGCCAAGCCAACTGACAGTTTTCTTAGTGTATATTTTGGGACTCTTTCTAACATGATCTTTCTCCTCGTATCATAATGCACTATATTTCAATGCTTAATAATTTTTACATTATTATAACACTTATAATATAACATAGAACTATTAACTTTGATAAATAAAATCGCTTAGAACCAAGCAAAAAATAACATCCATCAAAAATAAAAATTTCTGGAACAATTTTGTTTAAGAATTTTCCAGTGTAATAAGCTACGACTGCTGCGTCGGGTAATGTCATGATTAATGGTTTGAAGCATCTGACCAATGATGGCATCATCAGTACAATAAATTTTTTGATCATAGTCTAAGAACCATACTGGTGACGTGCTGATATTCTTTTTCTCTTCAAGAGAACTGTACAGGTGATAGATGTTCTAGTAGGTCTAACGTAGTACGAGCATCCATTTTAGTTCTCTTAATGACTCTATCTGTATCGGAATCAATGGTATCATAGGCTTTATGCCAAGCCTTGCCTATAGTTTCTAGGCGACTAAAAAACTCTTCCATGGACTTGGTCTGCCCTTCAAAAACAGGAAATTCAAAAAGATCATCCTGAATTAATACAATCCCACTAAAGTGGACGATTGAAATATATAAAGTATTCAATTATTCACGAAGGTGGGATTTTTTAAATTTTGTTACTAAAAAAGATCGAACCCAAAATGATTCGATCTTTAACGAACTTAATTCTTATTCAGTATTAGTGCTTCTTTTTAGGATCAAACAACATCCCTGCAAGCAAAGCCAAGCCTATGCCAGCAAGGGCAAAGCCTGCATTCAAAGTAGATTTCTTTTCACCAGTTTGTGGTAATCCTCTTCTTAAAGTTGATGAACCCACATGATCTTTTACTGTCAGATGTTCTTCTTCAGTAGTTTCAGGAGTTGATGGTGTTGCTATTATATTGGTCAAATTAAGTTTAAATGAACAGGAATTATCAGATGACGTATTAAAATACCTCAATCGATTATCTGATTACCTTTTCACCCTTGGACGCTATGCCAACGTTTTAGATAACTACACCGAAATAAAAAGTAAAAAACGTGAACCAAATAGAATTAATGGATAAGAAAAAGTCGGATGACCTAATATGATCATCCGACTTTTTTCAATCCCACAAAATAAGATTATGTTAGTTAGCTTTCTTTCTTCAAGACTTCTTTCTTAATTTCCATGAACTTAGGAGCATCAGTAACTTTTAATTTTGGAAAGCTCTTCAAGTAGCGCTTATGATTCCAGCTTAATCGTTGCGGTTGTAATTCATCATAGTGCTGCATCACTGAGTGGTGCCAATCACCAACCCGCAATTTTCCTTTCTCAGGCATATGACTTTCTACTTTAGTTCTAACTCGCTCAATAAAGTGGTTAATATGCACATCCCACATCTTAGTTGTAGTATGGAATCTCTCGACACTGATTACTGTTAATACTAAGTCAATACCCATAACAATGGTAATACCCACAGCTAGCCAGCCATGAGTTATCTTTTCTTCATTATTAATGAGCTTCTGAATGATTGGCTGAATAAATTTTACTAATAAAACTACACCAACGCCCCAAAATAATGAAATCATTGGGGCCACTCGACCTTGAATGTTACCCCATAATTTTGAATAATTCCAAAGCTTCATGTGAAAGATTGTCTCTAATAGCCAACTAGCCACAAATTCGAAAATAGTGGCAACGATAGTCCCTACTATAAATAAAAGGAGCAGGTTATCTCGCACGTCTTTGGTACAAATTAAAATTGTAGTAACGGCGAACCCATATACGGGGCAGTAAGGACCAAACAGAAATCCCCGATAATCATAATGGTGGTCTTTGATCGAACAATAAAAGGTTTCCCAAAGCCAGCCGATAACTGAATAAGTAAAAAATAAAACAATAATTTCTGAAATAGTGTACGGCATGTTTGTTTCTCTTTCATGATACAAGTTTATCTATCTAAATAATACGTGAAAGAGTCTATTTTGGCTATTGAAAATCCGTATTTTAGTACAAATATAGATTATTTTAAGAATTTTGTTCGAACTGTCCACCCTGCAATTATTAAAATTATGCCCAATACGCTGAGCATAACACCGGCAGTTTCACCAGCTTTAGGTAATTTTGCCTTAGTTTCTGATGTGTCACTTTTAGGGAGTGTGACATGAGTATCGTGTTTTTGCGACTTAGGCGAGATAGTACTTGCATTGTCCTTAATCTCGTCTTTATCTAGAGTAGTTTTTACTGAATCAGAATCTATTTTAGCTGTGGATTTTACCTCGTTAGCCTTAGTATCAAAACCAGTCAAGCCTTTGACAGTTGGAGTGCGTGAAAGGTTTGTATTTTCTGGGGAAGCTTGCTGCTTTTGATCTTTGACCTGTCCTTGAACTTTTTCACCTCCTTTATCTGAAGTAGTTTCTTTTTTATTAATAATCAGCTCTGCTAGACGTTTAAGCCAATCTTCAGAGCGTTCTTCATTACTTTTAGATTTTTTAATTAACGAAATTTGATTATCATCTCTAAACGTAGATTTATGTGGCGCTTCAATGTTAAAATTCTTATTACTTCGATCGTATTTAATTTCTTGCTCGTATTCTTGAACTCGATCATCGCCCAAAGTAAAGGACTGACTCACCCGAAGATAATTAGGCTCATTAGGCTCTGCTTCCACCTTGGTTCGATACTTAATCAAAATTGTGCTCTCTGAATACTTCTTAGCAGGAAATTCAGCTGTTAATTTGTTTTTCTTCAATTTAACTAAACTAGAATTTTGAATAAAATTATCATTCTTAATTACTTCAATCGTATCTGGATCTAGAACTAAGCCTTCTGGAATTAAATTTTCCAACTTCAAATCACCAGTATATTTTTCTTTCTTGGGATTCAGCCTTATTTCCCAGGTAATAAAATTTGTCTCTTGGTCATAATGACCTGCAAAACTATTATCAGACTGGTCTTTTGGCTTCTCTTTTTTGTCAGTAACTGCAATCTTAGGCGTTGTTTCGTTTTGCTCTATTGCCGCATTTACTGCGATATTTTCTTTAATTAATAAGGCAGCTAAGACTGCGCTTCCGATCAATAACTTTTTCATTCATTTTCCCTCACTTCAAACTTGATCAAAGAGAGTATATCTGAATTAAAATATTAAAGATATTGTTTTGACAACGAAAAAAACAAAAAGCCGACTTTTGTACCCAATAAGTGGAACAAAAGTCGACTTTTTGTATCATAAATTACTATTTTTTTCCTAATCAATGCAGGTTGCGTTTATTCTTTTTTCGCCAAGCAAGTTCAACTAAAAAACTAATAATTAACAAAGCAATTACTGAAATCCAAGTTAAAGTTTCGTGGTTGAGAATTGTCTGAATAAACAACAAAGCAAACAAAGCTAGATTCAATACAACAGAGCAAATCAAAATCCAGCGCTTGGCCCCAGTTTGTCCTGCAATGCGCAAGTGGCCTAAGTTAACCATGGCATACACCAATAAAAAGGCTAGGCTGGCCATCTCACCAACAGCTGATAATGGGAAAATCACAACGAAGATGCAGACAATCAGTGAAGTGATGAACAGACCCCAGTTGCCTAATACTAGCTTACCAGCCGTTGCCAAAACGTGGCCTTGATTAGCTACTGCGCCTTGAACGCCTAAGGTCATCACCACGACTACACTAGCTACAATGTAAATCACCATGACGATCCCTAATGAAAAGAACAGCGCTTGTGGCAACTGCTTTTTAGGATTTACCATACTCCCTGCAGCGTTAGTAACTACGCCAAAACCTTCATAAGTTACGTAAAGTAAACCCGCAGCAGATAGGATACCTACAATATTGCCGCTATTTGAACTAGTAATTGTCGGCACATGCAGCTTAGTTAAACCTACCGCTACAAAAGACAGTAAGATTAACAATTCAAACGCAATAATTGCCGTTTGCGCACGTGCCACTTGCTTTGAACCCATAATATTAATTGCCACAACCACGATGACAATTCCGATACTGATTGCCTTACCTAGCCAGCCTGAGCTTGATTTTCCCAATAGTTGGCAGGCATATTCCGCAAATCCGGTCGCATATAACGCCATGGCGATAATCCAGCCGATATACTGGAAGACGTTCATCCCACCAGCTAGCAGGCCATCTCCGAATTCTTTTAGCAAAAACTTAGCGGCACCGCCTCGATCTGGATACTTCATTCCTAACTTTGAATACGAATAAACTGAAAATGCGGCCACAATGCCTCCAATTAGAAATGATACTGGCAGCCAAACACCAGCAGAGTTGGCGGCCAAGCCGAGCAATGTATATAGGCCTGCTCCCATCATGCCACCAACACCGATGGCCGTGGCACCCACTACGCCAATTGAGCCAGTCTTATTTTGTTTTTTCATCCTTTTTGCCTTGCTGTAAATTTTATTGTTACTTTAATTATATAGTTTTTCAGCAAAAAAAGCGGATCGACTACTTTCGATTCGCTTATTCGTCTTCTTTAATTACTTTCAATCGTTGCACTCTTCCAATCGCACTACCAGCACCGCAACATACGCCTAGCCATAAACCTTGTGGCCAAAAATCAAGCACATTTACTAGATTATTTTGCACAGAAGAAGCTCCTAGCGCGCTACCTAATGTACCAAAAACTGCACCAATTATTCCCGCTATTATAGCCTTTATCCATATTCTACGAATTGCTTTGGGGCGTTCATCTGCTGTAATTTCGACAGAGAATATTTTAAATTTTCGCATTGTCAAATAAGTATAAGCACTCATCATCAGCATCATAATTGCAATCGCCAAAGGTAAAAACCACAAAGCCAGCTCACTTTTAATAGTCAATGCCATAATTAGCGTGATAACCAGTAAGATCAGTTCCACTATACCAGAGATTACATAGGCATTATTACCGATTCGTTCAACCTCTGCTAATTGCCGCTCGTCTAATTTACTATCAATGCCATACCAATATCTGACAAACTTAAGCCATAAACTTTCTCGTCTCATTTTGCTTCATCCCCATCCCAAAACAAAGTATTCAAATCCGTTCCTAATGCATGCGCCAAGTTTAGGCATAATTCTAACGATGGATTATACTTATCATTCTCAATCAAATTAATGGTTTGCCTTGCCACCCCTATTCGTCTAGCAAGCTCCATTTGTGATATTTGCTTTTGCTTACGATATTCTCTTACTCGATTCATTGAATTCTTCTTTATTCATCTAGTTAGATGTCATTTATATGTGACGTTTTTAAAATAATAGCAACTTTTATAGTAGGTGTCAATTATATATGACACTTTATTGCATAAAAAAGATGATCTTTCGACCATCTTAAATGCATCATTCATTAATTAATCTAGCAGCATTTTCTTGCATAATTTTCCTTTGTTTACCTAAAAACATAATCAATGTCATAACTAAAGCAAAAACCATGCTCAAACCATTACTCAAGAGATCATTATTGCCATACCATGATAGTATTCCGCCACCACCTGCAGAAAGCGAGAATGCAATAAGATCTAATGAAAAATGTGAAAGCAATACTAACCAGAATTTTCCAGAATATAAGTACAGTGTCGCCAAAAAGCAGCCATAACCAAAAGCAAAAATTGCTTGCGTTGAAATTATAAATATTGGGCCTTGGTCAAGTAGTCCGGCATAATGTATCAATCCAAAAAATAGCGCACTCAAGAAAATAGTCAATTTGACCCCTTTGCACTTTAAAAACTTCAAGCAATACAATTATTAATAGATACCGGAATCCTTCTTCGAATAAAATCGCTCCTAAACTCCATAAAACAGCTCGTTCAGTTGGGATAATTTCCGAGAAGTCCCAATTCCAAAATAATTGCGAAAAAGTTGGTGCAATATAAACATAGCTATGAAAGAAGGAATACCAAGCAGCAAAGAATACAGCTACTAATAAAACTATTAACTGTATATTTGAATATCGCCTAAATTTAAGATTAAGCTTTGCTCGAATATCCCAACTTTTAAATAAGCAAAATATGATTGGAATTAACGCTAACCCATTAAGAATTTCAGAGTGAGACCAATTTACAAAGGATGATAAGTAGTCATTCATATGTAAGTTTTCGCTAAAAAGTAATAGCACAATATAATACATTGCAATAAAAACTCTAGCATACTTATTCTTAACCAATCCCACATTAGTAATTACTACCGGAAGCAAATAAACTAAGAATAACAAACTATAAATTATAGCTATTAAAACACTTTTAACAGGATATTTTACCAATAAAACATTAGCTACAGTATTTAAGCAATAAGTAAAAATTGCTGGTAATATCATAAGATTGAGCCATGATAGTTTTAAACTAATCTCAATTTTTCTTCTTAAAAAATTCCAAATAAGCAATAGAAGTAGTAAAAATACAACGCCTACATCTAATAAATTTTTGAATGAATTATTTATTACTAGAAAAACAGCAGCAATAATATTTAATACAAGCTCTATTAAAAATATGATTTTACTTTTCTTCATAAAATTCGCATCCCAAAATAAAAAGAGCAATGAAAATTCATTCATCGCTTCTATCACTTAGCCCCAATGTGTATGACCAGGAGTAATGCCCCATCCACCAGGAACATCGCCAGTATTAGGTGCCTGACGAATTGTATTATTTACGGAATATCTATTATTAGTCGCTGCAGAAGCTACACTCGAATTAAAAAACAAAGTATTTCCTAATACTACTAAACTTAGGCTTAACAAAATCTTTTTTTCATAATTTATATCTCCTCGTACTGTATGAACTCAGAGTTATTCAGGTAAAACTGGATAACTAACAATAATCAAATTACTATGCCTCTCTTTCATATTTAATTAACTATGATTTTATCTACTTCTCATTCCACAGCAACTCAATCCCCTCTCAGGGGATTAATTAGGTAAATCATTAGCAAGATTTTGATAACCTGATATTTTAAGGACATTTTTGATATTAGTTGAGACAGAAATGTTTCCTTCATAAACTGCTAAAAAATATGCATTTAATTCTCGAATAATGCCTAACTCAGGAACAATCGATGTTGTTTTAATCCAGCTTATAATTTTTAGCACAGTTTTATTAAACTCTTTACTTAACTTTCGAAAATTAAATAAATAATTAATTCCAACCGTTGCTAACCTTCTTTGTTTTTCGATTTTTTCTTTATCTAGATCTTTATATTTTCTAATTAGAGTCAATACCAAAGGACTCATATTTAATACATTACTAGTTCTAATAATATTACCCAATAATATTATTGCCTCGTCATACTGAGTCCAGTTGTCATGTTTGAAAATAGAATTAATGATTCGAGCATCAACATTACTCTGTCCCTGGTTGTCTATCATATCCACAATTAATGTTGCTCTATCTCTCAATTCATTGCTAGAACTCTTATCTGAAAAAATTTGTCGTTTTATTTCTTCAGCAGCGATCTTATCTTTTTCGTAAAAAGCAATATTTAATATTTCTGAATAATTTACTTCTTTTTCACTATTTTCATCATTAAGATAGTGATCAACAAAATATGATAAAGAAATATTTCGTTGCTTCAATATCTCGACTAGGTTTTCGATAAATATCCTGTTTTGTCCCTTCTCTAATTTAGAATAGTGACTAACAGTTATTTTCGTCCCCTGAATCATTTGCTTTTGTGTCAAACCTAGATCATCTCTCAAATGTCTTAATGCCGTTCCGATATCCATAGTTCTCTTTAATTTATCCGCTTATATTTTCATCATTTATAATAATCATATATCGTAGAGAAGAAAATATTTTAGAGTAAAGGATTTTTTATGACTATTGGACAAGCACTACGAAAAATTAGACAAAATCTAGACCTCACTCAAAAAGAAATGGCTGCTAACATTGTTACTCGGCCTTTTTATGCGAAAGTAGAAGCGGGAAAAAGCAGAATTAGTGCAGATAAATTAGCCGCGATTCTTTTTGAACATGATGTTGATATTACTTACTTTTACCAATTATTGCGAGCAACCTATACTTCAAAGCAAAAAAAGATTGAATCAGATTTAAATAATAAAATGGAACAAGCCTTCAATGTAGGAAAAATTGATGAAATTGAATCATGCTATCAAGAAATTCTGTCACAATCTCACTCTAAGATTTTAAAATTAAGAGCTATGATTTCTGTAGCATATTTAAAAAATAAATTAAATCAAATCGATCCCAAAATAAAAAAAGATCTATTCATTGAATTTAACGAAGGACAAAACTGGATGACTAATCCTGAATTACTGCGACTTTTTACTAATACAATGCCGCTCTGGGAACAAGATACCCTTGCATTTTTTATCAATAGACTACTTAACGAGATGAAAAGCAATAAAAATATCTCCGAATTAGAACAAGAAAGATACTTGCGTGTCTTCGAGAATTATCTAGCGGTTTGCTATAATAGAAAACTTTCTAAAAAATCACTTCAATTAATGCATGTTCCAAAAATAATTGACTACATCATGGAATCAAAACCAACCATACATTTTTTGCTTTATAAGATTGCTGCTTTATATTTAAAGAATTTATTTTTAAACAATAAAGAGGAAGCGCAAAAAATTAGAAATGAAGTACAAAAATATGGTTATCAAGATTTAATTAAAACTTGGCCCAAATAATTTGTAAACTATGTGATACAAAATTAATCTGTTCTAGTCACTAAGGAGTAGTATTTAACCAAACCGACTAAATGATTAAAAAAGGGAGGAGGCTACAGTAATGTGGTGGCAATTACCGGTCATTATCCCAGCAAAATAATAGAAGTTTAAAAAATATTAGGAGGATGCATTAATCATGTCAAAAATTAAACAAAGTACATTACTAATCTTATTGGTAGTACTCGCAGTTATTGCAATTGTTACTACCGTTGTGTTAAAAAACACTTTTCTCAGCTCCGGACATTGGCTCCTAGGTGTTCCTATCCGATGGACTATTCCTTATTTAAGTTGGTCTTAATTTCATAATTTTTAGGAGGGATCTTTGTGAATGAAAAAATGATACTAGCAACACTTAAAAATAGAAAAAGAAACAGATTATTTCTAACATTCGAAGGAATTTACGCTATTATTCTATTGTTTTCCGTTTTATTTTACTTTCCACTATTCATTTTAGAATTAAAAATTCAATTCATTTTGATTTCGACTTTCTATCTAATCAGTTGGGGAGTAGCTAAGTTTCACAAACGCTCCTAAAGTAAATTTTTATAAGATAAAGATCGGTTCAAACCGGTCTTTTTTCTACGTAAAATTTTTATCTATACAGCCGCTTCTGCCTTAGCTTCCTTGGATAACCCAGCAAGATCAGCTAACAAAGTGAAATCAATTTGCGTTGTCAAATTTGGCTTTTTACGCAAGAAATCAATCTCAGATGGTTTTACATTTTCAGTTGGATTATCTTTGGAAATCAATTCTTGTGAAATCTCACTATCAGTTAACTTTTGGTCCTCCAATACGCTTTCTGCTTCTTTGACTTCTTTTTCATATTCTTTTGTCATACAAAAACGCCTTCTTCAACTCTCATTGTAGTCAGGTTTATGAAAAGGTATAGCAAAACGTACTTTTTATTGATAATTTCTGTATATTGCTTGTCAAATTCAGAAACTGTCAAATCTTTTGTGTAAATAGTTCTTTCTCGTAAATTGATTTTTTAATTACTTAAACTTCCCACACGCAGAATCGCTCCTTTTATTGTGATTCTGCGTTTTTTA